>NZ_JBEYUA010000018.1:0-217354 GCF_040643285.1 Spirillospora sp. NPDC047279
ACCGCCCGCGGTGTTCGTGCGATCAGATCTGATCGCACGAACACCGCGGGCGGTGCGGTTTGCGGCCGCCCTCCCGGTTTGCGCTGCCGATTCGGAGGGCGGCCGCAAGCTCGCTCAGCCGGGCCTGGGGCGGCTCAGCTCGCGCGGCGGCCCGCGGCGGCGGCCCCGCGCGTACCGGCCGGGTGGCCGGTCGCATGGGTGGCGCCCGGTGGGCCGGTGCGGCGGACGCCTCCTTGGCCGTCCATCGGGGGGCGGTTCTGTTGCGGAACGTGTACCGGGGGAAGCGGACGGACGAGGCCCATCGCGATGACCTCGTTGGCCAGCCGGGTCCGGCGGTTGGCGCCCTCGGGGATGCGGAACTTCTGGTAGAGGCGCAGCAGGTGCTGCTTGACCGCGGCCTCGGTCACCACGAGGTCGGCGGCTATCTCGCGCGCGGTGGCGGGCGCGACGAAGGCCTCGTCCGAGAGGGCGGGGCGGCAGAGCGAGGTCAGTACGTCGACCTCGCGGCGGGTGAGTTCGGGAGCCACGGCACGCCGCAGCTCGACGTCGGGATCGACCTCCTCGCGGGGGATTCCCCCCATACGGCAGCGCGCCGTGCCGAAGCTCACGACGTCACCGTCCTCCAGTACGCGACGGGCGATCGGCCGGCCATTGACACGGGTGCCGTTCCGCGACAGGCCCATGTCGACCACGTATACGTACGGGCCGCGCCGAACGATCTCTGCGTGCAATCGGGACACACTCGGGTCCTCGAGGCGAATATCGACTCCTCGCCCTCGACCGACCGTCGTGACGTCGGGGCGCAGCGGCATCACCAGCCCGCTGTCCTCGATCCGCATGAACGGCCCCTCCACGGCAGTCCTCCCAGCTAGTTAGCGACCCCTGTCTGCCGGGTTACCCGGGCGCCCCCCGGTCACACCCTCCTACTGGCGAGTAGGGACTGTGACACAAGGCTTTTCGTGTCCATCGGGACACTTCGGATCCCCTCCGTAACGCCTCTGCCGTGAGTCGTTGCCGTCAGGAGCCCTCAGTAAGGGAGGAATGTGCGTCACGGGACGCGTCGTTCGGCTCCGCGGCGGGCTGCCGCTACCGTGGGAGGGAGATCCCGCGACCCGCAGAGCGAGGGCCATGAGCACGGAGTTGCACCGGCGCCGGCGGAAGGCGCCGAAGAGGCGCGGAGCCACGCCGCACTGGCTGGGCCAGCTGCCCTATGTGATCGTGCTGTGCGGGGTCGCGGGCGGACTGGTGTTGTGCTCGTTCAACTATTTCCGCAAGGGTTCGGCTCTCATCGCCGCCGCGGTGCTCTTCGGGGCCCTGGCGCGGCTGGTGCTTCCCCCGAGTCAGGTCGGGATGCTCGAGACCCGCAAGAAATGGGTGGACGTGGTCACCATGACGATCTTCGCGACGGCGATCGCCGTGGTGGCCTGGGTCGTTCCCGACTGACAAGTAACACCGGTCAGTAACAAAGTGTCCAGCACGTTTGGCGCCACCTCTTTGTCATGGGCCGATGAATCACCAGATATCTTGATATCGAGCAATGGCGCATCGTGAATAGAGGGAGTGTCCCGGGTGACCGACTCGACCATCATCTACACGCACACCGACGAGGCCCCGGCCCTCGCCACCTATTCGTTCCTGCCGATCATCCAGGCGTACGCGTCGACCGCCGGGGTCACGGTGGAGACCCGCGACATCTCGCTGGCGGGCCGCATCATCGCCGTCTTCCCCGAGTTCCTGGAGGAGGGCCAGCGCATCGACGACGCCCTCACCGAGCTCGGCCGGCTCTCCGAGACCCCGGACGCCAACATCATCAAGCTGCCGAACGTCTCCGCCTCGATGCCGCAGCTGAAGGCCGCGATCGCCGAGCTGCAGTCCCAGGGGTACGCGCTGCCGGACTACCCCGACGACCCGCAGACCGAGGAGGAGCGCGACATCCGCGCCCGCTACGACAAGGTCAAGGGCAGCGCGGTCAACCCGGTGCTCCGCCAGGGCAACTCCGACCGCCGGGCGCCCGCGTCGGTCAAGGCGTACGCGCGCAACCACCCGCACCGCATGGGGGCCTGGACGACGGAGTCCAAGACCAACGTCGCGACGATGACCGGTGACGACTTCCGTTCCACCGAGACCTCCGCCGTGGTCGCCGCCGACGGCTCCCTGCGCATCGAGCTCGACACGCCCAACGGCGGCGTGACCGTGCTGCGCGAGTCGGTGCCCGTGCTCGCCGGCGAGGTGGTCGACGCGTCGGTGATGCGAGTATCCGAGCTCAACACGTTCCTCAGCGCCCAGGTGGCCCGTGCCAAGGCCGAGGGCGTGCTGTTCTCGGTGCACCTCAAGGCGACCATGATGAAGGTCTCCGACCCGATCATCTTCGGTCACGTGGTCCGCGCGTTCTTCCCCAGGACCTTCGAGGAGCACGGCGCCACCCTCACCGCGGCGGGGCTGTCCCCCAACGACGGCCTCGGCGCCATCCTCGCCGGCCTCGACGACCTCCCCGAGGGCGCCGCGATCAAGGCCTCCTTCGAGGCCGAGCTGGCCGAGGGTCCCGAGCTCGCCATGGTCGACTCCGACCGCGGCATCACCAACCTGCACGTGCCGAGCGACGTGATCGTTGACGCCTCGATGCCGGCGATGATCCGTACCTCCGGCCACATGTGGGGCCCGGACGGGGAGGAGGCCGACACCCTGGCCGTCATCCCCGACTCCAGCTACGCCGGCCTCTACCAGGCCGTCATCGACGACTGCCGGGCCAACGGCGCCTACGACCCGGCCACCATGGGCTCGGTGCCCAACGTCGGCCTGATGGCGCAGAAGGCCGAGGAGTACGGCAGCCACGACAAGACCTTCGAGATCCCCGCCGACGGCACCGTCCGCGTCGTCGACGAGGCCGGTCAGGTCGTCCTGGAGCAGCCGGTCTCGGCCGGCGACATCTTTCGGATGTGCCAGACCAAGGACGCGCCCATCCGCGACTGGGTCAAGCTGGCCGTGGGCCGCGCCCGCGCCACCGGCGACCCGGCCGTGTTCTGGCTCGACGAGAGCCGCGCCCACGACGCCCAGCTGATCGAGAAGGTCAGGGCGTACCTGCCCGAGCACGACACCGAGGGCCTGCGGATCGAGATCCTGGCGCCGGTCGAGGCGACCAAGCTCTCGCTGGAGCGCATCCGCCGCGGCGAGAACACCATCTCGGTCACCGGCAACGTGCTGCGCGACTACCTCACCGACCTCTTCCCGATCCTGGAGCTGGGCACCAGCGCCAAGATGCTCTCGATCGTCCCGCTGATGGCGGGCGGCGGCCTGTTCGAGACCGGCGCCGGCGGTTCCGCGCCCAAGCACGTGCAGCAGCTGGTCAAGGAGAACTACCTCCGCTGGGACAGCCTCGGCGAGTTCTTCGCGCTGGCCGCCAGCTTCGAGCACTTGGCCACGTCCACGGGCAACGCTCGGGCGCAGATCCTCGCCGACACCTTGGATCGTGCCACCGCCACCTTCCTCAACGAGAACAAGTCGCCGACCCGCCGCCTCGGCGGGATCGACAACCGCGGCAGCCACTTCTACCTCGCGCTCTACTGGGCGCAGGAGCTGGCCGCGCAGACCGACGACGCCGAGCTGGCCGCGGCGCTGGCCCCGCTGGCCGCGAGCCTCGCCGAGCAGGAGCAGACCATCGTCGACGAGCTGCTCGCCGTTCAGGGCGCGCCGGTCGACCTGGGCGGCTACTACCAGCCCGACCCGGCCAAGGCTGAGGCGGTCATGCGGCCGTCGGAGACCTTCAACAAGGCCCTCGCGATCCTCGCCTGACCCTTGCCCGGCCCTCGCGCGGGCACCTGACGTCGGAGGCGGTCCCGGTGATCCGGGGCCGCCTCCCGCGTTCCGTGCGATCACCCGGGGACGCGGGCGGCGGGCGCCATGCCGGTCGGCGCACCTGGGGGATGTGGCACGTCGGCCGCGCGATAGCCTGGCAGCTGGAAATATCTCGACAACGAGAGAAACCTCGCGGCGGCTCCGATTTCGGATCTCGAACCCGACCGCCTGAAGGACGGCCGCCTGAGCCCCTCAGGCCACAGCAGGAGATGAAGAAGGCAATGGCTCGCACCCCAGTCAACGTCACCGTCACCGGCGCCGCCGGCCAGATCGGCTACGCGCTGCTGTTCCGCGTCGCGTCCGGTCAGCTCCTCGGCGCGGACACGCCCGTACGCCTGCGCCTGCTGGAGATTCCGCAGGCGGTCAAGGCCGCCGAGGGCACCGCCATGGAGCTGGACGACTGCGCGTTCCCGCTGCTCGACGGCATCGACATCTTCGACGACGCCACCCAGGCGTTCGCGGGCGCCAACGTCGGCCTGCTCGTCGGCGCCCGCCCGCGCACCAAGGGCATGGAGCGCGGCGACCTGCTCGAGGCCAACGGCGGCATCTTCAAGCCGCAGGGCGAGGCGATCAACGCCGGCGCCGCGGACGACATCAAGATCCTCGTCGTGGGCAACCCGGCCAACACCAACGCCCTCATCGCCCAGCAGCACGCGCCGGACGTCCCGGCCGAGCGCTTCACCGCGATGACCCGCCTCGACCACAACCGCGCGCTGGCGCAGCTGTCGAAGAAGGCCGGCGTCTCGGTCTCCGACATCAGGAAGCTGACCATCTGGGGCAACCACTCGGCCACCCAGTACCCGGACCTCTTCCACGCCGAGATCGCCGGCAAGAACGCCGCCGAGACCGTCAACGACCAGGCCTGGCTGGAGAACGACTTCATCCCGACCGTGGCCAAGCGCGGCGCCGCGATCATCGAGGCCCGGGGCGCGTCCTCGGCGGCCTCCGCCGCCTCGGCGGCGATCGACCACGTGCACACCTGGGTCAACGGCACCGCGGACGGTGACTGGACCTCCATGGCGGTCGTCTCCGACGGCTCCTACGGCGTGCCCGAGGGCCTCATCTCGTCCTTCCCGGTCACCACGGCGAACGGCACCTGGCAGATCGTCCAGGGCCTGGAGATCGACGACTTCTCCCGCGCCCGCATCGACGCCTCCGTCGGCGAGCTGGCCGAGGAGCGCGACGCGGTCCGCAAGCTGGGCCTCATCTGATCGCACCGGATCTGATCGCACCGGATCTGATCGCACCGGATCTGATCGCACCGGTCGCCACGAGCCCCGGGTCGCACGACGGCCCGGGGCTCGCGCCGTAATTGCCGGGGATGTCCTGCATGGAGTCGATAAGGTGACTGGTCAGCCACGGGGGCCAATGTCGGAGGGCGAGCGGGTGGAGCAGGCGTTTCAAGTCGATCTTCGTGGCGTGGTGGATCTGCTCAGCCGCCATCTCTACTCCAGCCCCCGGGTCTACCTGCGCGAACTCCTGCAGAACGCGGTCGACGCCATCACGGCGCGCGGCGAGGGACCCGGCACGGTCACGATCGAGACCGGGGACGGGCTGCTGTGCGTCCACGACGACGGGATCGGCCTCACCGAGGACGAGGTGCACCGGCTGCTCGCCACCATCGGCCGCTCGTCCAAGCGCGACGAGCTGGGCTTCGCCCGCCACGACTTCCTCGGCCAGTTCGGGATCGGCCTGCTGTCGGCGTTCCTCGTCGCGGACGAGATCGAGGTCGTGACCCGGTCCGCCAGGGGCGGCCCGGACGCCCGGACCGTCCGCTGGACCGGCTTCGCCGACGGCCGCTACCGCGTCGAGATCCCGGGCCGGGACGACGACGGCTCCGGGGGAGACCCCGCCGCCGGACGCGAGACGCCCGGCACGTCGGTCACGCTGCGGCCCCGTCCGGGCTCGGCCGACCTGCTCGCCCCGGCCACCGTCGCCGAGCTGGCCCGCGCGTACGGCTCGCTGCTGCCGACCGCGCTCACCGTGGACGGCACGCCGATCACCGGCGACGGCCCGCCGTGGCGGGCCGCCCACCCCGATCCGGCGCGCCGCCGCCGCGCGCTCGACGCCTACTGCCGGGAGCTGTACGGGTTCGAGCCGTACGACGTCATCGACCTCGACGTGCCCGAGGCGGGCCTCACCGGCGTCGCGTTCGTCCTGCCGCAGGCGGTCACGCCGAGCGCCCGGAGCGCGCATCGGGTCTACCTCAAGCGGATGTTGCTGGCCGAGAGCGTGGACGGCCTGCTGCCCGAGTGGGCGTTCTTCGTCCGCTGCGTCGTCGACGCGGGCGAGCTGCGGCCGACCGCGAGCCGCGAGGCGCTGTACGAGGACGAGCTGCTGGAGTCGACCCGGCACGCGCTCGGCGAGCAGCTGCGGCAGTGGCTGGTCCGGCTGTCGGAGACCGACCCGGCGCGGCTGCGCGGCTTCCTGCGGCTGCACCAGCTCGGCGTGAAGGCGATGGCCCTGCACGACGACGACATGCTCCGCATCGTCGACCGGTGGCTGGAGTTCGAGACCTCGGCCGGGCCGATGACACTGGCCGAGTTCCGCACGCGCCACTCCGCCGTCCGCTACACCACGAGCGTCGAGGAGTTCCGGCGCCTGTCGGCCGTCTCGTCCGCGCAGGGCGTCGGCCTGGTGAACGGCGGCTACGTCCACGACACCGAGATCATCGAACGGCTGCCCGGCATCGACCCCGACGCCGCGGTGCGCCGGCTGGACCCGGCCGAGCTCACCACCCACTTCGGCGTGGTCGACCCGGCCGCCGAGCTGGCGCTGCGGCCGTTCCTGGCCGCCGCGCAGCGCGCCGTCGACCGGCTCGGCTGCGAGGTCGTGCTCCGCGACTTCGACCCCGCGTCGCTGCCCGCGCTCTACCTGACCAGCCGCGCCGCGCGGCACCAGGCGGAGCTGGAGGAGGCCCGCGAGCTGGCCGACGACCTCTGGAACGACGTGCTCGGCGCGATGAACAGCGAGGTCGAACGGGACCGCCCGCAGCTGGTCCTCAACCACCGCAACCCGCTCACGCGCCGCGTCACCGCCCTGGCCGAGGACGGTCTCGTCGAGCTGGCCGTCCAGGCGCTGTACGGGCAGGCGCTGCTGCTCGGCCACCATCCGCTGCGCGCCGCCGACACCGCCGTCCTCAACCGTTCCTTCATCGGCCTGCTCGACTGGGCCGTCCATGACCCGGGGGCGGCTGACCGGTGACCGGAATGGAGCGCAGCGGAATGCGGGTCGTCGGTCAGCCGGCTTTTGCCGGGGAGGTCTGGGGGGTCGTCCTCCTGGAGGGGGCACAGTGAGCGTTGACGATGTCTATGACCTGATGGCGCGTGCGGGGGAGCTCCCTTACGGGGAGGCGCGGACGGTCCTGGTGGAGGACGCGCTCAGGCAGGCCGAGGCCGCGGCCGAGCCGGAGCTGGCGTTCCGGGTGCGCATGGAGCTGACCACCGCGTACCAGTACGGCGGCGAGCCGGCCAAGGCGTTCACCACGTTCAGCCGCTGCCTGTCCGAGCACGACCGCGAGCCCGGCCGGTACGGCGAGGAGCACCGCCTGCTCTGGCACTTCAAGTGGATGGTGAACTCGCTCACCCTGTTCCCGGAGATCCCGCTCGACCGCACGCACGCCGTCCTCGACGACATGGAGCGGCGCTACCGGCTCGGCGGGCACAGCCTCCAGGCGGTCTTCCACTACCGGCACGTGGTGGCCCGCCACGTCGGCGACGCCGCGGGGGCCGACGAGTGGTACGCGCGCTGGCGCGCCGCGCCGCGCGACGACCTGGCGGACTGCGCGGGGTGCGACCCGACGGGCATGGTGCACCACCTGGCCGTGCTCGGACGGGACGAGGAGGCGCTGGCGATCGCCGCGCCGGTGCTGAGCGCCGAGCTCAACTGCACCGAGCAGCCGCAGGGCATCCTGACCGCGCTGCTGCCGGTCTACCTGCGGTCGGGACGGCTGGACGAGGCGCGCGACGCGCACCGCCGCGCCTACCGGATCATGCGTTCCACCATCGCGGACTTCGCCGACGTCGCCGAGCACGTCGAGTTCTGCGCGCGGACCGGCAACGAGGCCCGCGGGCTGGAGATCGTCCAGCGGCATCTGGGGTGGCTCGACCGTGCGCCCAGCCCGCATTCGGCGATGCGCTTCGCGGCGTCCGCGGCGCTGCTCCTGCGGCGGCTGGAGGAGGCGGGCGCCGGTGCGGAGGTCACCCTCCGCCGCCCCGCGCACGCCGACCGCCCGGCCGCCGAGGTGACCGCCGCCGAACTGCGCGCCGACCTGGAAAGGGCGGCGACCGAGCTCGGGGCGCGGTTCGACGCCCGCAACGGCACGTCCCGGCAGGGTGACCGGGTCCGCGAGATCCTCGCCGCGGAGCCGCTCGTCGATCATCTGCCGCTGACCGCGCACGACCGCCGCCCGCCCCGGGCGACCGCCGCCGAGGCCGTCGCCCAGGCCGGTGGCGCGACCGAGGCCGGACGGAGCCGCCCGGTCGCCGACCACGGCGCCGACGACGACCTGGACGTGCTCCTGGACGCGGCCGACGACCATTGGACGGAGCAGGACGTCGCGTCGGCCTCCGCCGCCTGGCGGCGCTTCGACGAGGTGGCCGAGGCGACCGGCGCGGAGCTCACCACGGCCCAGCGGGCGCGGCGCGGCGACGGCCGCGGCCTCGAACTGTTCATGAACGGCGACCCCGAGGCGGGCCTGGCGGAGTGGCGCCGGGCCGCCGAGCTGTACGCGGAGGCGGGCGACACCGTCCTCCAGCACTCGGTCCTCAGCCGGATCGGCGGCCTCCTCGCCGGGCTCGGCCAGGCCGAGGAGGGGCTGACGCTGCTGACGGAGGCCGTGGCCTTCCTCGACGAGCACGCGCCCGGCACCCGGCGTGCCCGGTCGGCGCGGCTGCGGCTGAGCGGCCACCACCTGGAGTCGGGCCGCCCGGACGAGGCGATCGTGGTGCTGGCGGGCCTGGAGGCGACCGAGCCGCGCGAGATCGGCGACCTGGAGCTGCACCGGGCCCAGGCGCTGGCCCGGATCGGCCGCCACGAGGAGGCGGTCGCGGCCGTCCGGCAGGCGCTCGAGGCGCTGCGCACGCTCGACGACCCGGACGCGCGCGGCCAGGCGGCCTTCCTGCTCGGCCAGCTGCTGTCGCACGCCTCCGGCGGGCCCGAGGTCGTGGCCGAGGCGCTCGCCGCGTTCGACGAGACCCTGGCGCACGCCGGGCAGCCCAGGCTGCGCCTGGCCGCGCACGCCGAGCGCGGCACGCTGCTGCTGTCGGCCGAACGCGCCGCGGACGCCGTGCCCGACCTGGTCGAGGCGGTGGCCGGGATGACCGCGGCCGGCGCGCACGCCCCGGCCGCCCACGCGCGGGTGGAGCTCGCCGCCGCCTACTACACGACCGGGCGCCACTTCGAGGCCGCCGAGGTGGCCGAGGAGGCGATCCCGGTGCTCGCGCGGGACGACGACCCGATGCCCCACCGCCGGGTTCGCTTCATCCTCGCCCACTCCCAGCGCGAGCTGGGCGAGGCGCAGGCCGCCGAGACGTTCGCCGAGCTGGCCGGTGAGGAGGACCACCCCGGCGCCGCCGGTCAGCTGCTGGAGACGGCCGCCGAGCTGCTCACCGCGCTCGACAAGGACGCGCTGGCGGCGGACCGGTTCGCCGAGTCGGCCGCGTCGTTCGCCGCCGCCGAGGACGTCTACGGAGTGGTGCGGACCCGCCGCCGCGGCGCGTTGTGCCTGCTGTGGGCGGGCCGCGGGGACGAGGCGGTGGAGGAGATGTCCCGGGCCAGGGCCGCGCTGGCGGAGCTGCCGGGCGACGGAGCCGACGAGCAGGCCGCCCGCACCTGGGAGACGTCGATGGTCGCCTACGACGAGGCGCGCCTGCTGGCCAACCTCTCGCGCTACGACGAGGCGCTGCGCAGCGTCGGCGAGGCCATCGCGGGCTACACCGCGCTGGGCGAGAACGAGGCCGCCGAGGCGGCCGCCCGCCTCCAGGAGAGCATCAACGACGAGCTCTCCTGACCGCAAAACTCTCCTGACCTGCGAATTCGGCGTGTCAGCCACGATCGATGACACACCGCGTCCAATAGACTCCACTCCGTACACAACAGCAGAGTCGCAGTCGGAGTGGATCTTCCATGCGTCGGGTTCTGGTCGCGCACGGCTCAGCCGGCGCCGCCCTGTTGATCGCGGCCGCCCCCGTCCAGGCCGCCGAACGGACGCCGCCCCCCAGGGCCGACCTGCGCGTCGATCTGACCGGGCCGGAGCGCCGGGTGAAGGCCGGCGACGTCGTCGGTTACCGGGTGCGGCTCCGCAACGCCGGGCCGTCGGCGGCCGGGAGGGCGGTGACCACGATCCGGCTCCCCCGGGGGCTCGCCGTCGTCGCCGTCTCCGACCCCGGCTGCCGCGACCGGGGCCGTGTCCTCCGGTGCCGCACGGCGGCGCTCGCCGCCGGGATGTCGCGCACCCTCCACATCCAGGGGATCGTGAAGCCGGCCGCCCGTGGCGTTCACCGTGCGCGCGCCCGGGTGACCATCACCGGCGCCGTCACTGACCCCGACCTCCACGACAACGCGTCGGTCCTGATCACACGGGTGATGCCGAGCACCGACCTCGCGGTGCGGCTGATCGTGCCGCGCCGGGTTCGCCCGCGCGGTTCGTTCCTGCTCGCCGCGGCCGTCGTCAACCGCGGGCCGCGGGCGGCGCGCGGTGTCACGCTCCACCTGGGCGCGCACGGCGCCCGCATGGCCGTGTCACGGCGTTGCCGGTCGACCGGCGAGCGGGACGGCGGCCACTTCCTGCGGTGCTCGCTCGGCAGGCTGGCGGTCGGTGATCAGCGCACGTTCTACGTGCCGGTGCGCGCGACGGCCGAGCGGGGGACCGCCCAGAGCTTCGCCGTGACCGTCTCGACCGCGCTCGGTGACCGAAGCCCGGCCGACAACACCGCCATCGCGCGGGTACGCGTCACCCGCGGCGGCTGAGACCGCGCCGCCCGTGGCCGCGGCGGCTGAGACCGCGCCGCCTGGAGCCGTGCCGGGTCCGGTCGCGCCGCGACTCAGCTGACGCGGTGGGCGCCGCGCGCCGGGGCCGGCGCCGAGATCACCGGGGCCGTCCAGCCGCGCGCCGCGTAGGCGCCGGTGATCGCGTCGCGGACCGCCGCGGCCCGGTCGGCGGCGACCAGCACGATCACCGAGCCGCCGAACCCGCCGCCGATCATGCGACCGCCCCGGGCGCCGGTCCGCAGCGCCTCCTCGACGGCCACGTCGGCCTCCGGCCACGACACCTCGTACTGGTCGCGCAACGAGAGGTGGGAGGCCGTCAGCATCGATCCCAGCTCCGCGACGGCCCCGGCGCGCAGCAGCCCGGCGGCGGCCTCGACCCGGTGGTTCTCGGTGACGACGTGCTGGACGCGGCGGCGCAGCACCGGATCGGCCAGCGACCCGAGCGCCGCCGCCAGGTCCTTCACGTCGCGCAGGGCGGGCACGCCCAGCAGCCGGGCGGCCTCCTCGCACTCGGCCCGCCGCCGCGCGTACTCGCCGTCGCCCAGGGCGTGCTCGGCGCGCGTGTCGACGACCAGCAGGGTCAGCCCGGCCGCGCCCGGCGCGAACGGCACCTGCCCGGACAGGCCCGAACGGCAGTCGAGGAGCAGCGCGTGGCCGTCCTCGCACAGCAGCGAGGCCGACTGGTCCATGATCCCGCAGGGCACGCCCACGTAGTCGTTCTCGGCCCGCTGGGCCAGCGCGGCCAGCTCCCGGCGGCCGATCTCGACGCCGTACAGCTCGCACAGGGCCAGGGCCGTCGCGCACTCCAGCGCGGCCGAGGACGACAGCCCCGCCCCCGCGGGCAGGTCGGAGTCGATCAGCAGCGAGGCCCCGCGGACGCCGTGCTCGCGCAGCAACGCCGCGACGCCCGCCGGGTAGGCCGCCCAGCCCGGCACCCGGTCGCCGGGCCGGACCTCCACGCCCTCGTCGGCGGCCTGGAGCGACCGGACGTGCAGGACGTCGTCGTCGCGGCGCGCGGCGGCCACCGAGACGCCGAGGCCGATGGCGAAGGGCAGCACGAGGCCGTCGTTGTAGTCGGTGTGCTCACCGATCAGGTTGATCCGGCCGGGCGCGTGCCAGACGCCCTCGGGCGCCCGCCGGTAGGCCTCTTCGAAGGCGGCCGCGGGGTTCACCGGGTGGTCTTGATGAAGGTCCACGCGTCGGTGACCATCGTGCGCAGGTCGCGTTCCGGCTTCCAGCCGAGCGCGGACTGGATCTTGTCGGAGGAGGCCACCAGCACCGCCGGGTCGCCGGCCCGGCGCGGGCCGACCACGGCCGGGATCGCATGCCCGGTCACCTCGCGGCAGACCTCGACGACCTCGCTGACCGAGTAGCCGCTGCCGCTGCCCAGGTTGAAGATCTTGTGCTCGCCCGGGGCGCCGTCCGCGCCCGGCGCGCAGGCGTCCAGCGCCAGCAGGTGCGCCACGCCCAGGTCGACCACGTGCACGTAGTCGCGGACGCAGGTGCCGTCCGGCGTCGGGTAGTCCTCGCCGAACACGTTGACCGACTCGCGCTGACCCAGCGCGACCTTGAGGACGTTGGGGATCAGGTGGGTCTCGACGGTGTGGCGCTCGCCGAACGTCCCGTGCGCCCCGGCCACGTTGAAGTAGCGCAGCGAGACCCCGCCGATGCCGAACAGCCGCGCGTACTCCGCCAGCGCGGTGTCGATCGCCAGCTTGGACGCGCCGTACGGGTTGGTCGGCCGGGTCGGGTCGGTCTCCAGGATCGGCGTCGACTCCGGCTCGCCGTAGGTGGCCGCGGTCGACGAGAAGACGATCTTCGATACGCCGGTCCGGCGCATCGCGTCCAGCAGCGCCAGCGACTCGCCGAGGTTCTTGTCCCAGTAGAGCCCGGG
Organism: Spirillospora sp. NPDC047279; assembly: GCF_040643285.1. Lineage (NCBI taxonomy): Bacteria > Bacillati > Actinomycetota > Actinomycetes > Streptosporangiales > Thermomonosporaceae > Spirillospora > Spirillospora sp. NPDC047279. Next base: position 12,737 of record NZ_JBEYUA010000018.1, read on the forward strand.
CTTCTCCACCGACTCGCCGACCAGCGACTTGGCCGCGAAGTGCAGCACCGCGTCGAACCCGGCGCCGTCGAGGATCCCGAAGGCCTCGTCGCGCAGCGTCCCCTCGACCAGGGTGGCGCCCTCGGGTACCGCGTCCCCGTGCCCGGTGGACAGGTCGTCCAGCACGACGACCTCGTGGCCGGCCTCCAGGAGCAGCGCGGTGACGACGCTGCCGATGTATCCGGCACCTCCGGTGACGAGCAGCTTCACGGGCGGGTCCTCCTGGAAATTGGGCTCTGGGCGCGGCGGGAATGTCGGTCCAGGCTATCCGTAAGGCCAACCCGGAAAGGCTGAACGAATGGACCTCACGCGGCAGGTCGCGCCGCGCCGGCCCCCTCGGCGGGTCGCGCGGCCGCTGGTCTGGCTGTTGTCGAAGTCGACCGACCTCGCCGTGCGGCTGGGCGGCGGCGACCCCGAGGCGCTGCGCGAGGAGATCACCGCCGAGCGCATGCGCGCCATGGTGGCGAAGAACACCCAGCTCACCGCCGAGGAACGGGCACTGATCGAGGAGGTCTTCGCGGCCGGGGAACGCCCGCTGCGCGAGGTCCTGGTGCCGCGGACCGAGGTGGAGTTCCTGGACGCGGCGCTGCCGCTGGCGGCCGCCGCGCGCGTCGCGGCGGTCAGCCCGCACTCGCGGTTCCCGGTCTGCCGCGTCTCGCACGACGAGGTGATCGGCTTCGTGCACATCCGCGACCTGCTCGTGCCGGAGGTCGCCGACCGGTCCGTGCCGGTGGGCGAGCTGGTCAGGCCGGTGCTCTACCTGCCGCCGTCCCGCCTGGTGCTGCCGGTGCTGTCGGAGATGCGGCGTGAGGGGCACCATCTGGCGATCGTGATGGACGAGTACGGCGGGACGCTGGGGATCGTCACTCTCGAAGACCTGGTCGAGGAGCTCATCGGCGACATCCGCGATGAATATGATGTGAAGGACGCGCAGGCGCGCCGCCTGCACGGCGGGGTGGTCGAGGTGGACGGCCTGCTCAACCTGGACGACTTCGCCGCCGAGACCGGCATCCGGCTTCCCGCCGGGCCGTACGAGACCGTCGCCGGGCACATCATGGCGGCCCTCGGGCGGGTGCCCGCCCAGGGCGACTGGGTGGAGGCCGCCGGCAGCCGTCTCGCGGTCGCCCGCATGGACGGGCGGCGGGTCGAGCGGGTCCGCGTCAGTCCGAACACCCCCGCCCGCGGGGGCGTCCCATCGGAGGGGGAGAGCGGAGACGGCTCCGCCCCAGCCACCGACGACGCCGCCTCGAGCGAGGCCTGAGAGAATCGGTCCGTGCACATGTCCGAAGCGCCCCAGCAGCCCACCGCCGCGCAGCCCAGCGCGCAGCCCGGCACGCAGTCCAGCACGCGGTCCAGCGCCGAGCGGCCCGCCGCCGCGCAGTCCGCGCCGCGCGTGCTGTCCGGGATCCAGCCCACCGCCGACTCGTTCCACCTCGGCAACTACCTGGGCGCGGTCCGGCAGTGGGTCGCGCTGCAGGAGAGCCACGACGCGTTCTACTGCGTCGTCGACCTGCACGCGATCACGGTCCAGCACGACCCGGAGGCGCTGCGCCGCCGCTCCAAGGTCGCGGCCGCCCAGCTGCTGGCCATGGGCCTCGACCCCGAGCGGTGCACGCTGTTCCTGCAGAGCCACGTGCCCGAGCACGCCGAGCTGGCGTGGGTGCTGGGCTGCATCACCGGCTTCGGCGAGGCCGGCCGGATGACGCAGTTCAAGGACAAGTCGGCCAAGCAGGGCACCGCCGCCACCACCGTCGGCCTGTTCACCTACCCGGTGCTGATGGCCGCCGACATCCTGCTCTACACCCCGGACGTCGTCCAGGGCGGGCAGGAGCTCCAGGTCCCCGTCGGCGAGGACCAGCGGCAGCACCTGGAGCTGACCCGGACGCTCGCGCAGCGCTTCAACCAGCGGTTCGGCGAGACGTTCGTGATCCCGGAGGCCTTCATCCCCAAGGCCGCCGCCAAGATCACCGACCTCCAGGAGCCGACGGCCAAGATGAGCAAGTCGGCCTCGTCCCCGCAGGGCATCATCGACGTCCTGGAGGACCCCGGCCCGATGCGCAAAAAGATCATGCGCGCGGTCACCGACACCGGCTCCGAGGTGAGGTTCGACGAGGCGGAGAAGGCCGGCGTGTCCAACCTGCTGCGCATCTTCGGCGCGCTGGAGGGCACCGAGATCGGCGACCTCGAACGGCGCTACGAGGGCGCGGGCTACGGCCAGTTCAAGAAGGACCTCGCCCAGGTCGTCCTCGACACGTTCGAGCCGATCCGCGAGCGCACCCAGAAGCTGCTGAGCGACGAGGACGAGCTCGACCGCATCCTCGCGCGCGGCGCCTCCCGGGCCGGCGCGGTCGCGGCGCGCACCATGGAGGTCGTGCGCGATCGAGTGGGATTCGTGGGACGTGGCCGCTAGGCCCCCGTCGTCTTCGGCCGTCCCGCACGGGGGCGGCGCGCCGGCGCCCGTCCGGGACGGCGCCCGGACGATCGGGGTGGCCATCCCGATCCCCGAGCCCTACGGCTCGGAGCTGCAGCGCCGGCGGGAGTCGTTCGGCGACCCGCTGGCCGCGGCGATCCCCACCCACATCACGCTGCTGCCGCCGACCGAGGTCGCCGCCGGCGGTCTCGCCGTCATCGAGGAGCACCTGCGGACGATCGCCCGGGCCGAGCGCGGCTTCCGCATCCTGCTGCGCGGCACCGGCACGTTCCGGCCGCTGTCGCCCGTGGTGTTCGTCGCGGTCGCCGACGGCATCGCCGGATGCGAACGGGTGCAGCGGCAGGTGTTGTCGGGGCCGCTCGGCCGCGACCTCGACTTCCCCTACCACCCGCACGTCACCGTCGCCCACCACCTTCACGACGAGGCCTTGGACCGTGCCTTCAAGGAGCTGGCGGCCTACGAGGCCGAGTTCGAGGTGGGGGGCTTCGCGCTCTACGAGCACGGAGCGGACGGCGTCTGGCGTCCCCGGCGCCACTTCGTCTTCGGCGCGGCGCCGTCCCGGTGACCTGCCCCTGCACAAAGTGATCACCTGACTGCGCATCGAATCGATGCCAAGGGGTACGTGCTGTGCATGCGCCAGGTGATCGCCCGGGTGCGGCGGTTCTTCGACCACGTGCAGGACACGAGCAAGGAGCGGCTCGGCGGGCTGCGGTCCCGCTGGGCCGCGTTCGACCACGTCGCCCGCGCCTACGAGCGCTACCAGGACCGGCGCGGCGACCGGCTGGCCGCCGCCCTCACCTGCTACGGCTTCCTGTCGTTCTTCCCGCTGCTGGCGCTCGCCTACGCGCTGCTCGGCTACGTGGTGAAGTTCAGCGAGAAGGCGCGCGACTACTTCGTCGAGGCGGTCAACTCGCTGCTGCCGGGGCTGTCCGACCAGCTGCAGCTGGAGCAGATCGTCAACTCCAAGACCGCGGTCGGGCTGATCGGCCTGGTCGGCCTGCTGTTCACCGGTCTGGGCTGGGTGTCGGTGCTGCGCGAGTCGCTCCGCGACATCTGGGGCAACGACCCGGCCGGTGACACCAACTTCATCCTCAAGAAGGTCTACGACGCCGCCGTCCTGCTGTTCCTGGGCATCACGCTGATCCTCTCGGTGGCGGTGTCGACCGTCGCCAACCGCGCCACGCACACCGTGCTCGGCTGGATCGGGATGGAGGAGGTCACGGGCGCGGGCACGGCGCTGCGGCTGCTGTCGCTGGCCATCGCGGTCGCGTTCAACACGCTGATCTTCCTGGTGCTGTTCTCCCGGCTGTCGGGCACGCGCGCCCCGTGGCGCCGCATCATCAGGGGCGCGCTGATCGGCGCCGTCGGGCTCGAGGTGCTCAAGCAGACCGCCTCGCTGCTGCTGTCGCGCACCACCGAGAACCCGTTGTACGCCTCGTTCGCGGTGCTCGTCGGGCTGATGGTGTGGATCAACATCACGTCCCGGTTCATGCTCGTCGTCGCCGCCTGGACCGCCACCCGCAGCGTCGTCCTGGACGCCGACGAGCAGGCGCCGGACGAGCCCGAGCCTGGAGGCCCCGAGCCGGACGGCGGCCCCGGCGCCGCCGACGGCGACACGAGCCGGGACAAGAAGCAGGAGCAGGGACAGGCGGCCTGACGGGCCGCGGGCCAGGGCCGGGCGGGTCAGGGCCGGCGCGGATCAGGGCCGGGCGGGCCGGGACACCGACGGGTCAGGACCAGAAGGCGTCGTCGGCGTACTGGTCCTCGGCGAGGGTGCGGATCTCGGTGATCAGCCCGTGGTCGAGGCTGAAGACGTCGACCGCGCGCGAGTCGAGCACCCGGCCGGGGCGTTCGGCGTACGTCTGGACCAGCGCGACGCCGTGCCCGTCGTCGGCCATGACCGCGTAGGGCTCGGTGCGGAACGTGCCGCCGGACAGCTCGAAGAGCCGGACGTAGAACCCGAGGATCTCCTCAGGGGTGCGGTATTCGCCGCAGAGCGGCCCGCGTCCCGGCACTCGATGGACCACGTCATCGGCCAGGACGCCGCGGATGAAGTCCATGTCTCCCTTGGCGAAGGCGGTGTAGCCGTCGCGCAGCAGGGTCACGTTGGGGTGTTCGGAGGTCGGTGGCGCATAGGAACGGCGATATGACACGACGCTTCCTCCCTGGGCGCCGGTCCGCCGTCCAGCCTGCGGCGCTGCTGACCGGCGTCATCCGCGAGGGTAGCCCCGAGATCCGGGCACGGCCAGTGAGGGAAGCCTTACTGCGCCCCTACCTGCGCCGTGTCGTCACCGGCTCTGATCGTCGTAGTGCGGCGGGTATTCCTCGAGCGTCTCCGACGGGAGGTGGCCGTGCGGGAAGCCGGGCCCGCCGGCGTCGCCAGGACGGCCCGAGCCGCCGGCGGTGGGGGTGGCGTGCGCGGGCGCCTCGTGGCGGCGGCGCCGCAGCACGAACGCCAGGACGCCCGCGGCCAAAACCGCGCCGGCCGCGCCGCCCCCGATCACGGCCCAGTCGCCGCCGGAGTCGTCGCCCGGGAGCACGTTCACGGCGGGGAGCCCCTTGGGACCCGTCTTGGGCGTGGGCTTGGGGGACGGGTCGCCCGGCGCCACGAGGGTGCCGACCGGCTTGACCTTGCCACGCGCCTTGAAGCCCCAGTCGAGCAGCTGCTTGGCGTAGACCGACGGCGGCATGTCGGCGCGCATCAGCGAGATGATGATCGTGTGCCCGCCGCGGCGGGCGGCGGCCACGAAGGTCTGCCGCGCGTTCTCGGTGTAGCCGTTCTTGCCGCCGATCATCCCCGCGTACTCGTTCCGCTGGCCGTCCAGCATGCGGTTGTGCGTGTGGATCGGGTATCCGCCGGTCTTCTTGCCCTTCTTGCGCTGCGCCTTGGTGGGCGGCGCCGGGAACCAGTGGTCGATCTTCTGCGTGTAGCTGCGGAACGCCGGGTTCTTCAGGCCCTCGCGCAGGATCAGCGCCAGGTCGTACGCGGAGGTGTGCTGGGTCTTGACGGTGAGGCCGAGGTCCTTGTCGAGACCGTTCGGCGAGCCGGCCAGCGTGTCGCGGGCGTTGATGCGCCGCGCCTCGGCGTTCATGTCGGCGAGCGTCTTGGCCATGCCGCCGTTGGCCTCGGAGAGGGCCACCGCCGAGTCGTTGGCCGACATCATCATGAGCGCGTAGAACAGGTCGGACACCTTGTACTGCATCTTCGGCGTCATGCCGACCTTGGTGCCCTCGACGTCGCAGGCCTTCTGGCTCGGCCGCACCATCCTGTCGGGGTCGAGCCTGCCGACGAGCGCCAGCGTGGTGAGGGTCTTGAGGGAGCTGGCGGGCAGGTAGTGGCCGTGCGGGTCCTTCGCCGCCAGCACCTCGCCGGTGTCGCCGTCGGCGATGAGCCACGACGAGGCCTTGATCCGCGGCGCCCCGGCCACGCCCGCCTGCGGGTTGAGCACCACCCCGCGGCCGCCCAGCTGCGGTCCGCCCACGGGGTCGGCGGCCAGGTTCGTCTCGCTCGCCGAGGACGTCGACGCGATCCGGGACGCGGTCGCGGCGGCCGCGCTCGCGGCGGCGGCGGGGCCGGCGGGAACGGCGATGACGGACGCCGTGACGAACGGCACGGTGAGCGCGGCGGCGGCGCGGCGACGTCCGCCCATGATTGGTGTGCTCATGATTCCCCGAAGACTAGGCGACAGGTCCCGCGATCGGTACTTGTGCGCGACGTGTCGGACCGGTGTGACGGACGGTCACGATGAGGCACATGTCCCTGGGGGAGCACTGTCACAATGGGTGACCAGTGCACTTTTGGGGCGGGTGGAACTAGTTCGTTCGGGTGGGGCCCAGTCGGGTGGAAGTGACCGAAAAGGGTGACAGGCCGTGATCGGTCGCCGCCCGTACGAGTCAAATGATCCGCAAAGGGCATGGACCCCGGCAGGTGCCGGGCACAGCGCGCCATGATGGAGGGAAACGCCGACCTGGCCCGGCGTTTGTCCAGGCTTAGGGACCCGCTGGCTGAATTGCGCCACGTGCCACGCATCGACCTGCAAAGATTGTGGACGGAGGTTGGCCGTGGCCATTGACTTCAACCCATCCCGCGGAGCGACGCTGGGCGTGGAGTGGGAACTTCAGCTCGTCGACGCGGAGACGATGCACCTTCGGCAGGACGCGCGCGAGGTGCTGGCCGCGCTGCCGTCACTCAGCGAGGGCGGCGACAACCCCAAGATCCGACATGAGCTGATGGAGTCCACCGTCGAGATCGTGACCGATATCAGTCACACCGTCGGCGAGGCGAAGGCCGATCTGGCGGCCACGATCGCCGAGCTGCGCACGGCCGCCGCCGCGCGCGGCATCGCGCTGGCCTGCCAGGGCACCCATCCCATCAGCGACTGGCGCGACGCGGTCATGGCGCCGATCCAGCGCTACGCGGAGCTGATCGAGCAGATGCAGTGGCTCGCCCGGCGGATCCAGACGTTCGGCGTCCACGTCCATGTGGGTGTGCGCAACGTCGACAAGGCGATCCCGATCGTCAACGCGCTCTCCGCGTACCTTCCGCACTTCCTCGCCCTCACCGCCTCCAGCCCGTTCTGGAGCGGCAGCGACACCGGCCTGGCGTCCAGCCGTGCCGTCGTCTTCGGCCAGCTGCCGACGGCCGGTCCACCCCACTTGCTGGACGACTGGGCGGCGTTCGAGGATTACATGGACACCTTGCTGCGCGCCGGCACCATCCGGAGCATCAAGGAGGTGTGGTGGGACATCCGCCCGCATCCCGACTTCGGCACGATCGAGATCAGGATGTTCGACGGCATCCCCACCATGCGGGAGCTCGGCATGGCCGCCGCGCTCTGCCAGAGCCTGGTCACCCTGTTCGACCAGCAGCTCGACCGCGGTTACACACTGCCGCGCCCGGCCGCCTGGGTGGTCCGCGACAACAAGTGGCGCGCCACCCGCTATGGCCTCGACGCCACCGTCATTACCGATGACACTGGAAGCACCGCCCCGCTGCGCGATGATCTCTACGAGCTGATCCGCGAGCTGGAGCCGGTCGCCGACCGCCTCGGCTGCGCGGAGGAGCTGAAGGTGGCCGGGGAGGTCCTCGAACACGGGGCACCGTACGAACGCCAGCGCGCGATCCGCGCCGAGGGCGGCACTTTGGAGCAGGTGGTCGGCGCCGCGATCACGGAATTCGCAGAGGACAGATTTGTCACCCTGGGGGAGGTAGCACATGTCGGGACCTGAGGAACCCTCCGGCGACCCGAAAACCCCCCGCGAAATTCCGGCCGACGGCACGGAATCCACGACGGAACCCACCAACGAACAGACCATGGGGCGGAGGCCGTTCGGCTCCGCCATGGCGCAGGGGGCGCACATGACACAACCGGGACCCGGGGTGATGCCCGGCCTTGAACCACCGACCGCCCCAGGGGCGGCGGCCGTCACGCTGGGCGGGGAAGCGCTGCAGTTGCAGCTCGACTCCTTCCTGGCCGGGCACGAGGACGACCTCACCCTCTTCCGGCGTGATCTGCACATGCACCCGGAGCTGGGATACGCCGAGCACCGCACCACCCAGCGGATCGTCGAGCGGCTGACCGCCGCCGGGCTCCGCCCGCAGGTGCTGCCGCGCGGTACCGGCCTGTTCTGCGACATCGGCCCGGAGGACGGCCCCACGGTCGCCCTGCGCGCCGACATCGACGCCCTGCCGCTGCAGGACGAGAAGGACGTCCCGTACCGCTCCACGGTGCCGGGCGTCGCGCACTCCTGCGGCCACGACGTGCACACCGCGATGGTGCTGGGCGCGGGCCTCTTCCTGGCCCAGCAGGCCGCGGCCGGCCTGCTGCCGGGCCGGGTCCGGCTGCTCTTCCAGCCCGCCGAGGAGACCCCCGGCGGCGCCCTGGACGTGATGGCGGCCGGCGGCATCTGCGGCGTCGACCGGGTGTTCGCGCTGCACTGCGACCCGCGCATCGAGGTGGGCCAGCTGGGCCTGCGCACCGGGCCGATCACCGCGGCCTGCGACAAGGTCTACGTCAAGGTCACCGGCCCCGGCGGCCACACCGCCCGGCCGCACCTCACCGCCGACCTGGTCTACGCGCTCGCCAAGATCGTCACCGAGCTGCCGGCGGCGTTGTCCCGCCGGGTCGACCCGCGGTCCAGCCTGTCGCTGGTCTGGGGCCGCGTCTCGGCCGGTTCGGTCGCCAACGCGATCCCCGACGACGGCATCGCCGAGGGCACCGTGCGCTGCCTGGACGACGAGGCCTGGCACCGGGCGCCGGAGATGATGAAGTCGCTGCTCCAGTCGGTGGCCGCGGCCTACGACGTCGAGGCCTCGCTCGAGTACGTCCGCGGCGTCCCGCCCACGGTCAACGAGGCGACCAGCGTCCAGATGTTCCGCGACGCGTCCGCCGAGGTGCTGGGCGAGGAGGCCGCCGTGCCGACCCCGCAGAGCCTCGGCGGCGAGGACTTCGGCTGGTACCTGGAGTCGATTCCGGGTGCGCTGGCCCGTCTGGGCGTTCGCACCCCGGGCTCGGTCGGCGAGTACGACCTGCACCGCGGCGACTTCGACGTGGACGAGAGCTGCATCGGCGTCGGCATCCGCGTCCTGTCCGCCACCGCGCTCACCGCCCTCTGGGACGGCGGCCGTTCCGGCGACACCGAGCCGATGGAGGGCGCCGCGCTCGCCTGATCGAGATGATCACCCCGCACCCGGGACCGGCCGAGGTCGCCCAACCACTTCCGGCATCCTCTGGTGTCCGGGCATGATCGTCGATGAGCGCGCACGACACGCCCGTGGCCCGGCCGAGCTTCCCTCGGCCGGGCCACGGGCGTTCCGGGACGTGGGTCAGGGGTGGGGGCGGACCTGGGTCCGGGGGACGGGCGGGACGTGGGTCCGGGAGTGGCCCGGCACCTGCGCGGAAGGTGGTTAACGATCATGAAATCTGTCATGATCGAATTCCGTTTCACGGCTGTGACCTGTGGCGATATGTGTACGCGTTGGTAACGACCGCATTGCGAAACGGTGCACGTGGGATGTTTTGGTCTACGTGCGAGGTAGCGTCCAGTCGATTTGAGTGGCCGGTTTTGGCCGCAATGCCTGGGTGGGGAATGGAAGGAGCGCTACCTTGCGCCGTGGACTGAAGATTTCGCTCGTCACGCTGACGGGCGCAGCGCTCACGCTGAGCGCCTCCGCGTGCGGTGGCAAGAAGGCCGAGACGGGCGGTGGCAGCAGTGGCGGCGAGAAGAAGACCGTCAAGGTCGGCCTCGCCTACGACATCGGCGGCCGGGGAGACAAGTCCTTCAACGACGCCGCGTACGCCGGGCTCGAGAAGGTCAAGTCGAACCTGAACCTCGACATCAAGGACATCGAGGCCACCAAGGGTGAGAGCGACAACGACAAGGTGCAGCGGCTCGACCTGCTGGCCAAGTCGGGTTACAACCCGGTGATCGCGGTGGGCTTCGCCTACGCGGGCCCGCTGGGCAAGGTGGCCAAGAACCACCCGAACACCAAGTTCGCCATCGTCGACGACAGCTCGATCAAGGCCCCGAACGTGGCCAACCTGGTCTTCGCCGAGGAGCAGGGCTCCTTCCTGGTCGGCGCCGCCGCGGCGCTGAAGTCCAAGACCGGCAAGATCGGCTTCATCGGCGGCGTCGACACGCCGCTGATCAAGAAGTTCGAGGCGGGTTACGTCGCGGGCGCCAAGAACGTCAAGCCGGACGTGAAGATCGACATCAAGTACATCTCGCGCGGCACCGACTTCTCCGGCTTCACCGACCCGGCCAAGGGCAAGACGATCGCCGAGGGTCAGTACGACGCCGACGCCGACGTCGTCTACCACGCCGCCGGCCTGTCGGGCGTGGGCCTCTTCCAGGCCGCCGCGGCCAAGAAGAAGTACGCCATCGGCGTGGACTCCGACCAGTACCTCACGGCCGAGGCCGCGCAGAAGCCGTTCATCGTCACCTCGATGCTCAAGCGCGTCGACACCGCGGTGTACAACTTCGTGGAGGGCGCCAGCAAGGGCGCGGCGCAGTCCGGTCCGGTGACCTTCGACCTCAAGAACGAGGGCATCGCCTACTCGACGGCCAACGCCGCCGAGATCAAGGACCTGCAGGCCAAGCTGGACGAGCTGAAGCAGCAGATCATCGACGGAAAGATCACCGTTCCCACCAAGTGACGGTACCGGTCCGCCGCGTCCGGCCCGGGAGGATGACCCGTGCGGTCACCCGACCGGGCCGGACGTGCGCGGTCGGTCCTCCGGGGCCGCCGGCCCCTCCGACACTGCGTAGGAGAGCAGGGGATGTCCTCCTCCACTGAGCGGCCGGTGGCCGCCGCCGCGCCCGCCATCGAGCTCCGCGGCATCACCAAACGTTTCCCCGGCGTCGTCGCCAACCGCGACATCGCCCTCACGGTCGCCGCCGGAACGGTGCACGCGATCGTGGGTGAGAACGGCGCGGGCAAGTCGACCCTGATGAAGATCCTCTACGGCATGCAGAAGCCGGACGAGGGGACGATCAGCGTCGGGGGCGAGCCGGTCGCCTTCGGCTCGCCGGCCGACGCGATCGCGCGCGGGATCGGCATGGTGCACCAGCACTTCATGCTGGCCGACAACCTGACCGTTCTCGAGAACGTGGTGCTCGGCGCGGAGAGGCTCCACGGCATCGGCGCCAAGGCGCGCCGCCGCATCGAGGAGCTGGCCGAACGGTTCGGCGTCCGGCTGGATCCCGACCGGCTGGTCGAGGACCTCGGCGTCGGCGACCGGCAGCGCGTGGAGATCCTCAAGGTGCTCTACCGGGGCGCCGAGATCCTCATCCTGGACGAGCCGACCGCCGTGCTGGTGCCGCAGGAGGTCGACGAGCTGTTCGACAACCTGCGCGAGCTCAAGCGCGAGGGCCTGACCGTCCTGTTCATCTCGCACAAGCTGGACGAGGTGCTCTCGGTCGCCGACGCGATCACGGTGATCCGGCGGGGCAGCACGGTCAGCGACAACGTGGACCCGCGCGAGACCTCCGCCCGCGAGCTGGCCCGGCTGATGGTCGGCAGCGAGCTGCCCGTTCCGGAGCTGCGCGAGTCGACGGTCACCGACCGGCCGGTGCTGACCCTGGCGGGCCTGACGGTCAAGGGCGCGGGCGGCCGGCCGGCGGTGGACGACGTGAGCTTCACGATCCACGCCGGTGAAGTCCTCGGCATCGCCGGCGTCGAGGGCAACGGCCAGGCGGAACTGGTCGAAGCGATCATGGGGATCCGTTCCCCCGACGGCGGGACGATCCGCCTCGGCGAGGAGGAGATCACCGCCTGGACGACCCGGCGGCGCCGGGAGAGCGGCATCGGCTTCATCCCCGAGGACCGCCACCGGCACGGCCTGCTGCTGGAGTCCTCCCTCTGGGAGAACCGCATGCTCGGCCACCAGACCCGGAAGCCCAACGTCAAGGGCCCCTGGATCGACCGTTCCGGCGCGCGCGCCGACACCGAGCGGATCGTCCGCGACTACGACGTGCGGACGCCCGGCATCGACGTCACCGCGGTCGCGCTGTCGGGCGGCAACCAGCAGAAGCTCATCGTCGGCCGGGAGATGTCGGGCGAGCCGAAGTTCCTGATCGCCTCGCATCCGACCCGCGGCGTGGACGTCGGCGCGCAGGCCGCCATCTGGCAGCACCTGCGCAACGCCCGCGCCGAGGGCCTGGCGGTGCTGCTCATCTCCGCCGACCTGGACGAGCTCATCGGAATGTCGGACACGCTGCGGGTGATCCTGCGCGGCCGCATCGTCTCCGAGGCGGACCCGACGACCGTCACGCCCGAGCAACTCGGCTCGGCCATGACCGGCGCGTCCCCGGAGGGGGAGTCGTGAACAGGCTGAAGACCTCGCCCCTGGCGCTGACCGTCATCGCGGCGGCGGTGGCCCTGGCCTTCTCGATCATCGTCACCTCGATGGTGTTGTCGATCAGCGGGTTCAACCCGCCGTCGACGTTCCAGGCGATGATCGAGTTCGGTACCGAGCCGGACAGCGTCGTCAACACCCTCAACCGGGCGTCGACCTACTACCTGGCGGCCATCGCGGTGGCGATCGGCTTCCGGATGAACCTCTTCAACATCGGCGTGGACGGCCAGTACCGTCTCGCGGCGATGCTGGCCGCGGCGGTGGGCGGCGCGTGGGCGCTGCCGGCCGGCCTGCACCAGGTCGTGATCATCGGGACCGCCATGCTGGTGGGCGCCATGTGGGCCGGCATCGCCGGCATCCTCAAGGTGACCCGCGGCGTCAGCGAGGTCATCTCGACGATCATGCTGAACTTCATCGCGACCGGGATCATCGCCTACCTGCTCCAGTCGGACAAGCTGGGCACCCAGGTCGCGGGCAGCGACAACATCGGGACCAAGCCGATCGCCCCCTCCGGGCAGGTCGCCGGCATCCCCTACCCGGGCGCCGGGCTGGAGATCTTCGGTCTGATCATCCTGGCGGTCGTCGTCGGCGTGGTGTTCCACATCGTGATCAACCGGACCCGGTTCGGGTACGACCTGCGCGCCACCGGGCTCTCGTCCAGCGCGGCGGTCGCCAGCGGCGTGGACGCCAGGCGCATGGTCGTGGTGGCCATGGTGCTGTCCGGCGCGGCGGCCGGCCTGATCGGCATGCCGCAGCTGCTCGGCTCGTCCCACTCGTACGGGCTGGACTTCCCCGGCGGCCTCGGCTTCATCGGCATCGGCATCGCGCTGCTCGGCCGCAACAACCCGATCGGCATCGCGTTCGCCGCCCTGCTCTGGTCGTTCCTCGACCAGTCCTCGCAGATCCTCGAGTTCAACGAGATCCCCAAGGAGATCGTGGCCATCACCCAGGCGGCCGTGCTGCTGTCGGTCGTGGTGGTCTACGAGATCGTCCGCCGTCTCGGGTTGCGCTGGCAGCAGCAGGCGGTGGCCGCCGAGCTCGCCGAAGGCAGCCCCGCTGGCAAGGAGGTGGCGGCATGACCACGCTGACCGAGGCCCAGCCGACCGGCGACAAGCCGAAGCCGGTCGAGCGCAGGCACCCGGCGATCCGGATTCTGATCATCCTCGGCGGGATCTTCGCCGGCCTGGTGGTGCTGCGCGTCCTCACCGGCGAGGAGGCGATCACCTCCAGCGGGACGGTGAGCACCACGCTGGCGCTCGGCGTCCCCATCGGCATGGCCGCGCTCGGCGGCCTGTGGTCCGAACGGGCCGGCGTGGTCAACATCGGGCTCGAAGGCATGATGATCTTCGGGACCTGGGGCGGCGCGTACGGGGCCTACTTCAGCGGCAACGCCTGGGCCGGGCTCGCGATGGGCGTGGCCATGGGCGTCATCGGCGGGCTCCTGCACGCGCTGGCGACGGTGACGTTCGGCGTCGACCACATCGTGTCCGGCGTGGCGCTCAACATCCTCGCGCCCGGCGTCGCGCGTTACCTGTCGACGATGTTCTTCGTCGGCGAGCAGGGCGGCGGCGCCACGCAGTCGCCGCCGCTGCCGGACTTCCCGACGCTCAGCGTGCCCGGGGTCGACGGCCCGCTGGGCGACCTCGAAGAGCACCACTGGTTCCTGATCTCCGACCTGGCCGGGCTGGTGCGCGGGCTGACCACCAATCTCTCCGCGCTCACGATCATCGCCCTGGCGCTGATCCCGCTGACCTACTACCTGCTGTGGCGGACGGCCTTCGGGCTGCGCGTCCGGTCGTGCGGCGAGAACCCGTACGCCGCCGAGTCGCTCGGCGTCCGCGTCTACACGATGAAGTACGTCGCGGTCGCGATCTCCGGCGGCCTGGCGGGCCTGGGCGGCGTCTTCCTGGCCATGGTCGGGTCCTCGCAGTACCAGGAGAACCAGACCGGTGGACGCGGCTTCATCGGCCTGGCCGCGATGATCTTCGGTAACTGGCGTCCCGGCGGACTCGCCGCGGGCACCGGGCTCTTCGGCTACACCGACTCGCTCCAGCAGCGCGGCGCCACCGGCGCCGTCCACGCGCTCCTGCTGGTCATCGCGGTGGCGCTGTTCGGGTACGCGATGTGGCGGCTGGTCCCCGGGCGCCGCGGGATCACCGCGCAGGTCGACCTGGAGACGTCCGCCGACCGGCGCCGCCGCGGCTACTACCAGGCGGCCGCGGCGGTCGTCGTGGGCGGCCTGCTGCTGACCTGGTACCTGGCGACGGACGCGCTGCCGAAGGAGATCGTCACCTACACCCCGCACCTCACCACGCTCCTGGTGTTGTCGCTCGCCTCCCAGCGGCTGCGGATGCCGGCCGCGAACGGCCTGCGCTACCGCCGCGGCGAGGGCCACTGACCGCCGGCCGGACGTGCCCGGGACGCGCGGGCGCAGCCCCGCCCGTCCCGGGCACGTCCCGGCTCGGCGAAGATGGACCTTGTGATGAACGAGATCGACTGGAAGGCGCTGCGCACCGCGGCCCAGGGGGCGATGAGGCGGGCGTACGCGCCGTACTCGGACTTCCCGGTGGGGGCGGCAGGGCTGGCCGACGACGGGCGGATCCTGACCGGCTGCAACGTGGAGAACGCCTCGTACGGGGTCGGGCTGTGCGCCGAGTGCAGCCTGGTGAGCGCCCTGCACGGCCCGGACAAGGCCGTGGACGGCGAACGGCCGCGCCTGGTGGCCGTGGCCGTGGTCGACCGCCACGGCGAGCCCCTGATGCCCTGCGGGCGCTGCAGGCAGCTGTTGTGGGAGCACGGCGGACCGGCGATGTTGCTGGAGACGACCCGCGGCATCCTGCCCATGTCGGAGGTGCTGCCGGACGCGTTCGGCCCCGACGACCTGATCAACCGAGCCTGAACGAGAGGACGACGTGGACGCCATCGATGTCATCCGCGTGAAGCGGGACGGCGGAACGCTCACCCCCGAGCAGATCGACTGGGCGGTGGACGCCTACACCCGCGGCGCGATCGCCGAGGAGCAGATGTCCGCGCTGGCCATGGCGATCCTGCTGAACGGCATGGAACGGTCCGAGGTCGCCCGCTGGACCGAGGCGATGATCCGTTCCGGCGAGCGCATGGATTGGTCCGCCCTGGACCGGCCGACCACCGACAAGCACTCCACCGGAGGGGTCGGCGACAAGATCACGCTGCCGCTGGCGCCGGTCGTGGCGGCGTGCGGCGCGGCCGTGCCGCAGCTGTCGGGCCGCGGGCTCGGCCACACCGGCGGCACCCTCGACAAGCTGGAGTCGATCCCCGGCTGGCGCGCCTCCCTCTCGCCCGGCGAGATGCTCGGCGTCCTGCGCGACACCGGCGCGGTCGTGTGCGCGGCGGGCGGCGGGCTGGCCCCGGCCGACCGCAAGCTGTACGCGCTGCGCGACGTGACCGGCACGGTCGAGTCGATCCCGCTGATCGCCTCGTCGATCATGTCCAAGAAGATCGCCGAGGGCACCGGCGCCCTGGTGCTCGACGTCAAGGTCGGCTCCGGCGCGTTCATGAAGACCGTCGAGAACGCCCGCGAGCTGGCCGAGACCATGGTCGGCATCGGCACCGACGCGGGCCTGCGCACGGTCGCGCTGCTCACCGCCATGGACCGGCCGCTCGGCCGCGCCGTCGGCAACGCCGTCGAGGTCGCCGAGTCGGTCGAGGTGCTCGCCGGCGGCGGCCCCGACGACATCGTCGAGCTGACCCTGGCGCTGGCCCGCGAGATGCTCGGCGCCGCGGGTCTCTCCGGCGGCAAGGACCCGGCGGACGCCCTCCGCGACGGCTCCGCGATGGACGTCTGGCGCCGGATGATCTCCGCCCAGGGCGGCGACCCCGACGCGGCCCTCCCGGTCGCGAACGAGACGCACGTGGTGACCGCCCCGTCCGACGGCGTACTTACGCGGTTGGACGCCTACGGCGTGGGCGTCGCCGCCTGGCGGCTGGGCGCCGGGCGGGCCCGCAAGGAGGACCCGGTCTCGTTCGGCGCGGGCGTCATCTGCCACGCCAAGCCCGGCGACAAGGTCACCGCCGGGCAGCCGCTGCTCACCCTCCTCGCCGACGACCCCTCCCGCTTCGAGCGCGCCCTCGAGTCGCTCGACGGCGCGTTCAAGATCACTGAAGCGAGTGCGGCGGCCGGCGAGCCGGGCGCCCCCGACCGGCTGCCCTTGATCATCGACCGCGTCACCTGATCCCCGCCCGCCTCCCGATGGCCTCGTCCGTGCGGTTCACGGCCGGGGCCATTGGCACATGTTGACGGCGATCAACCCTTCTGACCGGGGGTAAGTTCAGGAGATGGAAGAACGTCCGACTCTTGATGCGATCAGGCGCGCGCCCAAGGTGCTGCTGCACGACCACCTGGACGGCGGGGTGCGCCCCGAGACGATCGTGGACCTCGCCCGTGCCGGCGGGTACACCGATCTGCCGACCACCGACCCCGGCGGCCTGCGGACCTGGTTCGCGGAGGCGTCCAACTCGGGGTCGCTGGAACGTTATCTGGAGACGTTCTCGCACACCGTCGGCGTGATGCAGTCGACCGAGGCGCTCACCCGGGTCGCCTACGAGTGCGCCGAAGACCTGGCCAAGGACGGCGTCGTCTACGCCGAGGTCCGGTACGCGCCCGAGCTGCACACCAGCACCGGCCTGTCGCTGGAGCAGGTCGTGGAGGCCGTTCTGGAGGGCTTCGCGGCCGGTGGCCGTGACCACGGCATCCGGGTCGGCACGCTGGTGACGGCCATGCGCCACCAGGCGCGCAGCATGGAGATCGCCGAGCTGGCCGTCCGCTACCGGGACGTGGGCGTCGTGGGCTTCGACATCGCGGGCGCCGAGGCCGGCTACCCGCCCACCCGCCACCTGGACGCGTTCGAGTACCTCCAGCGCGAGAACGCGCACTTCACCATCCACGCCGGCGAGGGCTTCGGGCTCCCGTCGATCTGGCAGGCCATCCAGTGGTGCGGCGCCGACCGGCTCGGCCACGGCGTGCGGATCATCGACGACATCGGCGTGGACGGGGGAGCCCCGGAGCTGGGGCGGCTGGCCGCGTACGTCCGCGACAAGCGCATCCCGCTGGAGATGTGCCCGACGTCCAACATCCAGACGGGCGCCGCCAAGTCGATCGCCGAGCACCCGATCGGGCTGCTGCGGCAGCTCAGCTTCCGGGTGACGGTCAACACCGACAACCGGCTGATGAGCGGCACCACGCTGTCGGAGGAGTTCGCCAAGCTGGTCGAGGCGTTCGGCTACGGCTGGGACGACCTGCGCTGGTTCACGGTCAACGCGATGAAGTCGGCGTTCATCGGCTTCGACGAGCGGCTGGAGCTGATCAACCGCGTGATCAAGCCGGGCTTCGAGGAGCTCAAGCGGGCCTGACCAGGCGGGACCGCCTGGCATGATCGGAGTCATGACGTCCGGGTCCCCGCAGCTGAAGTTCCGGTCCACCGCCGCACGGGTGGGCGCGTGGGCGTGGGTGGTGTTCGCCGCGCTCAACCTCGTCGACATCGGGTGGCGGGGCCGGGACACGACCTCGGCGGTCCTGGCCGCCGTCCTGGTCCTCGGCTGCGGGGTCGCCTACGTCCTCGGGCTGCGCCCGGCCATCCTGGGGGACGAGTCGGAGCTCACGTTCCGCAACCCGCTCCGTGACGTCCGGGTGCCGTGGGGCGCCGTCCGCAAGATCGAGGGCACCGACTCGGTGAAGGTCACCTACCGCGGCGCGGGCGGCGGCGACTTCACCTCGCGCGCCTGGACGTTGCAGAGCTCGCCGCGGGCCCAGGCCAGGGCGCGGGCTCGCGCCGAAAAGGACGCCCGCAACCTGCCCGCGGGCGCCGCCGCCGTCCTCAAGGAGCGCTCGCCGACCGCCTACGCCGCGCAACAGCTGAACGAGATGGCCGGCCGGCACCGCCCCAAGGCCGCCAAGTCCGGCGATCCCAGCAAGGGCACCACCGACAAGGAGAAGGCCTCCGGCTCGGTCACCTGGTCGCGCACGGCCCTGGCCGCCCTGGTCGTCCCGGGCGCCGCCGTGCTGGTCGCCGTCCTGCTCGCCGTCCTCACCTGAGCGGAGTCCCCGCGTTCGCTACGTGCTGTTGGTGGCGGGCGGCTGATCGGCCAGGACGGTGGCGATCTGCGCGGGCGACGAGAGGCCCAGCCGGCCGAGGATGTCCTCGATCCTGGCGTCGAGGGTGCGCCGCGAGATCAGCAGCCGCTCGGCGATGTCCCTCCTGCCCATGCCCTCCACGAGGAGCCGCGCGATCTGCCGTTCGGTGTCGGACAGCTCGTTCCAGGCGTACAGCTGCTGGTCGTCGACCCCGGTGGTGATCGCTCGGGCGACGGCCTCGTCGGTCGGCCGCTGGAAGCCGTGGAGGTGGACCTCGGCGTAGCACGCCTCGCCCAGGTCGTCGCGTGCCAGGCGTTCGGCCTCCTCGTGGAAGCCGTCCAGCAGCGCGAACCCGAACCTCGGGTGGCCGACCTTCTCCCAGATGGCCTCCGCCGCCCCGATCAGCCACGCGCTGCGCCGGTGCCCGCCCTGATGCGCACCGACCCAGGCGAGCACCTCCAGGACGAACCCGGTCCCCACCAGATCGCCGAACTGGTGTTTCATCATCAGGCAGTCGCGGGCCACCTGACCGCACTCGTCGACCCGGCGCCCGGCCATGAGGGCGAACGACTTCACCAGCAGCCCGTACGACCGGTGGAACCGCTCGCCGCTGGAGCCGAGCAGGTCGAGGGCCTCGTCGGCGAGAGCCGCCGCGCCCTGGATGTCGCCCGTGGCCGTCGCCAGCGGGCTCCGGTGGTAGCTGTTGATGGAGAGCCCCACCCTGTCGTCGAGCTTGTGGAACAGGGCCGAGGCCTCGCCGAAGTTCCGGAGGGCGGGCTCCGGATCGATGAGCAGCATGTACGTGGCGGCCAGATATTGGGTCGCGTACGCCTGCGTGGAGGTGTCGCCGATGCGCTCGGCCAGAGCGCGGGCCTCCTCGAAGTACGGGATCGCGAGGGCGTGTTCCCCCTGCATGCTGCGGATGAAGGCGGTCATCCACAGGGCGCGGGCCCGGGCCGAGGTCTCCTCCCGCGTGCCGTCCAGGCACTGGTCGAGCCAGCGGCGGCCCTCGTTGAGGCGCCCGCGCGCCAGCCAGTAGCCCCACAGCGAGGAGGCCATGTCGAGCCCGGTCTCCTCCTGGCCCGGCGTCTTCTGGCAGTACTCCAGTGCGACGCGCAGGTTGGAGAGCTCGCGTGCGATCCGCAGGAACCAGCCGACCTGGTCGGTGCCCTCCCACTCGGCGAAGAAGTCCCGGGCGAGCCGCAGGTAGTGGTCGCGGTGCCGGGTCAGGACGGCCTGCTCCTGGCCGAGGTTGACCAGCCACTCGCGACCGTACTCCCGCAGCGTGTCCAGGAGCCGGTAGCGCACCCCCGCCTCGTCCTGGCTGCGGAGCACGATGGACTTGTCGACCAGGCCGATCAGGTGGTCCAGCACCGCGTCGGCCTGGATCTCGCCGTCGCAGCAGATCTCGTCCACCGCCGCCAGGTCGAAGTCGCCGCGGAACACCGAGAGCCGGGCCCACAGCAGGCGTTCGGGCGGCGAGCAGAGTTCGTGGCTCCAGCCGATGGCGGTGCGCAGGGTCTGGTGCCGGGGCAGCGCGGCCCGGCTGCCGCTGTCGAGCAGCCGGAACCGGTCGGTGACGCGCTCCACCACATCGCCGAGGGAGAGCGCGCGCAGCCGGACGGCCGCCAGCTCGATGGCGAGCGGAATGCCGTCGAGCCGGCGGCACAGGACACCGGCCAGCGCGGCGTTCGCGCCGTCGAGCACGAAGCCGGGCCGCACGGCGGCGGCGCGGTCGGCGAACAGCCGCACCGCCTCGTACTGGTCGCAGACCTCGTCGTCCTCCTCCGGCACGGTGAGTGGCGGGACGACGAGCAGGTGCTCGCCGGGGGCGTCGAGCGGCTGCCTGCTCGTGGCCAGCACGCGCAGTTCGCTGGTGGTGCGCAGGAGCACCTCCGCGAGCATCGCGCAGGCGTCGATGAGGTGTTCGCAGGTGTCCAGGACCAGCAGGGCCCTCCGGGTCGCCAGGTAGTCGGTGAGCAGGTCGATGGCGGGGCGCGCGGTCTGCTCGGGCAGGCCGATCGCCGCGGCGACGGTATGGGGGAGCAGGCCGCCCTCCTGGAGCCCGGAGAGCTCCACGAGGAACACCCCGTCGGGAAATCCGGCCTCCAGGTCGGTGGCGGCCCGCAGCGCGATCCTGGTCTTGCCGACCCCGCCGGTGCCGACGAGCGTCGCCAGCCTGCTCCTTTTCAGCAGCCCCTTGACGGCACGGAGTTCGCGTTCGCGTCCGACGAAGCTGGTCACCTCGGACGGCAGTTCTCTCGGCATCGTCACATTCCCTCCGGTGGTCGGGTCAGGGGTTCCGCCCGGTGAAGCGCGCCACGAGCAGGGTGGCGTCGTCGTCCTGTCTTTCCTGGGACACGAGCCCGGAGATGACCGCGTCGCACAGATCCGGCAGCGGGGCGGCGGGGGCGTCGAGCAGCCCGCGCAGCTCGGCGAGGCCCTCGGCGAGCCCGCGGCCGCGGTGCTCGATCAGGCCGTCGGTGTAGAGCACCAGGATGCTGCCGTCGCGCAACTCCACCTCGCGGACCTCGAACTCGCGGAGCCGGTACTCGGGCAGGCCGAGGCCGATCGGGGTGTTCGCCGGAAGGTCGAGCGGGGCCGCGGTCCCGTCCGGCTGGATCAGGATCGGCGGCGGATGCCCGGCGCTGACCAGCCGGCAGGTCCGGTCGTCGGGGTCGTAGACGAGGTACGCGCAGGTGGCGAGATGATGCTCGTCGAGGCCGCCGGTCACCTGGTCCAGTTCGCGGACCACCGCGTCGGGGTGGAGCGGGAAGGCGGCCAGCGCGCCGACCAGGTTGGCGCAGCGGCGCATGATCTCGGCGGCCCGCGCGCCGTGCCCCACGACATCGCCGATCACGAGCGCGATCCGGCCGTCGTGCAGGAGGAAGGCGTCGCACCAGTCCCCGCCGCCCCTGCCGTTCCGGCCGCCGTCGAACGGCTGGTGGCGGGCGTGGACCTCGGCTCCGGGCAGGAGGACGCCGCCACTGGGCAGCCCGCCGCGCGCCCCGCCCAGGAACCGGGACGCCGAACGGGCCAGGCCGCAGGCGGCGGCGACGTCCGCCGGGGACAGGGCCACATGACGTTCCCCGCCGATGATCCGCGCGTAGCCGGCCAGCCGGTGGTCCTGGCCGATGATCGGGACGACCAGCAGATGCCTGTTGACCAGCTCGGCCGCGACGCGCGGCTCACCCAGCTCGGCGGCCAGGTGGTCGGCGGTGAACGCGTCCACGTGGTCCACGGACACGTGCTCGCCGCGGCGCAGGGAACCCAGCACGGTGCCGGCCGCGTCCGGCCGGACCACCTTTCCCGGCCGGTGGATCCAGATGGCCGGCCGCCGCCGGCGAGCCTGGCAGGTCGCCACCAGCCGGAAGATCGCCTGGCTTCGTGGCCCATCGGCACGCGGGGGATCGGCGGGCAGGTGCTCGTCGCGGAGCAGCACCGTGACGTCGGAGGACAGCTGGACCGCGAGGACCTCCGCCAGATCGGCGGCCACCAGGTCGGGATCGTGCGTGTTCACCTGGAGCGGCGACCAGGCCGCGCCGTGGCCCGCGGGCACGCCGGTCGTGGTGTCCTCGGGGAAAGTCGCCATGAAGGACCTCCGGCCGACTGGCACGCACCAATTCGTGAAAGCCGCCACGGCTTGTACGCAAGAAGCTACATCGTGTGAGAACCGGAGAAAGGCGGAATTGACATCCCATCGGGTATGCGAGCGGCCGGACGCCGCGACGCACGGCCGCCCGGCCGTTCCGGGCGCATGGACGTCCGGGACGCATGGACATCCGGGCGGGCGCTCTAGCCGAGGTCGAGGGCCGTGGACAGGTCGGTGCGGAGGGCTTCGAGGTCGGTGGCGGCCCGGGCGCGCACGGTGGCGAGGTCGCTGTCCGGCGGTACGGGCAGGACGACCTGGAGGTAGCACTTGAGCTTGGGCTCGGTGCCGGACGGGCGGACCACGACGCGGGCCGAGCCGCCCGAGCCGCTCGCTGAGAGCGTGAAGCGCAGGGCGTCGGTGGGCGGGAGGCCGCCCGCGCCTCCGGCCAGGTCGTCGAGGCGTTCGACCGTACGGCCGCCCAGGGCGGTGGGCGGGGCGGCGCGCAGGCGGGCCATCGCGTCGGAGATCAGCGACAGGTCGGCGACGCGGACCGACAGCTGGTCGGTGGCGTGCAGGCCGTGGCGGCGCGCCTGGTCGTCCAGGATGTCCTGGAGCGTGCGGCCGTCACGCCTGGCTCCGGCGGCCAGGGCGGCGATCGTGAGGGCCGCGCCGACGCCGTCCTTGTCGCGGACGATCACGCCGTCGTCGCCGCCGACGCTGTAGCCCAGGGCCTCTTCGTAGCCGTAGACGAGCCGGTCGCCGGGCGCGCCCGCCTTCATGATCCATTTAAAGCCGGTGAGCGACTCGGCGAAGCGCACGCGGTACTCCCGCGCGATCTCGCCGAGGAGGGACGAGGAGACGACCGTGGTGACCGCCAGCCGGTCGTCGCCCTTGGTGTGGCGGAGCACCTGCTCGGCGAGCAGGCCGCCGACCTCGTCGCCGGTGAGCATGCGCCAGCCGTCCCCGGCGGGGACCGCGACCGCGCACCGGTCGGCGTCCGGGTCGTTCGCGATCACCAGGTCGACGGCGGCGCCGGCGGCCAGGGCGAGCGCGAGGTCCATCGCGCCGGGCTCCTCCGGGTTGGGGAACGCGACGGTCGGGAAGTCGGGGTCGGGCTCGGCCTGCTGCGGCACGACCCTGGGCGCGGGGAACCCGGCCCAGTCGAACGCCGCCAGGAACGTGTCGCGGCCGACGCCGTGCAGGGGCGTGTAGGCGATCCGCACGTCGCGGGCGTCGCCGAGCGGCAGGTGGGAGAGGGCGTGCAGGTACGCCTCGACGATCTCCTCGCCGAGGACCTGGTGATCGCCGCCGAGGGGGAGCCGGTCCACCCGGCCCACCGCGTCGATGGCGGCGGAGATCTCGGCGTCGACGGGCGGCACGATCTGCGCCCCGTCGTGCCAGTAGACCTTGTAGCCGTTGTCGCGGGGCGGGTTGTGGCTGGCGGTGACCATGACCCCGGCGGCCGTGCCCAGATGCCGTACGGCATAGGCCAGGACGGGCGTCGGCAGCGTCCGGGGAAGGAGGTACGCGGGGATGCCGGCGCCGCTCATCACCGCGGCGGTGTCGTAGGCGAACCGCTCGGAGTTGTGACGGGCGTCGTAACCGATCACCACCCCGCGCCCGACCGGGGGGTCCTCGGCCGTGAGACGGGCCGCGAGGCCGGCGGCGGCGCGCATGACCGTCACGCGGTTCATGCGGTTGGGGCCGGCGCCCAGCTCGCCGCGCAGGCCCGCCGTCCCGAACTCCAGGCGGGCCCCGAACCGTTCGGCCAGGGCCGCGTCGTCGCCCGCGTTCAGGAGCGCGTGCAGCTCGGCGCGGGTCTCGGGGTCGGGGTCCTGGGCCAGCCACTCCCGGGCTGCCTCGCGGTGGCCGCTCATAGCTTCGAGATCACCGTGTGCAGGAGGGACCCCATGCGGGAGGCCGCCGCCCTGCCCGCGGCGAGCACCTCCTCATGATCGAGGGGCTGGTCGGAGAGCCCCGCCGCGATGTTGGTGACCAGCGAGATGCCGAGGACCTCGGCGCCGCCCTCGCGGGCCGCGACCGTCTCCAGGACGGTGGACATGCCGATCATGTCGGCGCCCATCGTGCGGAGCATGCGGATCTCGGCCGGCGTCTCGTAGGTGGGGCCGCGGAACGCCGCGTACACGCCCTCCGACAACGTCGGGTCGACCTCCTTGGCCAGCGCCCGCAGCCGTCCCGAGTAGGCCTCGGTGAGGTCGAGGAACGTCGCGCCCGTCAGCGGGTTGGCGCCGGTCAGGTTGAGGTGGTCGGAGATCAGCACCGGGTCGCCGACACGCTGGTGCTCGGGCCGCAGGCCACCCGCGGCGTTGGTGAGCACGACCGTCCGGACGCCCGCGGCCAGCGCCGTCCGGACGCCGTGGACGACCGGATCGACCCCGCGCCCCTCGTACAGGTGGGTGCGGCCGAGGAAGACCAGCGCCCGGCGGCCACCGGTCTCGACCACCCGGATGCGGCCGGCGTGGCCCTCCACCGCGGGCGGCGCGAACCCCGGCAGGTCGGTCACCGCCAGGTCGGCGACCGGCGTGCCGAGCGCGTCGGCGGCCGGGACCCAGCCGGAGCCCATCACCAGGGCGACGTCGAAGGAGTCCAGAGAGGTCCGGGCGCGCAGCTCGCCGGCGGCCGCCCGTGCCAGTGCAGAAGCGTCGTTGCTCACGCGGCCGACACTACCGCCGGGTCAGTCTCCGAGTGACTTGCAGGGCCGCTCGCGCAGGCCCTTGACGTAGTCGTCGGGCGCCCCGGCGGCCTCCGCCGCGTCGGCCAGGATGCCCAGGTAGCGCGCCGAGGGCAGCCCGCCCTCGTAGTCGTCGAGCACGTACAGCCAGCAGAGCTGGTCGCCGTCGAGCGTCTCGACCCGGATCCTGATCTTGCGGTAGACGCCGAGGGCAGCCCCCTCCCAGCCGTCCAGCTCCTTCTCGTCCCACTCGGGGACGTCGTACATCACGACGAAGACCTGCTCGCCGTCGTCCTCGACCACGGTCGCCAGGGCCCCGTCCCAGCCGCGGTCCTGGCCGCCGAAGGTGAGCCGCCAGCCCGACAACCAGCCGGTGCCGCGCATGGGCGAGTGCGGGGCCCGCGAAGCCATCTGCTCGGGGTCCATGTTGGAGGCGTACGCCGCGTACAGTGCCACGGTCGCCTAGCGTACGCGTATTTGCCGCGGCGGCGGGCGGGGCCCGGCCGGGCGGGGGCGGCGAGCCGCCGGCGGGCGTGACCGGTCAGGTCACTGCCTAACGTAGGAAACAATGGAAACCGTGACGACCCGCATCGTGATCATCGGAGGAGGCCCAGGCGGCTACGAGGCCGCCCTGGTCGCGGCGCAGCTCGGCGCCGACGTGACCGTGGTCGAGCGCGACGGTCCCGGCGGGGCGTGCGTGCTGACCGACTGCGTGCCCTCCAAGACGCTCATCGCCACCTCGACCCGCATGGCGGTGATGTCGGAGTCGGCGGCGCTCGGCCTCCGCTTCAGCGGCGGCCCCGACGGCATCGTCGGCGGCCTGGAGGCCGACATCGCCACCGTCAACAAGCGGGTGAAGGAGCTGGCGCGGGCCCAGTCCTTCGACGTCGCGGAGCGGCTGGCCTACGAGGAGGTCAAGATCGTCCGCGGTGAGGCGCGGCTGGTCGAGCCGCACGTCGTCGCGGTCGGCGACCGCCGCCTGCGCGCCGACATCATCCTGCTGGCCACCGGCGCCACGCCCCGCGTGCTGCCCGGCGCCGAGCCGGACGGCGAGCGCATCCTCAACTGGCGCCAGCTCTACGACCTCCAGGAGCTCCCCGAGCACCTGATCGTGGTCGGCTCCGGCGTCACCGGCGCCGAGCTCGCCGGAGCCTACCTGTCCCTCGGCTCCAAGGTGACCCTCGTCTCGTCCCGCGACCGCATCCTGCCCACCGAGGACGCCGACGCGGCCGCGGTCCTCCAGGAGGTCTTCCTCCGCCGCGGCATGAAGGTCATGTCCCGCTCCCGCGCGGGTGCCGTGGAGCGGTCCGGCGAGGGCGTGATCGTCACTCTCGAGGACGGCACCAAGGTCGAGGGCTCGCACTGCCTGATGACCGTCGGCATGGTCCCCAACACGCGCGGCATCGGCCTGGAGAAGGCGGGCGTACGCCTGAGCTCGCACGGCTTCGTCGAGGTCGACAAGGTCTCCCGCACCAGCGTCCCGCACATCTACGCCTCCGGCGACTGCACCGGCGTGCTGATGCTCGCCTCCGTGGCCGGCATGCAGGGCCGCATCGCCATGTGGCACGCGCTCGGCGAGGCCGTGCAGCCCCTCAAGCTGGGCTGGGTCTCGTCCAACATCTTCACCGACCCCGAGGTCGCCTCGGTCGGCGTGTCCCAGAAGATGGTCGACGCGGGCGAGGTCAACGCCCGGACGGTCATGCTCCCGCTGTTCAGCAACGCCCGCGCCAAGATGCAGGGCTTCGAGGACGGCTTCGTCAAGCTCTTCTGCCGCCCGTCCACCGGCATCGTCCTCGGCGGCGTCATCGTGGCCCCGCGCGCCAGCGAGCTGATCCTGGGCCTCTCGATCGCCGTCCAGCAGCACCTGACGGTCGACCAGGTCGCGCACACCTTCGCCGTCTACCCGTCCCTGTCGGGCAGCATCACCGAGGCCGCCCGCCGCCTGATGACCGAGCACGCCTACTGACGGCCGAGCACGCCTACTGATCGAGGCCGTGCTTGCGCAGCCGCGCCCGGCGTAGATCGTCCGCACTGATCGCCACGGTGAACGTGCTGGTCAGCAAGGCCAGCAGCACGACCATCACCCGCAACCACCACGCCCCGGGCAACAACGCGAGCGCCGCGCAGAACGGGACCATGACCCCCAGGTGCCGTCCCACCATCCGCCAGCGCCACCCCGCGTCGGTGAGGTCGTGCCGCACCCAGTCGCGGTTCTCCGCGGGCAACCGAAACCCCACCGCATAACGAGCACGCCCCCAGACCCCCGGATCTCCGGCCAGCCGAGCCACGGGGGAGTCATTCCCAGGGGAGGACCCGGCATGCGCGGAGGTGGTCGAGCCATTGGCGGACGGCGGTCCGCTGGAGGCGGCTGCGGGGGTTGAAGACGAGTTCGGGGTGGCGTTCGCCCAGGCCGTACTCGTCCAGGAAGCGGAGCGGGTCGTCGTGCAGGGGGCGGAGGCGGTTGGAGGGGGCGGGTTCGAGGCCTGCGATCCGGCCGGTGCCGCGGTGGAGCAGGAGGTCGGCCTTGCGGTGGTAGCCGCCCACGGCGAACCAGTCGCGGGCGTCGTCGGCGTCGAGGCCGAGCTTGGTGAAGCGGCGGTGCAGCGTTCTGGTCCGGTCGAGCATGTGGCCCTCGGCGTGGAATCGGATCGCGCCGAGGGCGCTGGTGCCGAGCATCCGGTGGAGGCGCCAGAGCCACTCCGAGGGTTCGGGGGACTCGACCAGGCGGGCGCCCTCGGTGACGTGGAAGCCGGTGTGGTCGAGTGGTCCACAGTCCTACAGCCCGCACGGCCCGAGCCCGCGGCGTTCGCCGGAAATGTGGCGTGAGCGCGCCACCGCGGGGCGAGATCGGGGCGCTTGACCCGGGCTTGGGGAAGGCTTTGGGCGATCATGGCGGGACGGGTGCGCTGGCACGGCCTGGGAGTTCATAGCGTGGCGGGTATGTGCGATCTGGGAGCCGAAGGTGCCTGAGGTCAACGGACATGCCCCGGGGTGGCCGTCGTTCGCGGAGCTGGCGACTCCCGACGTCAAGGCGTCCGTCGGCTTCTACCGGAGCCTGTTCGGCTGGTACGCCTACACCATCGCCGTCGCGGACCTCGGCGACTACGAGGTCTTCAGCATCGGCGACGTCCAGGGGCCCGAGGTCGCCGGGATGCAGACGCTCGCCGACGACGCCCAGCGGCCGTCCTGGGCGTGCTACTTCCGGACCGACGACGTCCAGGGCACCGTCGACCTGATCAAGGCGGAGGGCGGGCACGAGCTCGTCCCGCCGCTCGACGTCTCCGACCTCGGGCAGATGGCGCTGTGCGCGGACAGCCAGGGCGGCGAGTTCGCCCTCTGGCGGCCCGGCAACATGACCGGCGCGGGGGTCGTCGACGAGCCGTGGGCGATGTGCTGGGTCGAGCTGGCCTGCCGCGACGTCGAGGAGGCGCGCCGCTTCTACGGCCGGGTCTTCGGCTGGAAGCCCCTGGACCGCGACTACCACGACTCGGTCTACACCGACTTCACGCTCGGGGACTGGCCGGTGGCGGGCATGGTCCAGATGGACGAGCGCTGGCCGGCCAGCTACCCGGCGCACTGGATCCCGTACTTCTGGGTCGAGGACTGCGACGTCTCCGCCGGCCGTGCGGTCGAGCTCGGCGGCAAGATCAGGATCCCGCCGACCGACATCCAGCCCGGCCGGTACGCGATGCTGACCGACCCGACCGGCGCCCGGCTCGGGATCATCACCCCCACCCCGGGCCTGCGTCCCCCCAGGCCCGGCGTCTGAGGCGCCGTTCTCGGGTCGGCGTCTTCTGGTCATGGAGGGGGATCTGATCGCTGACGTCCCCGCAGGCGCCATAACCTCTCCCTGCCACGTGCCCACGATGAGCAGAGGTCCCTCGGGCCGGAGGAACGGCGGGCCCTGCACGACGACCCGTGGCTGAGCACCGCCGGGATCATGGACCTGTTCGACGACCCTGGCGCCCGGCCGCAGAAGCGCCAGGCCTGAGCCCGTCACTGAGCCCGTCACTGAGCCCGTACTGAGCCCGCCGCCGGGCCGGACGGCGGAAGGGCCCCACCTCGCCGTTGAGGTGGGGCCCTTCCCGGTCTTCAGGTGCCGGTGGCCGGGTCAGAAGCCGCCGAAGTCGCCGCCCCCGCCGCCGAAGTCGCCGGAGCCGAAGTCCCAGCCGCCGCCGACGTCGCCGCCGTCGCCGCCGAAACCGCCCGCGCCCACGTCGGCGTAGCCGCCGCCCCAGCCGCCCATCATCGAGCCGAGCATGGTGCCGATCATCATGCCGCTGAGGAGGTCGAGGCCGCCGTATCCGGCGTAGTAGCCGCCCGCGTACGGGGCGTACGCCGGTCCGGCGTTGTAGTAGGGGCGCCGGCCGCCCTCGTACGGGACCATCCGGACGTCGGGCTCGCCGCCGCTCAGCACCGCCTGGGCGTCGGCCTCGCAGGCGGGGACCGAACGGGGCATGCCGCCGGGCGGGGACCACATGACGTCCTGGGTGGACGGGCCGTGGTTGGGGTTGAAGAAGCACGGCGCGCGCTTCTCGGGCACCGGCTCGCCGGACAGGCGGGCCCGGGTGGCGATCATGTAGTAGCGGCCGTCCGCCAGCGCCGTGGTGACCTTCTCCATGTCCTGCGGCCTGGCCGCCCGCGCGGTGGCGGTCTTGGCGTCGTCGTAGGAGTTCATGGCCCGCTCGTAGTCCGAACGGGTGTCGGGGTCGAGCCCGTGGTCCATCACGTTGAGGTCGAGCGCGGCGATGTCCTCGCCGAGCAGGGTCACGTCCTCCTCGACGCCCTGCTTGAGCTCGGCCATCTGCCGCTCCTCGCGCTTGCGCCGGTTGCTCCGGACGACGAGGAACGCGGCGAACGCGCCCGCGAGGAGCAGGACGATCACGCCGAGCGTGACGAACGCGCCGATCATGCTGGACCGGTTCTGCTCGTCGGCCTTCTTCTCGGCGAGCGAGCCGAACTGCACCAGCCGGGACTTGAGCGTTCCGCCGGAGGTCTGCGCGATCAGCTGGTTGATCTCGTTCTTGGAGAGATCCTTGGAGACGCCGACCATCTCGCGGCCGTTGGCGTCGATGGCGACGTAGGTCTTGCCGTCGCCGACCCGGTCGCCGACGGCCTTGAGCATCTGGCCGAGCCGTTGCTGGGAGATGCCGGGGCGGGTGACGACGGCGCGCACGTCGGCGTCCGGGTCCTGGCCGAGCGCGGCGTTGATCTCCGCCTTGTCGGCGTCGGTCAGCTGCGCGCCGGACTCGGTCGTCACGTACAGCCGGGAGTTCGTCAGGCCCTTGGCGATCTGGGAGACGTCGTCGGCCTGGGCGGGCGCGGCGAGGCCGACGCCCAGAAGCAGTGTCACGACGGCGCCGATCATCGCGGGCACCGCCACCAGGCGTGCCCGGCGCCGCTTGGTCCTCAACGCGGAACTCATGATTACAGTCTGCCTCCTCACCTGGTAAGACGAGTTCGCGGCACTCTCCGTTCCCCCCGCGGACGGCGGAGCGCCCCCCGCCGGGCGGCGAGGGGCGCTCGATGACCGGGTCAAGCGCGGGTCAGGAGTCCTTGATCTCGCAGATCACCGCGCCGCTGGAGACCGTCTGGCCGACCTCGGCGGACAGCCCGGTGATCGTTCCGGCCTTGTGCGCCGTGAGGGGCTGCTCCATCTTCATGGCCTCCAGCACGACGATCGTGTCGCCGGCCGCGACGGTGGCGCCGTCCTCGGCGACGAGCTTGACGATCGTGCCCTGCATGGGGCTGACCAGCGAGTCGCCGGAGGCCTGCGCGCCGCCGCCCTTCTTGCCGCCGCGCCGCTTGGCCGGAGCGCCCTTGCCTGCGGCGCCGGCCGCGGCGGAGGCGCCGAGACCGGCCGGGAGCACGACCTCGATGCGCTTGCCGCCGACCTCGACGGTGACGCGCTCGCGCTCGCCCACCTCGGGCTCGTCGGCGACGCCCGCGTCGTACGGCGGGATCCGGTTGTCGAACTCGGTCTCGATCCACCGGGTGTGGACGGTGAACGCCGCGTTCGGGTCGGCGGGGACGAACGCCGGGTCGTCGAGCACCGCCTGGTGGAAGGGGAGCACGGTCGGCATGCCCTCGATGGCGAACTCGGCCAGCGCGCGGCGGGAGCGTTCGACGGCCTGCCGCCGGGTCGCGCCGGTGACGATCAGCTTGGCGATCAGCGAGTCGAACGCCTGCGGCACGGTCTGGCCCTCGACGTAACCGGAGTCGAGGCGCACGCCCGGGCCGGACGGCGGCTCCCACCGGGTCAGGGTGCCGACGGCGGGGAGGAAGCCGCGGCCCGCGTCCTCGGCGTTCAGCCGGAACTCGATGGAGTGGCCGCGCAGCTCCGGGTCGCCGTAGCCGATCTCCTCGCCGTCGGAGACGCGGAACATCTCGCGGACCAGGTCGATGCCGGCGACCTCCTCGGTGACCGGGTGCTCGACCTGCAGCCGGGTGTTGACCTCGAGGAACGAGATCGTGCCGTCCTGGCCGACCAGGAACTCGCACGTCCCGGCGCCGACGTAGCCGGCCTCCTTGAGGATGGCCTTGGACGAGGTGTAGAGGAGCTCGACCTGCTCGTCGGACAGGAACGGCGCGGGCGCCTCCTCGACGAGCTTCTGGTGGCGGCGCTGGAGCGAGCAGTCGCGGGTCGAGACGACCACGACGTTGCCGTGCCGGTCGGCCAGGCACTGGGTCTCGACGTGGCGGGGCTTGTCGAGGTAACGCTCGACGAAGCACTCGCCGCGGCCGAACGCGCCGACGGC
Source organism: Spirillospora sp. NPDC047279 (assembly GCF_040643285.1). NCBI lineage: Bacteria > Bacillati > Actinomycetota > Actinomycetes > Streptosporangiales > Thermomonosporaceae > Spirillospora > Spirillospora sp. NPDC047279. The sequence goes on from NZ_JBEYUA010000018.1 coordinate 44,215, forward strand.
CTCGCGCACCGCCGACTCGTACAGCTCGGGCACCTCGTCCAGGGTGCGGGCGACCTTGAGCCCGCGGCCGCCGCCGCCGTACGCGGCCTTGATCGCGATGGGCAGGCCGTGCTCCTCCGCGAACGCGACGACCTCGTCCGCGCCGGACACCGGGTTCTTGGTGCCGGCGACCAGCGGCGCGCCGACCTTCTGCGCGATGTGGCGCGCCTGCACCTTGTCGCCCAGCGCGGTGATCGCGGCGGGCGGCGGGCCGATCCAGGTCAGCCCGGCGTTCTCGACCGCGGCGGCGAAGTCGGCGTTCTCGGCCAGGAATCCGTAGCCGGGGTGCACCGCGTCCGCGCCCGCCTCGACGGCGATCTTCAGTAGCTTCTCGATGTCCAGGTAGCTGTCGGCGGCGGTGGAGCCCCCGAGCGCGAACGCCTCGTCGGCCACCCGAACGTGCAGGGCGTCCAGATCGGGCTCGGCGTACACCGCGACACTGGTCAAACCCGCATCGCGGCAGGCGCGGGCAATACGAACCGCGATCTCACCGCGGTTGGCGATCAGGACCTTGCGCACGTTGGGTCTCCTCCCTCAACCTCGCACGCAGTCTAGATAATCACTTTCCGACGCCTTCGTAAGCCCCTCCTTATTGCGGTTTCGTCCTGGTCAGCGAACCTTCGGAGCCTCGCTCGCCGAGCCTCCACTCGCGTCCGATCGACCGCAGCAGCGGCGGATAGACCAGCAGGTACCGGAACGGCAGGATCGCCGCCATGTAGGCCTTCCCGAACCACCCGTTCGGCTTGACCAGCACGGCCATCTGGCCGCGGTGGCCGCCCGATCCGTCCGGCACCCAGCCGATGTGCATCACGCCGTGCACGGTCTTGTTGGCGAGCTCGGCGGCCCACTCGTCGTGCGTCTGGAATACCGAGGTGAACGGGAGCGTCGGCAGGTCGGGCCCGCGTTCGCCGTCGCGGAGGTCGGCGGGCAGCCGGTCGCGCAACGTCGCCACCCGGGTGCCGACGCCGCTCCCGTCGCGGTCCCAGCCGAGCAGGGCGCCGATCTTCCAGCGGAGCTCCATCGGGATCCGGACGGGCGCGGGGAGCCGGCGGTCGCCGGTGGGCGGGGCGGCGAACTGGCGGACGAGCCGCGCGTGGTCGTCGGGGCCGCCGGGGGTCGGCAGCGCCCAGACGTCCTCGACCCGGAAGTCGGGGGCGATCTCGTGGATGCGCCAGGGCCGGGACGTGTGGGCGCTCGTGGGGAGTCTCATCGTCGAACCTCCATCCATACGGTGGCGTATGGATGGAGGTTAACGCTATCCATACGGTGGCGTATAGATACGTGGAGACGTGAGGAGGGACACATGGCGGTGGCTCGTACGCCACGTGCCGCGTGGATCGAGGCCGGCCTGCGGGCGTTGTCGGCGGGCGGCCCCGACGCCGTGCGCGTGGAGTCGCTGGCCCAGGCGCTCGGCGTCAGCAAGGGCGGCTTCTACTGGCATTTCGGCGACCGGGCCGCGCTGCTCACCGAGATGCTCGACGCCTGGGAGAGCGAGGTGACGGCCGAGGTCATCAGGCGGACCGAGAGCGGCGGCGGGGACGCCAGGACCAGGCTGCGCCGGCTCTTCGGCACGGCCGTCGAGGGGCTGGTCACCGACGTCACCACCGACCTGGCCATCCGCGACTGGGCCCGCCGCGACGAGGCGGTGGCCGAACGGCTCCGGCGCACCGACACCACGCGCATGGACTACCTGCGGTCGCTGTTCCTGGAGGCCGGCGCCGGCGCGGACGAGGCCGAGGCGCGCAGCATGATCGCCTTCTCGGTGTGGATCGGCGACCACCTGATCCGTGCCGACCACGGCCCGCACAGCCGCGCCCGCGTTCTGCAGCTCGCGTTCCAGCAGCTCATGCGGTAACCGCCGGGCCGTGCCCGCGCCGCCTCCGGCCGCCTCCCCATCGCGTTCGATCCGCCCGTCCCGGCACGGATCCGGACGGGGTGGCCGGCCGTCTGATCGGTACCCCCGGGACCGATCGCCCGGCGGCTGAGAGGAGCGTGGTCGTGGCGAACAAGGATGAGGCCGGCGCGCGGGGGGCTCGCCGGTCCCGGACGCCGAGCCGGCGGAACGCGATCATCATCGCGGTCGTCCTGGTCCTGGTGGGCGGGCCGTTGCTGAACGGCCTGCTCAGCGGGTACGAGCGGACGGGCGGAGGCGAGATCGCCATCGTCCGCAACGGCGGCTTCTTCGACAACAACCGGATCCGCCAGGTGGTCGACCCCGGCTCCAGCCGGACGTGGATCGGCCTGTACTCCAAGGTGCACAAGTACCCGGCGCAGCAGCGCTTCTACACCATCACCTCGAACGCCTCGCAGAAGGAGCGCGACGGCGTCGACGTCGTCACCGTGCCGAGCTCCGACGGCGTCAACATGGGCATCGAGGGCACGCTCTACTTCACGCTCAACCTCGACCACGCCACGCTGCGCTCGTTCGACGACAAGTTCGGGACGCGCAAGTTCCGCAGCGTCGACGGCGACTCCTACTTCGCATGGGAGGGCGACAAGGGATGGTCGGCGTTCCTCGGCCAGATCGTCCGGCCGGTGATCGACAACGACCTGCGCAGCCAGATCAACAGTTTCCGGTGCGCCGAGCTGGTGTCGTCGTGCGCCCTCGTGCAGAACGCCTCCCTGCCCGGCTCGCAGGTGAAGCCGCAGGCGGGCGCGCCGGCGCAGAGCAACAACGCCAACATCGCCAAGGTCCAGCAGGCGATCAACACCAGCCTGGCCGCGGATCTGAAGAGCACGCTCGGCGGCGACTTCGTCACCAACATCCACTTCAACCTCGTCCGGATCACGCTGCCGGAGAAGGTGCAGGACGCCGTCGACCGGGCACAGGCCGCGTTCGCGCAGGTCAGCGAGGCGCAGGCGCGGGTCGCCACGGCGAAGGCCGAGGCCGCCGCCAACAAGGCCCGGCAGGACGGCTACAACAGGTGCCCGACCTGCGCGAGGATCGAGGAACTGCGGGCGTTGCCGCAGGGCATCACCGTCTACGCGCCCGGCAACCCCAACGGTGCCCTGCTGCCGAGGAGGTGACCTGGTGAGATTCCTCATCCTGCTCGCGGCCGTGGCGCTGATCGCCGTGGTCGTGGTCCTGCTGCTGTACGGCCTGCGGGGCGGCGCCGGCGAGGCGCGGCCGGCGTCGCGGACGGCACGCTGGGAGCCGGCGTCGGAGTCCGCCGACGGCGTCACCACCGTGATCGTCCACCAGGTCGACGCGGCCGGCGGAGAGCTTCAACGCCAGGTCATCGCGGCGATACAGGACGGCGACCCCGAGTGGGAGCCGCGTTACCACGAGGCCATGGCCCAGGCCCGTTCGAGGGTGGCCGCGCTGGAGAGCCAGGCCGAGTGAAGGCGGCCTGTGCGAAGGCGCGCGGAGTACGCGCCGAGTAAAGGCAGGCCCATGTGCGCCGGGCGACGGGAACGCGGGGTGCCCGGCGCGCACGGGAATCTGCGGAGGGGCGGCGGCAGCCGGCCGCGGCTTCAGCCGCGGGTGCGGCCGGAGTACCGCCGGTTGAACTTCTCCACCGCGCCGGTGCTGTCCATCACGCGGCTCTTGCCCGTGTAGAACGGGTGGCTCGCGGACGAGACCTCCACGTCGACGACGGGGTAGGTGGCGCCGTCCTCCCACTCGACCGACTGCGTGGTCTCGGCGGTCGACCGGGTGAGGAAGGCGAATCCGGCGCCGCGGTCGCGGAAGACGACGGGGCGGTAGTCGGGGTGGATGCTCTTCTTCATCGTTCCTCCCGGTAGGTCACGTGCCGGCGCACGATCGGGTCGTACTTGCGCAGGGTCATGCGGTCCGGGTCGTTCCGGCGGTTCTTGGTGGTCACGTAGGTGTGACCGGTGCCCGCGGCGGACTTCAGCCTGACGACCGGACGGAGCTCGTTCCTGGCCATGCCACCTCCTGTCGGGTACGGATGCTCGATGGTGTGAACATAACGATAACCATTTTCATTCCCAGCCCTGAAGAGGCCGTTCTGGACAGGTTCGAGCCCTCCCGCACCGGGTTGTGCCGGTGTATGTTCGCGACTGATCAGCAGAGGAGTCCGATGGCGCGCGTTCTCCGTTCCGGGCCGGCGGTGGTCGTCATCGCCGGTTGCGTGGTGCTGCCCTCCTCGGCCCCGCTGGCCGGTGGCGCGCCCACGGTGGACGACGAGACGACCCGGCAGCTCACCGTCGCCGCCAGATCGCTGCTGGAACGCCGGTCGGAGGCGCTGGTCCAGACACCGCGCCGCCGCGCCCGGCAGCACGCGCCGTCCGAGATCCTCGGCATCCGCATCGCGCCCGGGGTCGCCCGTGCCCAGGACCGCGCCGTGCGCGAGCTGTCGAACCGCAACCGCGCGCCCGTCGAGGGCGGCCCCGCCTACACCGGCGCCCGCACCCGCCTCAGCGCCGACCGGGCCGTCCGCAGCGGCGACCGCATCACGCTCGAGGCCACCGAGCACACCGAGGTGCGGTACGAGAACGGGAGGCTCACCCAGTCGGTGCGCCGCCGCTTCGAGTTCACCGCGCGGGGAGAGCAGATCACTCTGGTCGCCGAACGTGTCCTGGACCCGGCCGCGCACCCCCTGAACGACCCCGGCCACCACTGAACGACCCGGCCCGCCGCCGGACGGCCGGTGGGGCTAGCCGAGCGTGCGGCCGACCCCGCCCAGGCTGACGAGCTCGTGCGCCTCGTCCACCGGCTCCTCGTCCGGCCGCCAGCGCGTCACCGGGACGATGCCGGGCTCCAGGATCTCCAGCCCCTCGAAGTAGCCGGCGATGCGCTCCGGGGCGCGCGGCACGTAGGGGACCGCGCCGCTCCCGGTGTTGTAGCGGCGCATCGCCTCGACGTACATCGGGTCGGTGTCGGTGCCGTCGTAGATCGCCAGATAGCTGCCCGGGGGCAGCGCCTCCACCAGCCGCCGGACGGTCGAGCGGGCCTCGTCATAGTCGGGGATCAGGCCCAGCAGCCCCATGAGCGTCAGCGCCACGGGCTGGGCGAAGTCGAGCGTCTTGCCCGCCATGTGCACGATGAGGTCGGCGTCCCGCGCGTCGGCCCCGACGTAGTCGGTCGCGCCTTCGGGGGAGCTCGCCAGCAGGGCCTGCGCGTAGGCCAGCACGAGCGGGTCGTTGTCGACGTAGACGACCCGGCATTCGGGGGCCGTGCGCTGGGCGACCTCATGGATGTTGTCGACCGTCGGGAGCCCCGTGCCAATGTCCAGGAACTGCCGGACGCCCGCCTCTCCGGCCAGATGGCGGACCACCCGGGTGAGCATCTGCCGGGAGTTGCGGCTGACGGTCGTCATGCCGGGAAAGATCCCGCAGAGCATGTCCGCGGCGAGCCGATCGACGGGGTAGTTGTCCTTGCCGCCCAGGAGGTAGTTCCAGACCCGCGCCGAGTGCGGCACCGTGCTGTCGATCTGCGGAATCGTGCTCATCGCGGGCTCTCATTCTCGTTGCTGCCACGAGATCCTTGCACTCCGCGCGCACGTTTGGCCACGCCGGGACAACGGGAATGCTCATTTCTTCACCCCCTTATCTAGGCCGCTCATGAATTGACGCACGGTAATGTTATTCGTCAAACAACTGCGGAGAGTAACGGTGATCGGCGCCCGCCCTGACCGCATCCGGCCAGCTCGGCCCCTCGGTTAATCGCCATAATCGGCAGGTGCGGGGTGCCACAAGGGTGGCTTGCCGAGATCTGTGAGGCGTAGGCTTCTGCCATTCTTCGCAGGGCGGCGAAAGGGGACGGGGCAATGAGCGGTGACAAGCGCGGCGCCAGCATCGGGGCGATGGAAGACCTGTCCCGGACGTTCAGCAAGCACTCCAGGAACCTGGACGCCCTGATCAAGGACCTCAACGGCCGTACGGTCTCCAGCAACGAGATCTGGTGGGGGCCGGGCGCCGACCGGTTCCGTGCCGCCTGGATGGAGGCCAAGGCCGCGTTCGACAAGATGGCCGTGGCGCTCGAGCAGGGCGGCCAGGACATCAAGCGCTCCCAGCAGAACATCGAGGCGGCCACGCGCTGACGCCTCCCTGGACCGCGGGTCCCGGCCCATCCCCCCGAGGCCGGGACCCGCGCTTGACCCTCCGTGATGAACGCCGGCGTTCGCGCCTCACGCCGAGCCGGTGAATAGGTGCGGCCAGATCTTCGATGCCGCCGTAACTTCGATGCGGCCACGGTCCCGACCGTGGCCGCATCTTTCGTCGCCCGGGGCCTGAAATCGTGCAATCTGACGGACTTGTGTCAGGTAGTGGGCTTTTGTGTGGTCTGCGGGGGCGTGGGGCCGTAACGTCCGCCGGGTGAGGATTCGGCAACTGAACGTCTTTCCGGTCAAGAGCGCGGGCGGCACGTCGGTGCCCGAGGCCGAGGTCGTCGCGACCGGGCTGAGGCACGACCGGGAGTTCATGGTGATCCGCCCCGACGGGCGGCACCTGTCGCAGCGGGAGGTCCCGCGGCTCGCGCTGGTCCGCCCCTCGTTCGACGGGGTCAAGCTGGCTCTCCGGGCGGGCGGCGAGACGCTGGTGTACGAGGTGGGGGACGGGGCCGAGCGGCCGGTCACCGTTCACGGCCAGGAGTGCTCCGGGCTGGACCAGGGGGACGAGGCGGCCGGATGGCTCGCCGGGGTGCTCGACGTGCCCTGCCGGCTCGTGCGGTTCGCCGGCGAGCGGCGGGCCCGGCGCGGCGGGCTGATGACGTACGCGGACGGGGAGCCGCTGTCGGTGCTCTCGGTGGAGTCGCTGGACGACCTGAACGCGCGGCTGGAGTCGCCGGTCGGGCTCGACCGGTTCCGTCCCAACCTGGTCCTGGAGGGGCTCGGCCCGTACGCGGAGGACGGGCTGCGGGTCGTGCGCGTCGGGGAGGTGGAGATCGAGCTGATCCGGCCCACCGGCCGGTGCGTGATCGTCAACACCGACCAGGAGACCGCGCGGCGCGGGCGCGAGCCGCTCAAGGTGCTCGGCTCCTACCGGGCGCGCGACTTCGAGGGGCAGCGATCGATCATGTTCGGCCGGCTCGGGGTGCCGCGGCGGGGCGGGGTGATCCGGGTGGGAGACGAGGTCTCGGCCTGACCCGCCGCGCCTCGCTCCCGCCGGGCCCCCGCCCGCCGCCGGTCAGGCGCCGGGCATCCCGGCGGCGTGCAGCCGCGCGCGGATCGACTCCCACGACGGGTCGACGGCCTCGAGGGGATGCTCGCCGACGCCGACGTCCTTGAAGCCGCTGGACGTGGCGACGCACACCACCGGGCCGTCGAACGTCTCACCGGATCGCCGCAGCCCGGCGAGGCCCGCGGCGGAGGAGAGCTCGTACCACAACCCGGCGCGGGCGAGATCGTGCTGGGCCGCGCGCATCTCGTCGTCGGTGAGGCTCAGCCCCGCGCCGCCGCTCTCCTTGATCGCCAGCACGCCGCGGTAACCGTTGAAGTCGCAGTCGATCGCGTAGGCGCTGGTCGGCCCGGCCTTCAGGTGGACGGCCGGGACGCCCTCGGCGACCGCGCGCGCCAGCGGGGCGCCCGCCGCGGGCTCGCACGAGAACATGCGGGGCGTGCGGTCGGTCAGGCCCAGCCGCCGCAGCTCGGCGAACCCCTTCCAGACCCCGAAGAACGCCTCGCCGTACCCGGTCGGCACGAAGACCGCGGCCGGGACGCCGATCTCGGTGAAGATCTCGTACGCGATCGTCTTGTAGCCCTCGGGCCCGTAGGCGTGCCCGGTGTGCGTGTCCGTCAGGTTGCTCAGCGGGTGGAAGCCGAGCTCGTCCACGATGCGGCGCATCAGCGGCCGGCGTTCCTCCTTGGCGACCGGCAGGACCGCGGCGCCGTACGCGCTGACGAACGTGCCGACGGCGGGCGGCGTGTCCGCGGTGGCGAGCACGACGCAGGGCAGGCCCGCGCGGGCGGCGAACGCGGCGGCGGACGCGCCGTGGTTGCCGGACGACGCGACGACCACGCCGGGGGCGCCGATCGTCGTGGCCGCGCTGACGGTGCACCGGTTGATGCGGTCCTTGTGGCTCCAGGTCGGGTTGCGGGACTCGTCCTTGACGAAGATCCCGTCCTCGAGCTGGATCAGCGGCGTCCCGCCCTCGCCGAGCCCCGGCGCCGCCAGCGGCGGCAGGAGCGGCGCCCACTGGTCGAGGCCGCCCGGACGCTGGTCGAACAGCTCGCGCGGCACGCGGTCGTAGTCGTAGTCGACCTCGACGGGGTAGGCGACGTCCGCCGTGCTCGTCTTGGGGCAGCCCAGGGTGAGCGGCGGGGTCAGCGGATACCGGACGTCCCTGTCGAAGAGGGAACGCTGGCCGTTGGCGAGAGAGCTCAAGGTCATACGCCCGGAGTCTATGAAACCCGAGCTGGGAGCCCCCGCCCGCGGGCCGCTGACCTCGCGGGCTACGATCCGGAACGTGGACGAGAACGACCGGCTGGCGGAGCGCTTCGAAGGCCACCGCACCCACCTCAAGTCGGCGGCGTACCGGATCTCGCGGCCCGCGACCGTCAACGGCAAGGTCGTCGCCATCGACATCCTCGCCGACCGCGAACGCCTCGCCGCTCTCGACATCACCCTCTGAGCCCGCCCGGCGCCGGGACACGCCCTACTCGCCGCGGTCGCCGCCCACCGGCGGCGGCAGGGCCACCTGGATCTGCGTCGTGGCACCCACGGCGACCAGCAGGCCGCGGCCGGTCGGGCCGCCGAGCGTGGCGTTGCGCGGCAGGCGCAGGCCGAAGAGGTCGCCGTCCTCGGGGCTGTCGACCGACAGCAGCAGGCCCGAACGGGACCGCCGCGTGTCGGACAGGAAACCCCGGTAGCCGCGGCCGAGGTCCTCGGTCGTGCCGCCGAGGACCACCGCGTGCTCGCCGTCGCGTGCGGTGCGCAGGACGTTGCGCAGGGCGTCGTCGAGCTCGGTCTCGTCCAGCAGCTCGGCGTCGTCGACCACGACGACGTAGCGGTGCTCGTCGCCGATCGCGGCGGTGAGGTCCTCCTCCTCGGCGTCGGCGGTGAGCACCCCGAGGACGCCGGGACGGCCGTCGAGCAGCCGCAGCGGCGACCGCCGCGGCGTGACCAGGACGACCGGGCAGAGGCCGCCGGCGACGGCCGGGTCGAGCAGCGACTGGACGATGGTGCGGAGCGTGGTGGAACGGCCCGACCGCGCCGGGCCGGCGACCACGAAGCCGGGACCCTCGTTCAGCAGGTCGACGCCGACCGGCGCGAGCGTGTCGCCGCCCACGCCGACCAGCGCCCACAACGCGGACGGCGCGAGGTGCTCCTGGTCGAGCGCCATCGCCTCGCGGTAGGTCACCCGCACCGGGAGCTCGTCGACGTGCAGCGGCCGCTGCTTGCGGGGCAGCCGGCCGTAGCGGGTGACGCACGTACGGGCGATGTCCTGCAGCGCGGCGACCTGGGCGGTGCCGGACGGGTCGTCGCCCAGCAGGCCGATCTGCGACTCGCGCGGCGGCGCGGCGGGGCCGGTCGCCTCCAGCGCGCGGCCGGGCGGCATCGCGGCGGGCACCTGCTTCTCCTGAAGGCCCGCGTAGCCGTAGTCGTTCGGGTCGGCCATGCGCAGGATCAGGCGGCGGTCGAACACCGTGGACACCTGCCCGGACAAGCCGGAACGGTCACCGGTGAAGACGGCGCGCAGGCCCACCGCCGCGCCCTCGCGCAGCAGCCGCAGCACGGCGTCCACCAGCCGGCCGTAGTCGTAGTGCTCGAACGCGCCGACGAAGCCCTCCCAGCGGTCGAGCAGCAGCACCATCCACGGGAGCCGGTCGGGTGCCGCGACCGCGGCGCGCTGCTCGGCCAGGGAGGAGAACCCCGCCTCGGCGAGGAGCTGCTGGCGGCGCGCGACCTCCGACGACAGCGCGGTGACGAGGCGCTCGACCCGGTCGAGCTGGTCGCGGCCGACGACCGCGCCGCAGTGCGGCAGCGAGACGATCGGCATCAGCGCGTTGGCGCCGCAGTCGATGGCGTAGAGGTGCGCGTCGTAGGGGGAGCAGGCCCCGGCCAGCGATCCCGCGATCGTGCGGAGCGCCGTCGAGCGCCCGGACTGGGCGGATCCGGCGATGTAGAGGTGGCCGCCGCGGGCCAGATCCAGGATCAGCGGCTCGCGCGACTGGACGGCGGGCAGGTCGGTGATGCCGAACGGGATCGGCGCGACGTCCACGACCGAGCCGCCCGCGGCCGTCCGCGGCGTCAGCCGGATCTTGTCGGGCAGCGGCGTCAGCCACGGCGACGGCTGCCGCTCGACGCCCTCGCGGCGGGCCGCCTCGGCGATCGCCTGCACGAGGACGCTCAGGTCGGTGACCATCCCCGCGTCCGCGTCGTCCGGCGCCTCGCGCGGGGTGGGCAGCGGGCGGCCGAGGCCCTGCCACGGCACCGGCAGGACGGTCGCGGACGGCGCGGAGGTGGCCGGCCCGGTGCCGGGACGGCGCCCGCCGATCCGCGCCGACTGCACCGCGTGCAGCGAGGACGCGCCGGAACGGATGTAGCAGCGGCCGGGCGTCGCCTTGGAGATCTGCGCGGCGTCGGGGGCGTCGAGCACGTCGGTCGACTCGTCCGGGTCGGTGACCCGCAGCGCGATGCGCAGGTTGGTGTTGGCGCGGATGTCGGCGGTCACGACGCCGGCCGGGCGCTGCGTCGCCAGGATCAGGTGCACGCCGAGCGACCGGCCCCGGCGGCCGATGTCGACCAGCCCGGTCACGAAGTCGGGCAGCTCGGTGACCATCGCCGCGAACTCGTCGATCACCAGGACGAGGCGCGGCATCGGCGCGAGGTCGCTGCGCGTGAACGAGTGGCCCTGCTCGGGGTGGGCCTTCATGGTGCGCAGGTCGTTGTAGTCCTCGATGTCCTTGGCGCCGACGCCCAGCAGGATCTCCTCGCGGCGCCGCAGCTCGGCCGAGAGGGACTCCAGGGCGCGCTCGGTGGCGTGGCCGTCGAGGTCGGTGACCATGCCGACGGTGTGCGGCAGCTTGGCGCAGTCCTTGAACGCGGCGCCGCCCTTGTAGTCGATGAGCACGAACGTCATCTCGTCCGGCCGGTTGGCCAGGGCGAGCGAGGCGATGAGCGTCTGCAGCAGCTCGGACTTGCCCGCGCCGGTCGTCCCGGCGATCAGGCCGTGCGGCCCGTCGGCGCTCAGATCGATCGCGTGCGCCCCGTCGGTGCCGACGCCGATCGGCACGCGGGTGGAACGTCCTCCGGTGGAGGTCCAGGCGCGCAGCACGTGCTCGGGGGTCGGATCGGACATGTCGAGCAGGTCCAGCAGCCGCGCCTCGGCCGGGATGGCCTCGGCGGAGTCCTCGCGCGACACGTCCCGTACCGGCGCGAGCGCGCGGGCCACCCGGTCGGTCCACGCGGGCGGGACCTGGTCGGCCAGGACGGGGCCGAGCACGTCGAGGCCCTGGCCGCGCAGGCGCAACGTCTCGGGGCGTTCGGGGTCCCACGCGGCGACGGCCCGGCACTCCTCGGGCAGGAGCCGTTCCTCGTCGTCGACGCAGATCGCGTACAGCCCGTACTCCGAGCCGCGCTGCAGCAACATCGGCATGCCCGGCGAGCGCCGCAGCTGCCGCGCGCCGTCGAGCACGATGAGGACGTTGTACGGGACCGCCTCCGGCGGCCTGCCCTGGCCGAAGAACCCCGAGGACGAGGCGGCCTGGGCGGCGCGGCGCCGTTCGGAGACGCGGATGGCGAGCTCGGTGATGCGGTGCGCGACCGACTCGGGGTCGGTGCCGACCAGCGCCGTGCACTCCTCGCCCTCGCGCGGCGCGGCGTGCGGGAGCCAGCGCACCCAGTTCCACTCCTCCTCGGCCGCCGGGTCGGCGCACAACACGACGATGGACAGGTCGCGGGGGCTGTGCAGGGCGGCGGCCTGCGCGACGAGCCAGCGGGCCAGGGCCCGGGAGGCCGGCCTCGACTCGGCCGACGCGCCGGTCAGGCCGATCACGCCCAGGTCGGGCAGCGGCAGCGCGACCGGGACGAGCCGTGCCGTCGGGACCGAGATCTCGCCGGTCTCGGGGCCGGCGGACTCCAGCCCGGCCAGCTCGACGCGCGCGGGCAGGTCGGCGAGGCCGAGCCGCAGGTGCAGGACGTCGGGGTCGTCGGCGCGGCGTTCCCAGAGGCGGCGGCGCGGCCCGGTCGCGGTCAGCAGCACCTCGGCGGGGTCGGGGTGGACGGCGCGGCGCTCGTCCTGGTCCTCCCGGCGCAGCCGGTCGAGCTCGCCGCCGAACTCGGCGTTCTTGCGCTGGTACTCCTTGAGCGCCTTCTTGTACGACTTGCGCCCGTGCATCCGGTCGCCGATCCACTCGCCGACCGTCATCACCGGCCAGGCCAGCGCGAACAGCGCCCACCACCACTGGCCGAGCCCGAACGCCATCACGAGCCCGAACGCGGAGAACAGCAGCGCGCCGAAGAGCCGCAGCCGCTCGCGCGGGTTGCGCTCGGGCCGCTTGGGCACCTCGATCCGGCGCGTCCGGTGCGCCGGGTGCAGCCGCGGCGGCCGGTTGAACGCCAGGCCGCCCTCCGGCAGCGGTTCGAGGTGGGTGTCGGGCGCCGCGCTCCGCGCCAGCGTGAGGACGCTGCCGCCGAGGGCGAGCATGCCGCCCTGCGGCCAGGTGGTCGGGACGGTCAGCGCCTCGCCGTCGAGCACGGCACCGCGCGACATGGTCTGGGTGGACGCCTCGACGGTGACGGCGTGCGGCTCGACGGTGATCCGCAACGACCGGGCCGGGACGGCGGGGTCGTCGAGCGCGACGTCGACGTCGTCGCCCGCCCGGCCCGAGCCGAGCGTGGTGGTGCCGAGGCCGAGCCGGTGCACCGATCCTGCCGACGGGCCGCTCACCACCCGCACCTCCACCAGCCCGGTCGGCTCGGCCAGCACGGTGGCGGCGGCGGTGCGCTGCTCGACGGTGACGACCGCGCCGTCGCGCAGCTCCTTGAGGGCGGGCGCCTGCGGGTCGAGCATCCGCCCGTTCATCCACAACGAGTGCCGCTCGCCCTTGCGGGTGTCGGCCCGCGGGGCCGGGACGCGGGTGGCGGCGGTCTGCGCGACCGTGGCCTCTTTGGAGAAGCGCGGCGTGTACGCGGACGCGGCGTCCAGCGTGGTGCCTGCGTCCAGCGTGGTGCCTGCGTCCCGCGCGGGGCCGGGGGAGGAGGCGCCGCCGTTGTCCAGGGTGGCGGCGAGCGACCGGGCGACGCCGTCCACGGTCGCGTCGGAGTCGACGTCGACCACGACATCCCGGGGTCCCTGACCGGTCAGCGCCGTGAACGAGATCCGCATTCAGCCCCTCCAGAGTGCGCCGCCCCGCTTCCGGGGCGGCGCTGCCGTTCGGGGGTCAGCTTAATTACAGACGCCCTGACAACGGTCCGGGACGACACGGACGGCACGGGTCGGGCCCTTAAGCCGCGGCGATGACCGCCCTAAGCCCGTCGTCGAGCGGGGTCGGCCTGACTCCGAAGGTGGTCTCGAACGCCGAGGAGTCAAGGCGGTACGGCTCGTCGAACTGGTACCGCGTCTCCTGCAACTCGCGCATCATCGGGACGGCCAGCCCGATGGCGTTGAAGACGGGCCGGGGCAGGCGGCCGATGCGCGGCGCGGGGGCGCCGGCCAGCTCGCACAGCCGCTCGCCGAACTCCCTGGCCGAGACGGCCGGCCCGGTCGGGACGTGCCAGACGCGGCCCAGCGCGCGTTCGTCGGTGCCGGCGACGGCGAGCGCGGTGGCGACGTCCGGCGTGTAGGTCCAGGCGTGCGGGATGGACGGGTCGCTGAGGAAGGTGACGCGCTTGCCCGCCAGCAGCGGCCGGACGAAGCGCACGGTGCCGACGTACGCCTGGTCCGAGCTGCCCGGGCCGTAGTAGTCGGACGCGCGGAGCTCGGTGACGCGGGCCCGTCCGGCGCGGTGCGAGGCGATCATGTCCTCCCACATCCTCGCCCGGATGCGGCCCTTGGTGCCGGGGGCGTCCATCGGCAGGTCCTCGGTCATCGGCCGGCCGCCCGCCGGGCCGTACATGTAGAGGTTCCCGAGCGTGACCAGGGCCGCGCCGGTCTGCTCGGCGGTGCCGAGCAGCGAGGCCGCGACGGGCGGCCACACCTGCGGCCACTCGTGGTAGCGCGGGTTCATGCAGTTGTAGAGGGCGTCGGCGCCGCGCGTCACCTGGACCAGGCGGTCGCGGTCGGCGGCGCTCGCGGCGACCTTGCGCACGCCGTCCGGGCCGGAGCCCGAGCGGGTGACGACGGTGACCTCGTGGCCCATGCCCAGCAACTTCGCGGCGAGGTGCGCGCCGACCTGCCCGGCGCCGACGATCACGTGCTTGCCCATGAGGGCCTCCCTGTATCCGGATCCGTGGTTCAGATCTGTGCTCTGTAACGAGAGCAATGCTCTCTCTCGTGAGCAGTGTTGTCAAGAGCAGTGCTCTCGTTTAAGTTCGCCGCTCTGCTAACCTCGGTCCATGAGCGCGAGTCGTACGGCACGGGAACGGGTCCGGGCGGAGCTGATCCACGAGATCACCGAGATCGCCCGCAGGCGGCTGGCCACCGAGGGCGCGACCGGGTTGTCGCTGCGCGCGGTGGCCCGCGAGATGGGGATGGTCTCCTCGGCGATCTACCGCTACTTCCCCAGCCGCGACGATCTGCTGACGGCGCTGATCATCGACGGCTACGACGCGGTCGGCGAGGTCGTCGAGCGCGCCTACGCCGCCGGCGACCCGGGCGACCACGCGGGCCGATGGCTGGCGGTCTGCCGGGCCATCCGCGCCTGGGCGCTGGAGCACCCGCACGAGTACGCCCTGATCTACGGCTCGCCGGTGCCCGGCTACAAGGCCCCGGAGGACACCGTGCGGGCCGCGGTCCGCGACACCCTGATCTTCGCGCGCATCGTCACCGAGGCCCACGAGGCCGGTGTGCTCGACCCGCCGCCCGGCCTGCCGGCGGCGCCCGCCGCCATCGCCGGTGACCTCGAACGGGGCCGGGCGATCGTGCAGATGAACGTGCCGGACGACATCGTGGCGCGCGCTCTGATCGCGTGGGCGGGCGTCTACGGGACGGTGAGCTTCGAGCTCTTCGGCCAGTTCGAGAACGTCGTGACCGAGCGGGACGCGTATTTCGATCACACCGTGGCGACGCTCGGCCGGCTCGTCGGATTCACGTTCTGACCCATTCCCTGTTAACGGGCCGCCCCTTTCAGGTGATGTCAGTGACGCATGTGACTGGGCGTAAGAACGGATGTGACCGGAGAACGTGCTGGTCATGACCACACTCCGCGTCACGGTGCGGCTTCACCTCGCCGAATCCATTGACGTGGCGTCGCGAGCACCGCAAGCATGGATCGCCCGGCGACAAGGGGTCTCGTGGGACGCGGGGCTCGCCGGGGGCGGAAGGAGCGCTTGGCCAGGCGATGAAGAACAACCAGTCGGCCGTCGCGGGCGGTGTCTCCGCAGGAACCGGTGGCAGCACCGGGGCCGCTCGGGCGGGGCTCGGCCAGTCAGGGCTCGGGTCCTCCGGCGGCCAGCGGCTCCCCGTCGCACCCCGCGAACGCAAACCCGCGCTCGCCGCGCTCGCCGTCCTGCTCATCCTCGGCGGCGCGCTGACCAGCGCGTACCTGGTGATGGCCAGCGGCCAGCGGGTCTCGGCCATCCGCATCGTCCAGCCCGTGGCGGCGGGCCAGCGCATCCCGCTGAGCGCGCTCCAGGAGGTGCAGGTCGGCGACACCGGCGTCGAGTACTACATCCGCTGGGACGAGCGCTTCGCGGTCACCAAGACCTACGCCTCCGTGCCGCTCGTCAACGGCGCGCTGCTGACCAACGGCATGGTCAGCGAGCTCCCCGAGGCGGCCAGGGGCCGGGTCATCGTCGGGCTGTCCCTCAAACCGGGCCAGCTCCCCACGACCAGGGAGCTCCGCAACGGCAGCCGGGTCAGCCTCTACGCGGTCGGCACCGGTTCCGGTTCGGCCGGCCCGCGCCCCGGCACGGTGTTGTCGACCGACGCCTACGTCCTGGAGATCGGCGGCACCACGAGCAAGACCGACCGGCTGCGCGGCGACCTGACCGCGGTCTCGGTCTCCGTCCTGCCCAACGAGGCGCCGGCGCTGGCGCAGGCGGCCTCGGCGGGCGCGGTGGCGCTCGCGCTCCTTCCCGAATCCGTCCAGGCGGCGCCGCAGCAGCCCGCCCCCGGCTCCGGCACGACGCCGAGCCCCGGCAACGGCACGCCGGACCCGGGCAACGGGACCGGCACGGGCACCGGCACCGGAACGGGCACGGGCACCGGCAACGGAACGACCACAGGAGCGGGCGGGAACTGACCGTGGCACTCATCGCGCTCGCGGCCGACAAGGGGGCGCCGGGCGTCACGACGGCGGCCGTCGCGCTCGGCGCGGTGTGGCCGCGTCCGGTGCTCGTCGCCGAGTGCGACCAGGCCGGCGGCGACCTGGTCTACCGGCTGCCCGCCGCGGCGCCCGGCGACGACGGCGCGGCCGGGCCCGGCGCGATGCTCAACCCGTCCCGCGGCCTGCTCAGCCTCGCCGCCACCGCGCGCCGCGGCCTGCGCCCGGAACAGATCGCCGAGCACTGCCAGCGGCTCGTCGGCGGCCTCGACGTGCTCGTGGGCCTCACCGGCGCCGAGCAGGCCCAGGGCATGACCTGGCTGTGGGGGCCGCTGGGCCGCGCGTTCGCCGGCCTCGACCCGGTGGACGTGCTCGCCGACTGCGGTCGGCTCGGCGCGGGCACCCCGCTGGTCGACCTCATGCGCGAGGCCGACATGGTCCTGCTGTTCACCCGCGCCACCCTCGAACAGGTCGCGCATCTGCGCGAACGTGTCGCGGCGTTGTCCGAAGACCTGCGCGGCGGGCCGCCGATCGGCGTCATCGTGCTGGCCGACCCGCGCGACTTCCGCGGGCAGGTGGCCGAGGTCGACCGCATCATCAGCAGCGCGCAGGGCCGCCAGGCGGCCGACGCCGTGCCCGCCGCGGGCCCGCCGCCGCCGAACGTGTCGGTGCTCGGCGGCCTCGCGCTCGACCCCAAGGGCGCCGAGCTGCTGGCGGGCAGCTGGGGCGGGCGGCTCGACCGGTCGCTGCTCATCCGTTCCGCCCGCGAGGTCGCCGGCGAGCTGGCGGCCCGCATCTCCGCGCTGCGCGTCGGCCCGCCCGGGCACCGGCAGGAGCCGCGCGCGCCCGTCCCGCAGCCGGCCGGCCGGCACGAGAAGGGGAGTCGGTAGGTGGACCACGGCCTCGTCAAGCGGTTGCGCCAGGAGGTCGGCGACCGGCTGGCCCAGCAGCGCAGGCTGGACGCCGCCAGCGGGCTCGCGCCGATGTCCGGCGAGGACGAGCGGCAGTTCGCGCGGGCGCTCATCGGGCAGGTGCTCGAGGAGTTCGCGCGTGGCGAGCTGACCGCGGGCCGCCGCCCGCCCAACGCCGAAGAGGAGGAGGCGCTCGCCGCGGGCGTGCACGCCGCGCTCTTCGGCGTCGGCCGGCTGCAGCCGCTGCTCGAGGACCCCGAGATCGAGAACATCGACATCAACGGGTGCGACCGGGTCTTCATCGGCTACGCCGACGGCCGCGAGGTCATGGGCGAGCCGGTCGCCGAGACCGACGAGGAGCTCGTCGAGCTCATCCAGATACTCGCCGCCTACAGCGGCCTGTCGTCCCGCCCGTTCGACACCGCCAACCCGCAGCTCGACCTGCGGCTGCCCGACGGCTCCCGGCTGTCGGCGGTGATGGACGTGACCGTGCGGCCCGCGCTGTCGATCCGCCGCGCCCGCCTCGGCAAGGTGTTCCTGGCCGACCTGATCGGCAACGGCACGTTCACGCCCGAGGTCGGCTCGTTCTTCCGGGCGGCCGTGCAGGCCCGCAAGAACATCATGATCGCCGGGGCCACCAACGCGGGCAAGACGACGCTGCTGCGCGCGATCGCCAACGAGATCCCGCAGCACGAGCGCCTCATCACCGTGGAACGTGCCCTGGAGCTGGGGCTGGACGCCTTCCCCGAGCTGCACCCCAACTGCGTGGCGTTCGAGCAGCGGCTGCCCAACTCCGAGGGCCAGGGCTCGATCACGATGGCCGAGCTCGTCCGCCGGTCGCTGCGCATGAACCCCTCCCGCGTCATCGTCGGCGAGGTGCTCGGCGACGAGATCGTCACGATGCTCAACGCGATGACGCAGGGCAACGACGGCTCGTTGTCGACGATCCACGCCAACTCCTCGATGGAGGTGTTCAACCGCATCGCGACCTACGCGATCCAGTCGGTCGAACGCCTGCCCGTCGAGGCCACCCACATGCTCATCGCGGGCGCCATCGACTTCGTCGTCTTCATCGAGAAGCGCAACGAGTACGCCAGCGGCGGCCGGCTGCGGCGCTACGTGGCCAGCGTCCGCGAGGTCACCGGCTGCGACGGCAGGGTGCTGTCCTCGGAGATCTTCGCGATCGGCCCGGACGGGCAGGCGGTGCCCGCCGCTCCCATCGCGTGCGCCGACGAGCTGGCCCCGTTCGGCTACGACACCTCGCTGGGGGGTGTGTGGTGATGTACGCACCCGACGTGCTGTTCGCGATCGTCGCCGGCGGGCTGCTCGGCGGCGGGGTCCTCCTGCTCTTCGTCGCGATCCGCGGGCTGCCGCGGCGTCCGGGCCCGGTCCGCGGGCGCAGCCGCGAAGAGCTCGTCAGGACCCTGACGACCCGCACCGCGATCGCGGTCATCGTCGGGCTGCTCGTCCTGATCCTCACCCGCTGGCCGGTCGCCGCGATCGGCACCGGCGTGCTGGTGCTCGCCTGGAACGGCCTGGCGGGAGGCGCCACCGAGGAGCGCAAGGCCATGGTCCGCCTCGAGGCGCTCGCCGCCTGGACCGAGTCGCTGCGCGACACCATCGCCGGCGCGGTCGGCCTGGAGCAGGCCATCCCGGCGTCCCTGCGCGCCGCCGCCCCCGCCCTCCAGCAGCCGCTGCGCACGCTCGTCGACCGGCTGCACACCCGGGTGCCGATGCCCGAGGCGCTCCGCCGCTTCGCCGACGACCTCGACGACCCGTCCGCCGACCTGGTGATCGCGGCGCTCGTCCTCAACGCCAAGCTGCGCGGCCCCGGCCTGCGCGACATGCTCGGCGCGCTGTCCACGTCCGCCCGCGCCGAGCTCGACATGCGGCGCCGCGTCGAGGCCGACCGCCGCTCCACCCGGCGCAGCGTGCGCATCGTCGTCGGCGTCTCGGTCGGCACCGCGCTGCTGCTGGCGATCTTCAACCACTCCTACGTCGAGCCGTACGACGACTTCCTCGGGCAGCTGGTGTTGTGCCTGGTCATCGGGCTGTACGCGGCGGGCTTCCTGTGGTTGCGCCGGCTCTCCAAGCACGAGCTGCCCAGCCGTTTCCTCGGCGGCGACCCCCGTCCCGGCGTTCCCGGCGAGATGCCGCGCACCGTCGCCGGCTGGCAGGGCGAGCCGCTGCGCGGCCGGCACACCATGGACGCGGGTGGAGGTGGCCAGTCATGAACGCGGCGATGCTCGCCGGAGCGGTCGTCGGCCTCGGCCTCTACGCGCTCGTCCGCGCGCTCTTCCCGCCCCGCCCCGGCATCGCGGCCCGGCTCGCCGCGTTCGACGCCGCCCGGCGCCGGGAGCAGGAGGCCGCCGCCCGCAGCCGCATGTCGCCCACCCTGGAAAAGGTCGGCGGCCTGCGCGCCAAGGTCGGCCGCGAGCTGGTCCGGCTCTGCGAGTCCCGGGGCTGGCAGCTGCGCTCGGTGCGCGCCGACCTGGCCATCACCGACCGGTCGCTCGAAGGCTTCCTGGCGACGAAGTTCATGCTGCCCGCCGCCGCGCTGCTGTTCATCCCGGTCGTCGTCGCCTACTTCACGCTGCTCGGCATCGGCTCCTCGTTCCAGATCCCGGTCTGGTTGTGCGGCGTCTTCGCGGCCGCGTTCTTCTTCTTCCCTGACGTCAACCTGCGCCAGGAGGCCGCCGCCCGCCGCCAGGACTTCCGGCACGTCGTCGGCGCGTTCCTCGACCTGGTGTCGATGAACCTCTCCGGCGGCCGCGGCGTCCCGGAGGCCCTGATGACCGCGTCCGCGATCGGCGACGGCTGGGCGATGTTGCGCATCAGGGACGCGCTGTCGAACGCGCGCATCACCGGCCAGACGCCGTGGCAGGCGCTCGGCGGGCTCGGCGACGAGCTCGACATCGCCGAGCTGCGCGACCTGGCGGGCGCGCTGGCGCTGGTCGCCGACGACGGCGCCCAGGTGCGCAAGTCGCTGTCGGCCCGGGCCGCCTCGATGCGCAGCCGCGAGCTGTCCGAGCTCGAGGGCAAGGCCGGCGAACGTTCCCAGTCGATGCTGGTGGCGCAGCTCTTCCTGTGCGCCGGCTTCCTCGTCTTCCTGGTCTACCCGGCCGTGATGCGGGTGATGGCCTCATGACCTCGGCAATGACCCCTGAACGTCCCGTTCCGCGAAGGAGAAACAGTGAATCCCCTGAACGACCCGACCATCGCCTACCTGCGGGCCCTGCTGGGCGTCAGGCTCGACGAGGCCCGCGACGAGACCGACAAGGGCGCCTCGGCGATCGAGTGGGCCATCATCACCGCCCTGCTCGCCGGCATCGCCATCGCGATCGGCGCGGTCATCCTCACCAAGATCAGGGACAAGGCCAACAGCATCAACACCGGCTGACCGGCACGACCGGCGGACGGCGGAGCTACCGGGGCTACCGGGGCGACCGGGGCGCGTCCGCGATGGAGTGGGCGCTGCTCACCCCCGTCCTGATCTTCGTCTTCCTGATCGTGGTCCAGTTCGCCATGGTCTTCCACGCCCGCCACGTCGCCCTCGCCGCCGCGCAGGCCGGGGCGCGCGTCGCCCGTACCCAGCCCGTCGGCGCCGCATGGGAGGGACCGGCCGTCAGCAAGGCCGCCGGTGACGTCGACAAGATCGGCTCGGAGCTGCTGACGGGCCGCCAGGTGACACCGCTCCAGGGGGACGACGAGCGCGGCATCGAGGTGAGCGGGCACGCCGTGCGGGTCATCCCGTTCATGACGTTCCGCGTCTCGCAACGGTCCCAGGGACCGATCGAGTGCTTCCGCCCCGACGAGGGCGACGGCACCTCGTGTGAGGGGGCCGGATGACGACCGTCCGCCGCCCGCTCACCGTCCGGCCGGCCGCGCCCGACCGCGGCTCGATGTCGCTGGAGATGGTGCTGGTCACGCCGCTGTTCGTCGCGTTCCTCCTGCTGCTCACCGGAGCCGGGCGCATGGTCGACGCCAAGAGCCAGATGGACGGCGCCGCCCGCGACGCGGTGCGCGCCGCGTCGGTCGCGCGGAGCGCGGGCGCCGCGGAGGCGCTCGCCCAGGAGGCCGCCACCACCAACCTCCGCGACACCAAGTGGTGCGCGGGCGGGCCCTCGGTGAGCACCGACACCGGAGCCTGGGGCCCCGGCGGCCGGGTCTCGGTGACCGTGGTCTGCGACGTCGACCTCGGCGACCTCTCGTTCATCGGGTTCCCGGGCAGCAAGCGGCTCAGTGGCACCTCGGTCGCGCCGGTCGACACCTACACCTACCGGGGCACCGACGGCGAGGGCGACGGATGATCCGCCTGACGCGCGGCGACCGCCGTGAACGCGCGGACCACCGTGACCGCGGCACGATCTCGATGTACGTCGTGTTGTTCACCCCCACCGTCCTCATCCTCGCGGGACTGCTCGTGGACGGCGGCCTGGCGATCCACGCCCGGCAGCGCGCCGCCGACATGGCCGAGCAGGCCGCGCGCGCCGGCGCCAACCAGATCGACGAGGCTCAGCTGCGCGAGACCGGCAGGCCCGTGATCGACCCGGGCCGGGCCGAGGCCGCCGCGTGCGGGCTCCTCGGCGACTACGACGACAACATCACCGGGAGCTCCTGCGGGGCGACCGAACAGGAGGTGCAGGTGACCGTGGAGCTCACGGTCAACCCGCAGTTCCTCAGCATCGTGCCGGGGTTCGGCTCGTTCACGATGCGGTCCACCGCCTCCGCCGAGCCGATCACCGGCGACGAACCCTGACCCGTCTGACTCGACCGTCAACCGGCCGCCCGCCCGATAGTTATCGGTTGGGGATTGCGCGCGAAGGGGAGCTGTCTACGATGACAATGGCGACATCCGCGCAGGCACGTACACGTACCGGTGAGCAAGGGGCGCGATGCTGACACGACAGCCCGGCGGCGCGGGCACCGGGCGAGGACCCAAGCCTCCGGTGAAGGTACGAGGGCGTCGCAGCGTCGGGGACGTCCTCGCGGGGATCGGCGCGATCGCGGCGCTCGTCGCGCTCGTCGGCGGCGTGCCGTGGGCACTGCTCACCTTCTTCGAGCCGCCCGTCCCCGACCATGTGCCGACCGCGAGCGACCTGACCGGGCAGATCGGCCCGGGCGCGCTGATGACGGTCCTGGTGGCGCTGGTCTGGCTGGCGTGGTTGCAGCTCGCGCTGTGCGTGCTGGTCGAGGTGTACGCGGGCATCCGCGGCGTCGGAGTGCCCGCCCGGGTGCCCCTCGCCGGCGGCACGCAGTCACTGGTGCACCGGCTCGTCGTCGCGGCGTTGCTGCTCTTCACCGCGACCTCGGCGATCATGCCCGCGTTCGGCGGGGGAGGGCTGCACTCGCAGCGGCCGGTGCAGACGCAGGCGCAGGAGTTCCGGCCGGTCCAGCCCGCCGTGGTCGCGCCGCGGGCCGCCGCCGTCGCCGTCGAGCACCAGGCGCCCGCGACCGCCGCGCAGCCGACCGCCAAGTCGCCGACCACGAAGATCTACCGGGTGCAGCCGCCGGAGGGCCGCCACCACGAGAGCCTGTGGGAGATCGCTGACAAGTGCCTGGGGGAGGGCCGCCGCTACAAGGAGATCTACGCGCTCAACAAGGGACGCGTGCAGCCGGACGGGTCCAAGCTGAGCATCGCGAGCCTCATCCGTCCCGGCTGGGTCCTGGAGATGCCCGCCGACGCCAAGGGCGCCCAGGTCATCCCGGTCAAGGACCTCGACGACTACTTCCGTACGGGCCACGCCGGCCCGCCCGAGCCGGTGCCGCGGCAGCCCGCTCCGGAGACTCCGGCGCCGCGGTCGCCCGCCCCGCCGCCCGCCGCCGAGACCCCCGCGCCCGAGGCTCCGGCTCCCGAGACTCCCGCTCCCGAGACTCCCGCGCCGGAGACCCGGGCACCGGAGACTCAGGCACCCCAAGCCCCCGCGCCCGAGCAGCCGGTCCCCGAGCAGCCGGCCCCCGAGACCCCGGCGCCGCAGGCGCCCGCACCCGGGGCGGCGGCCCCCGCGCAGCCGCCGGCGCAGGCCCCCGAGGAGCCGCCCGCCTCCCAGGCGCCCGCGCCCCGGCCGAGCGACGAGCTCGGCGGCGGAGCCGGGACAGGCGGCGCCAACGTCCCCGGGCAGGACGCGCAGCAGGAGGAGCACGCCCCGCTCCCGTTCGACCTGGAGTGGCCGCAGGGCCTGGCCGCGGCGTCGCTGCTGGCCGCCGGGCTGCTCAGCGCGCTCGGCCGGCGCCGCCGCACGCAGATGTGGCACCGCGCGTTCGGGCAGATGATCGTACGGCCGGAGGGCCGGGCGGCCCAGACCGAGCAGGCGCTGCGCATGGGCGCCGACAAGGGCGCCGTCGAGCTGCTCGACCTCGGGCTCCGCCACCTGTCCAAGTCGCTGGCCGCGGAGGGGCAGGGGCAGGGCCGCGCACTGCCGACCGTCTACGGCGTGCACCTCGGCAACGGCAGCCTCGACCTGTGGGTCGCGCCCGCCGACCGCAACCCGCCCGCGCCCTGGGAGGCCTACGACGACGGACAGGTGTGGCGGCTGCGCGGCGACGCGCTGAACGGGCTGCGCGCCGCCGACCTCGGCGACGTCCTCGCCCCCTACCCTGGCCTGGTCTCGATCGGCACCAATCAGAACGGCCGCATCCTGGTCGACCTGGAGGCCGCGCACGGGCTGATCGCCCTCCAGGGGCCGCCGGACGTGCGGCGCTCGGTGCTCGCCGCGCTCGCGCTGGAGCTCGCGACCAACCGCTGGTCCGACCACATGCGCATCACGCTCGTCGGCTTCGGCGCCGAGCTGGGCGAGGGGCTCGCCGAGGTCGCGCCCGACCGCATCCGCACCGTCGCGACCCTCGACCAGGCGCTGCCCGAGCTCGAAGGCCGCAGCGAGGAGGTGCGCCAGGCGCTGGCGGCGTCCGGCGTCGACTCGGTGCTCACCGGCCGCTGCCGCGGCGTGTTCGGCGAGGCCTGGATGCCGCACTACCTGATCATGGCCGACCAGCCCACCGAACGGGAGGCCGACCGGCTCGTCGCGCTCGCCCGCACCGGCACCCGGATGGCCGCGGGCTACATCGTGCCCGGCGACGTCCAGGGCGCCACCTGGACGTGGGAGGTCGACGCGACCGGGCGCATGCAGGCCGGCGTGCTCGGCTTCCAGGTCGACGCGCAGCTCGTTCCCGAAGAGCACTACCGCGGGGTCTTCGAGCTGTTCCGCACCGCGGGGCGGCTGGAGTCGGTGCCGCTGTCCGACCCGGCCTCCGACATCGGCGGGGCCGAGCCGCCCGGCACCCACCAGTCGTCGGTCGACATCCGGCTCCTCGGCCCGATCGAGGTCGACGCGCCCGGCCCGATGGACGACACCCGCCGTGCCCTGTGCACCGAGGTGCTCGTCTACCTGGCGACCCATCCGGGCGGCGTGCACCCCACCGTCCTCAGCGGCGCGATCTGGCCGCGCGGCGTCACGACCGGGGTCCGGGACGCCTGCGTCGCGCGCGTCTCCGACTGGCTGGGCCGCGACGCCCGGGGCCGTCCCAACCTCTATTACGACGACCGCGGCCGCATCAAGCTCGGGTCCGAGGTCCGCGTCGACTGGGCGGTGTTCCGCTGGCTGGTCTGGCGGTCGGCCGCCGAGCCCGCCTCCGAGACCGCCTACATGTCCTACGCCCTCGACCTGGTCCGCGGCCCGGTCCTGGCCGACCGCCCGCGCGGCCGGTATGGCTGGCTGGCCAACGACGACCTGGAGTACGAGGCGGGCGCCCGCGTCATCGACGTCGCGCACCGGCTCGTCGTCCTGCGCCTCGAAGAGGGCGACGCCCGCGGCGCGGTCGGGGCCGCCCGCGCCGGGTTGCGGCTCGCGCCCGAGGACGAGGGCCTCTGGCGCGACCTCCTGCGTTCCACCCACGCCACCGGCGACGAGGCGCAGGTGCAGGTGGTCATCGACGAGCTGCGTTCCCGCGTCGGCCGCGATCCCCTGCTCGACCAGCTCCAGCCCGAGACCGAGGCCCTGGTCGAGGAGCTCATGCCGCAGTGGCACCGCCTGCAGGCCCGCTGACCAGGTAGGGGCCCGGCGTCCCGGTGTTGCGAGGGTGGTTCTGGATGTGTAATGTCCAGATTATGCGGATGAACGAGGGCGTCGAGTGGGCGCTCCACAGCTGCGTCAACCTGACCTGGATGGACGACGGCCAGGCAGTGACGGCGGCCAGGCTGGCGGCGTTCTACCGGTTGCCCACCGCCTACCTGAACAAGCAGCTCCAGGCGCTCGCCCGCGCGGGCATCCTGACCTCGACGTCCGGGCCGCGCGGCGGGTTCCGGCTCGCGCGGCGGCCGGAGGACATCACGCTGATGGACGTGGTGACCGCGATCGAGGGGCCGGAGGAGGCCTTCCGCTGCGAGGAGATCCTGCGGCAGGGGCCGGGGGATCACGAGGGGGTCGACTACCGGGAGAGTTGCGTGATCTCCCAGGCGATGCGGCGGGCCGACCTGGCCTGGCGCCGCGAGCTGGCCGGCCAGACCGTCGCCGACATCAAGGCCACGGTCGAACGCCGCGCCCCGTCCGCGCCCGGCGACACCCGCAACTGGTTCGCCAACCTGAGGACCTGACCCGGAGCGCACCGGGCCGGGTGTCCTTTCGTCGAGTAATTCTAGATATTCAACATCCATAACATCCAGAAAAAAGTGCGGCCGAACGGCCGTCCTTGGAAGGACCATCCCGATGAACAGGCGATCCGAGCTCACCCTGGCGCTGCTGGCGTTCGCCCAGCTGATCATTGCCGTCGACTACAACATCGTCTACGTGGCGCTGCCGGAGATCGGCACCGCCCTCGGCTTCTCCGCCCACGACCTGCAATGGGTCATCAGCGCCTACGCGGTCGCGTTCGGCGGCTTCCTCCTGCTGGGCGGGCGCGCGAGCGACCTGTTCGGCCCGCGCCGGATGTTCGTGCTCGGCCTGACCCTGTACGGGGTGTCGTCGCTGGCGGGCGGGCTGGCGACCACGCCCGGCGTGCTCGTCGCGGCGCGCGCGGTGCAGGGCGTGGGCGGGGCGTTCCTGTTCCCGGCGACACTGACGCTGGTCAGCACGAGCTTCACGGCCGGACGCGAGCGCAACCGGGCCTTCGCCGTCTGGGGCACGGCTGGCGGCAGCGGCATGATCCTCGGCTCGCTGCTGGGCGGCGTCCTGACCGACACGTTCGGCTGGGCCTCGGTCTTCTTCGTGAACGTGCCGCTCGCGGCGCTGGCGGCCGTGCTGGCGTTCCCGCTGCTCGCCCGGGGCGTGACCCGGGCGGCCGGCCGTTCGTTCGACCTCGCGGGGGCCGTGACCGCCACGCTGGGCACGACCCTGGTGGTCCTCGCGCTCGTGCAGGGGCCGGAGAACGGCTGGGGCTCGGCGCGGGTGCTCGCGGCCGCGGGCGCCGGGGCGGCGCTGCTGGCGGCGTTCTTCGTGATCGAGGCGCGGGGCGCCGACCCGCTGCTGCCGCCGCGGCTCTTCCGCGACCGCGACCTCAGCACGGGCGCGGCCGTGACGTTCCTCTTCATGGCGAGCTTCGGGACCCTCCAGTACTTCCTGACCGTCTACTTCCAGGGGGTGCACGGCTACAGCCCGCTCCGCACCGGGCTGGCCTTCCTGGTGCCGATGCTGGCGATCGCCATCGGGGCGCGGACGGCGGGGCGGCTCGCCACCCGGCTCGGCAGCAGGACCACGATCGTGACCGCGCTCTCGGTGGGCGTGACCGGAACGGTGATCCTCGGCCTGAGCCTGGCGACCGGGGCGTCCTACGCCGTTCTGGTCCCCGGCCTGGTCGTCATGGGGCTGGGCCAGGGCGCCACGTACACCCTGATGTTCGGCGCCGCCTCGGCGAGCGCGGCGGCGGACGAGCAGGGCATCGCCTCCGGGCTGGCGTCCACCACCCAGCAGATCGGCGGTGCGGTCGGGCTCGCGGTGCTGGTCGCGGTGGCGAACGCGGGGACGCACGGGCTGAGCGGCGAGGCGCTGCGCGCCGCCACCACCGACGGCCTGCGCACCGCGATCCTCATCGCCGCGGCGGTCGTCGCCGTCACCGTGCTGGTCGCGCTCGGCTTCACCCGGCCGCGAACCGCCCCCGCGAGCGTCCCCGAGGAGCAGCCCGCGTACGTCTGACCCGGGCGCCGGATCGGCCTGGATCGCGCGGAGGCCCGCCCCACCCCGGGGCGGGCCTCCGCCGGTCTTCTCAGCGGTAGATCCCCGAGCCGCCGAGCGAATGGCGACCGGGCTGCGGATAGACGACCCCGCCCTGCGGCACGCCGCCGATCCGTACCGTCCGGACGAGCCGTCCCGTACGCGTGGACAGCGCGTACACGCCGCCCGTGCGCGGTTCGCACAACCACAACGCGGTGCCGTCGGCCGTCACCCCGCCCGCCTCGGGCGAGCCGCCGCCCGGCAGGCGCCAGTGCCCGGTCGCCCGCCGTGCCGCCAGGTCGACGGCCGTGAGCACGCCGGTGCCGAGCACGTACAGCCGCCGCGCGTCGCGGCTGAAGGTCAGGCTGTAGGCGCCGGGCCGGGTCGGCACGAACCCGGACACCTGGAACGCGCCGGCGTCGATCACCCACACGCCGCCCCTGGCCGCGTCGGCCACGTAGAAGGAACGCCCGTCCGGGGCGAGCCGCACGGCGCCCGGCGCGGCCCCCTCCGGCAGCGCGAGCGTGCCGGTGACCTGGCGCAGCGCGGGGTCCACCCGCAGGAGCCGCCCGGACGGCGTGCACCCGGTGACCAGGAACGCGCCGGTCGCGGAGAAGTCGGCGTGCTCGGCGCCCGCACAGGGCAGCACCAGCCGGCCGCGGGCCTGCATGGTGCCGGGGTCGCGGATGTCGATGCGGCGCTGCCGCCCCGCCATGACCAGGGCCGTACCGCCGTCCGGGGTGAAGTGGATCCGCCCGCCGGGGACGGACGTCGCGACCGGCCGTCCGCGCCGTCCGTTGAGCGGGCTCAGCGGGGTCAGCGTGCCGCTCCTGGCGTCGGTGACCCACAATCGCCGCAGGTCCCACGACGCCACGACCCGGCGCGGCACCCCGCCGGTGCGCAGGCGCGCGGTGACCCTGAACGTCCGCAGGTCGACGACGTCGACCGTGCCCATGCTCCCGTTCGGCACGAAGAGCCGCGGCGGCAGTGCCTGGGCGGCCGGTTGGAGCAGGCTGGGACCGGTGGCGGCGTAGACGTTCCCGCCCCCGGACACGGCTCGCGCCGACGGGTCCCTGCGCGGCGCCGGCGTCGTGCCGTGCGCGCCCGGCCGTCCGGACGGCGCCGGGCTCCTGACGTACGGAGCCGGGCCGCCGAGCCCGACCACCGGAGCGTCCGGCGCACCGGCGCCCGCCGGGTAGAACGGCACGGGCGACTGGCACGCCACCGCCGGCAGAGCGGTGGCCGCCACGGCGACGACGGCCGTGGCGCTGCGTTGTACGCGATGTCCCCCCATCACGGCCGGGACTGTACCGCTTCCACCACTCAGCGTGTCGGACTAATCACAAGAAGTTCACGGTCCGGCGGGCAAAGGTCAGTCGGACTTGCCGATCCCGATGCCGAACTCCCGGTAGACGCGCTCCCAGAAACCGTCGCGCAGCCAGGTGCGGGCCTCCTGGTAGGGGCGCAGCGAGCCGCCCAGCTCCTTTTCGGCCTCGATCAGCAGTTCCTTGTCGATGACCGGGGGCAGGATCGGGCCCGGGAGCAGGTCGCGGATGTTGTCCCGCCCCCGCTCGAAGATCCACTTTTGCGCGACGTGCTCGCCGATCTCCAGCATGTGGTCGCGGTCGGGCCCCAGCTTGCCGTCGGTCGTGGACGTCGTGGCGGCCGGGATGACGTGCTGGCCGGCGTTGGGCACCGCGGTCTTGACGGCGCCGGCGGGCACGGGCTTGACCGCCGGGGCGCGCCCGGCGAACACCTGTGACGGCGACGGCACCGGGGCGGTGCGGGCGCCCGCCTGCGCGACGGCGGCGGCGTCCCGCACGGCGGCGGCGGCGGCAGCGGCGGCGGGAACGGGCAGGACCTTGGCTTTAGTGAAGTACGGGCGCAGGAAATCGGAGGGCAGCACCTCGACGGTGTCGGACTCCCAGACCAGCCATTCGGCCTGGTTGGAGCCGTGCGTCGGCTCCACGCCCCACAGGTGCACGCGCACCCCGTAACGCTGAGCCGCCTCGACGGCGGGCAGCATGTCCTCGTCACCGGCCAGCAACACCGCGTCGGTGATCGCCCGGTGCCGCGCCAGGGCCTCCAGGTCGGCCCGCAACTGCGCGTCCACGCCCTTCTGCTGCCCCTGCGCGTTGAGGTTGCCCAGGCGCAGCTTCACCAGCGGCAGGTTGGCGATCACGCGCTGGTCGACCGTCGGCTGCCGCTTGGGCGCCGCGTCGAACCAGTAGACGCGCAACAACTCGCCCACCAACTGATCATCCGCATGGGTGGTCAATGCCTTGATCAGCTTTTCCGCGGCGACCCGGTACTCGCGTCTGGAGCCGCATCCGAGCAACAGCGCCCCGGAGGCCGCGTAGAGATACCCCGCGTCGACGAAGACGGCATAGCGAGCGGGCTGAGGGACGAACTCCGAGGTGGCCATGGCCTTTCACCTTATTCGTGCCGGGGGCTTCCCAGGGCGCGAACCACGGTTACATCTGCCTTGAGGATTTCCGCGCCAGGGCCCCCGCACACCTCGCGGAGCCCGGCCGCCTCGGTTCGTCAGCGCGGGAACCCGCTCGCCCGCCAGGCGCCCGCGCCGCGCGGCCGGACGCCCTCGGAGACCGGCCCGCGCAACCCCCGCGACCGGTCGGCCCACCGCGACGTACGCCGCGTGCCCTCGTCGGCCCGGGCACGGGCCGACGCGGCGGCCTGCGCGCGGGCGGTGAGCACGGCGACCAGCGCCGCGATCTCCTCGGCGGTCGGCTCGCCCCGGACGACCTGGAGGAACGGGGCCTTCCCGGACGCTCCCTCGGCGGCGCTCACAGCGGGATGTTCCCGTGCTTCTTGGGCGGCAGGCTCTTGCGCTTCTCGCGCAGCGAGCGCAGCGCCTTCATGACCTGCCCGCGCGTCTCGGACGGCTTGATCACCGCGTCGACGTAGCCGCGCTCGGCCGCGACGTAGGGGTTGGCCAGCGTGTCCTCGTACTCGGTGATCAGCTCGGCGCGGCGGCCGTCGGGGTCGTCGGCCGCGGCCAGCTCGCGCCGGTAGAGGATGTTGACCGCGCCCTGCGCGCCCATCACGGCGATCTGCGCGGTCGGCCAGGCCAGGTTGACGTCGGCGCCCAGGTGCTTGGACCCCATGACGTCGTACGCGCCGCCGTACGCCTTGCGCGTGATCACGGTGACCAGCGGCACGGTCGCCTCGGCGTAGGCGTAGAGCAGCTTGGCGCCGCGCCGGATGATGCCGTTCCACTCCTGGTCGGTGCCGGGCAGGAAGCCGGGCACGTCCACGAAGGTCAGCACCGGGATGTTGAACGCGTCGCAGGTGCGGACGAAGCGCGCCGCCTTCTCCGAGGCGTCGATGTCGAGCGTGCCGGCGAACTGCATCGGCTGGTTGGCCACGATGCCGACCGAGTGCCCCTCCACCCGGCCGAAGCCGACGATGATGTTGGGCGCGAACAGCTCGTGCACCTCGAGGAACTCGCCGTCGTCCAGCACGTGCTCGATGGCGGTGTGCATGTCGTACGGCTGGTTGGGCGAGTCGGGGATCAGGGTGTCGAGCTCGTCGTCCAGCACGTTCGGGTCGTCGTCGACGTCGAAGACCGGCGCGTCGCCGAGGTTGTTGGACGGCAGGTACGACAGCAGCGCCTTGACGTACTCGATCGCGTCGTCCTCGTCGGAGCCCTGGTAGTGGGCCACGCCCGACTTGGAGTTGTGCGAGTGCGCGCCGCCCAGCTCCTCCATGGTCACCTCTTCGCCGGTGACCGTCTTGATCACGTCGGGCCCGGTGATGAACATGTGCGAGGTCTGGTCGACCATGACGATGAAGTCGGTGATCGCGGGGGAGTACACGGCGCCGCCCGCGCAGGGGCCCATGACCAGGGAGATCTGCGGGATCACGCCGGACGCGTGCACGTTCCGCTTGAAGATCTCGGCGTAGAGGCCGAGGGCGACCACGCCCTCCTGGATCCGCGCGCCGCCGGAGTCGTTGATGCCGATCACCGGGCAGCCGGTCTTGACCGCGTGGTCCATGACCTTGCAGATCTTCTCGCCGAAGACCTCGCCGAGCGAGCCGCCGGAGACCGTGAAGTCCTGGGAGAACACCGCGACCGGCCGGCCGTCGACGGTGCCGTGGCCGGTCACCACGCCGTCGCCGTACGGGCGGTTCCTCTCCATGCCGAAGTTGGTCGAGCGGTGCCGGGCCAACTCGTCGAACTCGACGAACGAGCCGGGGTCGAGCAGCGCGTCGATCCGCTCCCGGGCGGTCATCTTGCCCTTGGCGTGCTGCTTCTCGACCGCACGCTCGGATCCGGCGTGCACGGCCTCGTAACGGCGCCGTTCGAGATCCGCGATCTTTCCGGCCGTCGTGTGGATGTCGATGTCCACAGCGGGTTCAGGAGCTTCCATCGCCATGCCGGCCAGGGTAACCGCACACTGATCCGGACCTTTCGACCGGGTGCCGTGGACGCGGTGTCGGGTGCCGTCTCGGCCTCTCACTAGGCTTGCGGCGTGGCTACGAAGACGCGCGACCTTCTCCGGCAGGACATGCCCGAACCGCTGCGCCGCGATGTCCGGCTGCTGGGCGCCATGCTCGGCGACAGCCTGGTCGAGTACGGCGGGCAGGAGCTGCTCGACGACGTCGAACGGCTCCGGCACGCGGTGATCGCCGCGCGCCGCGGCGAGACCGGCATCGAGGACGTGGCGGCCCTGGTCGACGGCTGGTCGCTGGAACGTGCCGAGCAGGTCGCCCGCGCGTTCACCGTCTACTTCCACCTCACCAACCTGGCCGAGGAGCACCACCGCGTCCGCACCCTGCGCGAGCGCGACACCCGCGACGCCGAGCCGGTGCCCAGCTCGGTCGAGGCGGCCGTCGAGGAGGTCCGCAGGGCCGCCGGCGACGACCGGCTGGCCGAGCTGCTGGCCGGCCTGGAGTTCCGCCCGGTCTTCACCGCCCACCCGACCGAGGCCCGCCGCCGGGCCGTCGTGACCTCGATCCAACGCATCGGCGACCTGCTGACCAGGCTCAACGCCGGCCCCGGTGCGAACGGGGAGGACGAGCTCGAACGGCGCCTGCGCGAAGAGATCGACCTCCTGTGGCGCACCGCCCTGCGCCGCCACGCCCAGATGGACCCGCTGGACGAGGTCCGCACCGCGATGGCCGCGTTCGACGAGACGATCTTCCGGGTGGTCCCGCGGATCTACCGGTCGCTGGACACCGCGCTCGACCCGGGCGCCACCGGGGCCAGGCCGCCGCGGGTCCGCCCGTACCTGCGGTTCGGCAGCTGGATCGGCGGCGACCGGGACGGCAACCCGTACGTGACCGCGCAGGTCACCCGGGAGGCCGTCATGATCCAGGCCGACCACGTGCTGCTGGGCCTGGAGAACGCCAGCACCCGGATCGGCCGCGAGCTGACCGTGCACGAGTCGACCACGCCGCCCTCGGCCGCCCTGCGCAACGCCCTGGCGGCCGCGCGCACCGGCCAGCCCGAGCGCATCGGCGAGATCTCCAAGCGTTCGCCCGAGGAGCCGCACCGGCAGTTCCTGCTGTACGTGGCGGAGCGCATCGCCGCGACCCGGCGGCGCGACGCCGACCTGGCCTACGCGTCCCCCGACGACCTGCTGGCCGACCTGCGCGTCGTCCAGGACTCGCTGGCCGCGGCGGGGGCGACCCGGCAGGCGTACGGCAAGGTCCAGGACCTGATCTGGCAGGTCGAGACGTTCGGCTTCCACCTGGCCGAGCTGGAGATCCGCCAGCACAGCGAGCTGCACGAGAAGGCCCTCGCGGAGGTGCGGGCTTCTGGTGGGGGGACGACCCCCCACACCCCCCGAGCTCCCGAGGAGGCGGCTTCGCCGCCGATCAAGGAGCGGGCCGGCGGCGAACGCGGCGAGATGACCACCGAGATCCTCGACACGCTGCGGGTCGTCGCGTGGATCCAGCGGCGGTTCGGCGTCCGGGCGTGCAGCCGCTACGTCGTCTCGTTCACCCGTTCCGAGCAGGACATCGCCAACGTGCACGAGCTGGCCGCCTCGCTCGGCGACGACGCGCCGGTGCTCGACGTGATCCCGCTCTTCGAGACCGGCGAGGACCTGGAGCGCGCCCCGTCCGTCCTGGAGGGCATGCTGGCGATCCCCGCCGTCCAGCGGCGCCTCGCCGACACCGGCCGCCGCCTCGAGGTGATGCTCGGCTACTCCGACTCGGCCAAGCAGCTCGGCCCGACCAGCGCCACGCTGCGGCTGTACGACACGCAGGAGGCCCTGACCGCCTGGGCGGCCCGCAACGACGTCAAGCTGACCATGTTCCACGGCCGGGGCGGCTCGCTCGGCCGCGGCGGCGGCCCGGCCAACCGCGCGATCCTGGCCCAGGCGCCGGGATCGGTCGCGGGCCGGTTCAAGGTCACCGAGCAGGGCGAGGTCATCTTCGCCCGCTACGGCAACCCCCAGATCGCGCGCCGCCACGTCGAGCAGGTCACCAACGCCGTCCTCATGGCGTCCACCGACGCCGTCCAGGACCGCGCCCGCGACGCGGCGGCCCGCTTCCGCCCGCTCGCAGACAAGATCAGCGATGCCGCCCGGAGCGCGTTCCGGTCCCTGATCGAGACCGAGGGCTTCGCGGAGTGGTTCGCGCGCGTCAGCCCGCTGGAGGAGATCGCCGAGCTGCGCATCGGCTCGCGCCCCTCCCGCCGCAAGGCCGCCCGCGGCCTGGAGGACCTGCGGGCAATCCCGTGGGTGTTCGCCTGGACGCAGACGCGCGTCAACCTGCCCGGCTGGTACGGCCTGGGCAGCGGCCTGGCCGCGGTGTCCGACGACGGCGCCGACCTGACCGGCCTCAAGGAGGCGTACGAGGCGTGGCCGCTGTTCGGCACGCTGCTCGACAACGCCGAGATGAGCCTGGCCAAGTCGGACCGGGCGATCGCCGCCCGCTACCTCGCGCTCGGCGGGCGGCCCGAGATGGCCGAGACCGTGCTCGCCGAGTACGACCGCACCCGGTCCCTCGTCCTGGCGGTCACCGGCCACCAGCGCCTGCTGGAGAACCGCAAGGTGCTGTCGCGCGCGGTCGAGCTGCGCAACCCCTACGTGGACGCGCTCTCGCACCTCCAGCTGCGCGCCCTGTCGGCGCTGCGCGAGGGCGTCGCCGACGAGGGCGAACGCCGCCACCTGGAGGAGCTGCTGCTCCTGTCGGTCAACGGCGTCGCCGCGGGCCTCCAGAACACCGGCTGATCAGGGCCAGTTCGGGCGGCGCTTCTCGTTGAACGCGGCGATGCCCTCGCGGCGTTCGGGGGAGAACGCCACCGTGCGCCAGGCGTTCTCCTCCAAGTCCAGCGCCGAGGGCAGGTCCTTGCCGGCCCCCAGCCGCATGGCGCGCTTGGCGGCGCGCACGGCCGTCGGGGAGTTCTGCGCGATCATCCCGGCCAGGGTCAGCGCCGCGTCCCGCGCGGTCCCGGCGGGCACCCGGCGGTCGACGAGGCCGTAGGAGGTGGCCTCCTCGATGCTCAGCCGCCGCCCCGTCAACACCATGTCGGCCGCCCGGCCGGACCCGAGCCGGCGCAGCGCGAGCTGCGTCCCGCCGCCGCCCGGCACCAGGCCCACGCCCACCTCGGGCAGCCCGAACACGGCCGTCTCGTCGGCCACGATCAGGTCGCACGACAGCGCGAGCTCGCACCCGCCGCCCAGCGCGTAGCCGCGCACCGCGGCGATCACCGGCTGCGGCAGGGCGAGGACCCCGCCGTAGGCGGCCCGGACCACCGGCCGCTGCGCCATGATCTCGTCGTCGCTCATCGTGTTGCGTTCCTTGAGGTCGGCGCCGACGCAGAAGGCCCGCTCGCCCGCCGAGCTCAGCACCACCGACCGCACCGACCGTTCGGCGGCCACCTCGGCGCACACATCGGCCAGCCGCCGTGCCATCGCCGTCGAGAGCGCGTTGAGCGCCTCCGGCCGGTCCAGCACGATCTCCGCGACATGCTCGTTCTGGTCGTCCCGCCGTAGCGTCACTCCATCCACGCCCGCCACTCTAGGGCGCCCCGCTTCCGGGACCGAGGGGTGAGGTGGGGTTGGATGGTCGGATGAACGAGTCAGCGTACGGCGACCTGGGACGTCCGCCGCTGCACCAGGCGGCGCTGGAGCGCACGCTCGTCCGGCCCGGCGGGTTGTGGCGGAGCGTGCGGGTGGTGGACGAGACCGGCTCCACCAACGCCGATCTCGCGGCCGCCGCCCAGGAGGGCGCGCCGGAGGGCACGGTGCTGACCACCGAGCTGCAGACCGCCGGCCGCGGCCGGCTGGGCCGGCCGTGGACGGCGCCGCCCCGTTCCGGCCTGATGTTCTCGCTCCTGCTGCGCCCGGTGGTGCCGGCCGGCCTCCTGGGCTGGATCCCGCTGCTCACCGGCGTCTCCGTCGCCACCGCGGTCCGCCGGATGACCGCCCGCGTCGAGGCCGGCGACTTCGGCGAGGCGCACGGCGACGTGGCCGTCGACGTCCGGCTGAAGTGGCCGAACGACCTGCTCGTCGGCGAGCGCAAGCTGGCCGGGATCCTCGCCGAGAAGGCGGGCGACGCCGTGATCGTGGGCGTCGGGCTCAACGTGGGGCTCCGGGAGGACGAGCTCCCCGTGCCCACCGCGACCTCCCTGGCCATCGAGGGCGCCCCGCTGAGCGACCGGGCGCTGCTTCTCCGCGCGATCCTGCGGGAGTTCGAGGGCTGGTACCGCGAGTGGATCGCGCTGAAGGGCGATCCGGAGTCCAGCGGCCTGCGCACGGCGTACAAGGACCTGTGCGCCACGCTCGGCCGCACCGTCCGGGTCGACCTTCCCGGCGACGAGACGCTGAGCGGCCAGGCCACCGACGTGGACGGCTCCGGCCGCCTGGTGGTGGGCGAGCGCACAGTGAACGCGGGTGACGTTGTGCACGTGCGCTGACCCGGCGGGCGTTTCGGGACACCGATCACCCCCGGGGCGCCGAGTCTGCCACGATATGTCGCGGGGGAGGAGGTGCAGAGATGGCTGCGGACATGCCGGACCCGAAGGAGATCGAAGAGCTTCTGCTCGGCGGCGAACTGCGCTACACCCGGGTCGACGCCGTCCGCCTGTCGGGCGTCACCAAGGAGTTCTCCAGCCGCCTCTGGCGGGCGTTCGGCTATCCCTCGATGCCGGACGACGCGATCGCCTACACCGAGGGCGACGTCGCCGCGCTCATCCAGATCAAGCGCCTGATCGAGGACGGCGTGCTGGACGAGGACGGCGTGATCCGCCTGGTCCGCGCGTTCGGCCAGACCATGACCCGCCTCGCCGAGTGGCAGGTCAACCTGCTCAGCAGCATGATGACCAGCGGTGACCCGCAGGAGGCGCCGAGCTCCGAGGCGGTCCGGATGATCGTCGAGATCGCGGAGAAGCACATCGACGACTTCGAGCCGCTCGTCGTGCACGCCTGGCGCCGCCAGCTCGCCGCGGCGGGCACCCGCGCGATGGCGTCCGTCGCCACCGCCGGCGGCTCGGTCCCGGCCCGCCAGCAGATCACCGTGGGCTTCGCCGACATGGTCTCGTTCACCCAGATGAGCCGTGAGCTGGACGAGCTGGAGCTCGCCCGGGTCGTCGAGCGGTTCGAGGAGACCGCGGCCGACATCGTCGCCGCGAGCGGCGGCCGCCTGGTCAAGACGCTGGGCGACGAGGTGCTCTTCAGCGCCGACTCGCCCCGCCTGGGCGGTGAGATCGCCCTCGCCATCGCCGAGGCCATCAAGGACGAGACCGAGGTCCCCGACGTCCGCGTGGGCGTCGCCTACGGCCCGGTCCTGCCGCTGATGGGCGACGTCTTCGGCACCACGGTCAACCTCGCGGCCCGCCTGACCTCCCTGGCCCGTCCCGGCGCCGTGGTGATCGACGACGCCCTGGCCGCCCAACTCGGGGACGACCCGGCCTTCGAGATCACCCGCATCGTGCGCCGCCCGGTCCGGGGGCTCGGCATCATCCAGCCCTTCGTCCTCAGAAGGGCCACCGAAATCTGAAGGCCGGCCCGCCGGAAGCGGGCCGACCTTCATGTCGAGCCGGGTGGTGCCTGTCAGGCGACGTTGAGCGGGAGCCGGGCTACGCCGGCTCGGAGATGCTCTCGCCCGGGCCCTCGGTGAGGCGGAGCAGGTAGTTCTGCTCGCCGAGGGACTGGACCAGGGCCAGCTCGGTCTCCAGGTAGTCGACGTGCTCTTCCTCGTTGGCGAGGATGTCCTCGAAGATCCGGGCCGAGGTGACGTCGCCGCGGGAGCGCATGAGCTCGATGCCGGGACGGAGGCGGTGGACCGCCTCCAGCTCGTGCTCCAGGTCGGCCTTGAGCGTCTCGACGACGGTCTGGCCGATCTTGAGGGTGTTGAGCTTCTGGTAGTTCGGCAGTCCCTCGAGGAAGAGGATGCGGTCGGTGAGCCGCTCCGCGTGCTTCATCTCCTCGATGGACTCTTCGCGGGTGTGCTTGGCCAGGCGGGTGAAGCCCCAGTTGTCCTGCATCTTCGCGTGCAGGAAGTACTGGTTGATCGCGGTGAGCTCCGCGGTGAGCTGCTCGTTGAGCAGCGCGATGATGTCCTTGTCGCCTTCCATATCGCCCCATCCTTCCATGACCGGCGCCATCTCAACAGCACTGAAGCCCGCTCGGCGCGTGTTTTCTCGATCACGCGCGGCGGGTGCCGTGTGAGGAAGGTCTCAGGCGGCGCTCGTGGAGGCGGCTCCCCTCTCGTCGATGCCGGCCACCGGAAGGGGCAGGCGGGGCTGATCCCGATCGGGCACGACCTCCAGCGGGAGGGGGCCGCCGGTCATGGCGTCCACCAGCTCGCTGGCCGTCCGGAATTCGCTGACCAGCGCGTGGAGGCGCCTGGTGCAGGAACCGCAGCCCGGCTTCATGCCACAGGCCGTCCTGACGTCCTTGGCGGTCGTGCAGCCGCCCTCCGCCATGCAGCCGCGAACGTCGTCCTCCGTGACGGCGTTGCAGATGCAGACGTACATGGGGTGGGGGGCCTTTCTCGTTAGGGCAGCCTCAATAAGGTTAGGCAAGCCTAACGGTACCCATGAATGTCCGATCTGGCCAGTGGCCCCGGGGGCGGTGTGAGTCAACCCTCAGGGGGAAGCATCCGGTTCGCGACAAATGACCCTTAGGTCGGGAGGCGGAAGATGGCGGACGTCTGGCCTGGGGGTGCTTATCCGCTGGGTGCTCGCTTCGACGGGGCGGGCACGAACTTCGCCCTGTTCGCCGAGCCCGCGGAGCGGGTGGAGTTGTGCCTGTTCGACGGGGACGGGTCCGAGTCCCGGGTGGAGCTCCCCGAGGCGGACGCGTTCGTCTGGCACGGGTACCTCCCGGGGATCATGCCGGGGCAGCGGTACGGCTACCGGGTGCACGGGCCGTACGCGCCGCACGAGGGCACCCGCTGCAACCCCGCCAAGCTGCTCATGGACCCGTACGCCATGGCCATCGAGGGCGACATCGACTGGGACCAGGCCTGTTTCGGCTACGACTTCGGGGACCCCTGGTCGCGCAACGACCTCGACTCGGCGCCGCACACGATGCGGTCGGTGGTCGTCAGCCCGTACTTCGACTGGGGGGACGACCGGCCGCCGCGAACGCCGTACCACGAGTCGGTGATCTACGAGGCGCACGTCAAGGGCCTCACCATGCGGCATCCCGAGATCCCGGAACGGCTGCGCGGGACGTACGCCGCCCTCGGGCATCCGGTGATGATCGAGCACTTCGAGCGGCTGGGGATCACGGCGGTCGAGCTCATGCCGGTGCACCAGTTCGTGCACGACGACTTCCTGGTCCAGAAGGGCCTGCGCAACTACTGGGGCTACAACACGATCGGCTTCTTCGCCCCGCACAACGAGTACTCGGCGGGCGGGCAGCGCGGCGAGCAGGTGCTGGAGTTCAAGTCGATGGTGAAGGCCCTGCACCAGGCGGGGATCGAGGTGATCCTCGACGTCGTCTACAACCACACCGCCGAGGGCAACCACATGGGCCCGACGTTGTCGTGGCGCGGGATCGACAACGCCTCGTACTACCGGCTGGCCGACGACGACCCGCGCTACTACATGGACACCACGGGCACCGGCAACAGCCTGCTGATGCGCAGCCCGCACGTGCTGCAGATGATCATGGACTCGCTGCGTTACTGGGTCACCGAGATGCACGTCGACGGGTTCCGGTTCGACCTTGCGGCCACGCTGGCCCGGCAGTTCCACGAGGTGGACCGGCTGGCGGCGTTCTTCGACCTGGTCCAGCAGGATCCGGTGGTCTCGCAGGTCAAGCTGATCGCCGAACCCTGGGACGTGGGCGAGGGCGGCTACCAGGTGGGCAACTTCCCGCCGCAGTGGACCGAGTGGAACGGCAAGTACCGCGACGCCACGCGCGACTTCTGGCGCGGCACGCCGGACAGCATGCCCGAGTTCGCGTCCCGGCTGGCCGGCTCCAGCGACCTGTACGCCGACGACGGCCGCAAGCCGTTCGCCTCGATCAACTTCGTCACCTGCCACGACGGCTTCACCCTGAACGACCTCGTCACCTACAACGTCAAGCACAACGACGCCAACGGCGAGGCCAACCGGGACGGCACCGACGACAACCGGTCCTGGAACTGCGGCTACGAGGGACCGGTCGAGGACCTGGAGGTGCTGGCGCTGCGCGAACGGCAGAAGCGCAACCTGCTCGCCACCCTGTTCCTGTCGCAGGGCGTGCCGATGATCGC
The DNA here is from genome assembly GCF_040643285.1 of Spirillospora sp. NPDC047279. Classification (NCBI taxonomy): domain Bacteria; kingdom Bacillati; phylum Actinomycetota; class Actinomycetes; order Streptosporangiales; family Thermomonosporaceae; genus Spirillospora; species Spirillospora sp. NPDC047279. The sequence goes on from NZ_JBEYUA010000018.1 coordinate 84,256, forward strand.
GCACGGCGACGAGCTGGGACGGACGCAGCGCGGCAACAACAACGCCTACTGCCAGGACAACGAGCTGGCCTGGGTCGACTGGGACAACAGGCTCCTGCACTTCCCGCTGCTCGACTTCGTCCAGCGCCTGTCGAAGCTGCGCGCCGCGCATCCGGTGTTCCGGCGCCGGCGCTTCTTCGAGGGCAGACGGGTCATGCGGGCCGAGACCGAGCTGCCCGACCTGGTGTGGATGACGCCCGGCGGCCACCGGATGGGCGACGACGACTGGTCGGCGGGCTTCGCCAAGTCGTTGCAGGTCTTCCTGAACGGCAACCACATCAGCGAGCCGGGGTTGCGGGGCGAGCCCATCCGCGACGACTCGTTCCTGATGATGTTCAACGCCCATCACGAGGATCTGGACTTCACGGTGCCGCCCGGGCGGTACGGGGGGATGTGGCTCAAGGTGATCGACACCGCCGATCCGATGCTCGCCGAGGACCAGGGCTCCGCCGTGAAGGCCGGCGAGTCGATCCCGGTCGAGCAGCGCTCGGTGCAGGTGCTGCGCCGTGTCTGAGGCACCGGTCCTCCCGTCCGGCACGTACCGGATCCAGCTGCGCGGCACGACCGGCGACGGCCCCGGCACGCGGTGCGGCTTCGCCGAGGCCGGCGCGCTCGCCCCGTACCTCGCCGCGCTCGGCGTCTCGCACGCCTACCTGTCGCCGGTGCTCCAGGCGGCGCCCGGTTCGACGCACGGGTACGACGTGGTCGACCACGACGAGATCTCGGCCGAGCTGGGCGGCGCGGACGCCTTCCGCGCGATGGTGATGAAGTTCCGCGCGCACGGCCTGAAGGTGCTCGTCGACATCGTCCCCAACCACATGGCGGTGCCGCGGCCGGTGGACCTCAACCGGGCGCTGGCCGAGGTGCTGGCCGAGGGGCCGTCCGCCGCGTCCGCGCGCTGGTTCGACATCGACTGGGAGGCGGGGGACGGGCGGGTCGTCCTGCCGTGGGACGGCGAGCCCAACTACCGGCGGTTCTTCGACATCTCCGGGCTGATCGGGCTGCGCCAGGAGGATCCCGAGGTCTTCGACCGCACGCACGCCGCGATCGTCCGCCTGGCGGACGAGGACCTGGTCGACGGCCTGCGCATCGACCATCCGGACGGTCTCGCCGACCCGCGCGGCTACCTGGAGCGGCTCGGCCGCGCGGTGCCCGCCGCCTGGGTGGTGGTCGAGAAGATCACGACCGGCGAGGAGGAACTGCCCGCCGACTGGCGCTGCGCCGGGACCACCGGCTACGACGCGCTCGGCATGGTCGGCGGGCTCTTCGTCGACCCGGACGGGGAACGGCCGCTCACCGAGGCCTACGCCGCGTTCACCGGCGGTCCGGCCGGCTTCGCCGAGGTCGAGGACGAGGCACGGCGGTACGTCGCCGAGCACGCCCTGCGCCCGGAGGTGGCGCGGCTGCACCAGGTGTTGTGCCGCGTGCTGCCGTCCGAGCCGCCCGAGGCACTGGAACGGGTGCTGGTCGAGCTGCTGGTGGCGTTCCCGGTCTACCGGGCGTACGTGGTGCCCGGCGAGGAGGCGCCCCGCCAGGCGGTGAAGGTCCTGGACCGGGCCGCCGGGCGGGCCCGAGCGAAGCTGCCCGGCGAACTGCACGACCTGCTCGGCACCGTCGTCCGGCTCGCGCTCGGTGAGCACGACGCCACCGCCTCGGCGGGCGGCGCTCCGGCGGCCGGTGCTGCGGCGGGGGGCGAGCGGCCGGACGGCGAGTTCGTGGTGCGCTTCCAGCAGACGTCGGCGCCGCTGGCGGCCAAGGGCGTGGAGGACACCGCGTTCTATCGCTGGTCACGGATGGCCGCGCTGAACGAGGTGGGCGGCGACCCGGCGCGCTTCTCGGTCGGGACGGCCGACTTCCACGACTTCTGCGCCCGGGTCGCGCGCGACTGGCCCGGCACCATGACGACGCTCTCCACGCACGACACCAAACGCCAGGAGGACGTCCGGGCGCGCCTGGCCGTGCTCGCCGAGCTTCCCGGCGAGTGGGCCGAGACCGTGCGCGGCTGGCACGACCACCACCCGGAGGGCGTGCCGCTGGAGCCCGACCTCGAATACCTGCTCTGGCAGACCCTCGCCGGCGCCTGGCCGCTCACCGGGGACCGCCTCACCGGATTCCTCACCAAGGCCATGCGGGAGGCCAAGACCCGGACGTCGTGGATCGACGGCGACCCGGCGTACGAGGAGGCCGTGCTCGGGTTCGCCCGGCGGGTCCTCGCCGACGCCGACCTGATCAAGCGGATCACCGCGTTCACGGGCCGCATCGCCCCGTACGCGCGGGTCAACACGCTCGGCCAGAAGCTCGTCCAGCTGACCATGCCGGGCGTCCCGGACGTCTACCAGGGGTGCGAGCTGACCGGACTGTCGCTGGTCGACCCCGACAACCGGCGGCCGGTCGACTACGGGCGGCGCCGTTCCCGGCTCACCCGGCTCGACACCGGTCCCGCCCCGCGCGACCTGGACGACGAGAAGCTGCTGGTGACCGCCAGGGCGCTGCGGCTGCGCCGGGCGCACCCGGAGTGGTTCGGCGGCGGCGCCTACGAGCAGGTGACCGTGACGGGCGCGGCGGCCGGCCACGCGGTGGCGTTCCGCCGCGGCGAGGCGGTGACCGTGGCGACCCGGCTGCCCGCCGGGCTGGAACGGCGCGGCGGCTGGGGCGGCGCCGTCGCCGAGGTCGCCGCGGAGGGGTGGCGCGACGTCCTCACCGGCGTCGTCCACCAGGGGCCGCGGCTGCCGCTGGCCGAGGTCGTCGATCCGCTGCCGGTGGCCCTGCTGGTCCCCGACCGATTCCCCGCGAGTGAGTGAGCGCATGACGACGTTCGAGGTGTGGGCCCCGAAGGCCGAGCGTGTCCGGGTGGCGATCGGGACCGCGGACGACCGGCCCGATCTGCGCGAGATGGGACCGGTGGCCGGCCGGCCGGGCCGGTGGGCGGCCGACGTGCCGGACGCCGGGCACGGCACGGACTACGGCTTCGTCCTGGACGACGACCCCGAGGTGCTGCCGGACCCGCGTTCGCCCTGGCAGCCGAACGGCGCGTACGGGATGAGCCGGGTCTACGAGCATGACCGCTTCGCCTGGACGGACCGGCTGTGGCACGGACGCCCGCTGCGCGGGAGCGTGGTGTACGAGCTGCACGTCGGCACGTTCACGCCGGAGGGCACCTTCGACGCCGCCATCGGCATGCTCGACCACCTCGTGTCGCTCGGCGTGGACGTCGTCGAGCTGATGCCGGTCGCCGCGTTCCCCGGCCATCACGGGTGGGGCTACGACGGCGTCCATCTGTGGGCCGTGCACGAGCCGTACGGCGGGCCGGACGCCCTGAAGCGGTTCGTCGACGCGGCGCACGGGCGCGGGCTCGCGGTGGCGCTCGACGTCGTCTACAACCACCTCGGGCCGAGCGGCAACCGGCTGGGGAGCTTCGGGCCCTACTTCACCGACTTCTACGCCACGCCCTGGGGCGACGCGGTCAACTTCGACCGGCCGCACGCCGACGAGGTGCGCGCGTTCGTGGTCGAGAACGTGCTGATGTGGCTGCGCGACCACCACATCGACGGGCTCCGGCTCGACGCGGTGCACGCGATCGCCGACGGCCAGGCCGTCCACATCCTGGAAGAGATCTCGACCGCCGTGGACGCGCTGTCGGCGCACGTGGGCCGCGAGCTCTTCCTGATCGCCGAGTCCGACCTGAACGACCCGCGGCTGGTCAGCGCGCGGGAGGCCGGCGGATACGGCCTGGACGCCCAGTGGAGCGACGACTTCCACCACGCGCTGCACGCCGCCCTGACCGGCGAGCGGCAGGGGTACTACTGCGACTTCGGGTCCATGGAGACGCTCGCCAAGGCCATGACCAGGGTGTTCGTGCACGACGGCACGTACTCCACGTTCCGCGGGCGCCATCACGGGCGGCCGGTGGACACCGCCACGGTCCCGGCCCACCGCTTCCTGGCGTACCTCCAGAACCACGACCAGGTCGGCAACCGCGCGGCCGGTGACCGGATCTCCTCAAACCTTCCCCCGGGAAGGCTCATGGTCGGCGCGGCGCTGGTGCTGACCTCCCCGTTCACTCCCATGGTGTTCATGGGCGAGGAATGGGGCGCCACCACGCCCTGGTGCTACTTCACCGACCACACCGACCCCGAGCTGGGGCGCGCCATCAGCGAGGGGCGGCGCAAGGAGTTCGGCCGGCACGGCTGGACCGACGACGTTCCCGATCCACAGGCTGTGGATACCTACCGGCGTTCGGTGCTCGACTGGGACGAGCCGGGAAAGCCCCTGCACCGCGAGTTCCTCGAATGGCACCGCGCCCTGATCGCCCTGCGCCGCGCCTGGCCGGAGCTGACCGATCCGCGCCTGACCGAGATGGACCTCACCTACGACGAGGACGCCCGCTGGCTGGTGATCCGCCGCGGCCGGCTCACGATCGCCGCCAACCTCGGCACCGCCACCGTCCCCCTGCCGGTCGACGCGACCCGGCTGCTCCTCGGCTCGAGCAACAACGTCTACATGGACTTTTCCGGCCCGATCGGGACCGTTCCCCCCAGGCTGACGCTCCCGCCCGCGTCCGTGGCCGTCCTCGTCTGACGCCGGAACGGCGCCCGCGGATTCGAGGGCGGGCCCGGCCCGTCTCCGGCCGAACGGCTGAGTTTCCTGAGGCCAGAGGGGCGTCAACCTCCTGTTTCGTCGGGGTTCGTGCGTGTTCGAGGATGTACTGCGAGTGGCAAACCGCAGGTCAAGAGCGTGGCGGTAGCCAGGAAACGTTCATGAATGGCCATACGATCGGTACATGACCTCAGTACTGCTCGCCGAGGACGACACGTCCATCTCCGAGCCTCTCGCCCGCGCGCTGCGTCGGGAGGGCTACACCGTCGAAGTGAGCCCGGACGGACCGCAGGCCCTGGAACGGGCGCTCGGCGGTGGGGTGGACCTCATCGTTCTCGACCTTGGACTGCCCGAGCTCGACGGCCTCGAGGTGGCACGCCGGGTCCGTTCCGAGGGTCACGGGGTGCCCATCCTCATCCTGACCGCGCGTGCCGACGAGGTGGACACCGTCGTGGGCCTGGACGCCGGCGCCGACGACTACGTCACCAAGCCGTTCCGCCTGGCCGAGCTGCTCGCCCGGGTGCGGGCGCTGCTGCGCCGCGGCAGCACCGAGACCCCGATCGTCCAGGGGGTCCGGATCGACGCCGAGTCGCGCCGGGCCTGGATGGGCGACCAGGAGCTCCAGCTGACCACCAAGGAGTTCGACCTCCTGCGCGTGCTGGTGCGGGACGCCGGAAAGGTGGTGACCCGCGAACAGATCATGCGCGAGGTGTGGGACACCAACTGGTGGGGCTCCACCAAGACCCTCGACATGCACATTTCCTGGTTGCGCCGCAAGCTCGGCGACGACGCCGGCAGCCCGCGTTACATCACGACCGTGCGGGGTGTCGGGTTCCGGTTCGAGCGGGGCGACTAGCCCCCCGACGCGCCATGGTCACGCAGTCCTGCGCCGAGCCGCGCCACGCGGCGGCGCAGGGCTGCACGGTCATGGCTTCACCCCTGAAGGAGCCCTGATGAGGCGTCGTCTGCTCTTCTCGACGCTCGCGGTGGCGGTCGTGGCGATCCTCCTGCTCGGAATCCCCCTCGCGTACGCGACGCACAAGCTCATCTACGAGGAGGCCCAGCAGTCGCTGGAGCGTGAGGCCTCCTCGATCCTCGGCGGCGTGCTGTTCAGCATCGAGTCCAAGCAGCAGATCACCAGCGAGAAGATCGCGCAGGAGTACCACGGCCGGTACATCGTGGTCACGCTGCCCGACAACAAGGTGATCACCGCCGGCACCAAGCCGCCGGACGGCGCCACGCTGCTCACCGACTCGCGCGCCCAGTCCAGCGTGCACGTCCAGGTCTCGCAGGAGGCCTCGGAGGTCCAGGACGAGGCGTTGCGGCAGATGGTGCTGATCGGCGGCCTGGCCGCGCTCGGCGTCGCGGTCACCGTCGGCCTGGCCATGTTCCAGGCGCGCAAGCTGACGTTGCCGCTGATCGACCTGGCCGAGACCGCCGACCGGCTCGGGTCCGGCAACGCCAGGCCGCGGCGGCGGCGGTACGGGATCCCCGAGGTCGACAGCGTGGCCGAGGTCCTGGACCGCAGCGCGGTGCGCATCGCCGACCTGCTGGCGGCCAGCCGCGAGTTCGCCTCCGACGCCAGCCACCAGCTGCGCACGCCGCTGACCGCGCTGTCGATGCGGCTGGAGGAGATGATCGAGGCCGCCGACTACCCGGACGTCGTCCGGGAGGAGGGCGCGGCGGCCGTCGCCCAGACCGAACGGCTCGTCGCGGTCGTCGAGCAGCTCCTCGCGCGCGCCCGGCACGACCGCACCGGCGGCGCGGTGGCGATGCCGATCGACGACGTGATCGCCCAGCAGGTCGAGGAGTGGCGGCCGATCTTCCGGCGGGACGGCCGGGAGATCCGGATGACCGGCGACCGGGGCCTGATCGGCATGACCAACCCCGAGGGCCTCTCCCAGATCATCGCGACGCTGCTGGACAACTCGCTGGTGCACGGTGGCGGCACGGTGACGATCAACACCAAGCCGGGGTCGCAGTCGGTGGTGGTGGAGGTCGGCGACGAGGGTCCCGGCATCCCGGGCGACCTGGAGCCGCGGATCTTCGAACGCAGCGTCAGCAGCGGCAAGGGCACCGGCCTCGGGCTCTACCTGGCCCGGTCGCTCGCGGTGGTCGACGGCGGGCGGCTGGAGCTGATCTCGACCCGTCCCGCGATCTTCGGCGTCTTCCTGCGCCAGGCCGCCGACGCCGAGCTCGCCGAGCAGCGCGTCGTCATCGGCCCCACCTGACGGCCGGGCGGCACAGGCCCGGTGGTGCGGGCGGGCGGTACGGGCGGGCGGGCGGTGCGGGCGCGTCCCCGCAGGATCAGTGGCTCTGGGTGAACTCGGCCATGCCCTCGGGCTCGCGGGCGTCGATGGGGCGGTCGAGCGGGTGGCCGTGCAGCGGGTGCCCGTTCACCGGCTGGGAGCCGTTCGCGGCCTGGCCGTGGACCGGCCGGCCGTCGCCGGACGGGGCGGCCGCGTCGGTGGCGGCGTCGGGCAGTCCGGTCGACGGGTCGACGTGCGGCGAGGTCACCGGCAGGAACACCCACTTCTTGTACGACCAGAAGCGGAACAGCGTCGCCACGCCCGTTCCGACGATCAGGGCGGCGTTGTAGGGGATCGGGCCGGTGAGGTCCAGCACGTAGTGGGTGAACCCGATGAACAGCTGGGTGATCACCAGGCCGACGCCGTTGAGGGCGAAGAACAGCACGTACTCGCGGCCGATGCCGGTGCGGTCGCGGTGCCGGAACGTCCAGTAGCGGTTGGCCAGGTAGGCGAAGGTGGTCGCCACCACCGTGGCCAGCGCGTTGGAGGTGAGCGGGCCCATCCCGAAGCCCGACTCCGAGTGCAGTACGTTGCTCAGCCCGATCGTGATCACGAACGCGATGGCGCCGACGCTGCCGAACTTCATGAGTTCGTGCACAAGGTGCGCGAAACGGCGATAAAGGTTGGCGACGAGGCTCACGAAGGAAGATCCTTCCGTACTGCGACGGGTGCACGATGGCTGCGAAGGCACAACGAGGATAGACGCATGGTGCCCCCGAGACGCCAGAACATGAACGTTTCACACCACCTGGGTCATTCCCTGCCCACTGATCAGACGGTCACACCATGTCCGACGTTCCGCGCGCCCCGTTCGTTCACGGAAGGTTCACGGGACGGACGGAAGGCCCGGCCACGCCGGACGGGAGGCACGGTCACACCCGGCGGCCGATAGCCTTCTTCCGTGAGAGATCCAGCTCAGGGGCCCCAGGGCCCGCAGCGAAGCGAGGAACCCTGGGGAGGCCGCGGGGGTCTGGGGGGCGCCCCCCAGAAAGTAGGGCCGGTCGTGGGCATGGCGGGGGGCGGGCAGCTGGCCCGGATGGCCCAGCAGGCGGCGATCGGCCTCGGCGTGTCGCTGCGCGTGCTCGCCGGCTCCCCGGACGAGTCCGCCGCCAAGGTCGTCTCCGACGTCCGCATCGGCGACGACCGTTCCCTGGACGACCTGAGCGCCTTCGCCAAGGGCTGCGACGTCGTGACGTTCGACCACGAGCACGTCCCGGGCGACCACATCGAGGCACTGGAGGCCGCCGGGACGCCCTGCCGGCCCGGGGCGGCGGCCCTGCTGCACGCCCAGGACAAGCTGGTGATGCGGCAGCGGCTCAGCGAGCTCGGCGCCCCGTGCCCGCGTTTCGCACCAGTGCCGCCGAGCGCCCCGCTGGCCATGATCGAGTCGTTCGGCCTGGAGACGGGCTGGCCGGTGGTGCTGAAGGCCACCCGCGGCGGTTACGACGGCAAGGGCGTCTGGATCCTCGACGGCCTGACCGCCGAGACCGCGCGGCTGGTGGCGGACCTGCTCGATCAGGGGCTCCGCCTGATGCTGGAGGAGCACGTGCCGTTCCGGCGCGAGCTCGCCGCGCTGGTGGCCCGTTCCCCGCACGGCCAGGGCGCCGCGTACCCGATCGTGGAGACCGTCCAGGAGAACGGCATCTGCGTCGAGGTGCTCGCGCCCGCGCCCGGCCTGGACGAGGACCTCGCCGCCGAGGCCCAGCGGCTGGCCCTCGACATCGCCGACAAGCTCGGCGTCACCGGCCTGCTGGCCGTGGAGCTCTTCGAGGGCGAGCACGGCCTGCTGGTCAACGAGCTGGCGATGCGGCCGCACAACTCCGGCCACTGGACGATCGAGGGCTCCCGCACCTCGCAGTTCGAGCAGCACCTGCGCGCCGTGCTGGACCTGCCGCTCGGCGACACCCGCCCGACCGCGCCGTACGTGGTGATGGCGAACGTCCTGGGCGGCGACGACCCGGACGTCTACTCCCGCTACATCCACGTGATGGCCCACGACCCGGGCGTCAAGGTCAACATGTACGGCAAGGACGTGCGCCCCGGCCGCAAGATCGGCCACGTGACCGTGCTGGGCGACGACCTGGCCGACCTGCGCGAACGTGCCCGCCATGCCGCCGACTACCTGCGCTGGGGGCCGTCCGTCGACCGCAGCGGAGCAAGGCTCGACGGACGGCGCACTTGACGGGGGCCGGGGGGCTACCCCCCGGCCGGAACACAGCTTGAGGGGGGAGCCATGACGACGGCGCCGCTGGTCGGTGTGGTGATGGGCAGCGACTCGGACTGGCCGGTCATGAAGGCCGCCGCCGAGGCGCTGGCGGAGTTCGGCGTGCCGTACGAGGCGGACGTCGTCTCCGCCCACCGGATGCCGCACGACATGATGCGCTACGGCGAGGACGCCGCGGACCGCGGCCTCCGGGTGATCATCGCTGGCGCGGGCGGGGCGGCCCACCTGCCCGGCATGCTCGCCTCGGTCACCCCGCTGCCGGTCATCGGAGTCCCGGTGCCGCTGAAGTACCTGGACGGCATGGACTCGCTGCTGTCGATCGTCCAGATGCCCGCCGGGGTGCCGGTCGCCACCGTCGCGGTCGGTGCCGCCCGCAACGCGGGCCTGCTGGCCGTCCGCATCCTCGCGGCCTCCGACGAGGCCCTCCAGGCCAGGATGAAGACCTTCCAGCGGGACCTGTACGACCAGGCCAAGGCCAAGGGCGCCCGCCTCCGCGAGAACCTCTAGAGGCGCCCGCGGACGCCTCCAGAGATCGGCCCGGCCGGCCGGTCGTGCCCGGAGGCCGGGGATCGGCTCAGTTCCTGCGCAGAGCCCACTCCACGGCCGGGCAGCGGTCCATGACCACGTCCAGCCCGGCGTCCCGGGCTCGCTCGGCGGCGGCCTCGTCGATCACGTCGAGCGGCAGCCAGACGGCCTTGGCGCCCGCCGCGATCGCCTCGTCCACCACCGCGCCCGCGTGCTCGGTCCGCCGGTAGACGCCCACGACGTCGATCGGGCCTTCGCCGGCGGGGATGTCGGCCAGCGTCGCGTACCCCGGCTCGTCGAGGACCGTGCGCCCGGCCGGGTGGACCGGGATGATCCGCTTGCCGCGCTCCTGGAGGAGCCGTGCCTGGTTGAAGACCTCGCGGTCGGGGTTGTCGCCCAGACCCACGAACGCCCAGGTCTTGGTGTCGTTCAGGAGCCGCCGGATGACCGTCAGGTCCGCGTACGCATCAGCCATGTCCACGACAACAGCCCCGTCCACGTCAAGATTCCTCTTGAGGATCCGGCGGTGTGGAACGGACCGACAGCAGATCGCCCGGCTGGCATCCGAGCACCTCGCAGATCTTCGTCAGCGTGGTGAACCGGATGGCCTTGGCCCGCCCGTTCTTGAGGATCGAGAGGTTGACCGGGCGGGCGACGAGTGACCTTGAGCCGCATGAATCGGGTGGCGGTCCCCGGCCAGGGGCCCGGCTACGGGGCCTGCGGGCGTCCCAGCGCGCGGTAGTTCCAGCCGGCGGCCCGCCACTGCTCGGGATCGAGGGCGTTGCGGCCGTCCACGATGTTCTTCTCCGCCACGACCTCGCCGAGCGCCACCGGGTCCATGTCGCGGAACTCGGTCCACTCGGTCAGCAGCAGCACGACGTGCGCCCCCCGCGCCGCCTCCAGCGCCGACCCGCCGAACGTGAGGTCGGGCTGGGCGCGCCGCGCGTTCTCCATGGCCTGCGGGTCGTACACCGTGACCTTGGCGCCCTGACCCCGTATCGACGCGGCCACGTCGAGGGCGGGCGAGTCGCGGATGTCGTCGGAGTTGGGCTTGAACGCCGCCCCCAGCACGCCGACCGTGCGCCCGATGAACGAGCCGCCCAGCTGGTGCCGGGCCAGGTCGACCATGCGGATCCGGCGCCGGATGTTGATCTCGTCGACCTCCCGCAGGAAGGTCAGGGCCTGGTCGGCGCCCAGCTCACCGGCCCGCGCCATGAACGCCCGGATGTCCTTGGGCAGGCACCCGCCCCCGAAGCCCAGCCCGGGCCCGAGGAACTTGCCGCCGATCCGGTCGTCGTACGACAACGCCTCGGAGAGCTTGGTCACATCCGCGTGCGCCGCCTCGCAGACCTCCGCCATCGCGTTGATGAACGAGATCTTGGTGGCCAGGAAGGCGTTCGCGGACACCTTCACCAGCTCGCTCGTCGGGTAGTCCGCCACGATGAACGGCGTCCCCTCCGCCAGCATCGGCGCGTACACCTCGCGCAGCACCTTCTCCGCGTGCTCGGCGGCGCCCTGGTCGCCCGGCACCCCGACCACGATCCGGTCCGGGTGCAGCGTGTCCTGGACGGCGAACCCCTCCCGCAGGAACTCCGGGTTCCACGCCAGCACCGCGTCGCCGCCCGCCGGGGCGTGCCGCGCGAGGGTCGCGGCCAGCCGCGCCGCCGTCCCCACCGGAACCGTGGACTTCCCGACGACCAGGCAGGGCCGCTGGAGCCGCGGCGCCAGCGCCCCGACGGCCTCGTCCACGAACGTCAGGTCCGCCGCGTACTCGCCGATCTTCTGCGGCGTGCCGACGCACACGAAGTGCACGTCGCCGAACTCGGCGATCTCGTCATAGCTCGTCGTGAACCGCAACCGCCCGTTCTCGAGGTTCCGCCGCAACACGGGCTCGAGCCCCGGCTCGTAGAACGGCAGATCTCCGGCCGACAGCTTGTCGACCTTGTGTTTGTCGATGTCGAGACCAATGACCTCGAATCCCAGGTCCGCCATGCACGCGGCATGGGTGGCACCCAGGTACCCGGTTCCGATCACCGTGAGGCGGTGGGCCACGGTGTCTCCTCTCGACTTCTATGTCGCCAGGCCGGGCGCAAAGTACCGGCCGGTAGCATGCGTGTTATGAGTCCCGACTTTCCCACGTACGCTCCGTCCGAGGAGCACGAGCTCCTCCGTCAGACGGTCCGCGAGCTCGCCGATGCCAAGATCGCCCCGCATGCCGCGGAGGTCGACGAGGAGTCCCGCTTCCCGCAGGAGGCCCTGGACGCGCTGGTGCAGAACGAGCTGCACGCGGTGCACGTCCCGGAGACGTACGGGGGCGCCGGTGCCGACGCGCTGGCCACCGTGATCGTGATCGAGGAGGTCGCCCGCGCGTGCGCCTCCTCGTCGCTGATCCCGGCGGTCAACAAGCTCGGCACGGTGCCGGTTTTGCTGTCGGGCTCCGAAGAGCTGAAGAAAAAGTATCTGAATCCGGTGGCCAAGGGCGAGGCGATGTTCTCGTACGCCCTCTCCGAGGCCGAGGCGGGCTCCGACGCCGCCGGCATGAAGACCAAGGCCGTCCGTGACGGCGACCACTGGGTCCTCAACGGCGCCAAGATGTGGATCACCAACGCGGGCGAGTCGGAGTACTACACGGTGATGGCCGTCACCGATCCCACCGCGGGGGCTCGCGGGATCTCGGCCTTCGTCGTCGAGAAGTCCGACGAGGGCGTCTCCTTCGGTCCCAAGGAGAAGAAGCTCGGGATCAAGGGCTCGCCGACCCGCCAGGTCATCCTGGAGAACGTCCGCATCCCCGCGGACCGCATCATCGGCGAGGAGGGCACCGGCTTCAAGACCGCGCTCGCCACCCTCGACCACACCCGCATCACCATCGCCGCGCAGGCCCTCGGCGTCGCCCAGGGCGCCCTCGACTACGCCGTCGGCTACGTCAAGGAGCGCAAGCAGTTCGGCAAGGCCATCGGCGACTTCCAGGGCGTCCAGTTCATGCTGGCCGACATGGCCATGCGCCTCGAAGGCGCCCGCCAGCTCACCTACCACGCCGCCATCAAGTCCGAGCGCGCCATGCACGGCGAGAAGATCCCCGACCTGACCTTCGTCTCCTCGGCCTGCAAGTGCCTGGCCTCCGACGTGGCCATGGACGTCACCACCGACGCCGTCCAGCTCCTCGGCGGCTACGGCTACACCCGCGAGTTCCCCGTCGAACGCATGATGCGCGACGCCAAGATCACCCAGATCTACGAGGGAACCAACCAGATCCAGCGCATGGTCATCGCCCGCCAGCTCCTCAAGTAGGCCGCGTGACCTGCAACGACACGCCCCCGGTCAGCCCATGACCGAGGGCGTGCTCGTCCCCGGAACGCGAAGGTCAAGCGGCTGTGTTGCCTGACGAACGGCCCGGTGTCAGTGGCCTCGCCGATCAGAAATCCTCCGCCACGTCGTCAGTTCTGGTGGTCCCTCGCCACCTGCGGAAGGATTGACGACCATGACCGACGCCAGACCGCCAGGCGCCGACAAGGCCGCGTTCATCGCGGCTGCCCGCTCGAATGACACGGCACAGTTCGCGTTCATCACGGAGCGTTACCGGCGCGAGCTGCAGGTGCACTGCTACCGGATGCTCGCGAACTACGAGGACGCCCAGGACATGACGCAGGAGACGTTCCTGCGGGCGTGGAACAAGCGGGAGTCGTTCAAGGGCCACGCCGCGCTGCGGACCTGGCTGTACCGGATCGCGACGAACGCCTGCCTCGACTTCCTGGAGAAACGCAACGACCGCACGCCCGTGCCTGCCGAGCTGCCGGACGAGGGCTCGGAAGTGCGCTACCTGCAGCCCTACCCGGACCGGATGCTCCCGGAGGACCCGCAGGAATCGGTGGTGGCGCGGGAGACGATCGAGCTGGCGTTCATCGTCGCCGTCCAGCACCTGCCGCCGCGGCAGCGGGCGGTGTTCATCCTGCGCGACGTCCTCGGCTGGCCGGCGTCGAAGGCCGCCGACGCCCTCGAGCTGACCGTCGCGTCGGTGACCAGCGCACTGCAGCGGGCGCGCGTGACGATGCGCGAGCAGCTGCCCGACCGCCGCCTCGACTGGCGGAGCCCCGCCACGCACGAGCTGTCGAATGACGAGCGCGGCGTGGTGAAGGCGTACATCGACGCCCATGAGCGCAACGACCTCGACGGGCTGACGGCCCTGCTGCGCGACGACCTGCGCTTCGCGATGCTGCCCGAGCCGGGCACCTTGATCGTCACGGCCAAGGACGCGGTGGACGGCTGGGTCTCCGGTGGGCTCTTCCAGCGCGGCCACGACGACTGGCGCTGCCTCGCCACGACGGTCAACCGCATGCCCGCCGCCGTGCTGTACCTCCGCACCCCCGACGACCCGGAATACCGTTTGTTCGCCATCGCGGTCCTGCACATCGTCGACGGGAAGATCGCCGAGCTCACCGGGTTCGACGCCACCGACAAACCATGGCTGAGCCTGCCCGCGACAATGAGCACCCCGACCGGCTGAACGCCAACGCGGACACCCCCGCCCCGCCGGCGTCGCCGGCGGGGCATCTTCACGCCCGAAGGTGAGCACGCCAGGAAGGATTTCGACCTGGCCTTACGAGCCGAGCATCCGGCCCGTGCTCATCGCCTCGTCTCGTATCGGGTCAGCATCACGCCGCCGGGAAATGTCCGCGTCTCGACCAGGTTCAGGTGCACCCAGCCGTCCAGCGCGGTGAAGAACGGCGTGCCGCCGCCCACCAGGACCGGATAGGTGACGATCGCGTACTCGTCGATCAGCCCGGCCCGCATGGCCGCCGCGGCGAGTGTGGCACCGACGATGTCCATGGGGCCGCCGTCATCGGCCCTGAGCCGGGCGATCTCGGCGACCGCGTCGCCGGTGACCAGGCGGGTGTTCCAGTCGACCTTGTCGATCGTCGAGGAGAACACCACCTTCGGCATGTCCCGCCAGCGGCGTGCGAACTCGATCTCCGCCGGGGTAGCGCCGGGCTGCTGGTCGGCGGTCGGCCAGTGGGAGCTCATCGCCTCCCACAATTTGCGCCCGTACAGCGCCAGGCCCGTCGCGGCCACCCGGTCGGACCACCATTGGAACAGCTCGTCGCTCGACGACGAGTCCGGTCCCTCCCCACCACTCCAGCCGAGGTCGTCGCCGGGCGCGGCGATGTAGCCGTCCAGGGTCACGTTCATGCCGAAGATCAGTTTCCGCATCGTGCCAGCCTTCCGTGAGTCGATCTCACACGTACAGACGGGCGCGGCGCGAAAACCTCATCGGTTCCGCCGCGTTCGACGAGGATGGACGACCCTCGCGCAGGAATGACGGGGAGGGAAAGTGGGCGCCGGGTGCGGGTGATACCTGTGTGACCGCCATCCGCGCCATGGAAAGGCATCACATGACAGGGGATCCCCCGCCCCGCCCGGCCGAACGGTTCGACGAGGTCTTCGACGCCTACTTCGCGGAGATCCACCGGTACGCGGCCAAGCGGCTCGGGCAGGACGCCGCGGGCGACGTCGCGGCCCAGACGTTCCTGGAGGCGTTCCGCAACCGCCGGCGCTACGACCCCGAACGCGCGGGCGTGCGCACGTGGTTGTACGGCATCGCGACCAAGGTGATCGGCAAGCACCAGCGGGCCGAGACGCGCGCGCTGCGGGCACGCGCCAGGCTCGGGCCGGAACGTGTGGCCGAGGAGCACACCGAACGGGTCGACGCGCGGGTCAGCGCCGAGGGACTGCGGGGCGAGCTCGCCGGGGCCATCGCGGCCCTGCCGCGCGGGCAGCGCGACGTGCTGCTGCTCGTGGCCCTCGCCGACCTCAGCCACGACGAGGTCGCGGCGGCGCTGGGGATCTCCTACGGCACGGTCGGCTCCCGGCTGAACCGTGCCCGAACCACGCTGCGCAAGGCGCTGGGCGGGACCAATCCGACGCTCACTTTGGAGGAACAGCATGGATGAGGTCCGGATGGTCCGGGAGCGGTATCCCGAACCCGCCCCGCCCACGGCCCGCGAGATCGCCCACGCGAAGGCGCTGCTGAACGAGCCGCCGCGCAGGGTCCTGCCCCGCCTGGGGTGGGGGCTCGGCGGCGTGGTCGCGGCCGGTGCCGCGGCCACCGTGGCGATCTCGCTGATGGGCGGCGAGACGGCGACGACGACGCCTCCCGGCACGGTGAACCTGGACGCCCGGGGCGCCTTCCTCGCGGCGGCGGCCAACGCGGAACGGCAGCCGATCGGCGACTACTGGCACAGCGACGTGATCCAGGGCCAGTCCTACGTTCTGCGGCCGAAGACCGGGACCTACGCGATCAGCGGTTCGCTCACCGAGTCGTTCGGCTGGTGGGGCGCGAAGTCCGGGATGGGGGAGGGGTACTACGGCCGCGACCTCCCGGCCCACCCCCTGGACAGGGACCTGTGGCGCAAGGCCGGGTCGCCGTCGACCTTCCGCGTCTGGTCCGGGGACTCGTACAGCACCCATTCCACCAAGGTGACGAAGTGGCAGACCGACGGTCCGGAACGCGGCACCCACCCGCGCGGCGGCGGCAGGTTCCTGGACGGCCGCACGGTCGAGGACCTGTGGAAACTGCCGGCCGACCCGGCGAAGCTCGCCGCGCTCTTCCTGAACGCGGAGCAGATGTCGGCCGCGTCCGGCGCGCGGCCGGGGAAGGGGCCCGACGAGGTCCCCTCCGGCGTCCCGATCATGCGGGTGTCGTCGATCCTGGGGACGACGCCGCTGCCGCCGAAGGTCCGGGCCGGCCTGATGCGGGCCCTGGCCACCTGGCCGGGCGTCCACACGATCGGCCGGACGACCGACCCGCTGGGCCGCCAGGGCATCGCGCTGGCCGCGGGCGAACGGGCCACGACCGTCAAGGGCCAGGACGGCGGGCCCGCCGCCGACCGGGGCACCTACCGGTCCCGCGAGGTGATCGTCTTCGATGAACGGACCGGTGCGCTGCTGTCCCGGCAGGATGTGCTGACCCGGCCCGGCGGCCGGTACGCGGAGATGAAGCCGGGCTTCATCATCGAGTACTCCGCGGTCCGTTCGGCGGAGTGGACCGCGGTGAAGCCCGAGCCCCCGGCGAAGCTCCCGTTCGGCTGACGCACGGAACACCCGAGGGCGTCCTCCCGGTCACCGGGAGGACGCCCCGGGAAGCCCCTCCGGCGCCCGCGGAGCCCGTTCCAGCGGGGGCGTGTAGCCTCGCCAGGAGTTCGGATCTCCGAGGGTCAGGGGCGATGGTGACGAACCTGTTCGGTCTTTCGCAGGTCGAGGTGATCTCGCTGGCGCAGGACCTCCACTACCAGCTGCGGGACCCGCAGTCGGGCGGCGCCGTGGCCTCGGTGGCGCCGGTGGCCGTGGGCACGGTGCCGGAGGAGAAGAAGGAGAAGGGGCTCCGGCGTTTCCTGCGCGGGGCCAAGCCGTCCGGGCCGCTGCCTGGCGAGGGCGTCCACATCCCGCGCGTGACGTTCCGCGTGGCGGCCCAGGAGACGATCTTCTTCCTCGACCGGCCGGACAAGCTGCCCGGGCACGGCTTCATGCCCCACTACGCCGTGGTGGACGCCGGCGGCGGGGTCATCGGCTACACCAGCAACGATCACCGCCGGGCCCTGGACCCGCCGAGCGGGCCGGTCGACGACGAGGGGATGACCCTCATCAGCGGGCGCGGGGCGCTCCTCGACCGCGATCACCAGGTCGTGTGCGAGACGGTCGTGCGGGCGGCGATGAACCCCGGGGCCACGGGCGAGCCGGGAGTGCGGTTCGTGGGGCGGGACGGCGCGCCGCTGGCGCGGATGCGAGGCCACGACTCGACCCGGGTGGAGTTCGCCCCGCAGGCGCCGCAGCTGGTGCGGGCACTGGTCACCGCGCTGATGATCGCCGGACGGGTGGACGAGCGGCTGCAGGTGTCGATCCTGACGTCCGGATACAGCCCGCCCGCGCCGGTGGGGCAGGCGGGCGAGCCGTATCCGGGGTACGCGCAGGTGCACTCCTCCTACATGCGCTACCAGGAGGAGTTCATCGAGTGGTACAAGGCGGAGCAGAACCGGCGGGGACGCATCGCCTCCGCCGGCGCGAGCTGACCCGCGGCCTCCGCTCTACAGGTTCTTCTCCCACGGCGGGGCCTCGTCGTCCGGCTTCTTGGCGATGCTGCCGTCGGTCCGGTTGAAGATCGGCGTGTTGACGTTGTACTTGTCGCTGTACTGGTTCTTCTCGTCCCAGTTGCCCTCGTACTCGCCCTTGGAGCCGAGGGGCGCGCTCTCCACCCCGGCGTTGAACGACTTGTTCTTGAGGTTCTCGTTCTCGTCCCACTCGAGCTTGCCGCCGACGCTGCCGCTGCCCAGGCCGCCGGGAGTGGTGTACTTGCCCTTGGCCTCGACCTCCTGGCCCTGGACCTCACCATCCCTGATCTTGGCGTGGTAGCCGCCCTCGAACTCGGCCATGCCGCCGGGGGTGCTGCCCTTGATGCCGCCGCCGACGTTCCAGGTGTTGTCGATGCCCCGGTCGGCGTCGAAGTCGAGCTCGGTGATCGGCGTGATGCCCTGGCCCTTCACCCCGCGGTTGAGGAAGTTGAGGCCTGAGTTGACGCCCGCCTGGGCCAGGTTGGCCGCGGCGCCGGCCGCGCCGGTCGCCATGCCCTTCTCGAACGCGTCGAAGGCGTTGACCGCGCCGTTGTTCTCCTGGGAGTTGGCGGTCAGCGCGGCACCGCCGACCATGACCGCGGCCACGCCGACGCCGGTGACGCCCAGGATGGCGGTCGCCACCACGGTGATCTTCATGCCGACCGCGGCGAGCGTCTGGCACTGCGCGAAGATCGTCGCGCCCGCGGGGGCGCCGACGACCGTGGCGGTGGCGGCCAGCGCCGCGGCGGCCGCGATCGCGAGCGCGTCCAGGTAGACGGCCATGCCCATCGCGAAGACCGAGTACGTGAAGAGCGCCCAGGCGACGACCATGATCGAGATCTGGACGGCTTCGATGTAGCTGGCCAGGGCCTCCACCTGCTGGCCGAAGTCGACGACCTTGCTCTCGTAGAGCGGCCGGTCGTCCATGGTCCAGGCCTCGCCGGGGATGGCGTTGACCAGCTCGGTGATCTTCTGGGCCGCCTGGCTCAGTTCCTTCGCCGCGTCCGCCCAGTCCTGGGAGGCCTTCTCGAGCTTGGACGGCTTGCCGGTGGACTCCTTGTAGAGGAACGACACCATCAGGGCCGGCGGCAGCGTGATGGCCGCGCCCATGGCCATGGCGGTGGCGACCGACATGAGGCTCTCGGCCGTTCCGACGACCGAGCCGCCTGTAGCCCCCGCGAAGAGCGCGCCGGCCAGGCCGAGCCCGGCGGCGCCCGCGCCCTGCTTGACGCCCTTGGAGTGCGCGGCCGGGTTCGCCGTCGTCGTGCTTCCGCCCGTGCTGCCACCCGTGCTTCCGCCGGTGCTGCCACCGGTGCTTCCGCCGGTGCTGCCACCTGTGCTTCCGCCGGTGTTCCCGCCCGAACCCGTACCGCCTCCGGAGCCAGTACCCACTGCGTCTACCCTTTCGCTGTCGCCGACGAGGACGTGAACGGTCAGATGGTGCTGCTCTGCTCGGAATTGCGGTAGTTGATCGCCGACTGGTCGATCTTCTCCGCGAAGCCCTGGACCGTCTTCATGAGCATCTTGATGTCCTCGAAGGCGAACTGGATGGCCATCGGGTAGGCGCTTCCGGCCGCCACGCAGGCGATGCTGAAGTCGCCGCCCTCGAGGTTGTAGGTCCCGTCCTTGTTGAGCGTGTCACCGGCCTTCTTGACCATCGGGACCACGTCGCTCTTGAGGTCGTCCGCATGCTGGAGAATGCGCTGGGGATCTGCAGACTTGGGGGTCACGCGTCACCGCTTTCGGGGGGCGTCCGGAGGTCGTTCCGCCGGGGCCGTTGTGGCGCCCGGCATGTCCGTTTGCCGCGAGGATAGTAGATGAATGTCCCTAAAGGAGCGGCAGCAGACGTCCCGGGGTGATCGGGAGGTCACGGACGCGGACCCCCGTGGCGTGGTGGACGGCGTTGGCGACGGCCGCCGCGGCGCCGACGATGCCGATCTCGCCGATGCCCTTGGACCCCATCGGGTTGAGGTGCGGGTCCTCCTCGTCCAGCCAGACCGCCTCCACGTCGCGGACGTCGGCGTTGACGGGCACGTGGTACTGCGCGAGGTCGTGGTTGAGGTAGTCGCCGAACTCCTCGTCCATGGTGCTCTCCTCCATGAGCGCCATGCCGAGGCCCATCGTCATCCCGCCGATGAACTGCGAACGGGCGGTGACCGGGTTGATGATCCGGCCGGCCGCGAAGACGCCGAGCATGCGGGGGACCCGGATCTCGCCGGTGTCGATGTCGACCGCGACCTCGACGAACTGGGCGCCGAACGCGTGGCGGGCGTACTTCTCCTGCGCCTTGACCTCGTCCGCGGTGTCCGCCGAGGCCTCGACGCCCTCCGGCGGTACGGGGGAGTCGAGCGCCGGCAGGAGCGCCTCGCAGGCGCGGAAGACGGCGCTGCCCCAGCCCGCGGTGCCGGACGAGCCGCCGGCGACCGAGGCGCGCGGGAACGAGCTGTCGCCGATCTCGACGGTGATCCGCCCGGGATCGGTCTTGAGGGCGTCGGCGGCGATCATGGTGAGGGCGGTGCGGGCCCCGGTGCCGATGTCGGCGGCGGCGACGCGGATCACGAAGGTCCCGTCGGCCTCCGCGCGGGCGGTGGCCCTGTTGGGCGACCGGTACGCCGGATAGGTGGCCGAGGCGACGCCGGTGCCGATCAGCGTGCGGCCCTCGCGACGGGCGCACGGCATCGGGTCGCGGGACGCCCAGCCGAAACGTTCGGCGCCCTCGCGCAGGCAGGCGACCAGGTTGCGGCTGCTCCAGGGCAGCCCGCTCTCGGGCTCGCGCTCCGGCTCGTTGCGGACGCGCAGCTCGATCGGGTCGATGCCGGCGGTGACGGCGAGCTCGTCCATGGCCGACTCCAGCGCCCACATGCCCGGGGTCTCGCCCGGCGCCCGCATCCACGACGGCGACGGCACGTCGAGCCGGACGAGGCGGTGCGTGGTGCGGCGGTGCGGCGCCTGGTACATGACGCGGGTCACGGCCACGGTCTGCTCGGCGAACTCGCGAACGGTGGACGACTGCTCGACGGCCTCGTGGATGATCGAGGTGAGCCGGCCGTCGGCGTCGGCGCCGAGCCTGACCCGCTGGATCGTGGGGGTCCGGTAGCCGGTGGTCGCGAACATCTGCTGCCGGGTGAACGCCAGCTTGACCGGGCGTCCGGCCTCGCGGGCCAGCATCGAGGCGAGGACGACGTTGGGCCGCGGCGTGCCCTTGGAGCCGAAGCCGCCGCCCACGTGCGGCGAGACGACCCGCACCCGGTCCGGATCGAGGTCGAAGATCTCCGCGAGCGTCGCGTGGACGGTCGAGGCGCCCTGGTTGGAGTCGTAGACCGTCAGCCCGCCGTCGTCCCAGACCGCCAGGGTGGCGTGCGGCTCCATGGGGTTGTTGTGCTCGGCGGGCGTGGAGTAGGTCGCGTCGATCTGCACGGCCGCCCTGGTCAGGGCGGACTCCGGGTCGCCGATCGCGGACTCGGTCGGGAACGAGGCGTTGACCTCGTCCGGCATGTAGAGCCCGGGATGGTCGGGGCGAAGGCGGACGTCGGGCGAGCCCGAGGTGTAGCGGACCCGGACGAGCGCGGCGGCCTCCTGAGCCGCCTCCGGAGTCTCGGCCACCACCGCCGCCACGAGCTGGCCGCGGTAGGCGACGGTCCGCGACTGGAAGACCGCCAGCTCGCCGTCGTCGACCGGCCGGAGCTCCGGTGCGTTCTCGCAGGACAGGACGGTGAGGACGGACGGCAGCGCGAGGGCGGCGGCCGTGTCGACCGACTCGATCTCGCCCCGGCCGACCGTGGCCTGCACGGCCACCGCGTACGCGGCGCCCTCGACCGGGTGCTCGACCGCGTACCGCGCCGTGCCGGTGACCTTGTCACGGGCCTCCACCCGCTCGAGCCCGTTCATGATCCATCCCCCAGGCCGGACAACGTCCGCACGATCAGATTGGTCGCCAGCTGCACCTTGTAGCGGTTGCCGCGCAGCGGGTGCGCGTTCTCCATCTCGGCGTGCGCCGCCCGCAGGTAGCTCGTCTCGGTGGCCGGGGCGCCGCGCAGCGCCTCCTCGGCCCGCCGCGCCCGCCACGGCCGGTGGGCCACGCCGCCGAGGGCCACCCGGCAGCCGCGGATCGTGCCGTCCTCGACGTCCAGGGCGGCGGCGATCGAGACGAGGGCGAACGCGAACGAGGCGCGCTCGCGGACCTTGCGGTAGCGCGAGGGCATGCCGAGCGGCGGGACCTCCACGGCGGTGACCAGATCGCCCGGTTCGAGCGTGGTGTCGCGGGCCGGGTCGTCGCCGGGCAGCCGGTAGAAGTCGTTCAGCCGGATCACGCGTTCGCCCGCGCGGCCGCGGATCCGGACGGAGGCGTCCAGCGCCAGCAGCGCCACGGCCATGTCGGAGGGGTGGGTGGCCACGCAGTTGGCCGTGTGGCCCAGGATCGCGTGGTTGTGGTGCTCGCCGTCGCGCGCGGGGCAGCCGCTGCCGGGCTCGCGCTTGTTGCAGGGCTTGGTGACGTTCTGGAAGTACGAGCAGCGGGTGCGCTGGAGCAGGTTGCCGCCGACGGTCGCCTGGTTGCGGATCTGCCCGGACGCGCCGGACAGGACGGCCTGGGCGAGCGCCGGATGGTGCTCCCGGACGGCCCGGTCGGCGGCCAGGTCGCTGTTGCGCACCGCCGCGCCGATGACCAGGCCGCCGTCGCCGGTCGTCTCGATCCGGTCGAACGGGAGCCGGGTGACGTCGACGAGCCGCTCGGGGCGGGCCACCCCGAGGCGCATCAGGTCGACCAGGTTGGTGCCGCCGCCCAGGTAGTGGACGTCGCCGCCGGCGTGCAGGGCGAGGGCCTCGTCGGCCGTCTCCGCCCGTTCGTAGGTGAACGGCCTCATCCCGCGACCCCCTGCCGGGCGTCGGCCTCGTCGCGCCCGGCGACGCCTTGGCGGGCCGCGGCGTCCTGCACGGCCGCGACGATGTTGACGTACGCGCCGCAGCGGCAGATGTTGCCGCTCAGCCGCTCCCGGATCTCGTCCTCGTCCAGCTCGGGCTCCGCCGCGACGTCCGCCGTCACGACGCTCGGCCAGCCCCGTTCCGCCTCGTCCAGCAGCGCCGTGGCCGCGCACAGCTGGCCGGGCGTGCAGTAGCCGCACTGGAAGGCGTCCCGCTCGACGAAGGCGGCCTGGAGCGGGCTGAGCTCGCCGCCGTCCGCCAGGCCCTCCACCGTCACGATCTCGGCGCCGTCGTGGGCGACCGCGAGTGCCAGGCAGCCGTTGGCCCGCCGCCCGCCGACGATGATCGTGCAGGCTCCGCACTGCCCGTGGTCGCAGCCCTTCTTGGACCCGGTGAGGCCCAGGCGCTCGCGCAGCACGTCCAGCAGCGACGCGCGCGTGTCGACCGCGAGCCGGTGCTCGGTGCCGTTCACGACCAAGGTGATCTCGGCGGTCACGGGCGGATCGCCGGAGATGTTCACGCTGTCCATGCTGGGGCTCCTACCCCGGATCATCGGCTTGAGTCCGACTGAAGGATCTTCGTGACCCTGGGATTGACCTGCTGTTTCACCAACCTTCGCCGGCGGCTAGGAGTCCGCCCGCGCGGTGAGCGGCGCGGCGATGTCCTCCAGGCTCCGGCGCTCGGCCTTGACGCCCAGGACCGCCTCGACCAGGCCGGCCGCGATCATCAGGACCGCGCCGATGCAGAACGCCAGGGCGGTGTCGCCCGGGACCCCGGTGGCGACCAGGTTCGAGAAGAGGAGCGGGCCGCTGATGCCGCCCGCCGCCGTGCCGATCGCGTAGAAGAACGCGATGGCCATGGCCCGGGTCTCCATCGGGAAGATCTCACTGACGGTCAGGTAGGCCGAGCTGGCACCCGCCGAGGCGAAGAAGAGCACGGCGCACCAGCAGGCCGTGAGCGTCACCGCGGTCAGCGACCCGGCGTTGAACAGCCAGGCGGTGCCGAGCAGCAGCACGCCGGACAGGATGTAGCAGCCGCTGATCATGGGCTTGCGGCCGATCGAGTCGAACAGGCCCGCCAGCAGCAGCGGCCCGAGGAAGTTGCAGAACGCGATGACCGCGTAGAAGTAGCCGGTCTCGGTGTCGATCTCGAAGAACTTCTTCAGGATGTCGGCGTAGCCGAACGTGATCGCGTTGTAGAGGAACGCCTGCCCGACGAAGAGCGAGAAGCCGAGGATCGCGCGCTTGGGGTAGTGCCGCCAGAGGGTGCTCGCGATCTGGCCGAAGCCGATGCTCCTGCGCTGGTGGATGACCAGGTCGCGCTCGGCCTCGGGCAGGCCCTGCCCGGTCTCGCGCTCGACCTCCCGCTCCACGTCGCCGACCAGTTTCTCGGCCTCGTCGGTCCGGCCATGGATGATCATCCAGCGCGGGCTCTCCGGCACGTGCCGCCGGACGACCAGGATCAGCAGCCCGAGCACCACGCCCAGGCCGAACGCGACCCGCCAGCCGATGCCGACCGGGAGCATGGTGAGCACCGGCACGGTGAGCAGCGCGCCGCCCGCCGCGCCGAGCCAGTAGCTGCCGTTGATCAGGATGTCGACCCGGCCGCGGTGCCTGCTGGGGATCAGCTCGTCGATCGCCGAGTTGATCGCCGCGTACTCGCCGCCGATGCCGAGCCCGGTGATGAACCGGCAGAGGAAGAACCACCAGGGCGTCCAGGACAGCGCGGTCAGCGCCGTGCCGATCAGATAGACCGCCAGCGTGATCATGAAGAGCTTCTTGCGGCCGAACCGGTCGGTCAGCCAGCCGAAGAACAGCGCGCCCGCGCAGGAGCCCGCCACGTAGATCGCGGCGCCGAGCCCGGAGACCTGCTCGGCCGTGATGGGCAGGCCGCTGCCCTCTTTCGACAACTGCGGAGCGAGGTTGCCGACGATGGTGACCTCGAGCCCGTCCAGGATCCAGACGGTCCCCAGGCCGATGACGATCATGAGATGCCAGCGCGACCACGGCAGCCGGTCCAGCCTCGCCGGGATCTTCGTGCGCACCTTGCCGCCGCTCATCACCTCGGTCACGACACCGCTCCACGTTCGCTCAACGACGTTTGCACCGCTTTAACGTGGTCTTTTCAGCGCGGCTCAAACATCGCGGCCGTCAGCGGCGGGTCCCGTGATCGTGATGGCGGCCCGGTGCCCGGCCCGTCCGGGCGTACTCGCGCACGTACTCGCGCCGGTAGTCCCGGGCACTCGCCTGCGCCGCCCGGGAGGCGGCTCCGGCGGCCCGCCGGAGCCGGGCGCGGGCCTGCTGAAGAGCGTCGGCCTGCCGCGGCGCCAGGTGCCGCGCCGCGGGGCCGCGGGCACCCCGCCACTGCTCGCGGGCCCGCGCGCGGTGCTCGGCCCGCAGCTGGTCGGTGAGGCGGTCGAGGTGCGTGACGACCTCCCCGTACAGCGGCCACTGGTGATCGCTCACCGGCTTGCGGCGCAGCAGGACGAACAGCCGGTCGCGGAACCCGCGCGCGGAGGCCACGTGCTCTTCGAGCTCGCGCTCGGCGTCGGCGGGGTGCGCGTCGCGGCGCAGGTCCGAACGGGCGAGCCGGCCGAACGCCTCGATGCTGGCGGCCACCTCGGACAACGTCTCGGCGAGCCGTTCCCTGATCTCGTCGTCGCCGATGAGCTGCTCGCCGTCGCCGGCGTTCGCGCTGTCGGCCAGCGCGCGGGTGAGCCCGCGCAGGGAGAGCGTGAAGTGCTCCAGGGTCTCGACGGCGTTGCGCAGCGCCACGCCCGCGTCGATCAGCCGGCGGGCGCGCGGGTTGAGCCGCACGCTCTCCTCCGCCTCGGCCAGCGCGCGGTCCGTGCGCCCGATGTCGCGGTAGAGCGTCTGGGCGTCGGCCAGCCAGCGTTCGGCGTCCACCGCCCCCGGGTCGCGCCGCAGGTCGGCGGCCATGCCGGTGACCAGGGTGCGCAGCCGGCCGCTGAGGTCCTGGACGGCCTCCTCGGCGGGGCGCACCCGGATCGACGGCACCACCACGGTCGCCACCAGGCCAAGACCCGCGCCGATCAGGGTCTCCACCACCCGGTCGGTGGCGCCCGCGCCGGTCGCGGCGCCCAGCGCGTAGATCAGCATCGCGCTGATCGGCACCTCCAGCATGTGGTCGCCGAGCCGCAGCACCTGCCCGATCACCAGGGCGGCCAGGATGCTGAGGCCCAGGCTCCACCAGGAGAAGCCGACGAGACCGGCGAACAGCAGCGCGATCACCACGCCCGAGGTCACCGCGGCGACCCGGGCGATCCCGGACTTGATCGTCTCGTACACCGAATGCTGGACGACCAGCAGCGCGGTCAGCGGGGCGAGCAGCGGCGCCGGGCTCTCGGCCGGCAGGAGCCACAGGGCGAGCAGGTAGGCGCCGGTGGCCGTGAGCGCCAGCCGGGCGATCCGGTAGGCGGTCGACCGGGTCTCGGTGGCCACCTTCAGGCGCGCGCGGCCGGCGTCGGTCTGGAACGTGCGAAAGACCATAGACCTGTACCAATGCACGGGGCCGCCCCGGAGATTTCCGATCATGGCGGTCTTCGGGGGTGATCCGCGTCGCATCGGGCGGCGCGGGGTGAAGGCCGCCCCGCCCGAGTAGAACATTTGTTATCCGAATACCGTTTGGTATTTTCCGTCGCACAATTCGGGCGACGACATTTTCCGACATTTGACTACTGTGTCGAGCCGATCGGTGTAGCGTCCAAGACCTCTGCAACCCCATATTTTCCGGAGGAAACGGGTGATCGGCATTGACGGCTGCCTGGCCCGGATGATGGCGATTCCCGGAGCGCAGGGAGTGACATTGATCGACTGTGCGAGCGGTCTCGCGGTCGCCGCCGCGGGCCGCGAGGACCTGGTCGACCAGCATGAGGACGCCGCCGGATCCACCGACGTCGTGCGTGCCGTCCTGGCGAGCCCGGCACTGAGCGCGACCCGCACCGGGGACGACATCCAAGAGATCATTATTTGCGGCGCGAGCGGATATCACCTGCTGGCTCTGTTGAACGAGGATATTGACGGGCTGCTGTGCGTCCATTTGTGGCTGGACCGCGACAAAGGCAATCTTGCGCTCGCCCGGATGAGCGTCCAGTACCTCATGCGCGAAATGGTCGGTCAGTGACATGCCCACCTCGATTCCCCGCTTGCGCCTGCTGGAGCGCGACCACGCCAGCGGCGTCCTTCAGGTCGGAGAGGACGGCGCGCTCGAACTCGCGAACGGGATCGTCACGCACGCCGAGAGCCCGTACGCGCCCGCCCCCCAGAGGCTCGCCGGGTCGCCGGGCCCGGAGATGCTCGCGCTGATCGCCGTCGTCGACGCGGCCTACTTCCTGCTCGCCTCGCCCGCGGAGCCGCGGTTCCGGTCGGGCGACCGGCTCGCCCTGCCGATGCCGCCCTGCGAGCTCACCGTCTCCACGCTCGTCCACGAGTACGAGCGGCGCCGCACGCTCCTGAGCAGCCGCTGGCCGCACGGGCGGCTCGACCACGCGCCGGTCGTCCCCGTCCGGAGGCTCCGCCGCCAGCGGGTGATCCTCACCGGCCTCGAGGCGGAGATCCTGCTCAACGCCGACGAACGGCGCACGCCGGTCGACCTCGCCCACCACCTCGGCCGGCCCGTCTTCGCCTGCCTCCTCGCCGTCCACGACCTCGCCGCGGCCGGCCTGGTGGAGACCCGCCCGGAGGCCGTGCCCGCCGGTGCCCCCGGAGGGACCTACGAGGCCAGGGCGCTGCGCGAGGCCGCGTCGGTCGCCGCGGGCCACGCGGCGGGCGTGACGGCCACGACCCGGACGGTCGCGGCGGGAGCGGTCGTGGCGGGAGCGGCCACGACCCGGCCGGTCATGACGGGAGCGGGCACGACCGGAGCGGCCACGGGGGCCGAGCCGGCCGGGCCGCCCGGTCAGACCGGGCCGCCGGCCGCGGGGGAGGGGCTGGACGAGCTGCCGACGCGGCGGCGGCGCGGCGTGGAGGTGCCCGAGTGGGAGCCACCGGACCTGGCGCTCCTCGGCCGGCTGCGGACGGCGCTCGAGGAACTGACGTGAGACGGCCGAGGACTCTGATCGAAAGGTTGACGAAGGTGACGGTCACGGAGGCGCAGGTGGACCCGGAGGTGACGGCCGAGCTCATGGCACTGCGCGGACGGGGAGTGGGGATCACCGGGAGCCTGGTCGCCTCGTCCGACGGGATGGTCGTCGCGCACGACCTGCCGCCCGCGATCGAGCCCGCCGGGATGGCGGCGCTGACGGCCTCGGCGCTCTCGTTGTCGCACCGGCTCACCCAGACCGCGCACGGCGGGGCCTTCCACGAGGTGGTGATCAGGGGCGTGGACGGCTACGTGGTCATCTACTCCGCCGGGGTCACCGCGTCTCTCACCGTGCTGGCGGGCCCGGAAATCAACGTCGGCCGGCTCCACCTGGAGTCGCGGCCGGTCGCCCGAAGGATCGCAGAGATCCACCACCGAAACTGAAAGGAGCACGCATGTCCAACATGGAGCTCTCGCTCAAGGACATGATGGCCATCGACGGTTCCGTGGGAGCCGCGGTCGTCGACTACAACAGCGGTATGGCGCTGGGGCATCTCGGCAGTTCAAAAGCGCTCGACCTCCAGGTCGCCGCCGCCGGCAACACCGAGGTCGTCCGCGCCAAGATGCGCACCATGGAGCAGCTCGGGCTCAAGGACGACATCGAGGACATCCTGATCACCCTGTCCGGGCAGTACCACATCATCCGGCCGGTCACCGGCCGCAAGGGCAAGGGGCTGTTCCTCTACCTGGCGCTCGACCGCAACCGGGCCAACCTCGCGCTGGCCCGCCACAACCTCAAGGGCATCGAGGAGAACCTGGAGGTCTGAGCCCGCTCCTCCCGATCGTCTGTGGCGTCGTCCCTCTTCCCCGGGCCGGCGGCACAGGCCTGTCCGGGGCCGGGCGCGTCCGCCCGGGACCGGGCACGGCCGCCCGGGGCGCCCGGCCGGCGGCTACTTGCAGAGCTTGGACGTTGCGGTGCCGGTCTCCAGCGCGGGCGTGCCGGGCTTGGTCGTGACGGGCTTCTTGACCTTGACCTTCTCCGCGCCCCGCCAGTTCTGGCCGACCAGCACCTGGACGCGCGAGCCGAGCCCGTCGACCTGCTTGATCTTGGCGCCGGGGATGGCGGCGGCCAGGGTCCGCGCGGAGTCCCGGCGGCCCGGACCGTACTGGATCACCGTGCTCGCCAGGCCGCGGCGGGCGACCCCCTGGACGATGGTGGCGTTGAACCCGGCCGCCTCCAGGTCGCTGCCGGCCCGGCGGGCCAGTCCCGGCGTCCCGACCGCGTTGCGGACCAGCACCTCGATCTCGCCGGGCGCCACGGTCAGCGCGTTCCTGTCGACCGGAGCCGAGGTCGTGGGGGCCGGCTTGGGCGGCTCGGCCACCGGCTGGTCGCGCCTGATCTTCGAGAAGAGGTCGCGGGCGCGGTGCTGGTCCCACAACACCGTCGACTGCGGCGTGCCCGCGTTCCACAACATCGCGTTGTAGCCGGGGTTCGAGAGCGGGATCTTGGCGAACGTGAGGTTGTCGGTCGACAGGTCCTTCATCTGGTCGGCCAGCTTGGGCAGGTTCTTGGCCAGCTCCTCGTCGACCGTGAGCGACTTGAGCGAGGCGTTGAGGAACCTGGTCGACTTGACCGGGTCGCTCAGCGTCCTGCTGCTCAGCGCCTGCTTCATCATCGCCGACATGAACTGCTGCTGCCGGTCGATGCGGCCGAGGTCGCTGCCGCCCGTGAGCGAGTAGCGGGCGCGGGCGAAGCTCAGCGCCTTCATGCCGTCGAGATGCGACTTGCCCGCGGGCAGCCGCAGGCCGCTCTTGACGTCGTCGACCGGCTCCTCGGTGCACACGTCGACGCCGCCCAGCGCGTCCACCATGCTCACGAAGCCGTAGAAGTTGACCTCGATGAGGTGGTCGATGGAGACGTTGGTCGCCTGCTTGATCGTGTCGATCATGAGGTCGCGGCCGCCGAACTGGTAGGCCCAGGTGAGCTTGCCGTACCGGGCCGGGACCCGGCTGTCCTTGGCGCCCTCCATGCCGTTCGACCTGTGCGAGGGGATCATCACGTACGAGTCGCGGGGCAGGTTGACCACGGTGACGCGGTCGTGGTCGCGCGACACGTGCACCAGCAACATCGTGTCGCTGCGCTCGCCCTGC
Source organism: Spirillospora sp. NPDC047279 (assembly GCF_040643285.1). Lineage (NCBI taxonomy): Bacteria > Bacillati > Actinomycetota > Actinomycetes > Streptosporangiales > Thermomonosporaceae > Spirillospora > Spirillospora sp. NPDC047279. The sequence goes on from NZ_JBEYUA010000018.1 coordinate 114,159, forward strand.
TCGTGGCCCAGCCGGGCGGCCTTCTGCTGGGCGCGGGTGAGGCCCTCGCGCCGGTCGACGCCCGCGACCAGGATGGTCATCGCGCCCTTGGGCGCGTCCTTGTCCTTGCCGAGGCCGCCGACCCTGACCTTGTCGATGGCGCCGGTCACGTAGTTCTGGAAACCCCAGGCGCCGCCCGCGGTGAGCAGCGTGAACGCCGACATGGTGCCGGTGATCATCAGGAAGCGGCGCTGGCGGCGGGCGCTCATCGCGGCGCGCGGGCTCAGCCCGGGGCCGGGCCGGCGCGGGCCGCGCGGCGTGTCGACGGTCACCCGGGGGGCGGGCACGCCGTCGACGGTGACGCCCTCGATGTCGTCGTCCGCCGCGTCGTCACCGCCGGGCACGCCGTCGCCGACGCCGTCCGGGCGCGGCCGGAAGTACCGCTCGAACGGATCGGCGTCCTTGTCCGAGCCCTTGCCGGCGTCGTGACCGTCAGCCATGCCGACCGCCGCCCCCTCCCGAGACCGATTGCGCGTCCGTCGCGACGCCTTTCTGACGAGCGTCGCCACCACCTTAAAGTGGGGAACACCCGTCCGTTCGCTACCTCGGACTCGTGTCCTTGGAGTAACGTGGCGCCGTCTTGACCTCCGCCCAGGCGGCCGCACCCTCTGACAGGGTGTCGTGAGCTGCGTCATGGACCGAGCCAGCCAGAGAGGAAGGGGCCTTCGGCCAGCCCGTACCGGCCCGAGAGCTTCGTATGAACCCGTCTCCCCACGCGCAGAGCCCGATGAACGGCGTCCAGCACATGACCCAAGACCGCACGTGGCCCGCGGTGTCGGTCGTGATGCCCGTGCTCAACGAAGAACGGCATCTGACCGACGCCGTCCGGCGCATCCTCACCCAGGAGTATCCCGGCGAGCTCGAGCTCGTGCTGGCCGTCGGGCCATGCCGGGACCGCACCGAGGAGATCGCCGGCAAGCTGGCCGCCGAGGACCCGCGCATCGTCGTGGTCCCCAACCCGACGGGGCGCACCCCGCAGGGTCTCAACATCGCGATCAAGGCCTCGCAGTACTCGATCATCGTCCGGGTGGACGGCCACTCGCTGCTGCCGCCCGACTACGTCGTGGCGGCCGTCGAGACGATGGAGGACACCGGCGCCGACAACGTGGGCGGCATCATGGCCGCCGAGGGCGTCACGCCGTTCGAGCAGGCCGTGGCCCGCGCGATGACCTCCAAGCTGGGCGTCGGCAACGCCCGTTTCCACACCGGCGGCGAGGCCGGCGAGGTCGAGACGGTCTACCTCGGCACGTTCAGGCGCAGCGCGCTGGAGCGGGTCGGCGGCTACGACGAGACGTTCGTGCGCGCCCAGGACTGGGAGATGAACCACCGCATCCGGCAGAGCGGGGGCAAGATCTTTTTTACCCCGCGGATGCGTGTCACCTACCGGCCCCGGCCGAGCCTGCGGGCCCTGGCCAAGCAGTACTTCCACACCGGGCGCTGGCGCCGGGTCGTCGGCCGCGAGCATCAGGGCACGCTCAACCTGCGCTATCTGGCCCCGCCGCTGGCGGTCGTGGCCATGACCGCGGGCATCGTGGCCGGGGCGTTCGGCGTCTGGCCCGGCTGGATCCTGCCCGGCGGGTACGCGCTGGCCATGGTCGCCGGTGCCGCCGTGGAGGGCCGCGGGCTGCCGTTCGCCGCGTGGATCCGGCTGCCGCTGGTGTTCGCCACCATGCACATCTCGTGGGGGGTGGGCTTCCTGACCAGCCCGCCCGGACTCGGCCAGCCGACGCCCGCCAAGCCCTGACGCCGTCGTTCGCCACGACCCCAAGCCACGGTCCAATTCAGACCAAACGGATGAACCGGGCTGGATAAAGCCACGTCTCAGCATTAGGTTGGCGGATCATGCCGCCATCCGGAGGCTAAGGAGGTGGCCATGTCCAACGGCGCACGTCACGGCCTGGGAGTCGTGGCAGGGGTGGTCGCGATACCCGTCGTCGGCGCGGGGTTGCTGTTCGGCTTCCAGAAGCTGGACGAGCAGCGCGCGCGGTACATCCGCTTCGACGCGGACTTCAGCACGACCGGGCTGGTCGCGGTCCTCATCGTCGGCGCCACCGCGGCGGTGATCGCCGTTCTCGCCGGGTCGCGGCTCTCGCCGTTCGCGTCGCTCATCCCGGGGCTCGTGTTCACGGCCTACGGGCTGATCTGGCTCCTCAAGCCGCTCTGGCTGTCGGACAAGGTGCCCGACCTGCCGCGCCGTCTCGAGCTGGCCAACCTGACCATGTCGGTCTACGGCGTGCCGTTCCTGGTGGGCATGATCCTGCTCGGCTCCTCGGTGCTGCCGTCGCGCTGGAGCTCGCGCAGGGCGAAGCCCGCGCTCGCGCCGGCCGGGCCCGGCGTTCTGCCGCACGGCGCCGGGCTGCCCGCCGCGCCGACCCCGATGTACGGGCGTCCCGAGCCGTGGTCCGGCCCGCCCGCCGCCCCCACGCCGTACGGGCAGCCGCCGCCCCCCAACGCGCCGGGCATGCCGCAGTCTCCGCCGCCGGCACCCGCCCAGGCTCCTCAGGCCCCGCCTCAGGCAGCCCCCCAGGCGCCGCCGCAGGCCCCGGCCCCGCCTCCGGCGCACCCGTCCGCGGGCTCCCGGCCCTCCGACGATGACGACGACGCCCCGGGGGAGTGGACCCGGATGTACGGCGGCGACGACCTCAACAAGGGCGGCGGCTCGCGCTAGGCGCCGTCGCCACCGGCCGCGGCTCAGCTAGACGCCGTCGCCACCGGCCGCGGCGCCGCCTGGAGCAGTGTCGCCCGGAGCAGTGTCGCCCGGAGCAGTGTCGCCCGGAGCGGTGTCGCCCGCAGGGGCGCCGAGGGCGGCGACGCAGCCGGGGACGTCGTTGACGACCAGCGCGTCCACGCCCGCCGCCGCGTACGCCGGCACGTCCGCCGCCGGCGGGCACCAGGCGACGAACTCCAGCCCGGCCTTGTGCGCGACGTCCACGCTCTGCTCCAGCGGACGCAGCCGCGTGTCGGGGTGACCGAACCCGCACGACTCGGTGTGCAGGCCGATCGCCTGCAACCCCAGGCCCGCGGCCGCCGGGACCGCGTGCCACAGCGGGAACCGCAGCCAGGTGAGCAGCCCCAGCGGCACCCCCGGCAGCTCCTCCTTGAGGTGCAGCAGCAGCGACGGGTCGAACGAGGTCACCAGCAGGGGGCGCCGTCCGGCCTCGCGGCGCAGGACCGGCGTGAGGAGGGCGCCGGTGCGCCGGGACGGCGCGTCCACCGCGTCCTCGAGGATCGTCTTGACGTCGACGTCCACCGGGACGCCGGGCGGCAGCGCGTCGAACACCTCGGCCAGGCGGGGCAGGCCGCTGTCCGCCGCCGTGATGTCGGCGAGGAAGGCGCCGTCGGCGGTGGTCGGGTCGTGCCGCAGGACGAGGTCGTCGTCGGCGGTGCGGTTGACGTCGATCTCGATCCAGGTCGCGCCCGCGTCCAGGGCGGCGAGCATGGACGGCACGGTGTTCTCGGCGTCGCCGGAACCGGCGCCGCGGTGGCCGATGACGGCGGGCGCGTTCTCGAAGATCATCTATTCTCCGGGGAGTCGGCGGGATCCGGTTCGGCGGCGAGGTGCTCGGCGATGACGATGTCGAGGGGGTGGGTGACCTTGAGGTTGCGCTCGCTGCCGGTCACCACCCGGATGGGCACCTCGGGCAGGTACCGGTGCACGATGCCGCAGTCGTCGGTGGCGGTGAGCAGCGGGTCGGCGAGGGCCAGCTCGTACGCCCTGCGCAGGGTGCCGAGCCGGAAGCCCTGCGGCGTCTGGAAACGCGCCAGCGACTCGCGCGGCGGCATCGACAACACCACCCCGTCCTCCACCGCGACGATCGTGTCGGACGAGGGCACGCCCACCGCGACCGCCTCGTACGCGGCGAGCGCGTCCAGCACCCGGTCGATCACGCCGGCGTCGACGAACGGGCGGGCGGCGTCGTGGAAGAGCACGCGGGTCTCGGCGGAACGGCCCGCGAGCGCCGTCAGCGCCGCGACCGTCGAGGCGGTGCGGGTGTCGCCGCCTTCCACGAGTCCGGTCACTTTGCGGTACGGTGCGGCGATCGCGGCGGCGGTGCGCACATGCCCGGCGGCCATGACGACCAATACCTCATCGACCCCCAGGTGGCCATTGAACGCCTCGATCGCGTACGCCAGCATCGGGCGCCCGCCCACCTCGATAAGCTGTTTCGGGCGTGCCGCGCCCATCCGCTGTCCGATGCCGCCGGCGAGCACCACCGCGACCGTCCGCATCGCCGCTCCTCTTTCCGCTTCGTGTAGTGGTCCAACCGCTACGCTGGGCAATCGCCCGTGGAGCCCACCTGGAGCGGACCGCGGCGGGCACCCTCACCCAGACCACGATCCACGCGGCCGGAGGCGCCGATGACCGTAGCGGTAATCATCGCGACCGGGCGGGCCGGGGGAAGACCCGGGCCGGCCCCCACGGCGACCCTGCCCTGGCCGGGCGAGACGCCGGAGCCGATGACGCTGCTGGCACGGCTCCGGGCCCAGCTGGTCACGCTCAAGGTATCGGACCATCACGTCATCACCCGCCCCGATCTCGCGCCCTGCCTCCGCAAGGACGGCCACGAGGTCATCGAGTCCGCGGACGCCGCGGGCGACCTGCGGGAGATCGCGTGGCTGGCCGAACGCGCCGACGACACCGTCGTGGTGCTGCCGGGCGACCTGGTCACCGGGGACGAGCCGCTGGCCCGCCTCCTGCTCGACGCCAAGGGCCCCGCCACCGCGCTGACCATCCCCGCCCCCAAGCCCGCAGCCGCGCCGCCCGTCGCGCCCGCCGACGCCCCGGCCGCCGAGCCGGAGGGCGCAGCCGCCGCGCCGACCGCCGCGCCGACCGCCGCGCCGGCCGCCGCGCCGACCGCCGCGCCGACCGTTGTGCCGGGCACGGCGATCCGGGTGGAGCGCGGCCGCATCGCCTCCGCGGGCTCGCCGTACCACCGGGTGACCGCGCCCAACGCCGGGTTCCCCGGCGCGCTGCGGGTCGCCCGTTACCGCGTCGCCGCGCTCTCCGACGTCGCGCAGCGGCTCGCGCTGCTGCTGGACGACCCCGAGGGGCCCGAACGGCTCGTTCCGGCGGAGCCCGAGGGCGAGCAGAGCGGGCAGGGCGGGCAGGGCGAGCAGAGCGGTGGGAGTGAGCGGGGCGGGCGCGCGCCCGAGGCGATCGAGCTGCTGCTCGTCGGCCTGGTGCGCGAGGGCGTCGCGGTCACCGGCAACGGCGACCCCCGGCTGGTCAGCCTGCGGGCGGACGGCGAGGAGGGCGCCCGCGCCGCGGCCGAGCGGATCGGCGCGACCGACGAGGACAAGATCCGGCTGAAGGCCGCGGTCAAGAGCAACGACGGCTTCTTCACCACGTTCGCCGTCAGCACCTACTCCCGCTACATCGCCCGCTGGGCCGCCCGGCGCGGGATGACGCCCAACATGGTCACGTCGATCTCCATGGGCATCGCCGTGGTCGCCGCGGTCTGGTTCGCCGCGGGCAGCCGCACCGGGATGATCGTCGGCGGCGTGCTGTTCTACTTCTCGTTCGTCTTCGACTGCGTGGACGGGCAGCTGGCGCGCTACACCCGGCAGTTCAGCACGCTCGGGGCCTGGCTCGACGCGGTGTTCGACCGGGCGAAGGAGTACACCGTCTTCGCGGGCCTGGCGGTCGGTTCCACCGCCGCGGCGTACGACAGCAGCGTCTACGGCGGCAACGTGTGGGGTCTCGCGGTGGCCGCGCTGGCCCTGCAGACCGTCCGGCACATGATCGACTTCTCGTACGGCGCGGGCAACCGCGCGCGGGCGGCCAAACCGCTGCCGACGACGCCGCTCGACCAGCCCGGCGACGGTGCCGCCGCGCCCGCGCCCGCCGCCGCGCCCCAGGCGCAGCAGGCCCCGGCCCCCGCGCCGGGCGGTGGCAGCCTGGTCGGACGGCTCTCGCGCCGCACCTCCCAGGTCCGTGTCCTGCACTGGGCCAAGAAGGTCATCGTGCTGCCCATCGGCGAGCGGTTCGCGCTGATCGCGATCACCGCCGCGCTGTTCAACGCCAAGGTCACCTTCATCGCCCTCCTCGCCTGGGGCGTGGTGGCCGCCCTGTACACGCTGACCGGACGAGTGATGAGGTCGATCGCGCGATGACCGCCATGGCCGAGGACTCGGCGATCAACGAGCCGGGCACCCCGGAGGCCGAGACCCAGGGCGCCGCCGCGTTCGCCAGCCGGCAGTTGCGGGCCTTCCGCGACGACGGCCCCCTCTGCGTGGCCCTCGGGCGGCTGTCGCGCGGCCAGCTGCCGCCGCTGCCGGGCGCCGTGATCGCGGCTGTGATCACCGGCGTGCTGCTGGTGGCCGGCGTCGGCGACCAGAACACCCCGGCGCTGTTCGCCCCCGCGGTGGCCCTGCTGCTGACCGGACCGGCCTCCAGTCACCCGCACAATGGGCGCCTTGACTGGCTTGTCCCGCCCATCATCCGCGCGATCGAGTATGGTTACCTGGCCGTACTGGGGTTCGCACAGGGCGTGTCGGCGCCGCTGATCTACGCGCTGATCGCCGTGCTCGCGTACCACCACTACGACACCGTGTACCGCACCCGCCAGCGGCTCTGGCCACAGGACTGGGTCTTCCGGGCCGGCCTCGGCTGGGAGGGCCGCATGCTCGTTGTGGCGTTCGTGGGCCTCTCCGGGCTTCTCCCGTTCGCGTACGCTGCGTTGGCCGCCTATCTTGGCGTGCTGTTCGTCAGCGAAAGCGTCACGACGTGGTTGCGGACCGGACGCGGTAATGGCGTGATCGTCGACCTGGAGGAAGATTAAGCATGATCGGGATGGTGCTGGCGGCGGGCGCGGGCAGGAGGCTGCGGCCGTACACCGACACGCTGCCGAAGGCGTTGGTGCCGGTCGACGGCGAGACGACCATCCTCGACATCGCGCTGGGCAACCTGGCCGAGGTCGGGCTGACCGACGTCGTCATCGTCGTCGGCTACCGCGCCGGCGCGGTCGAGGAGCGCCAGGCGGCCCTCGAGGAGCGCTACGGCGTGTCGATCACCCTCGTCCACAACGACAAGGCCGAGGAGTGGAACAACGCCTACTCCATGTGGCTGGCGCGCGAGCACTTCTCCAAGGGCGTCCTCATGGTCAACGGCGACACCGTGCATCCGGTGAGCGTGGAGAAGACGCTACTTTCCCACCGGGGACCGGACATCCTCCTCGCCGTGGACAACGTGAAAACTCTGGCCGACGAGGAGATGAAGGTGACCCTCGACGAGGCCGGCCACCTCAAGACGATCACCAAGCTGATGGACCCGGCCACCGCGGCCGGCGAGTACATCGGCGCCACCCTGATCGAGCCGGCCGCCGCCGAGCCGCTCGCCGACGCGCTCAAGGCCACCTGGGAGCGCGACCCGGACCTCTACTACGAGGACGGCTACCAGGAGCTGGTCAACCGCGGCGGCACCATCGCGGTCGCCCCCATCGGCGCGGTCGACTGGGTCGAGGTCGACAACCACGACGACCTCGAGAAGGCCCGGCGCATCGCCAAGACCTACTGACCGGTCCGGCACCGACCGAGCCGGCACCGACCGACCCACCACGCGACCTCCGGTCCGTGACCGGCGCCCCCGCGGCGCCGGTCACGGCGGAGCCGCCCCGGTGACGCCGCCCCCGCGGCCCTCCTCCGGAACGGCGACCCGTGAGCCGGAAAAGGAAGGCACATGCCCCTGCTGACGCGGATGCTCAACGCGCCGCTGTCCATCGACGTCCGGCCCGGTGCCATCAAGGCCCTGGGCGAGCTCCTGGCAGACAAGCGCATCGTCACCGAGGGGCGGGTGGCGATCGCGGTCGGACCGGGGCAGGGCGACCAGATCACCGAGCACGTGAAGCCGTCGCTGGCGGCGTGCGAGGTGTTCCACGTGGACGGCGGCACCGTCGACGCGGCGGTCAGCCTGGCGTCCAAGCTGCGCGCCGGGTCGTACGAGGCGGTCGTCGGCATCGGCGGCGGCCGCACGATCGACGCGACCAAGTACGCGGCGACCCTGTCGGGCATCCCGATGGTCTCGGTGGCCACCAACCTGTCGCACGACGGCATCTGCTCGCCGGTCGCCTCCCTCACCCACGACAAGGGCAAGGGCTCGTTCGGCGTGGTCATGCCGCTGGCCATGGTCGTCGACCTGGACTACGTGCGGGCCGCGCCCGAACGCCTGGTCCGCGCCGGCATCGGCGACGTGGTGAGCAACTTCTCCGCGGTCGACGACTGGCTGCTGGCGGCCGAGGAGCAGGGCGAGAAGGTCGACCGGATGGCGCTCACCGTCGCCCGCACCGCCGCCGAGGCGCTGCTCCACCAGCCCGGCACGGTCGACTCCGACCGGTTCCTGACCGTGCTGGCCGAGAGCCTGGTGCTCTCGGGCATGGCGATGTCGTTCGCCGGCGACTCCCGTCCGGCCAGCGGCGGCGACCACGAGATCCTGCACGCGATCGACCAGCTCTACCCGGGCACCGCCAACCACGGCGAGCTCGCCGGGATAGGCGCCGCGTTCTGCTACCACCTGCGCGCCACCCACCTCGGCGCCGGCGGCGAGCGGCTGGCGGAGATCGTCGCGTGCCTCGAACGGCACAAGCTGCCCAGGACGCCCGGCGACGTCGGCCTGACCACCGAGCAGTTCACCGAAGCCGTGCATTACGCCCCGCAGACCCGGCCGGGCCGCTATACGATCTTGGAGCATCTCGCGCTCGACCAGGCCGCCATCCGCAAGGCGGTGGAAGAGTATGTCCAAGCCCTTGGAGGCTGAGCGGACCATGGCCGCCGACGCGCCCCCCGCCGAGCAGGACGCCCGCCCGTCCCGCCGTTCCGCCAAGGTCGCAGACATCCGCCGCTACGGGCAGCCGCCCGGGCTCAAGGACCGGCGCAACGAGGAGCACTGGGCGGGCCGCCTCTACATGCGCGCCCTCTCGCCCTACTTCGCCTGGATCTCCCTGCGGCTGGGGCTCAGCCCCAACCAGCTGACCTACCTGATGATGCTGAGCGGCGTCGTCGCGGGCCTGGTCGTCTCGCTGCCGGTCGACGGCACGTTGTGGACCGCGATAGGCGGCGCGGTGCTGATCCAGATCTACCTCCTGCTCGACTGCGTGGACGGCGAGGTCGCCCGCTACCTCCGGCAGACCTCGGTCGCGGGGGTCTACCTCGACCGCATCGGCCACTACCTGTCCGAGGTGTCGCTGCTCATCGGCCTGGGCTTCGCCGCCCAGGGCGGCTGGACCAGCGGCGGCTGGGTCGAGCTCGGCCTGGTCGCCGCCCTCGGCGCCGCGCTGATCAAGGCCGAGACCGACAACGTCGTCGTCGCCCGCGCCAAGTCCGGGCTGCCCGCCGACCCCGCCGGCGGCGACCGCGCGCTGCGCCCCCGTTCCACGCACATCGCGCTGGCCCGGCAGGCCGCGTCCATGCTGCGCCTCCACCGCATCATCGGCGCGGTCGAGCTGTCGCTGCTCATCGTGGCCGCCGCCGTGCTCGACACCGTCATGGGCAACGACACGCCCGCCGCCATGCGGGTGCTGACCGTCGCGGTGGCGCTGGTCGCCGTCCTCCAGACGCTGCTCCACCTCGTGAGCATCCTGGCGTCGCGGAGGCTCAAGTGACCGTCAACAACGCCCAGATCACACCGCGGCCAATGCGATCTTGCGCAAAGGTGTCATCAAGGTGACAGACTTGTGCAGGATCGTGGAATGGCAGGGAGCGTCACGTTGAAGCTGTCGGTCGTCGTGCTGACGATGGGTAACCGTCCCGAGGAACTCGCCCGGGCGGTCCGCAGCGCGCTCGAGCAGGAGCACGTCGACGTCGAGGTCGTGCTGGTCGGCAACGGCGTCGACCCGGTGCCCGACGCCGGCCTCGCCCCGTTCGACGACGAACGTGTCAAGCCCGTCCCGCTGCCCAGCAACGTCGGCATCCCCGCGGGCCGCAACCGCGGCGTCGAGGCGTCCTGCGGCGACGTCATCCTCTTCCTCGACGACGACGGCTGGTACCGCTCGACCCGTCTCGGCGTCCACCTGCGCGACCGTTTCTCCGCCGATCCCGACCTCGGCATCATCTCGTTCCGCGTCCGCGACCCCGAGGGCGGCCGCGGTGAGCGCCGCCACGTGCCCCGCCTGCGCGCCGGCGACCCCGAACGTTCCTCCGAGGTCACCACGTTCCTCGGCGGCGCCTGCGCCGTCCGCCGCGCCGCCTGGGACGCCGCCGGCGGCCTCCCCGAGGACTTCTTCTACGCGCACGAGGAGACCGACCTCGCCTGGCAGGCCCTCAACGCCGGCTACCGCATCGTCTACGACGCGTCCGCGGTCATGTTCCACCCCGCGGTGCTGCCCACCCGGCACGACATGTTCTACCGCTACAACGCCCGCAACCGCGTCTGGCTGGCCCGCCGCAACCTCCCGTGGCCCCTGGCGCTCACCTACCTCGCCGTCTGGGTCGGCATGACCCTCCTCCGCGAGCGCAGGCCGAGCGCCCTCAAGCCCTGGTTCAAGGGTTTCGTCGAGGGCTGGCGCAAGCCCGCCGGCCCCCGCCGCCCCATCTCCTGGCGCACCGCCTGGCGCATGACCCGCACCGGCCGCCCCCCCATCATCTGAAAACCACGCTGTGCGGCAGACCAGGGTCCAGCACCAGCTCCTCCCCGGTGAGAAGCTCGCCGCCGCGCTCCCGGGACCAGTGCGAGCCGCTCCCTGATGCCTCCAACGCGAGGAGCGAACTGAACACCCCGAGCCGCTCCGCCGGTCGTCGTGGACGGTAGACGTCGGCGGCTTTGAACGCCTCGATGAGCGTGTCCTCGCTCGCCCGACCGGCGGCGTGGGCACGTGCGGCACGCAGCAGGGGAACGGCCGTGGATCTCAGGTCTCGCCCCGGTAGCAGCGGCCCGCCCTGGTCGACATAAAGCCAGACGTCCTCGGACACACCTGCGGCAAGCTGCTCCGCCGAGATGGGCGTCCATCCCGCATGATCGTCGTCCTCGTCGAAGTCCAGCGTCCGCGGCCCCGTGGTGGAGACCCCGAGCATGGAGAACTCGTCGAGATCCCACTGCGCCCAAGACCCGTCACTGCGTACAGGCACCACCAGCTGTGGCGCATCCAGCAATCGCCCCACCAGCCCCAGTCGCCGCCGCTTGAGCACCACCATCTCCCGAGCCCACCCCCGAGCACTGCCGGTGACATCTCTGGTGCGTTGGTCCGCCGGGGTCTCTTTCTCGAACGCCTCCAAGGGGGCCTGGTTGCCTGGTTCGAAGTCATAGCGGATGCCTTGGTCCCCGGGGTAGGGCAGCCGATGGTCGTATCCTTCGCGGTAGATGTCGTTGGGGATACCGTCGGGGAAAGCAGCACAGTAATAGATACTGCCTACATCCAGCACATTCGTGCTTGTCTCCGGGTCGTAGTCGGGATTGGGGACATCCCTGAGTCGCGCGCATGAATCACAGATGCTCGCCGGAGGGATGACCTGGATCATCACTTCCCCTTGAAGTGCTTGTCGATGAAGCCACCGACGGCCGAAGCGATGGGCCGTGGATGGGAGTTGAGTCTCCACTCGGCGAACGCTTCGGCGATCATCTCGCTCGGATTGCTCCTACCGTACGTGCTGAGCCCTCGCTGCAAGGCGGGAGCGCCTTGGGGAAATCCCGGGTGCAGGGAGACGTCATCGACCGAGCCGAGGGCTGGCGCAAGCCCGCCGGCCCCCGCCGCCCCATCTCCTGGCGCACCGCCTGGCGCATGACCCGCACCGGCCGCCCCCCCATCATCTGAAACCACACTGTGCGGCTCGCCGGGATCCAGAACGACGTCCTCCCCGGTGAGCAACTCGCGGCGAATACCGCGGTCTCCGACTCAGAGGCCCTGGTCTGATCGGCCTTGTTTCCATCCGGCGATCACGGCTTCCGCATGGCTCTGCGAGATTTCAACGTAGTCGTCTTCGTTGTGCCCCAGATAGTGGAGTCGCAAGAACTCGGTCGGCTCCCATTCCATGTTCTTGGTGAACGCCTCATCTACTGAAATCGGCTCGGCGTGTATGCGTCGCATAATTCCTGCGGGTCGCTCGACTGGATGGGCGTCGTCGATGAGGGCGTAGTAGGTGATCTTGGGTGTCTCGTTGCTCACGTCCGGCCTTTCTAGTCGGGACCTATGTCCGGCGCCCCGTCAGGGACAGGGACGTCGTCGAAGATGTCATCCTGCTCCCGCTCCAGCCGGGAGACTTCCTCGCGGCTGGTGCCGGGCAAGCGGATCCTCTTGTACAGGCCGTGGGTGACGGTCTTCGCCCAGAAGCTCTGCTGGGTATGGAACTGAACCTCGAAGATCTGACCCGTCCGGGGGTCACGCCAGGTCGAGTTGATGCCCTGATATCCCGCGCCGCCCCAGGTGTTCTTCCAGGATCCCGGTACAAGTTCGTATCCCTGTGCCCTGAGTTGATGCGTGGCCTGCCGGACGCCCCCGGCGTAGTTCGCATCCGACAGTTTCATCGTATAGCGCACCGAGTCGTTGATACTGGCGAGCGCATCGTCGATGGTCCACGCTGTACGTATCTTGAGCTTTGTCGCAATCTTGCGTTTCAGTGAGACCTCGGTTTTCAGAGCCTCCCGGAGGCCCACCATCTGGGCTCCGACATCGTCGGCGATGTTCGTCATCCGAGATGTGATCGCTGGTTCGCTGGTCCGGGCTCGTTGGATGAAACGGTCCGCGGCCGCATTGTCGCTCGCGCTGAGCTTCAGCCCGCCTTCGCCTTTCCAGGTCTTTCCACTGTCCGGCTGGTCGGCGTCGGAGCGTTGGACTTTGCCGAAACGGGTGGATGCCGTTCCCGCCTTGGCTCCGGCACCGGCTCCTGTGCCGGTGCCGAAGGTGACCGCTGAGATGACGAGGGTGGGGACGGTCTTGCCGAACGCGCGGAGGGGGTCCTTCTTCCACTCGTCCCAGTCGATCATCGCCTTGGCGAACGCGATCGGATGCTGGACGCCCTGGACGACGCCCTTGACCTGGCCTACCGGGCCGCGCTGGAGCCAGCTGTCCCAGTCTTCGAGCGCGTAGACCGGCGCGGTCACCGGGTTGGACGCGAGGGCGGCGAGCCCGATGTCCTTGGTGCCCGTCCACACCCCGGGCAGGTAGCGACGGGTGTAGTCGTTCCACGTCTTGTTCAGGGCGATTCCGACGGTGTTCCGCGACTCGCGGGGCCGCCCGAGAGCGCGGGCGACGCCTTGGACGGTTCCGAGCGCGGCCTGCAAGGCCTGCTGCTGGTCGGCCTTGATCAGCTCGTCGCGGCGCCGGTGAACGTCGTGTTGCTGCGCGGCCACCCAACGCCCGGCGCGGCTGACCGAGTGCGCCGGGGAGGTGCTCAGCCCCAGGCCGTCCAATATGCGGGCCAGAGCGTCACCGGCGTCCTGCCATTCGCGTCCGGCTCGGCCCAGCTCGGCACCGAGCCGGTGCAGCGCGTCGGGAGACCCGCCCCGAACGTCGGAAGGGGCGCGGCGGCCACCGCGAGGCGGGCCGGGGATGTACGGCTCGCCGAGTCGTGGCGGCCCTGCCTCGGCCTGGGCCGCGAGCCGTTCCACCGCGTCGAACGCGGCATAGAACGCCGAACGCGCGTCACGGTGCCGCTCGGCCAGCCCCTGAAACAGCCGGTCACCGGCGGGGCCGATCAGAGCGTCCTCCAGGAGCACTCCGAAGGCATGCCGCAACGCCGGGCCGTGCCGCTCAGCCAGTTGCTTGACCCGCTGTAGTCGCGCCGCCGCCTGCTCCGCCCGGCTCATCGGACAGGCACGCGGTCAGCGGGTCGCCGCCTCGATGTTCTGCTGGGAGCGCTTGATGTCCTGGCCGCCCTGTTCGAGGGCGACGGCCATCTTGTCGAACGCGGTCTTGGCCTCCATCCAGGCGGCTCGGAACCGGTCGGCGCCCGGCCCCCACCAGATCTCGTTGCTGGAGACCGTACGGCCGTTGAGGTCTTTGATCAGGGCGTCCAGGTTCCTGGAGTGCTTGCTGAACGTCCTCGACAGGTCTTCGAGCGCGCCGATGCTGGCGCCGCGCTTGTCGGTCATGGCGGGCGGGTCCCTTCATCGCGGAAGGTGCCGGCAGCCGCGGGGTGAAGGCTGGGGCCTGTGGGTGACGGCGTTCAGCCTACGGATCGACCGCCATCCGAACCAGGCCCATTTCGTCCATCAACTCGGCCTGTCAGTCGCCGTACCGGAGTGCTGGTGTCGTTGGCCGAGCTCAGTCGGCGTCACTTTGCTCGATAGTGAGTCGATGGTCACTCTCCGCGGTTAATGTGGCGCTGGTCCTTGGTGGATCCAGAACTTTCCGCCCCGGCGGTGGAGGCGTCAGGATGAACGAGTCCCCCGACCCGCGCACGTCCATGTGGCACTGGATCTCGTGCCAACTGCGCTTTCTGCGCAAGCAGAACGGCTGGTCTGGTCACGCGCTCGCTGAGCTGCTCCACTGCGCCCGTTCCAGCGTTTCCAGGCTGGAGAACGGGGAGGCCAAGCTCGCGCCGGACCAGGCCGAGAAGATCGACGAGGCGTGGAGGACCGGAGGCCTCTTCGGGGTGATGGTCCACTACGCGATGTTCGCCAGCGACCCCGACTGGTTCAAGGCCCACCTGGAGTTGGAGGCGCGGTCCTCCGCGCTGTGGATCTACGAGTCGAACGTGGTGCCTGGACTGCTCCAGACCCCGGAGTACGCGCGTGCGCTGTTCGAGGCGTTCGGGGTGCGGGACCTGGACGGGCAGGTGAACAAACGCATGCAACGGCAGGAGCGTCTGCACACGACGAACGCGCCCATGCTGTGGATTGTGATCGGTCAGGCCGCTCTCGAGTGGTGGATCGGCGGCCCCGAAGTCATGCGGGAGCAACTCGCCAAGCTTCTTCAGGTCGGCACGCTGCCCAACGTGAGTGTCCGGGTGGTTCCCAAGACCTCAGGCGCCCATCCGGGTCTCGCGGGTGCGTTCGAGATCATGCGGATCGGTCGCAACGATCTCGTATATACCGAGGCGCTCGGCGGTGGAAGACTGGTGCAAACAAGCGCGGAGGTCGCAGACTTCCGGCACTGGTACGAGCGGATCGGCGCGGTGGCCCTGCCCGAAAACGCCACCCGACGCCTGATCGAGAGGACCATGGAGGCCACCACCTATGACCCAGTGGCGCAAATCCACCCGAAGCCAGGGAATGGAGAACAGCTCCTGCGTTGAGGTCGCCGATCTTTCTGGACGGGTTGGTGTCCGGGATTCCAAGGCGCCTGAGGCGGGGCATCTCGTTCTGCCCGTTGAGGTGTTCGCGGAGCTTGTCACGCGGGTGAAGCGGGGCGAGGGCGGGCACTGACGCGGGCGCGGTCAGGTCACCGGGACGATCTGGGCCTCGGTGAGGGAGCCGTTCTCGATCGTCAGGAGGCCCAGTGTGCCGTGGGGTTGGCGGCGGCGGTCGGTGGGGGAGCCGGGGTTGAAGACGCGAATGCCGTCGCCGGTCTCGTCCAGCGGGATGTGGGAGTGGCCGAAGACGACGAGGTCGGCGTCCGGGAAGCGGCGGCGCATGCGGGCTGTACGGCCCTTGGCCTGGCCGCTGTCGTGGATCATCGCGACCTTGAGGCCGTCCAGGTCGAGTTCGAGGGTCTCGGGGGCTCCCCAGGCCGCGACGTCGGGGCCGTCGTTGTTGCCCATGACGGCGTGGACGGGCGCGTAGGCCGCGAGTTCGTCCAGGACGTCGGCGGTGCAGACGTCTCCGGCGTGCAGGATCAGGTCGGTGTCCCGCAGATGCTCGGCGACCGCGGGCGGGCAGGACTTCCAGCGGCGGGGCGCGTGGGTGTCCGAGATGGCGATGACCTTCACCAGGCCATTCTTACTGGATCGTGCGCCAGAGTTGTTCGAGGACGATCTCGCGGCTGCGCCAGCCGCCCGCCGTCCGGGTCATGCGGTGGTGGTACCAGCCGCCGCCGCGGGCCAGGCCGGGGGCGTCCGCCTTGATCATGCCGCGGCTGGGCGCGAGCGTGTCGGTGAACGAGGCGGTGACCTCGGCGTGGTCGCCGTCGAACGCGATCAGAGGGGTGGTGATGAGGTGCTGGCGGCCGGGGAACGCGGGCAGCACCTCCGCCAGCCAGGCCTTCGCCTCGTCCAGCGTGCCGGTGACGCCGCCGGCCGAGCTGTAGTCGAGGGTGGCGTCCGGGGTGAAGACGCCGTCGAGGAGGTCCCAGCGGCCGGAGTCCACGGCCAGGGCGTAGCGGGCGAGCACCTCGCCGATCTCGATGCGGTCGGAGATCTCTAGCGGGGAGAGCGGCATGCCCGCATCGTAGCAAGCGCTTGGTAAGTCAGCGGGGCATCGCGCGGGCGTGCCGCGCCGCGAGCTCGGACCAGTCGCGGCGGGCCGGTGGTTCCATGCCGACGTGGACGTCGCGCCGGGGGCCGGAGGTTGCGGGAGGCAGGGGTACGCCGCCGCGTTCTACCAAAACGAGGGCTGTGGCGACGAAGCCCTCCATCAGGGCGTGCAGGATCGGGTGGCCGCTTCGTTCGAGACGCTGGACGAGGGCTCCGGTGAACGTGGTGAAGGCGGGGAGGTCGATCTCGCACTCGTCGTTCTCCATGGGGCCGATCCCGGTCGGTGTCCCCGCCTCGGGGGCGAGGGTCTCCGCCGTGCGCATGAACAGGGACGCCACGCCGTTGGAGGGGTTCCACAGCGTCTCGCCGGCGGCGTTGAAGAACTGGCTCACGGGGCTCCTGACGTGCATGAACGGGGGGATCTCGGGCAGGGGGGCGGTATGGACGACGAGAGGCTTTACCGGCGGTGGTTGTTCGACCTGTGGCAGGGCGACTTCGCCGTCGCCGACGAGATCATCGCACCGGACGCCGTCGGGCACTGGCCCTCGGTGGAGGTGCGCGGGCCGGCGGAGTTCGCCGACCAGGTCAGGCAGTCGCATGCGATGTTCGGTGACATCACCACGGAGCTGACCGCCGGGCCCGTGCTGGGGAACGGCATGATCGCCGCCGGGTGGACGTTGTACGGGTCGTACAAGGGCGGCATCCCGGGGGCGACGGCCGAGCCGGGGACGCGCGTCGGGCTCAGGGGGCAGGACATCTTCCGGATCAAGGACGGGCGGCTCGCCGAGTACTGGGTGGTCTCGGACGGGCTCGGCATGATGCAGGCGCTCGGCGCGCTCTGACAGCAGGCTTGTTCTGCACCGCCGGGGAGCTGAGGTTCTCGACCTGGCCCTGGCATCCCATGCGGGATGCCAGGGCATCGGTCTTCTGTCCACGGAGCCTGAGGCCGGATCGGAGGACCGCCGTCGACGCGGGCGGCCCCGGCGTCAGTGCGCGATGAGCCGGGCGGTCTCGTTACGCCGGGTCTTGTGCCAGCTGTACTTGACCTTGCCCCGGCCCTTGGGCGATTGCATGCTCACACCGGCCTGCCCCCTGGCGTGCTTCCAGCCGCTCTTCCAGCCGCTCTTCCAGCCGGTCGTGCTCTGGACATAGATCCATGAATGGCCTGTGCACCCCCCTTGCACCTTGCGGGTGTGGGCACCGGTATGGCTGCTGTAAGCCAGCCAGGTGCAGCCGCTCCGGCGGATCCACAGGGTCTTCGTGTGAGCGGCCTTCGCCGTGAAGGTGCCCACATTCACAGGGGCCGCGGGGGCCGCATGGACGGCGGGGGCCGCGAGTGCGGTGGGCGCGGTGCTCGCTTGAGTCGGCGTGCCGAGCATCGGCGCCAACACGGCCGACGCCGCCGCTGCGACTAGCAACTTTTTCCTCATGGCAGGAGCCCTTTCATCCGTTTCTGGTGACCGCATTGGCGGCCGGGGGTCCGCCTCGCGGTTCGTCGGGAGGCGGCGGTACACGAAGTGATCGTGTCCGCGGCCATGAGGGCGTGCCAGAGGCCGGCGCGAGGTCGGGAAAATCCGGGACGTGTAACTCGCTGAGCTGCAGGGACGTGGGTGGTCGCGGGCGGAGACGACGCCGGTCGCGGCGGGTGGGCGCTCCTGGCCCTGCCGTGGCGAGCACCGTGACCGGGCGGAGCGAACGGAGCGGGTGAGGGACGACGGCGCGCACGGGTCGGTGAACCGCCGGTGCCGCGGACGCGTCGGAGAGGGAGCGTGGTGATTATGGGGGTTCATCGGCTGAGGAGTGCCGCGTTGAGGTGGGGAGAGGACCATGGCGAGGTGGCGTCCGTTGCCGGAGTCGATGCCTGTCGCGGCCCGGGTGGTGGTGACCGAGTTGCGGATGCTGAAGGACCGCAGTGGTCTGACTCTGGCGGCGCTGGCCGCCAGGACCGCCTGTTCCACCTCGGCCTGGAGCCGCTACCTCAACGGCCAGGTGCTCATCCCGCGCGACATCGCCCGCGCGCTGGCCACGTTGGCCGCCGGTGACCAGCAACGCCTCATGGCGCTGTGGGAGAACGCCGCCGCGGCCTGGGCACCGGCTTCTGCGACGGAACCTTCGTCCGTGCCGCCATCGGCGCCGCCGCCTCCGGTGCCGCAGTACCGATCACAGCGGCCCGCCGCGGACGCCGCCGACGGACCTGATCACCCCGACCCCGGCACGGCACCGGCCACCGGATCCGCTGGCGTGGCCGACCGGGGCCTGCCCGCTCATGTGGCAGGCGCCGCCCCAGCCGGTCATCACGGCCATGGCCGCGTCGGCCGAGTCCTGACGGCCACCGCCATCGCGATGGCGCTGCTCGCGGTCTGCACCTCGGCGGAATCCTCGATCCCCGGGATCGGCTCGGCCGCGGACGTGCGCGGTGACTCCGCTCCACGAGCATCCCGAGAGCCGGCCACGGTTCCCGCGGTGGCCTCACCCGGGTGCCGTCTGAGCACCTGCGCCGACCAGCAGCCGGCGGTGATGGCCTGCGACCGCGACGCCCGCACCCTCACCACCGCACCCCTCGGGGCGGCCAGCCTGTCACTGCGTTTCAGCCCCGCCTGCCAAGCGTCGTGGGCGCACCTGCGCGGGGCACGCCGCTACGACCGGCTCGCCCTCAGCACCAGGTCGGCCGCCCTTCTCAAGCACAAGGCCCGCTCCGACGGCGACATCACCACCGCCATGCTCCCCGCCGAACTCACCACCATGGCCTGCGCCGAACTCATTAACGGGCTCCGGCACTGCCTCACGGCGACGCCGGCGACTGGAGCCGGGTGATGCCGGGTGATGAGGTCAGGCCCGCAGGTCCCGCTGCGGGCGGGCCGGTACCACCACCCTCGTGCCTCCCTCGGCGCGCTCTGACAGCAGGTTCGTTCAAGCGGCGGGCGGGGGCGCGTCGGCATCCTTGACCGATGAGCGCGCTGTCCGAGCCGTTGAGGCTGCCGTGCGGGGCCGAGCTGGGCAACCGGCTGGCCAAGGCGGCGATGAGCGAGCAGCTGGCGACCCCGGCCAACGGGCCGACCGCCGAGCTGGTGCGGCTGTACGGGCGATGGGCCGATTCGGGGGCCGGCCTGCTGCTGACCGGCAACGTCGCGGTCGACCGGACCGCCCTGAGCGAGCCGCTGAACGTGTCGGTGGAGGACGAGCGCGACCTCGACCTGCTGCGGGCCTGGGCGGAGTCGGCAGCGGCGGGCGGCGCGCAGGTCTGGATGCAGGTCAACCATGCCGGACGGCAGTCGCCGCGGTACATCGCGCGGCGGCCGGTCGCGCCCTCGGCGGTGGGCGTGCGGGGGTTGGGCGGCACGTTCGGCACGCCCCGGGAGCTGACCGGCGCGGAGATCGAGGGTCTGGTCGAACGGTTCGCGGTGACCGCGGGGATCGCGGTGCGGGCGGGGTTCGGCGGCGTCCAGGTCCACGCCGCGCACGGGTATCTGATCAGCCAGTTCCTGTCGCCGTCGACCAACCTGCGGAGCGACGGATGGGGCGGGGACCCGGTGCGGCGCCGGCGGTTCCTGGTGGAGGTCGTGCGGGCGGTCCGGGCGGCGGTGGGGCCGGGGACGCCGGTGTCGGTGAAGCTCAATTCGGCCGACTTCCAGCGGGGCGGCCTGGACTGGGAGGAGTCGCTGGAGGTGGCGGGCGTGCTGGAGGAGGAGCGCGTCGACCTGCTGGAGATCTCCGGCGGTACGTACGAGTCGCCGGAGTTGCTGACCGGGAGGCAGAGTACGCGGCGGAGCACGCGGGAGCGGGAGGCGTACTTCCTGGAGTTCGCCGAGAAGGTGCGGGCGCGGTCGGCGATCCCGCTCATGCTGACCGGCGGCTTCCGGACGCGCGCCGGGATGGAGGAGGCGATCGGTGGCGGCGCGGTCGACGTGGTCGGGCTCGCGCGCCCGATGGCGCTGGACCCGGGACTGCCCGCGCGGGTGCTCGCCGGGGAGGACGTCGTGAGCGGGGTGGAGCCGCGGCGGGTGGGCGTGCGACGGCTGGACGGCATGAGCGAGCTGGCCTGGCACACCGAGCAGCTGTGGCGGGTGGGGCGAGGCGGGGAGCCCGATCCCGGCCGCCACCCGCTGCGCAGCGTGCTGGCGTACGCGGCCGTGAGCGGGCGGGACGCGCTGCGCCGCGGGCGGATCAGGGCGCGGAGGTGACCGCGAGGATCAGGTGGGTGAGCTCGCGGGTGATCGCGTCGAGCGGGATGTCCTGGCCGCGCGCGGACCAGTGGTGGACGAGGTTGTTGACGGCGCCGATGACGGCGACCGCGGTCAGCCGGTAGTCGCGGTCGACGGCCTCGCCGCGGGCGGCGGCCTCGTCGGCCAGGGCCACGATCATGTCGGCCCAGCGTTCGCGCCACTCCAGCCGCAGCGCCTCCAGCTCGGAGCTGACGCCGATCACCTCGACGAAGCTGATGCGGGCCCAGCGCGGGTCGGCGGCGGTGACGCCCACGTACGCGCTGACCGCGCGTTCGACCCGGGTGGGGAGGTCTTCGCCCGCCGCGGCGGCGTAGGCCGCGGCCGTCGCCTCGCTGGCCCGCTCGTTGAGCCGGAGATGGAGCGTGGCGAGCAGTTCCTCGCGCCCGCTGAACTCCTCGTAGAAGTTGCGCGTGGACACGCCCGCGGTCGAGCACAGCCGCTCGATGGACGTCGCGGCGTACCCCTGCGAACCGAAGAGCTCGAGCCCGGCGCCCAGCAGCCGTTCCCGTCGTTCGGCGCGCCGCTCCTCCGCCGTGCGGCCACCGTAGCTGCGCCGTGGGGCGGGATTGCGGCCGCTCATACATCTCCGGTCGTCATGACGCCAAGCGGTCAGGTCTCTTGTCAGCCTAACCGCCGCTCGCCCGGGTCGCCCGCCCTACGAGCCGCCCGCCTGACGCCCGCCGGCTAGGCCTCGCCGCCGGTGAGGGTCGCCGCCCACCCGGCGTCGGCGGTGATCACCGTGAGGCGCTGCGTCGCGCGCGAGACCGCCACGTAGAGGACGCGCAGCCCGCGCGGCGACTGCGCGGCGACGGTCTCCGGCGCCACGATCACCGCCGCGTCGAACTCCAGGCCCTTGGCCTCCAGGACGTCGAGTACCTGGACGCGCTCGGGCAGCCCGGCGGCGAGCCGGTCCCGGTCGGCCGCGCTCCACGTCACCGGACGCGGGCCGCCGTCGGCGGCGAACAGGTCAGGCCGGCCGCCGTCCCCGGCCCGCGGCGGCACCGGCAGCGGGACGATGAGCCCGATCGTGCCCTCGACCTGGTCGAGCTGCTCCTCCACCGCCGCGCGGGCCGCGTCCGCCAGCTCCGCCGCCGGGACGGCGCGCACGACCGGGTCGATGCCGGAGGCGCGCACCGCGCGGGCCGGCCGGGCGCCGGGCAGCGCCAGCGCGAGCACCCGCGTCGCCACCGCCGCGATCTCGGTCGAGTTGCGGTAGTTGGTCGTCAGCTCGTATTCGTAGCGTGCCCGGGGAGGGGCCGGCCGCTTGCGGACCCGGCCCTTGCCCCGCCGCTGCGACCGCCCGCCGCCGCCCGCCGCCTGGTCGTTGCCCAGCGCGGACTCCATGGCGGTGCGCGCGGCGTCGAGGTCCTCCCAGGCGCTCTGCGCCGGGTCCTCGACGATCGTCCAGCTCGCCTGCCGGCCGCGGCGGCCGAGCATGCGCCACTGCATCGGCGAGAGGTCCTGGGCCTCGTCCACCACGATGTGCGCGTACTCGGGCCGCTCCTCGACCACGCCGTCGTCGACGCGGCGCGACTGCTCGAGGCGTTCGATCGAGGTGGTGAGCTCGCGCATCTCCGGCTCCCAGTCGTCGTCCGCGACCTCCTCGCCGGTGAGGATGTTGACGCCGTCGACCACGTACGGGTCCTCCTCGCGCGCCTTGCCCCGGCGGCGGACGGGCCGCGGCGGCGAGCCGAGCAGGGAGTCGATCTCGTCGAGCAGCGCCACGTCCTGGTAGCTGAGCGTGCCGCCGCCGGCCCAGGACGCCGCCAGCGCCTCGACGGCCGTCCGGTCGAGCTCGCGGCCGGCGGCGCGGCGCAGCCGTTCGGGGTCGCCGAGCGCGGCCAGCACGTCGAGCGGGCGGCGGATCGGCCACCAGGCCATGAGGAAGTCGGTGAACGCGCGCTGCTCGCGCACCCGCGCGGTGAAGGCCTCCTGCTTGCCCACCGGCCCGCGGGCGGCCGCAGTGTCACCGTTCGAGGACTCGCCGTTCGCCGGCCCGCCGTCGAGCTCGCCGAGGCCGTCGGCGGCGAGCAGGCCCTCCCAGAGGGCGAGGTTCTCCTGGCCGGGCGGCGCGGGCTCGTCCTGGCCGCCGATGTCGGTGTAGTGCTGCCAGAGCGCCTCCAGCAGCAGCTCCGCGGCCCTTCCCCGGGCGGCGTTGACGCTGCCGCGGCTGCGCCGGTGCACCTCGTTGCGGATCTTGTCGAGCCGCTGCCGGTCGAGCCGGACGACCACGCCCCGGTAGACCACGCGGAGCTCGTCGGGCGCGCCGGGCGCCTGGTCGGCGACGGCCCGGCGCAACACCCGCACCATCGGCTCGGCGCCCTTGAGCCGGGCCAGCTCGGGGGAGTCGTGCACGGCCGCGGTCACGCCCTCGACCAGGTCGCCCAGCGAGCGCAGGCTGGCCGAGCCCTCGCCGAGCGAGGGCAGCACCCGTTCGATGTACGCGGTGAACCGGCGGTTGGGGCCGACGATCAGCACGCCGCGGGACCCGAACCGGCGGCGGTGCCGGAACAGCAGGTAGGCCACCCGGTGCAGGGCCACCGCGGTCTTGCCGGTGCCGGGGGCGCCGCGCACCAGCACGGTGCCGTCGGCGGGCGCGCGGATGACCTCGTCCTGCTCGCGCTGGATGGTCGCCACGATGTCGCGCATCGCGCCCTCGCGCGTCCGGGCGAGGGAGGCGAGGAACGCGCCGTCGCCGACGATCGTGAGCCCGTCGGCCGCCTCCGGGGCGAGCAGGTCGTCCTCGAGGTCGACGACCGCGTGGCCGCGCGAGTGCAGCACCCGGCGCCGCACCACGCCGCGCGGGTCCTCCGGGGTGGCGCGGTAGAAGTCCTCGGCGGCGGGCGCCCGCCAGTCGATCACCAGCGAGTCGTGCTCGCCGGTGCGCACCCCGATGCGCCCGACGTAGCGGATCTCCCGGGTGGCCAGGTCGAGCCGCCCGAAGACCAGGCCGTCGTCGGCCACGTCGAGCGCCTGCGCGCGCAGCGCGGCCTGGTGCACCATCGCGTCGCGGTCGACCAGCGAGCCCTTGGTGCCGGCCAGCGACTGCCGGTAGCCCTCGCGGAGCATCGCCTGGGCGTCCGCGCGCATCTCCTCGAGCCGCTCGTAGGCGACGTCGACGTACCGCTGCTCGGCAGCGATCTCCTGATCCTTGACCGTCTGCTTGGCCGAGGCCGGCCGGCCCGTGACCGGGGACGACATCCAGGCTGCTCCTTGCGGCTGTCTCCTCGGGGGAGTGTTCCCCGTTCCCCGTGGAGGGGCGAAAGAGACAGCTTATTCGCTCAGCGTGGCCGGGTCGCCCGGCGGACGGCGGCGTCCATGAGCCGGGGGGCGTGCCGGCGCAGGAAGACGGCGCTCTTGGCGCGGCGTCCCGGCAGCACGTAGAGGTCGTGGGCGGGCCGGGCCAGCGACCTGTCGACCTCGTCCAGCACCTCCCGCGCCGCCATGCGAGGCCCCCGGCCGGCCGCCGGGTAACGCTCGGCGGCGGCGCGGAGCCCGGGGGTGTCCACCTGGGCGGGGCACACCACGCGGATCGTGACGCCGCTGTCGCCGTACTCCTGGAAGAGCGTCTCGGCGTAGTTGTCGACCGCCGCCTTGGCCGCCCCGTACGCCGAGGTCGTCCGCGCGGGCAGCCAGCCCGCCAGCGAGGAGAAGAGGATCAGCTCGCCGCGCCCGCGCGCGACCATGCCCGGCATGGTCGCGCGGACGACGTGGACGGTGCCCAGGTAGTCGACCCTCATGACCCGCTCGACCTCGTCGAGGGGCTGCTCCAGGGTGAGGCCCATCGGGCTGACGGCCGCGGCGTGCACGACGCGGTGCGGGGTGCCGATCTCGGCGACCACCGTCTCGACCGCCTTGGGGTCGGCGACGTCGCAGAGGCGGGTGTGGGTGTTGGGCGAACGCGCCGCCGTCCGGGCGAGGCCCTCCGGATCGACGTCCACGCCGACGACGTCCCAGGCCGCCGCCGCGAGCCGCTGCGCCGCGAGCGCGCCCAGGCCGCTGCCCGCGCCGGTGACCAGTGCCAGGCGCTTCACTTGCCGACCTCCTCGGCGTTCGCGAACTCCATCGACAGGTGCGCGACCGTGCTGCTGGACAGCGCGCGGGCGCCGTCGAGGCCGAGCCCCCTCAGCTCGTCGGCCACCGGGTGGTCGCCCAGTCTCAGCCTGGCCCCGCCGGGCCGGAGGCGGACACCGGACGGGCTCATCGTCCACGGCGTGCGGCGGGTGACGCCGTCGAGGCACGAGTAGGCGTCGACCTTGGGCGTCCCGGCGCCGCTCGGCGTCGGCAGGCCCGGCTTCACCGCGAGCTCGATCGCGGTCCGGCCGCCGAAGGAGACGGCGCAGCGCTTGATCCGGCTCGTGAGGTCCATCGGGATGTCGGCGATCTCCTTGGGGAAGCCCCAGATCGTCCGTCCGGCGTCGAGGGTGAACGCCTGGTTGACCGGCAGCCAGTGGATGAACGCCCCGATCCGTTCCGGGCCCTTCACCAGGAACGCCACCGCGAACTCGTGGTAGGGGCCGAGGTCGCCGTCCGCGTAGCGGATGAACGCCAGGGAGCAGATCGCCCGGCCGAGCAGGGGCGTGGCCACCTGGAGGCCCGTGTAGTCGATGACGGCCTGCGCCGGGCCGGCGGGCACGGCGAACATGGCCGAGGCCACCGCGGCGTCGCGGATGCGCACCGGCATGGAGACCTGTTCACCCTGGATCACATGCGTATCAGCACTCGTGCTCACACGGTTAAGTAGAACAGGTTCTCATTTTCCTGTCACTACCGGGTCTCCAACGTGGCCCGCACGCGTTCCAGCGTGGTCCGCATGCCCGCCCGGTTGACCTCCGCGCGCCGTTCGGCGGGCACGCCGGTGAACACCTTGCCGAGCAGCGACACCAGGCCCGCGCCGCGGTTGTCGCGCCGCAGGTCCTCCCAGTATTCGGTCAGCCGGGTCGACCCGCCGCCGACGCCCTCGATCCGGTAACCCCACAACGCCACCGGCATGCCGAAGCTCGACACCCGGAACGCGAAGACCTCCCCGGGCACGGCGGCGCTCACCTGGCAGTTGGTGAACCAGACGCGCCAGCCGATCCGGTTGAAGCCGACGAACCTGGTGCCCTCCCGCAGCCGCCGCCCGCGCACCCACACCGCGAACAGCTCGGGACTCCACTCCTTCATCCGGCGGAGGTCCGTGACGGCCGCGTACACCTCGTCGGGCTCGGCCGTGACCGCGATGCTCTCCTCCGCCACCCACTCCCTGTCCATGAAGGAATCAAAGCAGGTGCGCGTACTCCGCGCGCCACTCGCGATACCAGTTCTCGAACCAGGGCTCGGCGGCGGCGAGCGGCAGCACGTAGGTGATCGTCTCGGCGTAGTAGCGGCGCTGGAAGTCGGGCGGCATCTGGTGCAGCCGCTGCACGTTGCTGACCCGGTCGGCGAGCTTGACCACCTTGGCCTCGCGCGGCGCCTCGCCGAGCCGCCGCAGGTACGCCGACTTGGCCGCGCGCTTGGCCTGCCGTCCCTCCCCGGCCGCCGGGGGCTTGGTCACCCAGTCGACCAGCTCGGCCACGACCGGCCCGAACTCGTCCTCGACGTCCCGCGCCGTCGCCGCGGTGTCCTCGACCACGTCGTGCAGCACCACCGCGGCGAGCAGATCGGGGGAGGTCACCCCGGCGCCGCGCACGAGCACCTCCAGCGCCTCCAGCAGGTGCTCCAGGTACGGCACGCCCGTCGGCCGCAGCTGGTCGCCGTGCCAGCGCCGCGCCGCGATCACCGCCCGCTCGACGACGGCCAGGTCGGCCGCGGGCAACCCGGTCAGCTCCGGCCGCGCCTCGTCCCAGGTCCGCCAGGACGTGAAGGTTTCCATGCCCCTAGTAAACCGGGCCCTGGTAAGCCCGCACCGGCGATCGGGAGGCCGGTCAGCCCAGCGGCTCGATGGGCACGGGCCGGAGCGGCGCGGTGCGGCCCGCCCACGTCTCCAGATGCGCGACGAACCGCTCGGCGTCGGCGGACCACTGGAAGTGCTCGCGGGCCGTCTCGTGGCCGTTCTTGCCCAGCTGGGCGCGGAGCGCGGCGTCCCCGCTCAGCCGCAGCACGGCGTCCGCCGCCGCCCCCGCGTCGCCGAACGGCACCACGATCCCGCTGTCCTTCACCACCTCGGCGGCGGCCGGGTTCGGCGTCGTGATCACCGGGATGCCGTGCGCCATGTACTCCATGACCTTCGCAGGGACCGCACGGGTGCCGTCGCGCAGCAGGGCGAGCCCGGCCGTCGCGCCCTCCGCGATCCGCAACGCCCGGTCGTTCGGCACGAAGCCGTACCAGCGCAGGATCCCCTCCCGCTGCGCCGCCCGCAGCGCGGGCCGGACCTCCGGGTCCGCCGGGCCGATCAGCTCGACCATCACGCCCTCGGCCGCCAGCCGCCGGGCCAGCTCGATCATGTCGCCGGCGCCCCGGTCGGCCGACAGCCGGCCGACGTAGACGGCGCGCCCGCCGGCCGGGGCCGCGGGCGGCGTGTCCGCGACGTACGTCGTGTCCGGCACCACCGGGTGGCTGCCCCGGAAATGCGCGCCCAGCCCCTCCTCGGCCAGCAGCAGCCGGTGCCGCCGTTCGCCGCGGGACTCGAGCCGGCGCGCGAACGGGCGCAGCAGCGGCCCGAGCGCCGCCGCGGTGTCCTCGCGCACGTCCCACACGACCGGCCGCCGCCGGACGGCGCGCGGCAGCGAGACGAGCAGCACCGGATCGTGCAGCAGCACCAGGTCGGCGTACGCGGCGTGCTCGGCCAGCGCCCGGTGCGCGGCGCGGAGCGCGGCCGCCCGCCGCCGTCCCGTCGAGGCCGGCACGTCGACCGGGCTGATCTTCCGCCAGGGCGTCACGTTGCAGGCGCGGAACGGCGCGATGTAGGTGACCTCGTGGCCCGCGTCGAGCAGAGCCCGGATCTGGCGGTGCAGGATCCGGGCGTCCTCGGGATGACGTGCGATGGTGCACACGCAGACCCGCATGTGGCTCACTCCTGGAAGCAGACTTCTGGTTCTTGCAGGTGATTGTGAGCGCGCCGGGCGAATTCCCGCCGTACGCGAGGATGCCCCCGGATGAACGTCCGGGAGAACCGGGCCTGCGGGCAATGTCCCCGTGACGTTGTACGGGGGTTCACCTTCTCGTAGTGAAGGCGCAGCACACTGCGCAGAGTGTCCGTACCCCCGCCGTCGTCACCGCCGCCAGGACGACCGCCGACGACCAAGGCCTGGGTGGAGTCCCCACTGCAGCTTCTGTCGGCGGTCGAGGCGCACCACGCGGGCCTGCTCGGCCGCGGCACCGAGGTCGTGCTGCGGGCGGGCGTCGACCCGCTGGTGACGACCGCGTCCGAGGTGGAACGGCTCGGACCGCACCAGGGGCTGGCGCGGGTCCACGTCGGCACCCGCGTGCCCGTCCCGTCCGGGACCGGCACGCTGGTGATCGGCGACGCGTTCTCCGGGGCCGTCCAGCGGCGGTTGCTCACCCTCCGCGCCCAGCGCCTGATCATCGCCGACGACGGCCTGGCCACGATCCACCTGCTCGAACTGCTCGCCGCGCCCGACCCGCGGCCGCTGGTGCGCGCCCGCGCCCGGCCGACCGTCGCCCGGCAGGCGCTCGGGCTGGCCACGTCCGCCCGCGTACGCGCGCTGGGCCGGGCCGGCCGCCTGGTCGTCTTCACCGCCATGCCCGTCCCGGCGGACCTGCGGGACGCGGTGACGGCGCACGGCGTCGACGTCGTCGGGCACGACTTCCCGTGGCTGCGCGGCCGCCCGGCCGAGCCGCCGCCGCCCGAACGGCAGGTCGTCCTCGGCAGTTCCCTGGTCGCGAACGGCCTCGTGCACCGCGAGCGTTACCTGGAATGGGTTATTGGCCTGGCCGCCGACGAGCCGATCGCCTACCGGCCGCACCGCCGCGAGCCCGCCGCCGACCTCGACGAGCTGCGCCGCCACCCGCGCATCTCGGTCGCCGAGCCGGGTCCGCCGGTCGAGGTCTGCCTGCGCGGCCTCACCCGCGACCACCGGGTGGTCAGCCTGCCGTCGACCGCGCTGACCTCGTTGCGGCTCGTCCTGCGCGGCACCGGTACTACGATCCAGGGCGTGACCGTTCCCGCCGACTGGTGGACCGACCGGGCCGACCCCGGCCTGCGCGAGCACCTGAGCCTGTTCCTCGACGGCCTGGAGACCGCCCGGTGACCGTGCGCGTCCTCGCCGTCGCCGACTCCGACTCCTACCTCAAGTGGGCCGCCGGGCTGCTCGGCGGGATGCCGCCGGGGTGGACGGCGCAGATGATGGTGGTCCGGTCGCCGATCACCCCGTCGCCCGGCCAGATCCGTTCCGCGCTGAACGGGACGATGGCCGAGGCGGACGTCGTGCCCGCCCGCCGGCTGCGGCGGCTGCTCGCCTCGTACCGGCCGGACGTCGTGCTGCTCGCCTGCACCGGCCCGGTGGTCGAGGCGCTCGCCGCGGTCGTCCTCGACCGGGCGGACGGCCACCGGCCCGTCCTGGTCACCGGCCTGCCCGGCATCTCGGTGCCCGCCAGCGAGCGGGCCTGGGTGTTCCGGTCCGC
This sequence comes from Spirillospora sp. NPDC047279, assembly GCF_040643285.1. NCBI lineage: Bacteria > Bacillati > Actinomycetota > Actinomycetes > Streptosporangiales > Thermomonosporaceae > Spirillospora > Spirillospora sp. NPDC047279. The sequence continues at coordinate 143,264 of NZ_JBEYUA010000018.1, forward strand.
CGCCGACCTCTTCATCGTGCACAGCCACCGGGAGGCCGCCGAGTTCGCCGGGATCGGCCGCGGGCTGGGGGTCCACGGCACCGTCGGCCGCGCCCGGCTGCCGTTCCTCGCCCCGGCGCCCGCGGCGGCCGTGCGCGACCGCGTCGTCTTCGCCACGCAGGCCAAGGTCCCGGTGGCGCCGGACGAACGTCGGCGCGTCCTGCTGTCGCTGGCCGCTCTGGCCGACGCCCGGCCCGACCTCCACGTCGTGGTGAAGCTCCGGGCCCGCGCCGACGAGCAGCAGACCCACCGCGAGCTGCATCACTACGAACTGCTCTGGGACGACCTGGTGGCCGCTCGCCGCGTCCGCCCCGGCGCGGTGTCCTTCGACGCCGGGCCGATGCGCGAACACCTCGCGCACGCCGCGGGCTTCGTGACCGTGAGCTCGACGGCCGCCCTGGAGGCGATCGCCGCCTCGGTGCCGCTGCTGGTCCTGTCCGACTTCGGCGTCAACGCCGAGATGATCAACGTGGTGTTCGAGGGGAGCGGCTGCCTCGGCACGCTCGCCGACCTGGAGAAGGCGGCCTTCCGCGACCCCGACCCGGGGTGGTGCGCGGCCAACTACTTCCACGACCCCGTCGACGATGACTGGACGGCGCTGCTGGCCGGGCTCGTCGCCCAGGCCGCCACCGGCGTGCTGCCCGCCCCGGTACGGCTCCCGTACCCCGGCGGCGCCAGGGCCAGGCGCCGCGCGAGGCTGCGCCTGGAGGTCCCCGCCGCCATGGAGATGATCTCCGCCGTACGCCAGTCCCGCCGCCGCACCTCCTAACCCCAGAATCCGCCGCACCGCCGGGCAGCCTCACCGCCAGGCCAAATGGAGCCCGACGCACCGTCGGGCAGCCGCGCTGCCGCACCGTCGGATCGCCGCACGGTCGGATCGCCGCACGGTCGGATCGCCGCACGGTCGGATCGTTGGGCCGCCGGATCGTCGGGGGCGGGCTGACCGGGGGCGGCGGGTTGATGCGGCTAGCCGGTGGGGCGGCGGCGCAGGCGGGCGCCGAGGCGGCCTCCGGAGGGGCGGGGTGACGGTTCGGACGGGGGTGGCCGGTCTTCTGGGGGTGGCATCAGGAGGCGCAGCTCGTCCAGGCGGGTGCGGGAGAAGTACCGGGTGAGGGGGCCGTCGGCGATCTCGGTCAGGTAGGCCTCGGTCTCCCGGCGCAGCCCGGCGTGCACGGTGGCGCGCATGCAGTACGCGATCGCCGGGATGAGCGTCCGCAGCTCCACGGCCGGGGGCGGGACCATCTCGCCCGTGCTCGTCAGCTCCGGCAGCGCGGCGTCCAGCAGGGTCAGCGGGACGCGGTCGGGATGCTCGTACCGGGGCAGGCGGTCGAGAAGGCGCCCGGCCTCCGCGCACGCCACCGGCAGGCCGAACAGCCGGGCGGCGCGCAGCAGCGGCCCGCCGGACGCCCCGGCGACCAGGGCCGGCGGCTCCTTCCCGGCGAACCACAGGTCGGGCGGATCGGCCTGCTCGGCCACCACCAGCCGTGCCCCCAGCCGCGCGGCCTCCTCCGCCAGCCGCCGCGCGGACCCGGGAGCCGTGCCGGGGCCGATGCCGTCGCAGGGCACGAACACGACCGACGAATGCCCCGAGCCCACCGCGCCGCGCACCATGTCCAGGCACCGGGCGTCCTCGGGCGGTCCCAGGATCACGGCCGTCTCCGGCGGCAGGACCGGCGGGGACAGCTCGGCCGCGACGCCGCGCCACGCGTCCTCGGCGATCACCTCGACGTCGATGCCGTACTCGGCGAGCAGCAGGGGCGCCAGCCCGGGGACCAGGTCGAGATGGACGAGCGCCCTGATCCGTCCGCCGACGCCGGGCGGCAGGGGCTCCATCGTCGGCCCGTAGGCGGTCAGGTCCGGCGTGCAGACCGTCAGCGGCGCGTCATGGAAGATCAGGGACAGCGCGCGGCCCGGGTGCCGCGCCACCGACTCGGTCACCAGCTCGACCGGCCCGCCGCCGAGCCCCCACGCCCGGCGCAGCAGCCGGGCGAACAGCGGCAGCTCCTCGGCCGGCGGCGACCAGCCCGCCGGGTGCAGCGGCGCGATCTCCGCCGCCAGGTCGATGACCTCGTCGTAGCGGCGGGCCAGCGCGGCGAACCCGGGGACGTCGCCGAGCGCCGGCGCCTGGCCGGGCACCGGCGCGGCGCCCGCGAGCAGCAGGATCCGGCGCCCGCGGCCGGCGAGCAGGCCGGCGTCGAGCGCGGCGGTCATGGCGAGCAGGCCGGCGGGCGAGGCCGCGACGAAGAGCCGGGTCATGACGCGAGTCCGATCCCGAGCGTGCGCTCGAAGAGTTCCATGCGCTCCCGGCCCATCGCGGGCAGGACCTCCGTGCGCAGTTCGCCGGGGACGGCCCGCATCGCCGTCCGCGCCCGTTCGTGCAGCACGGCCCGCAGCTCGCCGGTGAGCCGCTCCTCCTTCTTCAGATGGTGGGCGATCACCGCGAAGTAGTTGCGGACGGCCTTGCGGGCGAGCAGGTCCCCGTCCGGGTCGTCGGCCAGCTCCGCCAGGACGGAGTCGAACGCCTCGAAGAAGTGCAGCTGGCGCTCGTCGCCGATCTGGGTCAGCGAGGTCGGAACGTCGCGCCGGTAGTGCACGCCCGCCAGCGAGACCACCGCGTACGACGCCGCCCGCCGGTGCAGCCGCCAGATCCAGGGCCGGTCCTCGGCGGTGTGCAGCCGCTCGTCGAAGTCCAGCAGCCCCGCGTCGGCCAGCTCGCGCCGGTAGACGCCGTTGTAGCACTGCGGGTAGTCGACCATCGTGGGCTCGTGCGGCGGCAGGATCGACTCGCGCGGGGACATGACCCGGCCGCGCCGCCCCTCGGGCGCCCGGAACAGCAGCCGGCGCCCGCCCGACACCTGGACGTGGTCGGTGCGGACGAAGTCGCAGCCGAGCCCCTCGGCGGCGGCGACCAGCTCGAAGAGGTGCCCGGGCGCGACCCAGTCGTCGCCGTCCAGGAAGGTGACGTAGCGGCCGGACGCCGCCGCCAGGCCGCGGTTGCGGGCGGCGCTGACCCCGAGCGGCCGCTCGTGCCTGATCGTGGTCAGCCCCGGCAGCAGCGCCCGATGGTCGTCGATCACCTCGGGGGTGCGGTCGGCGGAGCCGTCGTCCACCACGATGAACTCGACGTCGGGCCGCACGTTGCCGGCGAGCCCCCGCAACATCGCCGCGGCGTACGGCGCGACGTCGCGGGCGGGGACGACGACCGAGAGCAGGATCGCGGTCACGGGCACCCCCTTCTCGGCTCGGCGGCCGGTGAAAGGATCATGAGGCTGAGCCGGCCCCGCTTGTAGTTCCACTCGCGCACGGTGACGAAGTCGCCCCCGTACCCGACGAACCGCAGCCGCGCCTCCACCCAGGGCGGCACCCCCCGCCGGCCGCCGAAGTCCCACAACACCCAGACGCGCCGCTCCGCGCACATCCGCAGCTTGAGGGTCTCCAGCCCGGCGTCGACGCCGAGCAGGTTCCCGGCCTCGACCGGGGACCGCTGCATCATCACGTCGTCCAGGCCCCGGTAGGCGTCCGGATAGCCGGACGCCCGCCAGCGCATCGCGGGGGTGAGGAACAGCACGGCGTCTCCGGGACGTGCCTGGGCGCGCAGCACGTTCGCCGGGGTGCGCAGGTCGTCCCAGCGTTCGTCCTCCCCGCGGATCACGATCTGCTGCGGGACGGCGAGCCAGGCCAGCACCGCCAGCCCGGCCAGCGGCAGGGGCCGCCAGACCCGCGCCGTCCACACCAGCGCGGCGGCGATGAGCAACGCCAGCGCGGGCAGGCAGAACACCATGTAGCGGTGCCGGTAGAGCGGCGTCGACAGCGAGACCAGCAGCAGGACGGCAGGCGACAGCAGCAGCCAGGGCGCGGCGAGCATGGTCAGCGTGGGCGCCGGCCGGACGCCGTCGTGCTCGCGCCGGATCCAGGCCTTCCGGCGTACCCCGGCCACGAGCCCGAGCACGGTCGCCACGAGCGTCATCCAGATCAGCGTGCGATGGCCGGCCAGGAACTCCACGAGCTGCCACACGTCGTCCCACGTGGGGGAGGGGATGCTCTTGACCTGCTGCTTCTGCCCCCGCGCCATGACGGCGAACCGGTAGAGCGCACCCCCGGTGACCGCCATGGAGACGATCCAGCCCAGCGCCACCCGCTTCCTGGCGACGCCGTTGAAGAGCCCCCACGCCACCGTCACCAGCAGGGCGGGCACGAGCAGCAGAGTGAAGAGGTTGAGCAGCCCGACCAGGATCATCGCGACGGTGTGGCCCGCCAGCCACGCCCACCACCATCGCGGCGACTGGAGGGCCCGGACGAGCAGGTAGGCGGCGACGACCGCCGCCGTGGTGGCCAGGGCGAACGGGCGCGCCTCCTGCGCGTAGCGGGTGACCGTCACGTTGCCCGCGTAGACCAGCCCGGCGACCAGGCCCACCCAGGCCGAGGCGCAGCGGCGGCCCAGCGCGGTCACGCCCGCGGCGGCGACGGCGGTCGCCAGCGCCGACAACGAGCGCAGGGCGAGCTCGTCGTGCCCGAAGAACGCCATCCACTGCCGCATCACCAGGTAGTAGCAGGCGTGGACGAGGTCGAGGTTCTCGGTGACGGCACGTTCGAGGTCGGGCAGGTCGCGGCTCGCCATGCTGATCGTCGCCGCCTCGTCCATCCAGAACGACGGCCGCGAGATCCCCCAGAACGAGACGGCGAGCGCGGCGGCCGCCGGTATCGCCGGGAGCCCGAACCGGCCGGCGAACGAGGGCCACGACCGCTCCGCCGCCCGGCCGGACCGCCGCCGCCCCCCGCCCCGATCGGCGCCGGCCACCGCCTCCTCGGCGATGGCCGCGTCGTCTCCGCCCGCCACCCGGTCGAGCATCCGGCCCTACCCCGCGGATCTCAGCCGGGCGGGCAGGGCGCGCGCCTGCTCGGTCAGGACCCGTTTGAGCGCCTTGCCGCCGGGCCGTTCGACCAGCCGGTGGATCGCGTACGCGAGCAGCAACATCCCGCCGATCGTCGCCGCCAGCGTGACCGGCGCCGGCACGTCCAGCTTGCGGTGCAGGACGCGGATCACGAACCAGCCCAGGTGCTCGTGGATCAGGTAGAACGGGTACGTCAGCGCGCCCGCCGTGGTCAGCCACCGCCAGCTCGCCCAGCGCAGCCAGCCCAGCGCGACCGCCGCGACGGACGCGAACGCCAGCGTGACCACCAGCAGGATCACCTCGGGCTCGCGCTGCGCGAACGAGCCGGTCGCCGCCGGGTTCCCCATGGCGCCGGTGACGTAGTACTGGCCGAGCAGCCAGCTGACCCCGACGATGCCCCAGAGCAGCAGGTCGCTCCCGTACCGGTGGATCAGGTAGAGGGCCAGCCCGCCGGTGAAGAACGGCGCGTACACGTCCAGCGTGAGCTCGTGCAGGATCTCCACGTCGGCGGCGCGCGAGAACACGCCCGCCACCAGCCACAGGCAGGAGAACATCACCACCCGCCGGTAGGTGGCGCCCTTCCAGACCACGAAGAGCGCGAAGAGCAGGTAGAAGCGCAGCTCGACCCAGAGCGTCCAGCACACGCCGAGCACCCGCTCGGCGCCCGCGGGCTGCTGGAGCATGGTCAGGTTGACCAGGAACTCGTCCAGGCGCACCGGCTTCGCCACCGCCGGCAGCGCCAGCGAGGCGGCGGTGACCAGCACGATCGCCGTCCAGTACGCCGGGTAGAGGCGGCTGACGCGGGACCGGAAGAAGTCGCCGAGCGAGCGCCCCCAGCAGCTCATGCAGATGACGAAGCCGCTGATGACGAAGAAGAACTCGACGCCGAGGTTGCCGTAGACGGTGATGTCCGGCAGCCCGCCGAACAGGTCCCGGGGGGACTCCCCCCACGACTCCGAGACGGTGCCGCCGCGGCCGGTGTAGTGGTAGAAGCAGACCATCAGCGCGGCGAGGATGCGCATGCCGTCCAGGGCGCGCAGCCGGTCGCCGCCGGGGCGGCTCCGGCCCGGGGCCGTCTCTGCCGACGTCGCCTTCGCGCCGTCCCTGCCCGCGTCGCCGGTGTCCGCACCGTTCCCGGCGTCGTCTCGTGGCGACGGCACGAGGATCGACGTGCTGTCGCTCATTTCGGCCGCGCCCGGAGCTGTTCGGCCCGCCGCAGCGCCGCGATCGCCAGCTGCCGGCGCCTGCTGCTGCGCGGCAGCACGGTGCCGAGCACGCGCGGATGCCCCTGCGCGACGCCGCCCGGCAGGTCGAGGCTGGTCAGGCGGCGGCGCTTGAAGTGGCGGGTCAGGTCGTCGTCCTGGTGGGCCTCGAGGTACCCGGCCGCGGCGGCCCGCAGGTCGGGCCGGGCGGAGGCGCGCATGCAGTAGGAGATGGCCGCCACCAGCGGCACGAGCTCGTCCTGGACGGCGTCGGGACCGATCCGCGGGTCGTGCAGCGTCCCGTCCTCGCCGAGCCGGGGGATCGTCGTGTCGACGATCGTCACCGGCACCCGGTTGCTGTTCTCGTACGGTTTCAGCCGTTCCAGGAGCAGTTCGGTACCGACGGCGGCCGCGGGCAGGCCGTAGTAGCGGGCCGCCGTCACCAGCGCGGTGGAGAAGCAGCCGACGACCAGCGCCGGCCGGGTCGCGGCGAACCACGTCTCGGCCGGTACGGGCGCGTCGACGACCAGCAGCCGGATCCCGAGCCGGCCGGCCTCGGCGGCGAGCCGTTCGGTGGCGCGCACCGGGCTGCCCGGGTGCGGCTTGAACAGCACGGTCTCGTGGCCGCGTGCCGCCGCGCCGCGCACCATCGTCGCGTGCAGCTCGTCCTCCTCGTGGTCGCCGAGGATGCCGAGCGCGGCCAGGTACTGCCCGATGACCAGCGGCGCCCCGTCGAGATCGGCGCCGTACGCGGCGATGGTCGGCGCGACCTCGGCGTGGAACTTGTCCAGGACGGTACGGAACGGCTCGTCCGGGATGATCTCGGCGGGGACCTCGTACTCGCGCAGCAGCTGCGGTTCGAGGCCCGGGACCAGGTCGAGGTGGAGCTGCCGGGTGATCTGGGTGCCGATGCCGTACGGGAGCGCGTTGCGCGTCGGGCCGTAGCTCATCAGCCCGTCGGAGTAGACCGTCACCGCCGCGTCGAAGAAGATCGAGGCCAGCGAGCGGGCGGGCGGCACCGCTATCGACTCGGTGACGAGCTCGACCGGGTCGGCGCCCAGCCCCCACCGGTCACGGAAGATCCGCTCCCACAGCGGGAGGTCCTCCATCCGGGGTTCCCAGCCGCTCGGGTGCAGCGGGGCCAGCTCGTCGTTCCAGGACAGGACGTCGTCGAAGCGCCACGCCAGCGTCGCGAATCCCGGCACCCGGTCGACCGGGGTGGACGCCTCGGGGACGGCGCTGTTGTTGCTGACCAGCAGGACGCGGCGGCGGTCGCGCGGGCCGAACGCGCCGGCGTCGATCGCCGCCGCCAGGGTGACGGCGCTGAACAGCGTCGAGGTCACGAAGAGTTGCGTCGTCACGATCAGAGCCCGATTCCCAGCGTCTCGGCGAACAGGTCGAGGCGTTCCCGGCCCAGCCCGGGACGGACCTCGGCGAGCGTCTCCTGCGGCAGGGCCCGCAACGTGGTCCGCGCCCTGGTCCGCAGGGCCTGCCTGAGCGCCGGGGTCAGGCGTTCCCGCTCGTTCAGGTGGTGCGCGATGATCGCGCAGTAGGTCTGCACCGCCTTGCGCCGGAACCGGTCGCGCTCGGGGTCGTCCTCGAGCTCGGCCAGGACCTTGTCGAAGGCGTCGAAGAAGTGCAGCTGGCGGGCGTCGCCGACCTGGCTGAGCGAGGTGGACACCTCGCGCCGGTAGAAGACGCCGACCAGGGACACCACCGCGTACGAGGCGGCCCGCCGGTGCAGCCGCCAGATCCACGGCCGGTCCTCGGCGGTCAGCAGCTCCTCGTCGAACGTGAGCAGGCCGTCGTCGGCGAGCTCGCGCCGGTAGACGCCCGACCACGCGTAGGGGAAGTCCACCATCGTCTTGCCGTGCGCGGGCATGATCCCGTCGCGTGGTCGCAACTTCACCCCGCGCCGGCCGTGCGGCGCGCGGTGCAGCTCGCGCCGCCGCCCGAACACCTGGATGTGGTCGGTCTTGACGTAGTCGCAGCCGATGGCGTCGATCGCCTCGACCGCCTGGGCGAGGAAGCCGGGCGCCAGCCAGTCGTCCCCGTCGAGGTAGGTGACGAGCCGCCCGGACGAGGCCGCGAGGCCCTTGTTGCGGGCCCCGCTCAGCCCGAGCGACCGTTCGTTGCGGATCACGGTCAGCCCGGGCACGTTCGCCCCCTGCTCGGCCAGGACCTCGGGAGTCCGGTCCTTGGACCCGTCGTCGACCACGATGAACTCGAAGTCGTCGCGGGCGTTGCCTTTCAGGCTGAGCAGGAGGTCGCCCAGATAGGGGGCGACGTCGCGCATCGGCACGATGACCGACAGGGTGGTCACTCGGAGAACTCCGTTTCGAATGCGGGGGCGGCTCGGGCGGTCGGCCCGGCCCGGGAGGTGACCCGGCGCGGGCCGCCGGCCCGGCTAGGCGGTGGCCCGGCGCAGCCGCGCCCGCGGCTCCTCCTCGCCGGGGAACACGCGCTTGGTGCCGTCCCCGAGGGCCTCGCCGATGATGCGGACGTCGCGCACGAGGTGCTCCAGGCCGGTCGGCTCCAGCGAGGCGGCGTGGTCGGAACCCCACATGGTGCGGTCCAGCGTGATGTGCCGTTCCAGCATCACCGCGCCCATGGTGACGGCGGCCAGCGAGATCTGCAGGCCGCGCTCGTGGCCCGAGTAGCCGACCGGGACGCCGTAGCGCTCCTGGAGGGTGGCGATGGTGCGGAGGTTGGCCTCCTCCGGCGGGAGCGGGTACGTCGAGGTGGAGTGCAGGATGACCAGGTTCGCGGTGCCGAGCACCTCCACCGCGTCGTCGATCTCCTCCAGCGTGGACATGCCGGTCGACAGGATGATCGGCTTGCCGGTCGCGGCCAGCGCGCGGAGCAGCTCCTTGTCGGTCACCGAGGCCGAGGCCACCTTGTGGGTGACGACGTCCATCTCCTCCAGGAACTCCACCGACGGGACGTCCCACGGGGAGGCGAACCAGTCGATGCCGCGGTCGGCGGCGTACTTGGCGATCTGCCGGTACTCGTCGGCGCCGAACTCGACGCGCTCCTTGTACTCCATGTAGGTCATCTCGCCCCACGGAGTCTGCCGGATCTTGCTCCGCTGCTCGACCGGGACGCAGATCTCCGGCGTGCGCTTCTGGAACTTCACCGCCTGGCATCCCGCGTCCGCGGCGATGTTGATCAGGCGGCGCGCGATGTCGACGTCACCGTTGTGGTTGATGCCGATCTCACCGATCACGTACACCGGGTGTCCCTCGCCGACCGTGCGGCCGCCGATCTGGACCGGCTTGGGAGCGATGCCGATCGCTGCCTTGCTCATATCGTGTCGTCCTTAGAGGTTGGGTTCGGGACTGCGGGCCTGCAGCACGCGCTCGCAGAGCTCGCGGACCGCCCCGGCGCCGCCGGGACGGGAGAGGATGACGCGGGCCGCGGCCAGCACCTCGGGGTGCGAGCCGGGGACCGCGATGGGCCAGCCGACGAGCGCCAGGCAGCCGAGGTCGTTGACGTCGTTGCCCGCGTAGGCGACCCGGGCCGGGTCGAGCCCCTCGTCGGCGATCCACTTGCGCAGCGCGGCGGCCTTGTCGTCGATGCCGTGCAGCACGGGCACCTTGAGCTTGGCCGCGCGCGCCGCGACCACCGGGTTGACCTCGGTGGACAGGATCAGGAGCGGGATCCCGGCCTTGCGCAGCAGGGAGACGCCCATGCCGTCGGAACGGCTGACGGTGACGCTCTCGCGGGCGTCCTGGTCGACCGTCGCCCGGTCGTCGGTGTGCACCCCGTCGAAGTCGGTCACGACGGCGTCCACGTCGATCGGGGCGGGCCGGTCGGCGACCGGCGCGATGAGCCGGACCAGTTCCAGGTCGGCGGCGGTGTCCACCTCGACCGCGTGCGCGAGCGGCACCGGCTGGACGTCGATGTGCCCGAAGAAGCGGTGCCGGTGGATGCGCATCTCGGCGGTCCGCATCACGTAGAACGCGCCGGTCTCGCGGTAGTGCGGCGCCCGGTCCTGCCGGCGCGGCCGGTGGCCGGGGTCGTGACCGACGCCGGTGACGCCGCGGTCGCCGACCGAGCGCCACTGGAACTCGTGCGTCTCCAGCCCGGCGAACACCGAGTCGGCCGCGCCGTCGAGCACCTTGCCCACCGCCGCGTCCAGGTCGGCCGGGTCGATGAACGGGCTGGTGCACTGCACCATGACGGTGACCTCGGGGGCGCCGTCGCCCTCGGCGGCCAGCCGGTCCAGCGCGTGCAGCAGCGCCGACTCCGACGTGGCGACGTCACCGCTGATGTCGCCGGGCCGGTCGACGACCCGGGCGCCCGCGGCGCGCGCCGCCGCGGCGATCTCGGCGTCGTCGGTGCTGACGACCACCAGGTCGATCAGCGTGGCGGCCAGGGCGGCCTCCACCGCGCGGACGACCAGGGGCCGGCCGCCCACGAGGGCGAGATTCTTCCGGGGAATGCCCTTGGACCCGCCCCGTGCGGGGATGACGCAGACGACACGCACGTGGCTGCTTCCTCACTGATGGGATGACGCGGCGGAAGATCGCCGGTGTTCGGAAAACGCCGTATGAGGCATGACGACGCTAGGGACCCCGATCTGCGGGCCGGTGACCCGAATATGAACGCGCGGGGTCGGTCGTTCTAACGCTTGAGCTCAGCCGCCTCACGTTGATCTTCCCGGGCGGGCTCGGCGTCCCGCGCGGGCCGCCCCTGCCTGGGCCGGGGCACCGACACCGGGTTGCGCAGGCCGGTGAACATCCAGTCGACCCGCGGCTCCACCAGCCACCGCGTGACGCGGACGGCGGGACGGCCGCACAGCAGCGTGGCCGCCACCGCGGCCGCCACGGCCACGGCCGCCGCGCCCGCGATCGAGTGCAGGCTCTCGACGTCGTCGTAGAACCCGGCCTTGCGCAGCGCCTGGATGCCGAAGCCGTGCAGGAGATAGGCGTACAGCGTGGTCGCGCCGAGCGGCGTGAACCACGTGCGCCGGGCCGGGACCAGGGTCAGGAACGCGAACGCGAGCACGGCCCCGGCGACCAGCATCCCGGTCCGCATGATCGTGCCCTCGACGTTCGTCAGGCCGAGGGCCTCGTTGCCGTCCACCCAGTAGATCCAGGAGTTCGGCATCTCCCGCCCGGCGGTCGCCATCAGCGCCAGCGCCGCGGCCAGCGTCAGCGCGCCCGCGACCCGGGCCCGCGCGGTCTTGAGCGGCTCGAAGTGCTCGGGCCTCAGCATGAGCCCCAGGACGTAGAACGGGAGCAGGCCGAGCAGCCGGTGCAGCGTCAGTTCCTTGGGCAGCACCGTCATGTACGACAGCAGCGAGATCCCCATGGCCACGCCCAGCGGCCACCGGATCTGCTGCCACACCGGCGTCGAGAGCCGCCAGAAGAACAACGCCAGCAGGAACCACATGACGTACGACGACCGCAGCAGGGTGATCTCCAGCGGCTTGCCGCCCGACACCGACCAGAAGTAGACGGAGTAGAGGATCTCGAAGACCACGTACGGCGCGGCCAGGCCGGAGATCAGCTTGCGCGCCTTGCCGCCGGAGAACGTGAACCGCCGCGACAGGTGGCCGGTGAGCATGATGAACACCGGCATGTGGAACATGTAGAGCAGCGTGTAGGACGCCCGCACCTCGGGCACGTCCCGCAGGTCCTCCACCGCGTGGCCCGCCACGACCAGCAGGATCGCCAGGAACTTGGCGTTGTCGAAGAAGGGGTCCCGGCCCGCACGGGCCTTGGCCGTGGGGGCCTTGGCGGTGGGGCCCTCGGCCGAGGGAGTGGCCACGGCCCCGGTCAGGCGCGCCCGTAGGCGTCTTCGAGGCGCTCGATGTCGTCCTCGTCGAAGTCGCCGAACGCGACCTCCAGCACCCGCACCGCCGGGCCGGCGGACCCCATCCGGTGGGTGTCGCCCGCCCTGATCAGGACCCGCTCGCCCACCTCGGGCTCGATCCGCCGCCCGGCCACCTCGAAGACGGCGCCGGCGTCCAGCGCCACCCACAGCTCGTCACGGTGCCGGTGCCGCTGGAGGCTGAGCCGCTGCCCCGGCGCCACATGGATGATCTTGACGGTGGACGCCTCGTTCAGCGTGAACCGTTCGAACCTGCCCCACGGCCGCTCGTCGGTGACGATGTCGAGCCGGCGGGCGAGGTCGGTCGCTTGGTCGGTCATTCGGGAGATGCTGGACCGTCCGTGCGAACTGCGGTCGTACGGAAGGGGACCTCGAAGTGTCGGCGGGTGAACGTCACCCACGTCGGAGCCGGGTCAGCCGCGCCGGAGCCGGATCACCCGCGCCCGCGCCGGAGGCAGGACAGCCGGCCGACCTCGAAACGTTCGCCGTACCCGGCGGCGGCGATGAGCCGCAGGGCGGCGGCGTCCCGCCGGAACGCGCAGGCCACGGTGACGTCGACACGGTCGAGCGCGCCGCGGACCTGGACGGCGGTGGGCTTGGCCTCGCGGCCCGGCAGGACGAGCTCGGTCAGCAGCCGCCGGTCGGCGGTGAACGTCTCGGACGCGCCCAGCATTTCGAGCTGGTGGGTGTTCGGGTTGACGGCGTTCACCCCGATCCCGAAGAACGGCACGGTGCGCATGTATCGCTGCGGCATGAGCACCGTGCCGCCGGGTTCCGCCGCCTTCACCACCACCCGGGCTGTCCGCAGCTGGCCGGTCACCGCCTTCCACGAGGGCTGGTCCTCGACCAGCGTCCCAGCGTCCTGCGACCAGACCGGCACGCCGCCCGCCACGACCAGCCCGCCCAGCAGGACGGCGGGCACGGCGCCTGCGGCCGTCCATGGGACCGCGGTGGGCACCCTCGCCCGGATCCGCCGGGCCGCCCCGGCAGGGAGCGCGGTCGCGGCGAGGAGGCCGACCAGCACCGGGGCGGGGACCACCCACAGCGTGCGCCACATCACCGGTCCGGCCCCCGTGGACGAACCGATGAAGCCCAGCACCCCGTCGACGAACAACACCGTCGCCACGGCCGCCACCCCGCCCGCGATCAGCGCCGGCGCGCCCGGCCGGGTCAGCCAGGGGCCGAGGTAGAGCGCGCATCCGCCGAGCACCCCGAGGGTCCCGGCGAGCAGCACCGCGGAGTACGTCGCCGCGGGCCCGGCGGCCTCCCCCTCGACCATGGTCCCGTCGCCGCCGAGATGCAGGATGGTGACGAGCAGACCCGCGCCGACCGGGTAGGCAAGGACCGCCGTGGCGGTCAGGCCGGTACGGACGCGGCCGGTGACGAGCATCGGCCCCGCCACGGCGGCGACGACGAGCGGCACGAGGAGCACGGCGGTGGACGACAACCCGGTCGCCGCGACCCCTGTCGCCACGGCGAGCCCCAGTGCCGCCGTGGAACGCCGCTCCGCCCACCGGGTCAGATAGACGTACAGCAGGGGCACCAGCACTGACACGAGCATCGCCTTGCCCTGCCACATGCGCGGCATGTGGAAGGCGCCCATCGAGCCGAAGCTCTCGCCCGACCACAGCAGGTAGACGACCGCGACCGCGAAGCAGGCGAGCGCGCGGCGCGGCGCCCACTCCCGGACGAGCCGCCAGAGCGCCCAGACCGCGAGGAAGACCGCCGCGGGGAGCACGACGTACCAGAGGAGCGACGCGGCGGGCACGCCCAGCGGCCGGGCGAGCGCCCCCACCAGCACCTCGAGCGAGGAGACCGGGGGCTCGCCCGCGATCGGCGGGACGGCGCCCTGGGTGAACACGGCGTCCCGCGTCGGCGCGTGCCCGTGCGCCGCCGTCCAGACCGAGCGCGACACGAAGAACGCGTCGTCGCCGTCGGTGTTGACCAGGAAGAGCGAGCCGATCGCGCACCCGGCCGCCACGAGCACCGGTGGCAGGCCGAAGCCGTCGGCGCGTGCGGTGCCCTTGCTGACGCGGTCCTCGCTCACGGCGGGTTCCTCCGGCGGGACGCCGCGAGCGAGGACGAACATCACGGCCGTTGCCGCGACACTCAGCGACCCGGCGACCCAGACGATCCACCACGGCGGTCCGGCCTGGTGAACCCCCGCGACCGTTCCCGCCACCGCCCCCGCGGTGATGGCGGCGAACGCCCAGTAACCCAGCGGAGGCCGGGCCGGGTCCGGGTCGGTCACGCGGTCCCGCGCCTGAGAGGGACGGGTGAGCCGCCACGCGTACAGGCCGCCGAGCAGCACCCCGACCCCGAGCCACGCCAGCAGCAGGCCCCAGGTGGGCGGTTCGGTCAGCAGCCCGAGGTGGTAGACGACCGTCCACGCCGCGAAGGCCACCACGGCCAGGTCGGTGGCTCGGTCGAGCACCCTGCCGATCGTGTCGAAGGTGCGGTTGATCAAGAGGTGGCTCCATGACGAAGTCGGGCGGCCGGGAAGGCGCCGATCCCGAACGTGTGGACCAGCGTCCACAACGTCGAGACGGAGGCGAAGTCGTGCGGGCCGACGGCGCGGGCGGAGATCACCAGGTGGACCGTCGCCGGGAGCCCGAGCACGACGAGCCCCAGGCCTACGGTCGCGGTCCCCGACGCGACCGGCGAGCGCGCGTATCTCAGCGCCTTCATGAGCCGGGGGTGCTCTCCGGATCATCGGCCTTCCCTGCCCAGTCGGCGTACCCGCCCGTCTGTCCGTCCGTCTGCCCGCCGTCTCCGGCCTGCTCGAGCTGCTCGATGCGCAGCCGCTGCAGCCCGAGCTCCTCGGCGAGGGTGCGCACCTTGTCCTCCAGCCGGGTCACCTCGGAGCTGAGCTGCACGTTGATGGCCAGGAGCAGCAGGCTGGCACCGAAGAACAGCAGGTTGGCGGGGACCTGCACCCCGGTCAGGTCCGCGGCCGTCTCCAGGATCTGCGGGAAGGCCGCCATGAGCACGATGAGGACGGAGAGCACCACCCAGGTGATCGCGTACTTCTCACGCAGCCGCCGCCGGCGCAACATCTCGAAGATCACGACCAGGGCGATCGCGGCCCCGATCAGGCCCAGGTGATAGGCCTTCATGACGCCCGGGGGGCCCAGCGCCGCACGAGTGCGAGGCCGAGGGCGACGACCGCGCGGAGCAGGTACACGGTCGCGCGGATCGGCGACTGGCTCGCTCGCCCGGCGGCGCGTGGTCGCATCGCCACCGGCACCTGCCGGACGCGGCAGCCCGATCGGATCGCGATGACCATCGACTCGACCGTGTCGCCGAGGTACTCGGCCGGGTAGTGCTCGGCGAAGACCTCGAGCGCACGCGGTCCGGCGGCGCGGAAGCCGCTTGTGGTGTCGGTGAGCCGGGTGCCGGCCAGCCGGGACAGCACGGTCGCCAGCAGCCGCATGGCCCAGCGGCGCGGCCCGCGGCCCGCGGAGTATCCGCCCACGCCCGCGAAACGGGCTCCGATGACCAGGTCGGCCCCGGCGTCCAACTCGGCGAGCAGGTGCGAGATGTAGGAGGCGTCGTGCTGCCCGTCCGCGTCGACCTGGACGACCGCGCGGTAGCCGTGGCGGAGCGCGTGCCGGTAGCCGGCGCGCATGGCACCGCCCACACCGAGGTTGAACGGCAGCCGGACGACCGGCACCCCCAGCGCCGACGCCGTGGCCGCGGTGCCGTCGGTCGACCCGTCGTCGATGACCAGGACGTCGGCGTCCGGGCAGCACACGGCCAGCTCCTTGAGCACCCCGGCGATGGCGTGCTCCTCGTTCAGCGCCGGAACGACCACGAGCGTGGTGGCACGTCGCCGGACGCCGGTCTCCCGGCGTTCAGACATCGCGATGATGGCGCTTCCCCGTCTCTGTGGGGGCATGCGGCACCGACGGCGGTCGGTGGGCATGCCTGTGTGGACCTTGCCTTAGTTGACACCTGAACCCCGCCTGAAGGTTGCCTGGAATTCGCAAATAGTTTGATGAGTCGTCAATAAGGCGTTCTGTCCCGTTCAAGGACATGCGGCGATCACGGGCCGCCATGACGCGGACACACGAAGCCGCGCGGCCCGGCAGGCCGCGCGGCTTCCGAGATCGAAGGGATCAGGGGATGGCGCCGAAGACCTCGTCGACGACGCGGGCGGCGGCGCGGCCGTCGTCCAGGGGGCAGAAGCGGTCCACGAAGTCCTTGTAGCGGGCCTCGTACTGGGCCGAGGTCACGTCGATCTCGCGGATCGCCTCGATGAGGGCGTCCGAGGACTCCACCAGCGGGCCCGGCGCCTCCTTCTCGAAGTCGAAGTAGAAGCCGCGCAGCCGGTCGCGGTAGTCGGCCAGGTCGTAGGTGAAGAACAGCAGCGGCCGGCGGGTGTTGGCGTAGTCGAACATCACCGACGAGTAGTCCGTGATCATCATGTCCGCGATCAGGTACAGCTCGGCGATGTCGGGGTAGAGCGAGACGTCGAAGACGAAGCCGTTGCCGTCGTCGGGGACGCCGTCCACCACGTTGCTGTGCAGGCGGACCAGCAGCACGTGGTCGTCGCCCAGGGCCGCCCGCGCCCGGTCGAGGTCGAGCCGCAGGTCGAACTTGTAGCGGCCGCGGCTGTAGTACTGGTCGTCCCGCCACGTCGGCGCGTACAGGACGACCTTCTTGCCCTCCGGGACGCCCAGCCGGGAGCGCACCGAGGCGGCGACCGCGTCGGCCTCCGGGTGGTAGAGCACGTCGTTGCGCGGGTAGCCGGCCTCGATCAGCTCGCCCTTGAAGCCGAACGCCCGCCGGAAGATCTCGGTGCTGAACGGGTTGGGCGACAGCAGGTGCGTCCACTCCGGCAGGTTGGGCGTGGCGGGCACGTCCTGCGCCTTGGCCTGCGTCTGCGACTGGAGCGCCTTCTTCATGCCGGGCGCGTAGGCGAAGTGGACCTCCTTGAGGTCACGGCCGATCTTCTTCAGCGGGGTGCCGTGCCAGGTCTGGAGCACGATCTGGTCGGGGTGGCGCTGGAACCAGT
This sequence comes from Spirillospora sp. NPDC047279, assembly GCF_040643285.1. Taxonomy (NCBI): domain Bacteria; kingdom Bacillati; phylum Actinomycetota; class Actinomycetes; order Streptosporangiales; family Thermomonosporaceae; genus Spirillospora; species Spirillospora sp. NPDC047279. The sequence goes on from NZ_JBEYUA010000018.1 coordinate 160,252, forward strand.
CGCCGAGGCGGTGGTTGGTGACGATGTAGCGGGACGAGGCGACCGCCTCGTGCCACTCGCGGCCGTTCAGCCGGACCGGGGTGAGCGTGTCGGGCAGGTCGACCTGGCCGTCGTTGACGACCCACAACTGCTCCAGGTCGGTGCCGCGCCGTACGAGCTCCTCGTGGATCGCGCGCGGGCTGTCGGAGAACTGCCGGCCGTTGAAGCACGAGAAGAGCACCGCGTCGCGCAGGCCGTCCCTGGCGACCTTCGAGCGGGCCTCGGCGCGCAGCGCCGTCGCGCCCGCGCCGCGCTCCTCCGGCGTGAGGTCGTTGGTGACGTGGACGACCAGGCCGCTGCCCGGGCTCTCCAGCGTGTAGCCGCGCAGCGCGACCTCGACCGAGTTGGACGACCCTGACTCGACCTCGGACGTCGTGCGCACGGCGAGCGGCCGCCCGCCGTCCGCCGGGCGGAACAGCACGTCCCAGCGGCCCTGGCGCAGCGGCAGCACGCCGGCCGCGCCCGGCATCGCCGCGACCGGGATCTCGCAGGTCAGCACGCCGTCGGTGGAGGTGACGGCGAACGGGTAGTCCTTGCGGCGGCCCCGGCTGCGGATCACGATGTCGCCGCGCTCGTACGCGGCGTGCGTGCCGGTGAGGACGAGCGTGCCGTCGTCGCGCCAGCCGGCCGCGCTGACCTGGAGGCGCGCGGTGCGCACCTGCAGGCGAAGGTAACCGGCGGCGCCGCGCCCGGCGAACACCTCCTGGGTGCCGATCAGCCGCTCGATGTCGGCGACGCCCTCCGCGAGCACCAGCGGGCGCCCGTCCAGGGACACCGCCCAGTCGCGGGTGTCGTCGATGACGTTCGGGGCGGCGTCGGCGGCGGCCGCCGGAAGCGGCAGCCGGGCCGTGAACCGGCCGTCCTCGCCCGCCGTCACCGGGACGCGGACGACCTCGTCGCCCAGGGACAGGCTCAGCTCGCGCGGCGCCTCCCCGGTGCTGTCGACGTCCAGCTCCACGCCCTCCTCGGCCCAGCGCAGCGCGACGGCCTTGGCGGTGACGGTCTCGACGGCGACGCGCAGCGTCCCGTCGACGACCTGCGGGACGACGCGGACGTCGTCGGTGACGTAGTGGTAGGGCGGGCGGGCGCCGCTGCCGCCCGTACCGCCGCGCAGGCGCGCCGACCGCAGCACGCCCGCGTTGAACACCGTCGCCTCGACGTCCCAGACGGCGTCGTGCCACGCGCCGCGCCGCTTGAGCCTCTTGGGGTCGAGGGTGAACTCGAACCCGGTCCACGCGCCGGACTTCTTGCCGGGCTTGGGGGTCTGCTTCGCCGTCAGCGAGACGCTCCTGCCCCCCGACCGCAGGCTCACGCGCTTGATCGCGGTCCACTTGCGCCGCGAGCTCACCGAGTTGATGTACGCCTCGCCGCGCACGACCAGCCGGCCGTCGCGCCAGGCCACCTCGTGCACCCGCCCGCGCAGGGACACCTCGGTGCGCGCGCGATAGGTCTCCTGCGGCACAGCGAGCTTGTCGTCCTTCCAGTACGGGTGGACGACGTAGCGGTGCAGGCCCTCGCGGACGATCGACGGGTTGGGCTTGCCACGCCCGTAGCGCACGACCTTGACCAGCTCGGAGCGCTTCTTCCGCGCGGCCAGGTGCCACTTCAGCCGGGTGAGCGACGGCAGGTCGGCCAGCGCCTTGGGGTCGAGCCACGCGTCGTGCGCCGCGGCCTGCGCGACGATCTGGTCGCGTTCCTCGTCGGTGGTGTCGGGAAGGCCGTCGAGGAACGCGCGGAGCTCCCGGTCGAGCACCGAGGCCAGGAACCGCCGCCGCTCCTTGGGCTTCCAGTGCCCGTCGAGCCTCGTCAGCACCGCCTCGACCGCGGCGAACCCGTCGGCGGCGTCCTGCGGGACGGAGCTCGGCCCCGGGTCCACCGCGGCGAACCGCCGCACGACCGTCCGCGGCACCACGTCCACCGCGGTGGCCAGGTAGTACGCCGGCACCGCCACGGCGAGGTCGTCGTCGCGGTTGACGTCCGGGAACGCCAGCCCGGCGCGCTCCCAGAAGGAGACGCGGAACAGCTTGTTGGTGATCACGCGGTCGTCGAGCAGCGCCTCGTGCCGCCGGACGTGGGTGCCCCGCAGCTCCTTGGCGAACGCCTCGCGGTGCCGCCGCGAGGCCTTGGTGCCGTTCTCGCCGCGCACGCCCACGTTGCCCGCCGCGAAGTCGGACCGGCCGGCCGACAACGCCGCGTGCAGCGTCTGGAGGGCGTCCGCGGGCAGCACGTCACCGTCGTCGGCGAACGCCAGGAACTCCCCGGTCGCCTCCCGTACGCCGATGCCGCGCGCCGCGCCGCGACCGGGAGCGCCCTCCCGGATGAGGCGGAACCGCTCGTCCGGCAGCGCCACGCCGGCGCTGGTCCCGGCGCCGCCGTCCACGACCAGCACCTCGAGGTCGCGGTGGGACTGGGCGGCGAGCGATATCAGCGTCTCGGCCAGGTCCGCGGCGGACCTGCGCGCGAGCACGACGACGCTGATGAGGTTGGACACCAAGGGGGGACTCCTTCGCGAGGAACGCGGCGGGCTACGGGCGGGGCGGGTTCGGGACGGTCTCGCCTAGGAAGACCCGGCGGACCGCGCGTTCGGATGCCCGGCCGTCCTCCCAGGGACAGAAACGATCCCGGAACGCCGCCCGCGAACGGGCCGCGGCCTCGTTCCACGGGGTGCCGGCCCGGAGGGTCTTCAGCAGCTCCTCCTCGCTGCGGGCCACGACGCCCGGCGGGAACTCCATCAGGTCGAAGTTGACGCCGCGGGTGAGCTTGTAGGTCTCCCAGTCGGGCGCGAAGATCACGACCGGCCGGTCCGGCAGCACCGCGTAGTCGAACATGATCGACGAGTAGTCGGTGAGCAGCACGTCGGACGCGATGCACAGGTCCTCGACCGACCGGTGCCCGGACACGTCGATGACGCGGTCGCGGTCCCACAGCTCGGCCTCGGGCTGGTAGAAGTAGTGCGCCCGCATCAGCAGCACGTACTCGTCGCCCAGCTCGTGGGCGAAGTGCCGGATGTTGAACGTCGGCGAGAAGTCGCGCTTGTAGTCGCGGTGCGTCGGGCAGTAGAGGACGGCCTTCTTGCCCTCGGGGATCCCGAGCTCGGCGCGCAGCCGGTCGCGCTCCTCGGCGGTCGCGCGGACCAGCCGGTCGTTGCGCGGGTAGCCGATCTCCAGCATCTCGTAGTCGCAGGGGAAACTGCGCTCCCAGGCCTCCGTCGTCAGCGGGTTGGCCGACAGGTGGTAGTCCCAGCGGTCGGCCCGCATGATCAGGGCCTCGAAGTCCATCGTCCCGCCGCCGGCGGGGTACTGCATCTGGTCGAGCCCCATGCGCTTGAGCGGCGTGCCGTGCTCGGTCATCACGTGCACCTGGCCGCGCCGCTTGACCAGGGCGTTGGGGAAGTTGACGTTGTTGACGAAGTACTTCGCGCGGGCCACCAGGGACCAGTACTCGCGGGTGTTCTGCACGACGTACGGCACGCCCTCGGGCATGTCGGCCACGTTGTCCTGCTTGACCACCCAGACGCCCTTGACGTGCGGCGCCAGCTCCTTGGCCTTCTCATAGATCGCGGCCGGGTTGCAGGCGTAGCCGCGGTACCAGTACGCCCCGTACACCGCGAGGTTCTCGTCGACCGGCCGGCGCAGCTGCGTCCGGTAGTAGGTCCCCATGCCGCGCCGCTTGGAGTTGTTGCCGAACGCCTTGACCTTGCGCTTGACCTTGCGGAGGGCCTTGCGGGTGCGCAGCTTCTTGTGCAGGCGCACGAAGCCCTTGTAGTCGTTCTTGCGGAGCAGTTCGTACTTCCTGGCCAGCACCGGGTCGTCCGGCATCTCGTGGTCGGACGGCCGGTAGCGGCGGTAGATCTCGGAGATGCCGGCGAAGAACCGTGCCCGGTCCTCCTCGGGCAGGCGGTCGTCCGCCTCCTGGATGATCAGCAGGTGCCAGAGTGCGCGGTCGAACATCCGCGCGCGGAACCGATCGGTCTCCGCCGGGTGCTCGTCCATGAACGCGAAGACCCGGTCGTACTGGGCGAACGCGTCGAAGTGCTTCTGGCTGCGCGTCTTGGTGATCGCGCCGCGCCGGCGCTGCCGGTAGATGTAGCAGACCTGGTCGAGCAGGCTGATCCGCTCGGCGGCCATGAGGATCGGGTACGTGACGTTGAAGTCCTCGTAGTGGCCGCGGCTGAACCGCAGCCCCAGCTCCAGCAGGAACTCCCGGCGGATCGCCCGGTTCCACGCGGTCATGATCATGCGCAGCACGGTCGGCCGTTCGGCGCAGGTGAACACGTCCGGCGCCGGCGGCACCCGGAACAGCTCGTTCAGCACGTTGCGCTTGACCTTGCCGTGCCAGTACTCGCGGGCGTAGTCGAACATCAGCACGTCCGGCCGCGTCTCCGCCAGCCGGTCGACGATCGCCTGCACCGCCCCCTCGGTGGCGTAGTCGTCGCTGTCGAAGAACCACACGTAGTCGCCGGTGGCCATGTCCAGGCCGATGTTGCGCGCCTCGCCGAGCCCCACGTTCTCGGCCAGATGGCGCACCCGTACGCGCGGGTCCCGGGCGGCGATCTCGTCGAGGATCTCCCCGCAGCGGTCCGGTGAGGCGTCGTTCACCGCGATGACCTCGAGGTCGGGAAGATCGCAGGCGAGGATGGACTCCAGGCACTGCCGGATATAGCCCTGTACTCGGTGTGTCGGGACGATCACACTCAGCGAAGGTGGGGCGGCGTTGGGGGACTGCCAGCCGGGGGCGGGCGCGGGGGAGGCGTTGTCTGACATGGCTCCGGGGAACGGTCGAGGCTGGGAACGGGGTGTTGTGAGGACCGACTGTAACGGCACATTTGGGGTGATGGAGGCCATCTGATGGATGGCCGTGCTTTACCTGTTGTTCCCCGCCGCTTGGGTCGCCACAGAGGTAACGGCGGCTTGCCTTTCCGCAATTCCGGGCAGAGCAGCCTCGCCGAGGCGCGGCGGCGGGGCCGCGCCGCGTCGTGCGGGGGCATGGTGGCGTTGCGTCGGACCCATCTCATCTACGTGTTCGCGCTGGTCACGGCGCTCGGACTGCGCGCTCTGGCGGTCCTCGGATACCCGTCCGTCCTGTGGTTCGGCGACTCGGTCACCTATCTGCGCGACGCGCTCGATCTCGCCCCGTCCAAGCTGCGGCCGAGCGGCTATTCGGTCTTTCTCCGGTCCCTCGCCCCGCTGCACAGTTTTACCTTCGTGGTGATCGTCCAGCATCTGCTCGGCATCGCGACCGGGACCATGCTGTACGCCCTCGTCCGGCGCGCCTCCCTGGCCGCCTGGCCGGACCGCCCCTGGCGCGCCGCCCTCCTGGGCACCGCCGCCGCCGTGCCGATCCTGTTCGACGCGTACCAGATCGAGCTGGAGCACCTGCTCATGTCGGACGCGCTCTTCATCTGCCTGACCGTGGCCGCCGTCACCCTCCTCCTGTGGCGCCGCCGGCCCACCTGGTGGCTCGGCGCCCTCGCCGGGCTGGCCCTGGCCGCCGCCACCGTGACCCGGACGGTCGGCCTCCCGCTGATCTTCGTGTTCGTCCTCTACCTCCTGCTCCGCCGCGTGTCCTGGCGCACGATCGGCGCCACCGCGGCGGTCTTCACCCTCGGCGTGGCCGCCTACGCGGGCTGGTACAAGGCGGAGCACGGCGAGTACGCCCTCTCCAACACCACGGGCTTCTTCCTCTACGGCCGCACGGCCGCCTTCGCCGACTGCGACGTCATCCAGCCGCCGCCCGAGCTGGCCCGCATGTGCCGGGACTGGCGCACCTACGACACCGCCGTCGCCCCCGGCTACTCGGCCCTCTGGGGCCCCGACTCCCCGTTCAAGAAGATCCGCGGCGGCATCGCGGGCGACCGGGCCGACCGCCTGGGCACCCGCTTCGCCAAGCACGCCATCGCCGCCCAGCCCCTCGGCTACCTCCAGGCCGTCGCCCGCGACACCGCCCGCTCCTTCGCCTGGACCCGCAGCGCCTACCCCACCGTCCACACCGCCGCCGAGTACCGCTTCCCCAAGCGAGGCTGGCGCCTCTCCGGCGCCACCGCCCTCTCCGACCGCTACGGAGGTGCCACCGCCCGGCCCCGCGTCGTCGAGCCCGCCGCCGGCCTCATCCGCGCCTACCAGTCGTTCGCCTACCTCCCCGGCACCCTCCTGGCGGCCCTCCTCCTCGCCGCCCTGACCGGCCTGGTCAGGAACCGCCTGGGCGGCCCGGCCCTCCTCGCCTGGCTCACCGCCGCCACCCTCCTCCTGGTCCCACCCCTGATAGCCGACTTCGACTACCGCTACGTCCTCCCGGTCATCCCCTTCGCCGCCCTGGCAGCCCTCCTGGCCTTCATCCCGGAACAGAGGGCGAAGACCCAAAAAGTGATCTTCAGGTTCCGGGCACAAGAAGGCATCTGTAATACTTCGGGCGAAAACCTGAACAGAGTCTGAATCCTGTCCGGACCGGGGGTATTCGAAGGTGACCGCGCACGCGGAAGTGGCGCAGGTGTGGCCGCGCGACGGCCGCATCAAGATCGTCGGCGAGATCGTCGCCGCCGAGACGCCTTCGGACGTTTCCTGGCGGCTCCGGTTGTCCTCGCGTGAACGTCGCAAGATCAAGCCGCCCGCATGGCGGCGAGCCGCCCGCAAGATCACCTCCCTGGCCGGGCGTGAGGTTCCGCCGCCGCAGAGCGACTTCATGGTCCCTGTGACCGTGGACGGTGCCGGTTTCGAGGCGGACATCCCGCTGTCCGCGTTCGAGAGTTCCGATCCGCCGCTCTGGGAGCACTGGGACCTCTATCTGGTCGGCGCCGCCGACGGCGAGAGCGTCTCGCTCCGGCTCGGCAAGCACGACGACGACATGCCGGGGAAGAAGAGCATCGTCACGTTCCCCAAGCAGAACGTGGCCACGCGCTCTCCCCTGTCCGTCCGCCCCTACTTCACCGACAACGACAACCTGTCGATCCGCTGCGGTCGCCAGGACCAGGTCTCCCCATGAAGATCATCTATGTGGTGCTGAACGCCTACGTTCTCGGTGGCACGATCCGCACCGTCTTCAACCAGGCGAACGCGCTGGTCGAGCGTGGTCACGACATCGAGATCGTCACCATGCACCGCCGGAAGACCGACACCGTCTTCCACCTGGACGAGCGGGTGAAGCTGGTGCCCCTCGCGGACTTCAGGCCGGGCGTCCCGCGCACCCCCTACGACCTGGAGAACGAGGACACCTCCTGGCACGAGCACTTCCCGGAGGGAGTCTCGCGAGAGGAGGAGTCCCGCCGCCGGGTCAGCGCCCTCATCAACTACCTGCGTGAGACGCACGACGGGATCATCGTCTCCACCCGGCCGACGATCAACCTGGTCGTCGCCCGCTACGCCGACCCTTCGCTGGTCCGGGTGCTCCAGGAACACTCGCATCTGTCGGCGCTCAAGGGCTTGTGGCGCGAGGCGGTCGACCGGGCCTACCCGTCCTTCGACGCCGCGGTCACCCTGACGGGCGACGACTACCAGGCCTACGAGGAGTCGTTCGGCGGCTCGTTCCGGATCGAGCGCATCCCCAACGCGCTGCACTCGCTGGACGTGCGCCGCTCGGACCAGTCGAGCAAGGTCGTGGTCGGGGCGGGGCGGCTCGACAAGAACAAGGGCTTCCGCCTCCTGATCGAGGCGTTCGAGAAGGTCATCGAGCGGCACCCGGACTGGACGCTGCGGATCATCGGCGATGGGCCCGAGGAAGGTGCTCTCCGCAAGCAGGTCCTCCAGCGGCACCTCTACAACCACGTCTACGTCATGGGCCCGTCCGACCGCCTCGACGAGGAGATGGCGAAGGCGTCGATCTTCGCGATGAGCTCCCGGTCGGAGGGCTTCGGCATGGTGCTCCTGGAGGCCCTCAACATCGGGCTTCCCGCGGTGAGCTTCGACTGCCCCGTCGGCCCCAGGGAGATCCTCACCGACGGTGTCGACGGTTTTCTCGTCCCCCTGGGTGATGTCTCCGCCCTCGCGGACGGAATCACCCGACTCATCGAGGACGAACTCCTGCGGAAAAAGCTGCAAGAAGCGGCTCTTCAGACCGCGCGGCGATACGGCCCCGAGAAAATCTGTGATCAGTGGGAAAAGCTCTTCACGGAATTGCTCGCCGAAAAAGCCTCTACGACCTCGTAATAGAGATATTGCGAACGAGGGAGCCTTGACGGTTGATCGCTGCCGTCAGATCCGTTGAACAGGTCTCGTGACCCGTTTCCCGTATATCCCGGCGCATGAGGCCGGTGAGGGGCGCGGCGCCGATCGAGCATTTCAGGTGCGCGCGCGGCGTAGTTGAGCTACCACCGGCCGAACTGAGGATGCCCTGCGGACTCCGAGGGGCGATGTTCGGTTGCCTGCGAGCTGTGGCCGGTGCAGGCCAGGTCGCGGCGAGCTGGGCCCAAGCCGTCGATCCGCCGATCGTGTACGTGCGGCGTGATGTTGCGCGGTGATCGAGCGTGACGATGTTCGGTATTCCTTGCCCTTAAAACGCGGGTCTTGACAAAAGAGGGAAAGCTTCTTCGTAAGAAGGCGCCAACTGACGCCGCCAAGAAAGCAAGGGTTTACCTGAATTCCTGTGATATAGATCACTTCTGGCGCCCGACGTGATGATCTTTTCAGGGAATCAAGTTGTCAGTACTTTGTGTCTGATTTTCCGACACTGATCGCTCGACATCTCCTTGAAGTGATGGAGATTGGTTTGCGCATGCCCGGCCTCTGGCCGATGTTGTTGCTGATTGTTACGTCGACTGTTTCGGCCCTGAGTTGACCACGTCCTCGCCCAGCGACGCACGGATGTGCTCTGCCCGCGAGCTACCGACCCCGACCGCCCGATACCGACTTCCGGCCAACCACCTGATCCCCTCGTCGGTCGGCGCGCCGCCCCGGCCGAACCGTCACCTAGGAGTTGTCAGTGACAGTGTTGTCTCGAAGCGTCACATCACGCGTGAGATCCGGCATGGCTTTGGGAGTCGGTGTCGCGTTGGCCATGGGGCTCGCCGTGGTGACGAGTCCCGCCGCCCGCGCCGACGTTCCGGCCGCGCCTTCCGCGGCGGGTCAGTTCTACAAGGCTCGGGTTCGGGTCGCGAGCGGCCTGGAGGTCGCCGCGGGGGCGACCGTGTCGGTTCAGGTGGCAGGGAAGGGGAGCATTCCCGCCTCCGGGGTCGCGTCGGTGGAGACCAACTTCGCGGTGCTCGGCGACGGCGGCAGCGGTCAGCTGGCCGTGTTCCCCTCCGACGCCGCAAAGCCGGACACCACGGCCACCCGGTTCCACGCCAGTCTGTGGACGCACAACCTGCTGTTCAGCAAGGTCGGCGCGGACGGCCACATCAAGATCGCAAACGGCGGGGCCGTGAAGGCCTTCGTGTACGCCGATGTCCAGGGTTACACCTTGAACGCCGCAGGCGCCTCCGCCGGGTCGACGTACCGGCCGGTTCAGCCGTCGAGGATCCAGCAGATCACTGTTCCCTCGAACGGTGAGGCCAAGGTGGCGCCTCTGGGCAAGGGAGGCATCCCGACCACCGGCGTCACCGACGTCGCGCTCACTGTGGGGGTGAAGACCTCGACGGCGGGGACGCTCCGGGTCTACACCTCGGGCTGGAGCCAGCCGACCGACACCAGCTTGAACTACGGTTCGGGGCTGTACCTGCAGAACAACGTGATCGGCAAGCTGGGCGCCGATGGGCAGCTGACCTTCTTCAACTCGGGCCCCTCGGCGATCACCTTCGATGTCGACGCGGTGGGCTACTACGCGGCTCCGACGGCCGCCGTCTCCAGCTCGACCATCCGGCCGGTGGTTCCGGCGCGGCTGCTGGCGGGTCTGCTCATGCCCGCGGGCGGCTCCTACGTGCTCGAGCCGCTGGGCAAGGGAGGCGTTCCCGCGTCCGGGGTGACGGGGATCGCCATCAACGCCACGACCGTCGGCGTCGGCACCGGCGCGGTGCGGGTCTACCCGTCGGGGACCACAGAGCCGGGCACGCACACGGTCTCCTACTTCGCCGGCAGCGCGTACAGCGGCGCCCAGCCGGTCAAACTCGGCACCGACGGCAAGGTGATCATCAAGAACACGGCGGCGGCCGAGGTCCGGGTGTGGGTCGATGTGTTCGCCTACTTCCAGAACCCGGCGACGGGGTGCTCGGCTGGGGCTGCTTCGGCGACGACCCCCGCGCCGGTGTCCTCCCGGCCTCTTCAGTCGAACACCCGGACGACCGTCGTCCAGCAGTCGCCGCTGCAGGGCGCCTCGCTGGGGCCCATCCACTACGCCTATACCGATGGTGCCGGTTATCTGCGGCACGGCTTCCAGACGGACCCGGGCAATTTCGGCAACATCCAGTACACATCGGTCCCGGGTGCCGAGGCCTACACCGGCCAGCCGGCATTGGCCGAGCAGGGTGATGGCCGTCTCCAGGTGATGGCGCACAACACCACCAGCAGTGTCTGGTCGGCGGTCCAGGCGAGCAAGAACCTGCCCGGCTGGGGCGCGTGGGTCGGCAACAGTGGGTCGTTGGCCTCGCACGCCTCGCTGGCTCGCCACGATGACACGCTGGTCGCCTTCGCGGTGGACGGCGCCGGGACACTGTGGGCGATGCCGCAGTTCGGCGCGAACGAGGGTTACCGCGAGTGGATCAACCTGGGTATGACCGGGCTGTCCAGCGCGACGACTCCGGTGGCGGTTCCGGTGCGCGAGGGGCTGCGGGTGTTCGCGCTGGACGCTACGGGCGTGTGGCGGACGGCGCTGTATTCGCGTGGTGTCCTGTCCGGCTGCGAGAGCCTCAGCGGGCCGGGTTTCTCCGGTCAGCCCTCGGTGGTGGTGTGGCCGGGCAGCAGGACGCAGATCTTCGTCCGTGGCACCGACGGAAAGATCCTGACCAAGAAGCAGGACGAGACCGGCGCCTTTCCTGCGAACTGGACGACGACCGGTGACTTCACCGCCATCGGCGACCCTGCCGCGCTGATCAGCCCGATCACCAGCACCGTCGAAGTCGTTGCCCGCGGCGCCGACCAGCTGGTGTACAGCACCGGAGAGTCGCCCCAGGGTTCTGGCCAGTGGCGCACCTGGGTGCCCAAGAGCTCCGAGAACGACTACCTTGCGGCCACTGATCCGACCGTCTTCTCCTACGTCGGTACCAACGGTCCGCGCTGGGCGTTCCTCTACCGGTCAGACACCGACGTGACCCGGATCTACGTCACCGAGGGGTCGGGGACATTGGCGCAAAGGTCGGCCGATGCCGGAGGGCAGGGGCCTGAGTTCACCGGGCACACGCTGCCGACGGCCCCTCCGGTCAAGGGCCGCTGATCCTGGTGACGCCGAGCTGATCATGTCCCGGTCAGGGGCGCGCGGACGGGCATTTCCCTCGCGGCCCCTGACCGGAACGGCTGGACCAAGGTTCCCCGTCGTCCGTGCCCCGTGCTTCCTGCCTTCCTGCTCGTTCCTTCCGTTCGACCACCCTTCCGGCTGTCTGGAGTGTGTGCATGTTTCGGCTCAACCGACGTGACATCGCTCGTAGGTGCTTCAGCAGGGGCGTTCCAGACGACCGTCCAGCGGGCGGCCGGATGAGAAGCACATGGCTGGTAGGCCGGCGGACCTCTGCGCTGTTGCGAGGGCTGGCCCTGGCGTTGACGCTGGTGCTGCTCAGTTCGGCGGACAACGGCGCGGCCGGTCCGGTGGCGGGGTGGTGGGCCCGGCTTCATCAGGAGGTTCGCACTCCTGGGCAGGCGTGGGGGTCGGCCAAGGATCGTGGTCAGACCGAGAGCGGCCGCGGCCGCAATGACCACAAGCCGCAGACGTTGCGCGCCCGGTACCCGCAGACGCAGCTGAAGCAGACCGCGCAGAAGCCCGCACAGAACGCGGTGGAGGTGGGCACCGCCCCGGCTGCGGAACCGGAGGTACGGGGGTTCGACCTTGCCAAGAGCCGGGAGTTGCCGGAGCGCCGGGACGCGCATACCCGGACGTTCGCCAACGCCGATGGCACCGAGTCGACGGAGGTGTCGCCGCGTCCGGTGAACTTCCGCCGCCCGGACGGGACATGGGCACCGATCGACACGCGGCTGGTCGCCGACGGGCCGGCCTCGCAGCGGACGTCGGCGTCCGCGCAGGGGTGGCGGAACACCGCTGACGCGGTGGACGTCAGGTTCGCGCCGAAGACGGGCGCGGGGCCGTTGGTGCGGGTCGGTTTGGGCGGCGGCCTCGAGGTCGGGTACGGGGCGCAGGGTGCCGTGGCACCGGGGAGCCCCGCCGGGGAGCGCGGGGTCACGTACAAGGGCGTCTGGCCGCAGTCGGATCTGAAGGTCGAGGCAGTGCCGGGCGGGGTGAAGGAGACCATCGTCCTGAAGTCGGCCAAGGCGCCTCGTACGTTCGTGTTCCCGCTGGCGCTCAAGGGTCTGACCGCCAAGGTCGCGGGCGATCATGTGGTGTTCGTCGACCAGGCGGGCCGGACGCGGGCGAGCATTCCGGCGGGCTTCATGTTCGACTCGGCCGCGACGCCTGCCACGTCGACGGGTGTGTCGTACAGCCTGGTGTCGGCGGGCGGGGTCCCGGCGCTGCGGGTGAGCGTGGACGCGGCATGGCTGGAGGACCCGGCGCGGAAGTTCCCGGTGATGGTGGACCCGACGGTGGCGACCGACAAGGCCGGCAACAGCGTGTCGGTGGGCGACGGCGGCACCACCGACGGCGGGCAGGCGTTGACGATCGGGTCCAGGTCGGCGGCGTACATGACCTTCTCGCCGCTGGTGGAGAGGCTGAGGTACCACCGGATCTTCGGCGCGTATCTGTGGATGCTCAACTACGAGGCCGCCACCTGCCGGGCGCGGCCGGTGACCGTGCACCCGGTGACCGAGCCGTGGGCGGGCAACACGACCTATCCGGGGCCGAGCGTCGGCAAGGCGCTCACGCGCAAGTCGTTCAGCCAGGGCTACATCGCGTTCGGGTCGAGTACGTCCAAGTGCCCGCCGAAGAAGGGGCAGCTGCTCGACCTGGGCAAGGGCGGACGCGACCTGATCCAGAAATGGGTGAACGACCCCTCGCAGAACTATGGACTGTCGGTGCGGGACGCCTCCGGCGACAGCAGCGGGTACAAGAAGTTCACCGGTCACGACACCGTCAACCCGCCGCGGTTGTACGTGACGCACAGCCCGTACAACGCCTCGTACGCGATCACCAACCCGATCCCGAATCCGCCGGTGACGCAGGCGCAGGCCGGCAAGATCAAGATGACGGTGACCAACACCGGCTCGGAGGCGTGGGCGCCTGGCGCCTACTACCTGGCCTACCGGGCGTACGACAACAAGGGAAAGCTGATCACCCAGCAGCGGTCGGCCAACCTCACCACGACGGTGGCCCGCGGCGCGAAGGTCAGGCTGGACGCCGAGATCAAACCGCTGCCGCCCGGCACCTACAAGCTCGACTTCACGATGGTGAAGACGGGCGGCAAGGTGTTCACCGACGAGTACGTGCCGCCGATCCGGCTGATCATCAAGATCATCGACATCGCGCCGGTGTTGCAGGAGCTGTATCCGTTCAACGGGTACCAGACGCCGACGCTGACGCCGCAGCTGTGGGCCAGGGCGGTGGACCTGGACGCGCCGCCGTCCTCGGCGTTGACCTACAAGTTCGAGGTGTGCGAGAAGGCCGCGGACGGATCGGCGGTCAACTGCTTCGACTCCGGGTTCGTGCCCACGCACGCCTGGACGGTCCCGGCCGGGCGACTGTCGTGGAGCAAGACGTATCTCTGGCGGGTGATCGTCAAGGACACCGGCAACGAGGTGCCGTCGCCGCGGGTGACGATGCAGACCTCGGTACCGCAGCCGGAGATCACCTCCCGCCTCGCCGAGGCCCAGGACCGCGGCTTCGACCCGATGGCGGGCAACTACACGACCTCGGCCGTCGACGCCGCGGTCGCCACGGTGGGACCCAGCCTGAGCTTGGAACGCACTTACAACAGCCTGGACCCGCGCAAGGATTCGCCGTTCGGCGCCGGCTGGTCCACCCAGTTCGACATGAAGATCACCGAGGACGACGACGGGTCGGGCAACGTGGTGGTCGGCTATCCGGACGGGCAGCAGATCCGCTTCGGCCGCAATCCCGACGGGACCTACGCGTCGCCACCAGGCCGCTATGCCACGTTCACGCTGGCGAACGGGGTCGGCAAGCTGGTCGACAAGACGGGCACGACGTTCGAGTTCACCAACCGGCGGCTGACCAAGATCTCCGATGCGGCCGGGCTCGCGCTCACCCTGACCTACGACACCTCCACCGGGAAGTTGTCCAAGGCCACCGGCGTCGGCGGCCGGCTGCTGAACTTCACCTGGTCGGGCGCCCACGTGGCGACCGTCTCGACGGCACCGGTCGACGGCAAGGTGCTGACCTGGAACTACACCTACGACGGCGACAAGCTCACCAGGGTCTGCGCTCCTGGCAACCGCTGCACCGGCTACGACTACTCGCCCGGCTCGCACTACCGCAGCGTGGTGACCGACAGCCGGCCCGAGTCGTACTGGCGGCTGGACGAGGAGGAGGGCGACTCGGCGTCCAGCCAGATCGCGGTCAACCTCGGCAAGGACGCCGGCACCTACAAGAACGTCACGTTGCAGGCGCCCGGTGTGGTCGCCGGGACCGGTAACACCGCCGCCACGTTCAACGGCACCTCGTCCCAGGTCGTCCTCCCGAACGGCACGGTGAAGAAGAGCCGGGACATGGCGGTCGAGATCTGGTTCAAGAACAACCCGACCGGGTCGGGCGGCCCCCTGCTCGGCTATCAGGACAAGGCCCTGGACGGGACGCCGACGGTGGGCGTACCGGTGCTGTTCACCGATACCGACGGCAGGCTGCGCGGCCAGTTCTACACAGGCGCCGCACGCGAGCCCATCGTCTCCACCGCGCCCGTGAACGACGGGCTGTGGCATCACGCGGTGTTGTCGGCGACAGGCTCCACGCAGACGTTGTATCTCGACGGCTCCCCGGTCGGCTCGCTGACGGCGGCGACGCCCGACCACCGGAACCTGACGTTCAACCAGATCGGCGCCGCCTACGCCACCGGCACCTGGCAGAAGTGGGGATCGACGCCGCGCCGGTTCTACAACGGCACCATCGACGAGGTCTCGCTCTACCAGCACCCGCTCGGCCCCCAGCAGGTCGCCGCGCACTTCCAGGCCGCCAAGACGGCCGCCGACCAGCTCACCACGGTCACCCTGCCGTCGGGCAAGGTCGCCTCCGAGGTCGTCTACGACACCGCCGCCGACCGGGCCACGGAGGTCACCGACGCCAACGGGGGAACGTGGAAGCTGGGCGCGCCGGTGGTCTACGGCGGCGATACGGATCTGCGGCGTGCCGTCGAGGTCCGCGACCCGGCCGATCGGTACTACCTGTACGAGCAGGACGCCATCACCGGCAACACCATCCGGGTCGGCATCCCGATGGGCAGGGAGACCCGCGACGAGGACCGGCCGGGCTGGTCGCCGTCCCCGCACCCGACACCGACCCCCACGACGACCTGTAGCAGCCCCGATCCCGGGGATCCGCAGTTCTGCACGACCCTGCCCGGCGCACCCGGCGAAGAGCCCGACTTCATCGGCCACACCGCCGACGGCATGGGCATCCGCACGTTCGACTACGACGACCGCGGATTCCCCACCCAGATCGTCAACGAGCACGGTGACGCGGTCCAGTTCACCTACGACGGCCGGGGCAACCTGACCAAGCGCACCACCTGCCGTACGAAGACCGGCCCCTGCCACAGCGTCTACTACACCTATCCCACGGTCACCAACCCGGCCGACCCGCGCAACGACCTGCCCACGGCCTACCGCGACGGCCGTTCCTCCGGGCCGACCGACGACCGGTACAAGACCAGCTACACCTACACCACGGCCGGGCACCTGCAGACCCAGACCAACCCCAGCGGCGGAGGGTCGGTCAGCTACACCTTCACCGACGGAACCGAGTCGGCGGTCGGCGGTGGGCTCACGCCCGCCTACCTGGTGGAGACGATGACCGACCAGCGAGGTTCGGTCACCCGTTACGCCTACACCAGCGCGGGCGACCTGGCCCAGGTCACCGATCCGCCTGGCAAGGTCGGCGAGACCGGTCTGGTCACCAAGTACACCTACGACGCCATCGGCCGCCGCAAGACGATCACCGAGATCTCCGACACCTTCCCGGCCGGAGTCACCACCGGTTACGGCTACGACGACTGGTCGAACCTGACCAGCGTCACCGGCCCGGCCACCACCAACGCCGTCACCGGCGCCCAGCAGCAACAGCGCGTCGACTCCAGCTTCGACGTCGACGGCAACCTCACCCGGACCCAGGTCAAGGACCAGATCGCCGGCGGTGACCCGCGCGTCGTCAGCTTCGACTACGACGACCGCAACCGGCTGGAGAAGACCACCGACGCGTACGGTCACGAGACCGGCTTCGGATACGACGTCTTCGGCAACCTGACCACGATGACCGACGCGGCCGACAACCGGTACGAGTACGCCTACACCGCGCGCAACATGCTCGCCGAGGTCCGGCTCCTTGACTTCGACGGCGACCCTGACGGCGCCCCGAGCACCGGCGACGACCTGATCCTTCAGACCTACGCCTACGACGAGGCGGGCCGGCTGCTACGCGAGACCGACGCCATGGGACGGCAGGTCTGGTACGACTACTACACCGACGACCTGCTCAAATCCACCACGCTCAAGGGCTTCCACAACCCGGACGGCACCACCCGGGATCTGGTCCTCTCCGCGATGGAGTACGACGGCGCGGGCAACCCGACCAAGGAGACCACCGGCAACGGTCTCAACGTCGTCCAGAACACCTACGACAACGTCGGCCGCCTCGCCACCACCGCCGGCGACCCCACGGGCATCAACCGCCGAGCCACCTTCACCTACAACAACGCGGGCGACGTCACCCAGGTGGCCCGCAGCGGCAATGTCTCCAACATCCCCTGGGCCACCTCGACGGCCGCCGAGACCGTCACCTACGGCTACGACCTTGCCGGGCGGACGACCCGCCAGACCGTCACCGACGCCGTCACCTCCCTGGTCACCACCTACGGCTACGACCAGCGTGACCTGCTCACCTCGGTCACCGATCCGCGCGGCAACGTCACCGGCGCCGACAAGGCCGCGTACACCACCAACTACGGCTACGACCAGCTCGGCCGCCAGACCACGGCGACCAGCCCGCCCGTCCAGGCCGAACAGAACGGCACCGCCCCGGCCACCGTCCGGCCCGGGACCGTCACCGGTTACAACGCCTTCGACGAGGCGACCGAGACCAAGGACGAACGCGGCAACACCACTCGCGCCGAGTACGACCTGCTCGGCCAGCTGGTGAAGCAGATCGCCCCCGGCTACACCCCGCCCGGCTCCACCACCCCCCTCACCCCCACCACGGTCACGCACTACGACCCGCTCGGCCGCGTCTCCAAGGTCGTCGACCCGCGCCAGAACGAGACCCGCTACAGCTACGACCGGCTCGGCCGCGTCCAGACTCGCGACGAGCCGTACACCAGCAACGACGAACGGGTCCAGTGGCGGTACACCTACACCCGCACAGGCCAGATCCTCTCGACCACCGACCCCAACGGCGCCCGCACCGAAGCCACGTACGACGACCTCGACCGCCCCGTCACCGCCACCCAGATCGAACGACGGCCCACCCCCGCCAGCTACACCTCCCGCTACGCCTACGACGACGCCGGGAACCTGCGGACCGCGACCAGCCCCCTGGGCGCGACCACCACCAACACCTACAACAAGCTCAACCAGCCCATCACCTCCCAAGACCCGGCCAACGTCACCGTCCAGTACGGCTACGACCGAGTGGGCCGCCAGATCCGGGCCAGTGACGGCGCGGGCCGCACCCAGAAGCAGTCCTACGACCTCCTCGGCCGACTCCGCGGGCTGTCCGACCTCAAGAACGACGGCACCGAACTGCGCCAGCGCACGTACAACTACGACCCCGCCGGAAACCTGACCGAGATCACCAACCCGCTCCAGCGCAAGACCACCCTCACCTACGACGCGCTCAACCGGCTGACCCGCCAGATCGAACCCGTCAGCGACACCGCGTCCATCACCACCACCTTCGGCTACGACGCCGCAGGAAACCGCACCCGCTTCACCGACGGCCGCAACAACGCCACCACCTACACCGTCAACAGCCTCGGCCTGCCCGAATCCACCATCGAGCCCAGCACCACCGCCCACCCCGACCCTGCCGACCGCACCTGGACCACCGGCTACGACGAAGCAGGCAACGCCACCAAGCTCACCGCACCCGGCGGCGTAGCCCGCACCCGCACCTTCGACCCGGCGGGCCGCCTCACCCACGAGACCGGCACCGGCCCCTCGGTCCAGAGCGCCAACCGGACGCTCGCCTACGATCCGGTCGGGCAGCTCACCAAGGCCAATGCCCCGTCCGGCACCAACGTCTACAGCTACGACGACCGCGGCGGTCTGCTCAAGGCGGAAGGCCCCTCCGGCAACGCCACCTGGGCGTACAACAACGACGGCCAGCCCACCGCCCGCACCGACGCAGCCGGCACCGCAACCTTCGGCTACAACAACGGCCGCCTCCAGACCGTGCAGGACGGCCTGACCGGCACGACCCAGACACTCGGCTACAACGCCGCCGGCCAGCCCCAGACCGTCGACTACGGCTCAGGCCGAGTCCGCACCTTCGGCTACGACGATCTCGGCCGCGTCAAGACCGACGACCTCAAGAGCGCCGGCAACGTCATCACCTCGACCACCTACGGCTACAACGACAACGACCAGACCACCAGCAAGTCCACCACCGGGACCGCCAGTCCCGGCAACGACACCTACGACTACGACCACGCCGGCCGCCTCACCGCCTGGACCCACAACGGCACCACCACCGGCTACGCCTGGGACGACGCCGGAAACCGCACCTCCGCGAACGGCGTCACCGCCACCTTCGACCAACGCAACCGCCGCCTCACCGACGGCGACACCACCTACACCTACACACCCCGCGGCAACCTCGCCACCGAAACAAAACCAGGCAACACCCAGACCTACAGCTTCGACGCCTTCGACCGCCTCACCACCTCCGGTCTCATCAGCTACACCTACGACGACCTGGACCGGCTCGCCACCCGAGGCGCCACCACCTTCACCTACAACGGCACGAGCAACGAACCCGTCAACGACGGCACCACCAACTACGCACGCGGCGCCGCCAACGAACTCCTCGCCACAGCCCAGGGCACCAACAAACGCATCCCCCTCACCGACAAACACGGCGACCTCACAGGGACTTTCAACCCCGACACGCCCCTCACCAGCCTCACCGACTCCACCACCTACGACCCCTTCGGCAAGCCCACCGCCACCACCGGCACCAAATCCGCCATCGGCTACCAAAGCGACTGGACCGACCCCGACACCGGCCACGTCAACATGGGCGCCCGCTGGTACAACCCCAGCACCGGCACCTTCAACACCCGCGACGACTGGACCCTCAGCCCCAGTCCCGCCTCCGCCAACGCCAACCGCTACGCATACGCCAATGCCAACCCCGTCGACAATTCGGATCCCACTGGCCATGCCTCCTGTCCGAACGGTGGAAGCAGCCCGGTAAGCCTGGGCGGCTGTCCAGGCTGGAACAACTTCTGTTACAACCCCCAATGGGGTTTCCATCCGTGCGGATATGAACCGTGCTACGCGCCCGCCTTCTATGCACCTAACGGGCTGGCAACCGTCGGAGGATGTCCGAGTGGCGACGATCTCCGCCCTGGCAGCGGCTCCGGCGGCCGAGGTGATTCAGGAGGCCGCGGCGGAGGGAGCAGTGGTGGCATCTCGCCAGAGGAGCAGGCACGGCGTGACCGAGAGAAGAAGCGAAGGAAAACCGAGGCTGCCAAGAACCGGCAGGAACGCCGAGCCCAGAAGAACCCGGTCGCACCACCCCCCAGCGCCAGCAAGCCGCACTACCCCAACCCCCGCGATCGCTTCCCCGGCGGCCCGAACAAGCCGGCTCCTGTCACCAACGGCACCAAGAACGTCGTCAAGGACACGAATCAACAGCTGAAAGACATGCGGCAGAAGGCCGTCAACGAGGCTGGCCCCATCACCCAGCCGATCTCCGTGGGCTCCATAGCCCAGCCTCAACCAATCCCAGGAGGAATGGCCGGATGCAACGCGGGAACCTGTGTCTCCGCCGGCGACGAGGTACCCGCGATCAGATGGCCTGGGCTACCAGGACTCCCCAACCCATCCGCAGACGCCTGGCAAAACCTCGCCGACCACTTCCAACGTGCGCTAAATAATCTCTGGAATCGATTCAAGTCTCTCGTCATCTTCACGTCGATTCCCTCGATAATTCTGTTCATCTGGCTTAAGAATCAAGGTGCACAGGAAGAATCGCCCACTCAGAAGATGGACAGCAAACAGCGAAGTCGTGAATCACACCAGCAGCTTTCCCCGGCGGAGGAGAAGGCGCTCGTAGACAAGAAAGAGGGAAGGCCTTATAATCAGAAGGACTATAATAGTGCGATGAGAAAGAAGCGGCACAATGAGAAGCAGGATGGAGATCGCAACATAGAAAAGCGAAATAGAAAGAAGAAATAGAGCGCTATGGGGGGTGATCTGCTTGACCGAGTCTGGAATTGTGGCTGAATCAGATTCTTGGTTCGCTGTTCGCTGTATCATTAAAGATGACAATGCGGGAACCTATGAAGAGCGCATCACTATCTGGCGGGCCGCGAGTTTCGATGAGGCCGTCATTTTGGCTGAGCGAGAAATTGACGAGTATACATCATCTTTGGATGGTGTCTTCTATGTGGGCCTGGCTCAGGCATTCCGGATGGAGGGTGTGCCTGATCAGGGAAGTGAAGTGTTTTCCCTGATCAGGGAAAGCGACCTGGAGCCGAATGAGTACCTATCCTCCTACTTTTCCACTGGCTCGGAGAAGCAGGGTACTATATCCTAGTTTATTTTAGTGGCTTGGTTTACTGGTAGAATCTGTTGCACATCTGATAGGTGTGGGGTGGGTGGGAGCACTTCCGGGATCACACTCTTGGAGGTGTGGCTTCGGGTGGGGAGTCTGGGGGAGTTGGTGTGTGAAGTGTGGGGCCGTTGCTATTGTTGGGGTTTGTGGAGCATCGGCTTAAGGTGACCGTGATCGTTCCGGTCTATAACTGTGTGGCGTCGTTGGGGCGGGCGTTGGAGTCGGTGTTCGAGCAGTCGCTGGGCATGGACGCGATCGAGATCGTGGCCGTCGACGACGGGTCGACCGATGGGAGCGGGGAGCTGCTCGATCGGATGGCGGCGGAGCGGCCAGGGATGACGGTCGTTCATCAGGAGAACTCCGGTGGGCCGGGGGCGCCGCGCAATGTGGGGCTTGAGCGGGCCTCGGGGGAGTACGTGTTCTTCCTTGACGCTGACGACTGGCTTGGGCCTGAGGCGCTGGAGCGGATGTGCGGGGTCGCGGACGCCAACGGGACCGACGTGGTGTTCGGCAAGTACGTCGGGGTCAACCGGGGGGTGCCGACGGCGATCTTCGCCAAGAACATCGCCTCCACGACGTTGGAGCGGACGCCGGGGTTGTACGGGACGCTCGCGGTGATGAAGCTGTTCCGGGCCGAGCCGTTGCGGCGGCATGGAGTGCGATTCGGGGAGGGGGTGCTGTCGGGGGAGGACGTGATCTTTTCCGCGCATGCCTTCCTGCACGCGGGGTCGTTCTCCGTGGTCGGCGACTACGACTGCTACTACTGGGTCGACCGCGAGGACGGCAGCAGTGTGATGCAGAACGGCGGGGCGCCCGCGGTCGAGTATTTCCCGCGGATGGCCGAACTGTTCGATGTGGTCGATCGGCACGTCGAGCCGGGGGCGTTGTACGACCGGTTGATCGCTCGGCACATCGAGTGGGACGTCTTGTTTCACCGGTTCCACCGGTTCTACCTGACGCAGGATGAGGGCGATCAGCGTGCCAACGAGGAGGCCGCGCGTGATCTGCTCAAGCGGTGGCTGACGCCTTCGGTGGCGGAGCTGCTGCCCGTTCACGCTCGGTTGATCGCGCACTGCGTGGGGACGGGTCTGCGCACCGAGCTTCGGGAGATCATCGAGTTCCAGTACGGCGGGGGACGGGCCGCCCCGACCGTGGTGGACGGCCGGATGTTCGCTCGCTATCCCCGCTTCCGGGATCCGGTCTCGGCCATCCCGGACTCCTGCTACGAGATCTCCGACCAGCGGCTGAACGTCCAGCGGAGGTTCTCCGAGATCGCCTGGCGGGACGGAGCGCTGGAGATCAGCGGACGGGCCGAGCTGGTGGGCATCGACGAACCGCAGGAAGTCACGCTGCTGTTGCGCGCCAAGGGGGCGGGGGACGAGGTGCGCGTCCCGGCCGTGGTGAGCGACCAGGGTTTCCGTGCCGAGATTCGCTTCGAGGAGGAGGCGCTTGGCGAGGGGGTCTGGGAGGTCCACGTTGAGGTTCGGGTGCGGGATTTTGCCGTGCTCCGGCGGCTGCTCGCCGCCGAGGCCGACACCGCGGTGCCTGAGCGGCGACTCGTCGTGTCGGGTTCTGTGGTCCAGGCCGCGGTCGAGCCCTCGTGGCTGACGCTGACCCTCCGGGTCACCGGCAAGGCGGCGGCGCTGCTGGAGGTCGACGAGGTCGGCTGGGGCGGGCGGGGTCGACTGCGGCTGCGCGGAGGCCTGGCCGCCGCGCTTCCCGCGGGCTGCCCGATCGAGGCATCGGCCGAGGTGGTCCACCGGGGCGATGGGCCCGTCAGGCACGGCTCCGCCGAGGGCACGTTCACCGGTGACCGGCTGGAGGTGTCGGCGGAGTTCGACCTGCGCGACTGTGCGGCCGGCACCTGGGACACGTGGCTGGAGATCACGGTGGACGGTGCGCGCTTTCGTGTCCGGCCACCTGTGTCAGAGCTGCCGGATGGGGCGCCGAGCGGGCTCCTCCGCAGGGCCGCGCCGTACGCCACCGACCGGGGCGCCCTGTCGGTCAAGATCACTGATTCGCCGGCCCGGCGGCGGGGGCGACGCCTGGCCGACCGTCTTCAGCGGCGTTCGTAAAGAGTCACCGTTCCGCCCTTGTACCGGTAGCGGGCGACGTTGCGCCAGTGGCGGACGTCGCGCGAGATCAGGGTGAACTTGGCCTTGTCGACAGGAATGTCGGAGACGAAGGACCGTCGCACGAACCAGACCCGCCTGACGGTGGACAGCCGGGTGGCCAGCTCAGCGGGCGAGACCTCCGTGCCGTCGATCGAGGCGGACGCGGCGCTCGTCTTGGCGAGGGCGATGTCGTTCAGGCCGCGGAAGGAGTCCGGGTAGCCGGTCATCAGCCTGCGGGAGCGCTGGTCGGTGAAGACGATCGCGTCACCGGGGCGCCGGTGCTCACCGAGGACGGCCGACAGGGCCCTGATGTCGTCGGCGCGGGAGTCGGGCTCCCGGATCTTCAGATGCTCGGGAACGGTGCCCAGGGTGAGCCCGAGCACGACCAGGACGGCGACCCAGACGGGAAGGCGGCGGAGCGCCAGGGCGGCCATCAGCGCGACCGCCGGGACGCAGAAGAGCACGTACCGGAACACGTAGTTCGGCACGATCAACGAGGAAGCCAGCAGGATCGCGGGCGGCAGGAGCACCCAGGCGGCGGCGGTCCAGCGCGGGTCGACAGGGCCGGTACGGGGGACCGGGCGGAGGAGCGCCAGCACCACCAGGGCCACCACAGGAACGATCAGCCATCCGCCGCCGGCCATCATCTCCAGCGTGAACCGGAGGGTGCCCCCGTCCGGCTTGGCGATCCACCCGACCTGGAGCTTCCGCTGCGAGAGGGCCTTCGGAAGCAGGGGCACGATGGCGAGGACGGCGAGCACGACGGCGATCAGCCAGCGACGGAACGTCCTCAGTGTGCGCTCGTGGGTGGTGGCGACCAGCACCGCGTGCGCGGGAATGATGAGCACGTAGAAGATCTGGAGCCAGCCGAGCAGGGCCACGGAGCCCGCGTAAGCCGCGAACCAGCGCCGATCGCCGCGTTCGGCGGCTCGGACCAGCAGGTATGTGGCGACCACCGCCACGGCCGTGGCGAGCGTGTACTGGCGAGCCTCCTGCGCGTACCGCGAGATGGCCGGCGCCACCGCCACCAGCAGCCCCGCGACCAGGCCCACCCGCCGGTCCGCGAGACGGGCGCCGATCATGGCGGTCACCGCGGCGGCCACCGCGGCCGCCAGGACGGACGGCGCCCGCATCGCGATCTCGTCCGAGCCGAACAGCCGTACCACCGGGTGCATGAGGAGGTAGTAGAGCCCGTGCACCGCGTCGATGTTGCCGAGGAGTTCGAGGATCTCGGAAGGCGATCGTCGCGCGACCGAGATCGTGGCGGTCTCGTCGCGCCAGAATGTCGGCTCGCTCAGTCGCCAGCCGGTGACCAGGAGAGCGACGACCGCAGGAATCAGTGGAACGAGCCAAGGCCACCGAGAGGACCCCGCCCGCGCCCGCGCCGCCTTGCGGTCGGCCAGAAAAGAGCCCGCGACCATATTCCCCCGCAGCCGATCGAACCAGGAGATCAGAGTTTATCCGCGGAATGCGGTAAAGCGACGAGGAAAGATCCTCTGGCGGGTTTCCCGGTAAACCTCGTATGAGTACGAGGCGTCTTGATTGAGCGGCCGGGTGTTGCGTCCGCCGTAGATATGCTGCACGTTATGGTCGCGCCGTCCGGCGCATGACGCCTGCATGGACTTTCTCGGAGCGGGTTTGAGCGACACTGCCACCGTGGTGGGGGCTGACAGAGAGCGCCTGTCCAGGATCGTGCGACGTGCGGGACGCTTCCTGTCAGCCCACGGGCCGTTCCTGGTCGTGCTCGCCGGAGCGATTCTGATCCGCCGGATGGTGATGGCCGGGTTCCCGTCTCCGTTCTGGTTCGGCGACTCACCGACCTACCTGCAGGGAGCCCTGCGGTTCGAGCCGTCTCAGCTTCGGCCCAGCGGGTATTCGGTCTTCCTGTGGCTGCTGAAGCCGTTCCACAGCTTCACGGTCGTGCTGACCGTCCAGCACGCGCTGGGCGTGCTCACCGGCGTCATGGTCTACGCCCTGGTCTGGCGTGGCCTGCGCGCCGGCTGGCCCCGCTGGTGGGTGTGGGCGCCGGGCGCCGTCGCGACCCTGGTGACCGTGCCGGTCTTGTACGACGCCTACCAGATCGAGCTCGAACACCTGCTGATGTCGGACGGGCTCTTCACGTTCCTGCTGGTGGCGGCGGTCACGGTGGTGTTGTGGCGGCGTCGCATGAGCTGGTGGGCAGGGGCCCTGGCGGGGCTCCTGGTGGCCTCCTCGGCGCTGGTCCGGTCGATCGGGCTGCCGCTGCTGATCGTGGTGCTGGTGTGCATGGTGATCCGGCGCGCGGGCTGGCGGGCCATCGTCGCGGCCGTGGTCGCGGCGGTGGTGCCCGTCGTGATCTACATGTCGTGGTTCGCTCGTGTGCACGGCGAGTTCGCGCTCACCACGACCAGCAGCATCTGGCTGTACGGGCGGACGGCCGACTTCGCGGACTGCTCGAAGATCAAGCCCCGGCCCGAGGTGGCGATCTTCTGCCGGGACGGACTGCCCCGCACCCCGGGCATGGCGCCCGCCTTCCAGGCGTTGTGGGGCGCGGATTCCGGCTTCCGGCGGCTTCCGGGCGGGATGTACGACCCGGCCGCGAACGAGCTGGCGGGTGAGTTCGCCAAGGCGGCGATCGCCAAGCAGCCCGGCGACTACGTCGCGGTCATCTGGCGCGACACCTGGCGCGCCTTTGAGTGGGATCGCGCCTACTACCCGACGCGCGGGACGGTCGACCAGTACGAATTCCCCACCGGGGCCTCCATGACGAACTGGCAGTCCCTCTACGCCTACCCGTACGGCGGCGCGACCGCGGACGCCCGCGTCGTCGAGCCGCAGGCCGCCGTGCTCCGCGACTACCAGGATCGTTTCTTCCTTCGCGGTCCCTTCCTCGGCGCCATGATGGCCGTCGGCCTGCTGGGCGTCCTGGTTCGCGTGCGGCGGCTGGGCGGTGACGTGCTTCTCCCGTTCGGAGTCTCCCTGGCCCTCTTGGTGGTCCCGGCCGCCACGGCGGACTTCGACTACCGCTACGTCCTTCCCGCGGTCCCGTTCGCGGCCCTGGCGCTCGTCTTCGCCGTCGCTCGGGATCCGCGTCCCGCCGGTGGCGCCGGACCGGCACCGGCCGTCTCGCTCATCAAGGCCGACGCCCCGGGGCCTTCGGAGCGGGTGTCCCTGGTCAAGGTGGACGTCCCCAAGCCCAGACCGCCCGCCGACGTCGTCGAACCCGAGCGTGAGCACGAGCCCGAAGCGGAGACCGAGCCCGAAGCGGAGACCGAGCCCGAAGCGGAGACCGAGCCCGGAGCAGAGCCCGAAGCGGAGACCGAGCCCGAGGACGCCGACGAGGCCGGGCCGGAACGCGACGACGCCATGAAGGCGGGCACCTGGGAGCCGGCTCGTGAGTCCAGGGCCGACAGCGACACCTGACGGGATACGCCCCAGCCGACCCGGATCTCAGGTGCTGTCGGCGGGCGAGAGCTCCTGGCGCTGCCGGGCGATCCCGGCGCGGAGGTCGTCGACCTTGCCTTCGAGCGTGGCCAGGGTGCGGCCGTAGTCGCGGCTGGACAGCCAGAACTTGTAGATGATGAAGAGCTCGAACGCCAGCATGCCCGCGCCGGTCACCGCCGCCACAGGGATGATGGCGCCGGGCACCGCGGCGGCGGCCAGAGGGGCGACGATGAAGACGCCCATCTGGAACTCGATACCGCTGATCAGGTGCGCCCGGACACGTCCGCGGGTGAGCATGAGGCGGACCCGGGCGTACCACGGGAACCGCTGATGGAAGCCCTGCTGGAGCAGCATGGACGTGGCCTGCCGGTCACCGACGACCTGGTCCTCCATGTCGGCTTCGGGGTCGGGCCCCAGCAGGCGGTCGATCGGGTCGGCGAGCCCGGCATCCGCGCCGTCGGCGCGCCTGCGAGCACGTTCGAGGCGCTGCGTCTCCTCCTGGAGGCCGCGGAGCTTGCCGCGCATCTGCGTGCGCACCTTGTAGATCTCGAGGGCGTCCATGTAGCGGAGCATGTCGAGGAAGACCACACCCACGGCGGCCCAGATGTAGGCCACGTTGCCCGTGGCCGCGTACTGGCCGCCCATCAGCGCGATCGCGCACGCCAGCACACGCACGCGGTCGAAGATGTAGTCGAGCCACGCGCCGAAGATCGAGCCGGTGCCCTTGAGGCGAGCGATCTTGCCGTCCATGCAGTCGAGCGTGAACGACAGGTGGTACAGCAGTGCGCCCAGCAGCAGAAACTGCCAGGACGCCGCGGCGAAGGCGACCGCCGCGCCGAGCCCCAGGAACAACGACCCTACGGTCAGCTGGTTGGGCGTTATCCCGGTCCGGTTGGCGGTGAATCGGACCAGCCGTGCGGCGAGCGGATCGACCAGCAGCACCGTCCACCATGCGTCACGCGCTTTGTACGTTCGCTCACGAACGTCGTCGAGCGTGAAATTCGGCATGGCGAGCTGTCCTTTCATCGCGGATAGGTGAGGCTTCCCCAGCCTCAGAGTGCCGGAATCCCAAGACGATCTCTGCTCATGGTCATCGTCGTTCGTGGGCTCGCCGGCGTGCGAGGAGAGAGATGCTACCCGCGTAGCAGGACTTACTCCGCCATGTTGCTAGTACATCACGCTATGTCAGTGATGCTCATCCGGTGACACGCTGTCAGCGCAGTCCGAGCAGCTGGTCGACCACCCGCGCGGCGGCCCCGCCGTCGTCCATCGCGCAGTACTTCTGCCGGAAGTCGCGGTAGGCGGGCGCGTGCTCGGTCTTGACGGCCTCGATCGACCGCAGCGCGTCCACGACCTCGTCGGTCTGGCGCAGCAGCGGACCGGGCGCCTCCTGGGTGAGGTCGAAGTAGGTGCCGCGGAGCTCGTCCTGGTAGAAGTCCAGGTCCGGCGTGAAGAACAGGATCGGCCGGCCGGTGGCGGCGTAGTCGAACATCACCGAGGAGTAGTCGGTGATGACCACGTCGGCGACGAGGTAGAGCTCGTTGATGTCCGGATACCGCGTGACGTCGATGACCTCGGTGCCGATGCCCACCGTGCGGTCGGCCACCATGTGGTGCTGCCGGACCAGCACCGTGGAGTCGCCGCCGAGCGCGCCCGCGACCGCGGACGTGTCGAGGGCGAGCTCGGCTTGGCGGCCGCCCTGGAGCCAGATGTCCTCGCGCCAGGTGGGCACGTACAGGACGACCTGACGGCCGGCCGGGATGCCGAGCCGTTCGCGCACCTGCCGGGCCCGCTCGAACCGGTCGGCGCCGAAGAGCATGTCGTTGCGCGGGTAGCCGGTCTCGAGCACCTCTCCCTCGTAACGGAACGCGCGCCGCAACATCTCGGTGACGTGCGGCGCGGGCGAGATCAGGTAGTCCCAGAGCGGCACGTCTTCCTGGAATCGGCTGAGCTTGGTCGTGCTGCTCGCGATGCGGCCGTTCTGCACCAGGTCGTAGCCGATGTGCTTGTAGGGCGTGCCGTGCCAGGTCTGCAGGTAGGTCTGCCCCGGCCGCTTGGTGTAGCCGTCCATCTGCAGGACGTTGTTGACCACGAAGCGGGCCGACCCGACCAGCTCGTAGTACTCGCGGCTGCCGCGCAGGACGGTCCGGGCGCTGCCCGGGACGCGGAACTGGCCGTCCGCGGTGGCCCAGACGTACTCGTAGCCGAGGTCGCGCCGTTCCATCTCCTCGTAGACGGCCTGCGGGTTGCAGGAGTACTGCCGGGCGAAGTAGCTCTCGAAGACGACCAGGTCGCGGAAGGGCGCGGTGCTGGACGACGAGAGGTACTTCTGCTGCATGACGCGCTGGTTGTACTGCCCGCGCTCGTCGTCTGACAGCGCGGCGCGGATCCAGAGATGCAGCAGGTCGCCCCGTTGCGTGGTCAGCTGGAGCTCGTGCAGGCCGACGAAGCGCGGCTCGGGCAGGCGGTCACGGCCGGCCCGGTCCAGGGCGACGTTCACCTCGCCGCCGGCGGCTCCGGGCGCGTAGAGGTCCCAGCGGCCGCTGGGCAGCGGGAGGAGCCCGTGGGCGGTCTCGCGCTGGGCGTTGACCATCGTGGTGAACTGGGCACCGTCCCACATCACGGGCACTTCGTGGGAGTCGTTGCTGCGCCGTCGCCGCATGATGAGCCGGTCGGGGCGCTCGCCCTCTTCGGCGTACGAGCCGGTGAGGCGGATGGTCGAGCCGTCGAGCCAGTCGACGTCGGTCACGACCAGACGCGGTGTGCGCTCGACGAGGGTGAGGTTGCCGTACTTGGTGGCGATGATGTCGTACTCGTGGCCGGCCACATGTCCGCGCACGTCCATCAGGTCGGCCGAGACCGCCAGCCGCAGCTTGGAGCGGCCCTTCGAGCGCAGGGACAGGTCCCACTCGATCGAGTCGAGGGAGGCGGTGGCATCGCCCGCGCCCGTCTCGGCGGTCAGCTCGGACAGATCGATGGTGGAGGCGAACTCGACGCGCCCGCCGGGCCCGGTGCCGGTCTGCGTGACGGGGCGCCGCACCTTGGTCATGCCCTGGCGGAAAGCGATCTCCAGGTCGCCATCGGTGATGAACGGCGCGTCCTCGCGTCGCACCCATCCCTTGAGATGTACGTGCGGACCGTCCACCGTGACGTCGGTTACCTGGTTGCGCACCTCGTGCACGCCGATGACCAGGTCGCGGTTGGAGTACTTGGGTTTGATGAGACGGCCGGACTTGACCAGCCGCGCCTTGGGCCACCAGCCCAGGCCCTTGGGGTTGGACAGCCGGCCACGCCGCCGCACGCCGTGCGTGGTGACGGTGACGAAGAGGTGCCGGTGGCCGATGCCGGTGCCCAGCCGGGCCGGGTCGATCTCGACCACGAATCCGGACCCGTCGAGGCAGGCGGTGGCCTGGCCGCTGCCCGCCGTCACGTCCGGACGCCGGACGCGGGTCACCTTCGGCCGGAAGACTCTGGGGATCAGCCGGAAGACCCTGCTGCGGATCTCCAGCTCGATCTGCGAGTCGGCCTCGGACTCCACGTCCAGCCGGGCGATGTAGGCGTGGCCTTCGATGCGCAACCGGCCCTGATGCCAGGTGACCTCGTCGATGCCCGTCTTGAGCTCGAGCTCGTCGCGCAACTCGAAGAGGTGGTCGGGGAAACGCGGGTCGCCGAGGTACGGGTAGTCGCCGTACCACGTGCCGGGTCGGCCGTCGCGCTGGATGGCACTGTTGCGCATCGGGTCGCTCTTGGAGAAGGACACGATCTCCAGCAGCTCCGGCGACAGCCGCTCGCGTACCGCGTGGAACTTCAGCCGGTCGATGGCCGGCAGGTCGTCGTAGAGCTTGGGGTCGACGGTGTCGAGGAAGGCGTTGACGAGGTCGAAGAACCGCTCGCGGTAGGTGTCGTCGCCCTGGTCGAAGACGTTGACGTAGATCCGGATGTCGTCGGACAGCGCGAAGCCGTCGTAGGCGTCCTTGAGGTCGGGGGCGTGCTCGCGCAGGAAGTCGGCGGCGGCGCGCACCGACCGCATGCGGTCGTCGAAGTTGCCGGGCTCGGTGCGGCGCTGGGTGATCGACCGGGCTCCGGTCTCGCGGATGCGCCAGTGATAGACGACCTCGCGCAGCACGTCGACCTTGGACGCGAGCACGTGCGCGGGGATGGTCGCGGGAGCGTCCTCGTACAACCCGGCCGGGAACTCGAAGCCGTGCCGGTCCCAGAACGCCTTGCGGAAGACCTTGTTCCACGCGGTACGGTCGCGCAGCAGCTCCGGGAACTCGCGGACGTTCGTCGCGAGCCGGTCGATCGGGAAGATCTTCTCGTGCATGGCCGACTGCTGGAGGCCGTTGGCCCCGAACCGGCGCACCGCCCCGCAGGCGATGTCGGAGCCGGTCTTCTCGAGCGAGGAGACCATCAGCTCGTACGCGTAGCGCGGGATGATGTCGTCACTGTCGGCGAACGCGAGATATGTGCCGGAAGACTGCGGGACGCCCGTGTTGCGGGCCGGGCCGAGGCCCCGGTTCTCCTGCTGGACGAGCCTGAATCGGCCGTCCTTGGCCGCGAAGTCCTTGGCGATCGCAGCGCTGCCGTCGGTGGAACCGTCGTCGACCATGACGACCTCGAGGTCACGGAGTGTCTGCCTCGCCAGAGACTCGAGGCAGGGCTCGAGATACGACTCGACGTTGTAGAAGGGCACAACGACGCTCAGAAGCGGTGACACGGTCCTCCATCTGACAGCGACGCCGATCTGGCGCTGAGGGGCCCATCCACCACCGGAGGGGGCGGCCCGGGGAAAAATGACTTACCGGCAGACTATCCGACACGCCGGCCGGTGCGGTCTGTTATCGCCTGCTCTCGGCACCAACTGTGATCTTGTCGACACTCGGAGTGGTGGCCGTGCCGTCGGTGGCCGTCGCGCCGTTCGGGTCGGCGGCGTGGCGCGGGGTGGGGCGCTTGGGGGTGGGGCGGCGCAGCTTGGTGAAGACCCGGTCGAGCTTCGGCTCGAGCAGCCAGCTGGTGCACCGCACCACCGGCGGGGTGCACAGGAGCGTGCCGACCAGCAGCGAGAGGGCGATCAGGGCCAGCACCCCGGCCGGCGAGGCCACCGCGTCGACCTTTCGCAGGCCGGCGAAGCTGATCGCCTTGGTGAGGAAGCCGTGCAGGAGGTAGGCGTACAGCGTGTAGGCGCCGAGGGCGGTGAACCAGGTCCGGCGCCGGGGCACGATCGCCAGGAACGAGAACAGCAGGACGATCGCGCACGTGAACATGGCCAGCCGCATCGCGAGGCCGGTCAGGTTGCTGACGCCGAGGTGGTCGGACGAGGTGTTCCAGTAGACCCAGCCCTTGGCCATGCGGTCCATCGTCAGGAAGCTGAGGCCGAAGGCGGCCACCAGCAGGAGGATGCCGAGGACGCGCACCATGGGCTTCTTGATGATCTCGAAGTGCTCGGGCTTGAGCATGAGGCCGAGCACGTAGAACGGCACCAGCCCGACCACCCGGTGGATGTCGAGGAGCCCGCCCATCGTGGTCATGTACGACAGCAGCGAGATGACCAGCGCCACCGCCAGCGGCCACCGGATCTGCTGCCACACCGGGGTGGACAGCCGCCACAGGAACAGCGCGCACAGGAACCACGTCAGGTAGTACGGGTCCAGCAGGCTGATCTTGAGCTCGCCGCCGTTGACCAGCCAGGCGTAGAGCGAGTACGCGGTCTCGAAGATCACGTAGGGCACGCCCACGGTGGTGATCAGCTTGCGCGCCTTGCCGGAGGAGAACGTCCAGTTCCGCGAGAAGTAGCCGGTGATCACGATGAACAGCGGCATGTGGAACATGTAGATGAACATGTACACGCCCTTGGCCAGCGGGACGTTCAGCAGGCTGCCGAGGGCGTGGCCGACGACCACGAGCAGGATCGCCAGGAACTTGGCGTTGTCGAAGAACGGGTCCCGTTCCTTGCGCGCGGGCTTGACCGGGGCCGCCGCTCCCGCGGCGCCCGCCTCCGCCGCTCCGGCGCCGTCCGACCGCACCGGGCCGGCCCCGGCAGGAGGTGACTGTCCCGGAGACCGAAGGGGATCGGCCTCGGGGATGGTCGCGGGTACGGCCGGTGGCCTGGCGGTATACGTCATCGAATGTCCCGGGGGTGTGGGGTCAGCTCCCCTTGCAGATGTTGTCGGTCGCGCGGATCTCGCCCTGTTGCTTGGGGATTCCGGCCTTGGCGCTCTTGAGCGTCGTCCAGTCGCGGCCGATCGCGAGGTCGACGACGCCCGCGGCCGCGCCGTTGGTGCGGGCCGCCGGAGCGGGAGCGGTGGGGATCAGCTTGGAGAGGAACGCGGCCTGCTGGTCGGCGCCGGGGCCGTAGAGCACCTTGGTGGCCGCGGTGGGGGTCACGTTGCCGCCGAGGCTGGCGTTGAAGCCCTGCCCCTCGAGCGCGGCGATGACCCGGCTGGCCTGGCCCTCGATGCCGCTGGCGTTGTAGACGCGCACCTTCACCTGGCTGGGGGTGACCTTGGTGGCGCCCGCCTTGGGCTCGCTCGGCACGGTCTTGTCGTTGCGCACCGCGCTGAAGAAGTTGGACGCGTCGGGCTGGCGCAGCATGACCCGGTTGGGGTCGAGCGAGTCGGGCCCGGACGGCACGGTGACGAACCGCAGCTTGCCGGAGGTCATGCCCTGCATGCCCTGGGCGATCCGCATCATCACCTGGGGCGTGAGGTCCTCGTCGGTGGTGAGCGACTTGGTGGTGGCGTTCAGCAGCGAGAGCAGCTTGTTGGGGTTGCTCAGCACGCCGGCGCTCATCGCCTTGTTGGCCAGCGAGCCCATGAACTTCTGCTGGCGCTTGATGCGGTCGGTGTCGGAGCCGTCGCCGAGGCCGTGCCGCACGCGGACGTAGGCCAGCGCGGTCTCGCCCTTGATCGTGTGGCGGCCCCTGCTCAGCCTGAGCTTGGACTGCCGGTCGTTGACGTCCTTGGTGAGGCAGACGTCGACGCCGCCGACCGCGTTGGTGATCGCCTTGAAGCCGTTGAAGTCGACCTGCATGAAGTGGTCGATCTTGACGTTGGAGATGCCCTCGATCGTCTTGATGACGCAGGAGGCGCCACCGTTGGTGAAGGAGGAGTTGATCTGGCCCCGGCTCGTCGCGGCCGTCGACCCGTTCTTGGTCTTGCAGGCCGGGATGGGGACCATCAGGTCACGCGGGAAGCTGATGCCCATCGCCTGCCCGCCGCCGGGGGACAGGTGCAGCAGGATCATGGTGTCCGAGCGCGGCGGCTCGTTCTTCATGCTCCGGCCGTACTTGGCGTTGCCCCCGGCCCGGGTGTCGGACCCGAGGAGCAGGATGTTCATCGCGCTGTTGAGCTTCTTGGGCCGGTTGGGCCCGACGTTGGCGTTGACGTCCTCGTGCGCGATGTTCCCGACCGTCTTGTAGTAGACGCCGTAGGCCGCGAGGCTTCCCGCGACCATGACGGCGGACAGGCCGACCGACACCCACCCGAGGATGCGCCAGCCACGTCGCTCCGGCGCCGGCCTGTCGGGATCGGCGTCGTCGACGTACTCCATGTACATGGGGTTGCTGTTCATCGGCTCCGTGGTGGGGGCAGGCCCGCGCTCTCTCAGGGGTTCGGGGGAAACAAACAGAGACAGAGACTAGGTCAGGGGAGCCGGCGAATGAGCCCGGATGCGTCATTCCATCCGGACAGACCGGCCACCACGGTCACATGCTCCAGGGTCACTCGTCGATCTAGTGCTGCTTTGTCGAAGTTTCGTTGGATTATGACGGAAGCTCCCGAGGCTAGTGGTGCAAGCAGACCAGTCAGAACCCCGTCGAGTGTGGCGTAGGACATGTCAACCAGGACCCTGTCGTGCGCGTCCAGGGCCCATTTCCCTGCCGTCGCACGGGCCTCACGGGCCAGCTCTGGCGCACTGAATGTGGTCTTTGTCACATTGCTCGGGTTTGTCACCGTGAACACGGGCAACTCGGGCGTGACATCCGGTCCGGGAACGAACCGGTCACCGTAGGCGCGCACCTCCACGGCGTAGTCGACCACCCCGGCCGGGACCTCGCGCAGGGGGCCGCCCAGGGCGTGCAGCGAGAGCCCGACGATCTCGTCCGCCTCCCCGTCGCCGGCCACCGCCTCCAGCACCTCCTCCGCCGCCGCCAGGAGGTACGGCCCGGAACCTCCGACCGGTTCGCCGGAAACGACCGATTCTGGCTCGACCACCTCGACGTGCAGACCGGCGGACCAGCAGGCCATCAGCCACACCGCGCTCTGCCAGTGCGGCGGCAGCGCCAGCACCGCCCGGCTCCCCGCCTCCGCGGCCAGCCCGTCGACCAGCAGGTTGGCCGTCTTGGCCACCCAGTTGTCGAACGTCCTGGCCGAGAGCTCGACACGTTCGCCGGTGGCGTCGTCGTAGAAGGTCACCAGCGGGCGGGACGGGTCGTCGGCCACCCGCCGCCGCAACATTCCGGCCGGTCCGAGATCAGGCGCGTGGTCAGGCATGAGGCAGACAGTACGCGTTTGATCTCGGACCGGCCGGATCGGGCGACTCGCCACCTCGTCACCACGGAGCCGTGCCCCGGGACCGCTACGCTCCGCATCGATGATTGAGGACCGAGCGGAACCAGGAGCGGGACGGTGAGCGCGGGCCGCCTGCTGGCCCGGATGAGCGTGGCCCCGGCGCTGCTCGTCGTGGCCTGGCTGATGGTGTCGCTGCCGTTGCTGCTGGCCGGGATGTTCCGGCCGGGCCCGGCGATCGTGCTGTTCGTGCCGGTGGCGGTCGTGGTGGTCTGGCTGGGCTTGCGGGACGGGCCCCGCGGCGCCGGCCCGGGCGCGGCGCGGACCGCGGCCGGGTCGCCGGAGACGGGCGCGGCGCGGGACGCCGGCCCCCCGGCGGAACGGCTCGGGCCGGTGCCCTGGTGGGTGACCGGCTCGGTCCTGGCGATCACGCTGGCGTTCCTGGTGCTCCAGACGGCCATGTGCTCGGAGCAGATCATCGTCCGCCGCGACCCCGCCTCGTACGTGCAGTTCGCGACCTGGCTGAACGACCACGGCTCGCTGCCGATCCCGCAGATGCGCTGGGCGTTCGGCGGCGGCGACCCGGTGCTCTCGTACGAGAGCCCGGCGTTCTACCAGCGCGACGACGTGATCTGGCCGCAGTTCATGGCCGGGCTGCCGATGATCCTGGCGCTGGGCGGCTGGATCGGCGGCACCTACGCGCTGCTGGCCATGGCCCCGCTGCTCGGCGCCTGCGCCGTCCTGGCGTTCGCCGGGCTGACCGCGCGCCTGGTGGGCCCGCGCTGGGCGCCGGCCGGCGCGCTGCTGCTGGCGCTGACGCTGCCGATGCTCTGGATCTCCCGGTCCACCTTCAGCGAGCTGCCCGCGCTGATCCTGCTGCTGGGCGGCCTGTGCCTGATGTACGACGTGCGCGCGGAGGCCATCCAGGGGCTGCCGCGGTCGGCCCGGGTCAAGGCGTTCCTCGCCGGGTTGTCGCTGGGTCTGGTCGTGCTCGTCCGGATCGACGGGCTGCGCGACGTCCTGCCCGTCGTGGTGGTCGCCGGGCTGCTCATCGCGCGCCGCCGCCGCACCGGCGTGCCGCTCATGACCGGCCTGGCCATCGGGGTCGCCGCGGGCCTGATCGAGGGCTTCACGCTGTCCCGCCCCTACCTGGAGTACCTGCACGCCTCGCTCGACCCGCTGCTGCTGGGCGTCGTCGTGCTGGTCGCGCTCACCGCGGTCATGGTGGCGGCGCTGCGGTCGCCGCGGACCGGGCCGCGGCTGCGCGCGCTCGGCGTCTCGGTGTCGCGCGGCCGGCTGCCGAACGCGGCGGCCGTGCTCACCGTGCTGGTGATGATCGCGTTCGCCGTGCGCCCGTGGGTGCAGACGGTCCGGCGCGTCCCGACCAACAAGGACGACGAGCTCAACGCGCAGTTCATCGAGGCGACGCAGAAGGTCGCCGGGCTGCCGCTGGACGGCACCCGGCAGTACACCGAGCTCTCGCTCTACTGGGTGATCTGGTACATCGGCGTGCCCGCCCTGCTGCTCGCCACGTTCGGCGCGGCCCTGCTCGTCCGGCGGCTGCTGCGCAGGCACTCGCCCGAATGGCTGCTGCCGTACGCGGTGATCGTCTTCACCACGGTGCAGGTGTTGTGGCGGCCGGGCATCACCCCCGACCACCCGTGGGCGACCCGGCGGCTGATCGGCCTGGTGATACCCGGGCTGCTGCTGTTCGCGGTGTGGGGGCTGGCCTGGACGTTCCGGCGGGTCCGGCGGCTCGGGTACGGGCGCCGCTTCACCAACGCGGCGGCGGTCACCGGCGTCCTCCTGCTCGCCACGCCGATCGCGATCTCGTCGGCCGGCTTCATGGTCACCAGGACCGAGCAGGGCGAGGTCGCCGCCGTCCGGGAGATGTGCGGCAGGTTCGGGCCCGGCCGGTCGATCGTGGTCGTCGAACGCGTCACCGCCGACCGGTTCCTCCAGGTGATCCGGAGCATGTGCGGGCTGCCGGCGGCGCGGACGGCCGAGACGGCTCGGCCGGCCGACGTGTGGCGGGTGGTCCGCAAGATCGAGTCCGCCGGCCGGCGTCCCGTGATCATCGCCGCGGAGGCCGGCCAGGTGGCGCCGTACGGCCCTCCGACGCAGGTCCTGGAGCTGCGCACCCGCCAGGACGAGCGCACTCTGGTGGAGACGCCGAACGGTTCGTGGACCTTCAACGTGAACGTCTGGATGTCCGAACCGTCCGGTTGACCGCGGCCCGGCGCGGCGGTCACGCGGGGTGGGCGGCCTCATGAGGCCTCCAGGGCGAGTATTCTCGCCCTGCGTGAGTACCCAGCCCACCGACAGTGCCGTGCATGTGACGATCGTTCTGCCGTGTTACAACGAGCAGGATCACGTCATCGACGAGGTCGAGCGCATCTGCAAGGCGATGGACAACAGCGGCAAGAGCTACGAGCTGCTGGCCGTCGACGACTGCTCGACCGACGCGACGCTGGCCCGGCTGGAAGAGGCCGCGCCGCGTTTCCCCCACATGCGGATCATGCCGTTCCACCACAACAGCGGCTCGGGCACGGTCCGGCGCATCGGCACGCAGCAGGCGCGCGGCGAGATCGTCGTGTGGACCGACGCCGACATGACCTACCCCAACGAGCGCATCCCCGAGCTGGTCGAGATCCTCGACACCGACCCGTCGGTCGACCAGGTGGTCGGTGCCCGCAAGAGCGAGGAGGGCTCGCACAAGGCGTTGCGGGTCCCCGCCAAGTGGTTCATCCGCAAGATCGCCGAGCGGCTCACCAACTCCAAGATCCCCGACCTCAACTCCGGGTTGCGCGCGTTCCGCCGCGAGGTCTCGCTGCCCTACCTGCGGCTGCTCCCGCCCGGGTTCTCCTGCGTCACCACGATCACCATCGCGTTCATGTCCAACCAGCACGACGTGCGGTACGTGCCGATCGACTACTTCAAGCGGGCGGGCAAGTCCAAGTTCCACTTCACCAAGGACGCCTACCGCTACATCCTGCAGGTGCTGCGGATGGTCATGTACTTCAACCCGCTCAAGGTGCTGATGCCGCCGGCGTTGTGGCTCATCGTCATCGGCCTGGTCAAGGGCGTGTTCGACATGATCGTGCACTTCGGCTACTTCGCGAACAACACCATCATGATCTTCGTGACAGGGTTGATCATCGCGAGCATGGCGCTGCTGGCCGACCTCATCGTCCGCTCGCGCGGAGACACATGACACGCGGGAAACCGAGGCGCGGAGACACATGAGGATCGCGATCGTCGGGCCCGCCTTCCCCTACAAGGGCGGCGGGGCCCACCACACGACCGAGCTGGCCCACCGCCTCGCGGCGGCCGGGCACGAGGTCGTCATCGAGTCGTGGCGCGCGCAGTACCCCGGATTCCTCTACCCGGGGCAGCAGACGATCGACGAGCCCGAGGGCGAGCCGTTCCCCGGCACGCGGCGCGCGCTCGACTGGCGCCGCCCCGACGGCTGGTGGCGCACCGGCCGCTCGCTGCGTTCGTACGACCTGGTCGTGCTCGCCGTGCTCAGCCCCGTGCAGGTGCCGTCCTACCTGGGCATCCTGTCCGGGCTGCGGCGAGGGGCCCCGGTCGTGGCGCTGTGCCACAACGTGCTCCCGCACGAGCGCAAGCCGTACGACAAGCCGCTGATGAAGGCGCTGCTCAAGCGGGTCGACGGCGTGCTCGTGCACTCCGAGCAGCAGGCCGGGATCGCGCGCGGCCTGACCGCGCGGCCGGTCCGCGTCGCCGAGATGCCCGCGCACCTGCCCACCCCGGCCGGCGGTTCCGCCGAACGCGGCGAGGGCGTGCGCGACCGGCTGCTGTTCTTCGGGATCGTCCGCCCCTACAAGGGGCTGGACGTGCTGCTGCGGGCGCTCGCGAACGGCCCCGGCAACGTCTCGCTCACCGTCGCGGGCGAGTTCTGGGGCGGGCTCGACGAGACGCGTGCGCTGATCTCGGCGCTCGGCCTGGCCGGACGGGTGGAGCTGCGCCCGGGGTACGTCCCCGCGGCCGACGTCCCGGGGCTCTTCGAGGCGTCCGACGCGCTCGTCCTGCCCTACCGGACGGCCACGGCGTCGCAGAACGTCTGGATGGCGTACGAGCACGGGATCCCGGTGATCGCCACCCGGGTCGGCGGGTTCGCGGACCAGATCAGGGACGGCGAGGACGGGCTGGTGTGCGAGCCGGACGACGCCGGCTCGCTGGCGGACGCGCTCGAGCGCTTCTACGCGCCGGGCGAGCCGGAGAGGCTGCGGTCGGGCGTGCGCCCGGTCGACCACGAGCCCCTCTGGTCCGCCTACGTCGACGCGCTGACCGGCGCCGCCACCGGCCCTACAGGTGCTCGTCGATCAGCTTGAGCAGCGCCCGCTTGGGCTTGGCACCGACGATCTGCTGCACGACCTCGCCGTTCTTGTAGAGGTTGAGCGTCGGCAGTCCCATGACGCCCTGCGAGGCCATCGTGGCCGGGTTGGCGTCGGTGTCGAGCTTGGCGATCGTGAGCCTGCCCGCGTACTCCTCGGCGATCTCGTTCAGGACCGGGGCGATCATCTTGCACGGGCCGCACCACTCCGCCCAGAAGTCCACCAGGACCGGCGTCTCGCTCTTCAGGACCTGCTCGTCGAACGTCGCGTCGGTGATGTTGATCGGGGCGGTCACGATCACTCCTTCGTCTCGGACAACTGCGTACCGGTGACAAGCGTGCCGGGCTCGGGTTCATTCCCCTCCGCGGGCGCCTCCGCGGATCTCTCCCCGGAATCCGGCTTGGGCGGCCGGCCGCCGATGAGGACGGCGAGCCCGGCGTTCGCCAGGTCGGCGATCGTCAGCAGCACGCGCGAGGCGAGCGCGACCACGATCGGCGCGCCCGCCGGCAGCACCGGGGTCAGCACCAGGACCATGGCGGTCTCGCGCGCGCCGATGCCGCCCGGCGCGATGAAGACCAGGAACCCGGCCACGAACGCCAGGGCGTAGGCGCCGGTCGCGAGGAAGATCAGCCCCGGCCCGTCGCCGCCCACCGCCGCGCACAGCAGCCACAGGTGCACGCCGAAGAACGCCCAGCCCACCACCGCCAGGAACGAGCCGAGGAGCATCTCGCCGAGGCGCACCGGACGTTCCAGCGGGTCCCGCCGCGCCAGCTTCAGCAGGAGGTTCACCGCCCAGGTGACGACCTTGGGGTGCAGGCACGCCAGCATCAGCGGGGCCAGCAGGAAGAGCCACCAGTACCTCTGCCGGGCCGTCTCGGACGTCAGCGGCAGCGTCACCGCCGCCACCGCCAGCCCGGTGCCCTGCGACGCCGCCATCGCCAGCAGCGTGGAGCCGAAGCTGCGCGGCCGCGGCACGTCGTACTCCTTGGCCAGCTCCATCTGGGTGACCAGCGCCCACACCTTGCCCGGCACGTACTTGCCGAGCTGGGAGATGGAGTTGATCCGGTACATCGCCTTGAGCGGCAGCGGCGACCCGAGCCCGGCCAGGAAGACCCGCCAGCTCAGCATCCAGCCGACCAGGCCGGCGAGCCCGGCGGCGAACGAGCCGAGCAGCGTCGGCACCGACATCTGCTCGAACGCCCTGACGGTGGCGTCCCACTGGTCGACGAGGCTGTACGCGCAGAACGCGAGCGCCAGCACCACCAGCAGCACGCGCAGGATCCGCATCGCGACGGCCTTGGAAATCACCCGCCCAGGTTAGCCATCGCCCTGCCCGGGTTCTGCCGGGCTCTAGAGTGGGGGGCGATGAAAATCTCGGATGTTGTGGCGTTCATGGGCCACCAGGTGCACGTCTGCCGCTACCGCGAGGCGGGGACGCTGCTCGGCTGGATGGGCCGGGACCTGTCCGGCAAGCGAGTCCTCGACGTCGCCGGCGGCGACGGCTACTGGGCCGGGCAGACCCGCAAACGCGGCGCGCACGCGGTCTCCATCGACCTCGCCCGCGGCAAGATGGTCTACGGGCGGACGCTGGCGCACCCGCCGGCGCTGATCGAGTGCGACGCGCTGCGGCTGCCGTTCGGCGAGGGCTCGTTCGACGCGGTCCTGTCGGTCTGCGCGATCGAGCACTTCGACGACGGCGGCAGGTCGCTCGACGAGATGGCCAGGGTCCTCAAGCCGGGCGGCGAGATCTTCATGTCCGCCGACGTGCTGAGCCGCGCCGACTCCTGGCCCAAGCTGCGCGACGCGCACAAGGCCAAGTACCACGTCCAGCACACCTACACGCACGAGTCGCTGGGCAAGCTGATGAACGAGCGCGGGCTCGACCTGGTGCGCCACTCGTACCAGTTCCGCACGCCCGCCGCCGAGCGCCTCTACCTGTCGCTCTCCACCTACGGCGGCAAGGTCGGCTTCAACGCGGCCGCCCCGCTGACCCCGCTCGTCGCGCTCACCGACCGCCGGGCGCCCAACGAGCGCGGCAGCATCGTGCTGATCCACGCGCGCAAGCGGGCCTGACCCCGCCCGTACCCCGCTTGTCCCGCGCGTGTCCGCCCTCACACGTGATGTTGATCCGTGTTGGGGGCGCGGTCTCACTACCGCACGGGCGCGATCGGCGTAGGCTCTGAGACGTGGGGGTGATCCCCGCCACAACGCCGCGTGATCGGGACACCAAAAGGGGGCACCGTGGCGCCTCGGATCCTCGTCGATGCCACCGCCGTACCCGCCGACCGTGGCGGGCTCGGCCGATACTGCGACGGCCTGCTCGTCGCCTTGGACCGGCTCGGCGCCGACCTGGCGATCGCCTGCCAGCGCTCGGACGAACAGCGCTACGGGACGCTGGCGCCGAACGCCCGGATCGTGGCGGGCCCGGCCGCGCTGGCGCACCGCGCGTCCCGGCTCGCCTGGGAGCAGACCGGGCTGCCGTACGTGGCGCAGCAGGTGGCGGCCGACGTCATCCACCTGCCCGCCTACATCCTGCCGACCCGGGCCGGGCGGCCCACCGTCGTCACCATCCACGACGTCACCGTGTTCGCCGAGCCCGAGGTGCACGACCCGGTCCGCACGACCTACATCAAGTCGGCCACCCGCACCGCGGCGCGCCGCGCGACCCGGCTGATCGCCCCGTCCATGGCCACCCGCGACGAGCTGGTCCGGCTCCTGGACGCCGACCCGTCCAACATCGACGTGGCCTATCACGGGGTCGACCACACGGTGTTCCACCGGCCGGACGAGGTCGAGATCAAGAAGGTGTCCGACCGGCTCGGCCTGCACGGCCGGCCCTACGTCGCCTACCTCGGCGCGCTCGAACCCCGCAAGAACGTTCCCAACCTCATCCGCGGCTGGGTGCGCGCCGTGTCCGACCACCCGGACGCGCCCGCGCTCGTCCTGGCGGGCAGCGGCGGCTGGGACGACGAGGTCGACGCGGCGCTGGCCACCGTGCCCCTCCACCTCAAGGTCGTGCGCCCCGGCTACCTGCCCTGGTCGATGCTCCCGGGCTTCTTCGGCGGCGCCGTCGTGGTCGCGCTCCCGTCCCGCGGCGAGGGCTTCGGCCTGCCCGTCCTGGAGGCGATGGCCTGCGGCGCCCCCGTCCTCACCACCAGCCGGGGTCCGCTGCCCGAGGTCGGCGGCGACGCGGTCGCCTACACCGAGACGGACGCCTGGAGCATCTGCCGCGCGCTCACCGAGCTGATCGAAGACACCGCCCGGCGCGGTTCCCTCGCCGAGGCGGCCTACGCGCGCTCCCAGCAGTTCAGCTGGGAGGCGTCGGCCGCGGCGCACCTGTCGTCCTTCGAACGCGCTGTCGCCGCGCACGCCTCCCCCCGCTAGTAGGCTCGCACGACCGCCCATCACGGAAGGGAACCCTTGGAAGCGATTCTGCTGGTCGGGGGCCAGGGAACACGGCTGCGCCCCTTGACCATCTCCACCCCCAAACCGCTTCTCCCCACGGCCGGCGTCGCCTTCCTCGCCCACCAGCTGGCCCGCGCCCGCGCGGCCGGGGTCGACCGCATCGTGTTCGCCACCTCCTACCGCGCGGAGATGTTCGAGGCCGCCTTCGGCACCGGCGCGCACGGCGTCGAGCTCGCCTACGTCAGCGAGGCCGAGCCGCTTGGCACCGGCGGCGCGATCCGCAACGCGGCGACCGCGCTGACCTCGGGACCCGACGAGCCCGTGCTCATCCTCAACGGCGACATCCTGTCGGGCCACGACGTCAACGCCCAGATCGAGATGCACGAGAAGGCGGGCGCCGCCGTCACCCTGCACCTCACCCGCGTCGACGACCCGTCCCGCTTCGGCTGCGTGCCCACCGACGCCGACGGCCGCGTCACCGCGTTCCTGGAGAAGACCTCCCACCCGGTGACCGACCAGATCAACGCGGGCTGCTACGTCTTCCGCCGCTCGGCGATCGACACGATCCCCGCCGACGAGGTGATCTCGGTCGAACGCGAGACGTTCCCGTCCCTCATCTCCTCGGGCGCCGTCGTCATGGGCTACGTCGAGACCGCGTACTGGCTCGACGTCGGCACGCCCCAGGCCTTCGTGCGCGGCTCCTGCGACCTGGTCCTGGGCAAGATCGCCTCGACCGCGATGCCCGGCGACCCCGGCGAGCGCCTCACCCTCGACGGCGCGATCGTCTCGCCCGGCGCGGTCGTCCGCGGCGGCACCACGATCGGCCGCGGCGCCGAGATCGAGGCCGGCGCCACCGTGATCGGCAGCGTCCTCCAGGACGGCGCGTTCGTCGCCGAGGGCGCCACCGTCCGCGACTCGGTGGTCGGCCGCGGCGCCCGCGTCGGCGCCGGTGCGGTCCTCGACGGCGTCATCCTCGGCGACGGCGCCATGGTCGGCCCCGGCAACGAGCTCCGCGACGGCCTCCGCCTCTGGCCCGGCATCGCCCTGCCGCCCACCGCCGTCCGCTTCTCCACCGACGCCTGACCCCCGCGACAGACGAAAAGAGGGGCTCCCGTCTGGGGAGCCCCTCTTCGCGTTGGTCAGGTGGTGACCAGGCCGGTCAGGCGGTGACCAGGGGGAGCGACGGCCCCTTGCCGAAGTGGCCGACGCCGTCGGTCCTGCGGGCGGCGGCGACACGTTCGGGGGTGGGGCGGCCGTACTCGGTGGTGCGCTGGACGGCCGGGCGGCCCGCCGCGGCGGCGATGGCCTCCAGCGAGCTGATGGTCTTGAACGAGCCGTTCTCCGAGCCGGCCATGCGGCTGATGGTCTCCTCCATCAGGGTGCCGCCGAGGTCGTTCACGCCCCCGTCGAGGACGCGCGTGGCGACCTCGTCGCCGAGCTTCACCCAGGACGTCTGGATGTTGGAGATGGCGCCGTGCAGCAGGATGCGCGCCAGGGCGTGGACGGCGAGGTTCTCGCGGACGGTGGGCCCGGGACGGGCCAGGCCCGCGAGGTAGATCGGGCTGTTGTGGTGCACGAAGGGGAGCAGTACGAACTCGGTGAAAC
The DNA here is from genome assembly GCF_040643285.1 of Spirillospora sp. NPDC047279. Classification (NCBI taxonomy): domain Bacteria; kingdom Bacillati; phylum Actinomycetota; class Actinomycetes; order Streptosporangiales; family Thermomonosporaceae; genus Spirillospora; species Spirillospora sp. NPDC047279. Next base: position 204,664 of record NZ_JBEYUA010000018.1, read on the forward strand.
CGCCCGTCCTCTCCTGGAGCGAGCGCAGCAGCTTGATGTGGCCGACCCAGTGGGCGGGGGTGTCCACGTGGCCGTACATCATCGTCGACGTGGTCGGGATGCCGACCTCGTGCGCGGTGGTGACGACCTCGATCCACTGCTCGGTGGGCAGCTTGCCCTTGGTGAGCACCCAGCGGATCTCGTCGTCGAGGATCTCGGCGGCGGTGCCGGGCAGCGAGTCGACGCCGGCGGCCTTGGCCTCCTGGAGCCACTCCCGGATCGACATGTCGGTACGGGTGGTGCCGTTGATGACCTCCATCGGGCTGTACGAGTGGAGGTGGATCTCCGGGGCGCGCTTCTTGACCTCGCGGGCGAGGTCGAAGTACGCGGTGCCGGGCAGGTCCGGGTGGATGCCGCCCTGCATGCAGATCTCGGTGGCGCCCGCCTGCCAGGCCTGGTCGACGCGGTCGCCGACCTGTTCGAGGGAGAGGGTGTAGGCGTCGGCGTCGGTGCGGCGCTGGGCGAACGCGCAGAACCGGCAGCCGGTGTAACAGACGTTGGTGAAGTTGATGTTGCGCGTCACGACGTAGGTGACGTCGTCGCCGACCGCCTCGCGGCGGAGGTCGTCGGCCAGCTTCATGAGGGCGTCGAGCTCGGGGCCGTCCGCGTGCAGCAGGGCCAGCGCCTCGTCGTCGGAGAGGCCCGCGGGGTCCTGCTCCGCGTGGGCGAGAGCGGTCTTGACGTCCGCGTCGAACCGCTGCGGCGCCGAGATGCGTTCCTTGAGGCTGTCCCAGTCGCCGTAGACCGAGTCGAAGTCCTCGCGCCGGTCGGACGTGCGGCCGGTGGTGTCGATCTCGACGTGCAGGTCGGTGCGGCCGAACGCCTCGAAGCCGCCGTCGGGCTCCTGCCACGGGCGGCCGTCGGGCGTCTTGGCGTCGTCGGCCAGGCCGGTGGAACGTTCGGCCAGCGCGTTGATGTGGCCCATGATGCGGGGATCGATCCAGGGCTCGCCGCGCTTCACGTACTCGGGGTAGATCGGCAGCCGCTCGCGCAGGGTGAAGCCCAGCTCGGCCGTCCGGGCCGTGAGGTCGTCGATCTGCGGCCACGGCCGTTCGGGATTGACGTGGTCGATGGTCACCGGCGAGACGCCGCCCCAGTCGTCGATGCCCGCCCGCACCATCAGCTCGAACTCGCCGCCCACCAGATTGGGCGGCGCCTGGATGCGCGCCTTCGGCCCCAGCACCAGCCGGGTCACCGCGATCGTGGCGGCCAGCTCCTCGGGAAGCGCGTCCGGCGTGGCGCGCATCTTGGTGTCCGGCTTGGCCCGGAAGTTCTGGACGATGGTCTCCTGGATCGCCCCGTACTCCCGCATCGTCCTGCGGATCGCGAAGATCGACTCGGCGCGCTCCTGGAGCGTCTCGCCGATGCCGATGAGGATGCCCGTGGTGAACGGGGTGTTGGTGCGCCCGGCGTCCTCCAGCACCCGCAACCGCACGGCCGGATCCTTGTCGGGCGAACCGAAGTGCGGCCCGCCCTTCTCGCTGAAGAGCCGCGTCGCGGTCGTCTCCAGCATCATGCCCATGGACGCCGACACCGGCTTGAGCCGCTGGAAGTCGCGCCAGCTCATGACGCCGGGGTTGAGGTGGGGGAGCAGCCCGGTCTCCTCCAGCACCCGGATGGCCATGGCGCGCACATAGGAGATGGTGTCGTCATAGCCGTGCGCGTCCAGCCAGTCCCGGGCGGCCGTCCACCGGTCCTCGGGCTTGTCCCCGAGCGTGAACAGAGCCTCCTTGCAACCCATCTCGGCACCCTTGCGGGCGATCTCCAAGACCTCGTCCGGGCTCAGGTAGGGGGACTCGAGCTTGTGCGGCACCGTGGCGAACGTGCAGTATCCGCACCGGTCACGGCACAGGCGGGTCAAGGGGATGAAGACGCCGCGGCTGTAGGTGATGATGCCGGGCCGTCCCACGGCCTCCAGCCCGGAGTCGCGCACGCGGGACGCGTACGTCAGAAGGTCGTCGAGCTGCCCGCCGCGGGCGTGCAGCAGCGTGGTGGCCTCGGAAACATCGAGCGTCTTGCCGTCCCGCGCGCGGGCCAAGGCCCGGCGGAGCGCGGAATCCGTCACACCAGCGTCCATGCCCGCACTCTATGCCAAACGTCATATTCGTTGTACGCCGGACCCCGCCCGTCCTGTACAGCTCACCGGCGCGGCCCGGTATTCCCTCAGCCGAGGGAGGCGCCGCGAATGAGACTGGGGCGGGCGGCCGCCACGGCATCGGCGGAGGAACGCACGGCCTCCATCACGGCGCGGACGGAGGGGCGGCCCTCGGCGGCGCGGGTCCACATCACCATGCTGCGATGGACCGTGCCCTCGGTGATGTCGCGGACGCACACGCCGGCCTCACGTTCGGCCAGGGCCAGGTCGGGCACGAAGGCGAGCGAGCCCTGGGCGATCATCGCGAAGATGACCAGCAGGTCGTTGGACCGGTGCCGGATGTCGGGACGGAACCCCGCCAGATCCACGCACGTGCGTTCGAGCAGGTCGGAGTGGTTGGTGCCGACATGGCCCGTCGCCCACGGCTCGTGCGCCAGATCGGCCAGCCGGACGGGCCCGCCGCCCGTGGCGAGCGGATGGCCTTCGGGGAAGGCGACCCGCATACGTTCGGTGATGAGCACCTCGGAGGCCAGCTCGGGCCGTTCGGGCCGGGGCAGCAGCGTGTACTCGTCAGTGATGATCACATCGATGTCCCGCAGGACCAGCGCCTGCAGAACGCGCGTGAACTCCTCCTCCAGAACGTCCACGCGAAGGTCCGGAAAGTCGCGGCCGAGCCGGGGGAGCGCGGGCGCCAGGACATGCAGCAGCGCCGTCTGGAACCCCGCGACCTTGACCGTTCCCGCCACCCGCCCCGCCGCCGCGACGGTGTCCTCCTCGGCGCGCTGCGCGGCGGTCAGCAGCGACTCGGCGTGCCCGGCCAGAACCTCGCCGGCCTCGGTGAGGCGCAACCGCCGGCCCACCTTCTCGACGAGGGCGACGTTGACGTCCTTCTGCAACTGGGAGAGCTGCTGGGAGACCGCCGAAGGGCTGTAACCGAGGGCGTCGGCGACGGCCCCCACCGTGCCACGTTGCTTGAGCTCCCGAAGCACCCGCAACCTGCCCAAATCCAACATAGTGAAGCGCAGCTTACACATTCCATGCAGAAAAGGTCGCTGGACCTGAATGTTGGACGGCGTCAAACTAGAGGCACACCGCGCGGGAAGTCCCCGAGCCCCGGCCAGGGCTCACCAGGTACGAACCCCAAGGACACTCCCATGGTCACGTTCATCGTCCTCTTCGTCGCCCTCGCCGTCCTCGGCCCCCTGTTCGGCGCCGACTCCCGTGACGGCCTCGACTGGGCCCGCAACTCCTTCTGGATGCGGCGCCGCCAGGTCAGAAACTCCGATAGTCCCGAACAGCAAGGCGAGGTCCGCGTCGCGGAGGCCGCGCGCCGGACGATTCCAGCAGCCGGGTGACCCGGTACCGGTGCCCCGCGTACGGCTCCAGCAACGCGAGCATCCCGGCGTCGTCGACCTTGCGTCCGGTGAGCGCCCAGCCCACGAGTCCGGGCAGGTTGTAGTCACCGACCGAGACGGCGTCGGGATCCCCGACCGCACGCTGCCGCACCTCCGCGGCCGTCCACACCCCGATGCCGGGCAGCGACCGCAACTTCGCCTCGGCCGGATCGGCCTCCAGCCGCCCGGCCACCCTCGCCGCCCCGATGATCGTCCTTGCTCGCACCGCCTCCGCGCCTGAACGGTGCCACTCCCACGAGGGAATGCGCGCCCACACCTCAGGCGGCGGAGGCACTCGCATGTCCGGAGCCCCCGGCGCCGGCGCCCCGAACCGCCGCAGCAGGTAACGCCACGCCCGGAACGCCTCAAGCCCCAGCACCTTCTGCTCCAGAACCGCGGGCACGAGCGCCTCGAACACCCGGTTGGTCCGGCTGAGCCGCAACCCCGGACTCCGCACCACCAGATCCCTCAACAGCGGAAGCTCAGGCTCGAACTCCTCCGGCCTGTCCCGCGCCCCGAGCAGATCGGGCACCCCCTCCAGGAGCCAGCCCGCCCCCGGCCCCCACGCCGCGGCCCGGACAACGCCCCCCACCTCACCCAACCGCAACGTCCCCGGCCCGTCCGGCGTGAACGAGGCCCGCCACACCGTCCCGTCCCGTTCGACCCGGAACGCGGGATCGCCCGCCCCCCGGCGGTGCGGCGCCAACGTCCACCGCACATCCACCGGCCAAGGCGCCCGCCACTCCCGCTCCAACATAGCCCCGCAAGTCTGCCACCCCCCACAACCCACCCAATCCCCCCAACGCCCGAACCCCCACGGCTCCTCATACGCGGCTCTCCACAAACGGGTCCGGCCCCACCCGCCCAGACCTGCACGGCCAGGGCACACGGCCAGGGCACACGGGCAGGGTGCATGGCTGGGGTGCATGGCTGGGGTGCATGGCCAAGGGCTGCACGGCTAGGGCGGCTGGGCAAGGCGGCTGGGCAAGGCGGATGGGAGGTGCGCATGGCCGGGGTGCATGGCCGGGGTGCATGGCCGGGGTGCACGGGCAGGGTGCACGGCCGGGGCGCATGGCCGGGGTGCATGGCCGGGGTGCATGGCTGGGGTGCATGGCCAAGGGCTGCACGGCTAGGGCGGCTGGGCAAGGCGGCTGGGCAAGGCGGATGGGCGGTGCGCATGGCCGGGGTGCATGGGCAGAGCGGTGCGGCCGGGGTGCATGGGCAGAGTGCATGGACGGGGCGGTGCGGCTGGAGCAGTGCGGCCAGGGTGCATAAGCAGGTGCTGTGGCTTGGTGGTGCGGTCGGGGGCGGCTTGTTCGGGGCGGGTTCTGGCTGGCGGCGCCGTCGATGGCAGCGCCGTCTCATACGGCTGGGGGCGACACGGGTTAGTCGTACTGCCCAGGGACGTTGGTCAGTCTGGTGATGGGCCACCACCTGGGCCGCCTTCTCCAAACCTTTGCCCCCGCCCTGATCCTCCTCACCGCCTGCGGAATCCTCCACCGAGGTCTCCCCCAACCCTCCGACATCGGCTGGGTCCAACCCCCGCCCCTGCCGCCCCCGGACTCGGCAAGCACGCACCCGTCCATGAAAACCACGCCACCTGAACGTGGCCGGAACACCAGAACCACCGGGCGACGGGCCATCAGCCACCCAGGCACCAAAGCCCAGCCGCCGGGGGATTTGGCCCTCGGGGTGCCCAGGCGGGGCAGGTCGTTTGCCGCTGGTGGCGGTGTGGGGCATTCGTGGCCGGCGCGGTGAGCGTCCGTCAGCAGGCGTTTGCTTGTGCCCTCCGGACCTCTAGGCCGGTCGTCGTTGGACGGCGTCGGCGATGGCACCCGTCACGAATTTGTTGACGACTGCTGGGTCCGGCGGGCCGGGGTCGCGGTCCGCGTACAGGAGGTGCCCGCCTCCGACCAGGGAAAGCGTGAGTGACTCGATGTCGGCGTCGGCCGCGATGCGGCCCCGGTCGCGCTCGTCGGCCAGATAGGCGGAGATCGCGGTCGAGACCTCGGCGAGGATCGCGATGCCGCCGCCGGGCCTGGCTTGCCGCAGCCGGGCGCGCAGTTCGTCCCGAAATGTGATGAGCGGAATGATCGCCACCGGAATCGGACCGAACAGGGTGGTCAGCGCGCTGGTGAGGTTCCCGGCCACCGTGCCGGTGCCGGCGGACTCGCGCAGCGCACTCGCCTGCGTCTCGAGTTGCGCCGCGCGGTCGAGTACGAGCTCGGTGAGGAAGGCGTCGAAGTCGGCGAAGTGCCGGTGCAGGACGCCTTTGGCGCAGCCGGCCTCGTCGGTGACGGCCCGGCTGGTCAGCCCGTTCGGCCCGTCCCGCAGAAGCACGCGTTCGGCGGCGTCGAACAGCTGCTGCCGGGCGTCGCGAAGGTGCACCCCCGTCGGCATGTCCAGATCCTCTCATGCGTCCAAACGAGGGCGCCCATTGGCGAGTGGGCGCATGCCCACTAAGGTGGGCACATGCCCACTCAACCGCGAGAGCAGCCAGTTCCTTCCCCCGCGAAGCCGCATCAGGCGCGGCAGATCGCCGAGTCGTTCGGTGCGGACGCCCAGCGCTACGACCAGGCCCGCCCCGGCTATCCCGATGCGCTAGTGACGCGGATCGTCGCCGGGAGCCCTGGATCTGACGTCCTTGACGTCGGCTGCGGTACCGGTATCGCGGCCCGCCAGTTCCAGGCCGCCGGCTGCAGCGTGCTCGGCGTCGAGCCGGATGCGCGGATGGCCGACTTCGCGCGCGCCCGTGGCCTGGACGTCGAGACGGCGACTTTCGAGGCCTGGCAACCGTCCGGCCGGACGTTCGACGCGGTCATCGCCGCCCAGTCGTGGCACTGGGTGGATCCGGCCACCGGTCCCGTGAAGGCGGCCCGTGTGCTGCGTCCGGGGGGACGGCTGGCGATCTTCGGACACGTGTACGAGCCGCCCGCCGAGGTGGCCGAACCCTTCGCCGCCGCTTACCAGCAGGCGGTACCCGACTCCCCGTTCAGCAGCCAACCGGCCCGGCGTCCGCTCGACCTCTACCGCGAGATGTACGCGGCGTTCGCCGACAAGATCAACGAGACGGGTCAGTTCGGGGAGCCCGAACAGTGGCGGTTCGACTGGGAGCACGCCTACACGCGCGACCAGTGGCTGGACCTGTTGCCCACCACCGGCGGCCTGACCCGAGTCCACCCTGATCAGCTGGCCCAGATACTGGACGCCGTCGGGACCGCCATCGACGCCCTGGGCGGAAGCTTCACGATGACCTACACGACCCTGGCCGCGACCGCCGTACGCGCCATCAGTACCTAAGCCCCAACCGCCATGTCAGCCGCCCACCGATTCCACATGCTGCATGTCGGCCGTCGCCCTTGCTGGACCGCTCCTGCCCTGGCCAGCCGTTGGCGTCCCAGGTGAGAGCGCTGGCTTGTTACGCGGGGACTGCGTTCGTGTTGGTACGGCGTTCGTGTTGGTACGGGAGGTGGGGCGCCTGCGCAGGCAAGGATTCGCCCCCTGCGGCGGTGGGATGTCGCCCTGGTTGGTGTGGTGGCTCTGGGCGTGCCTGCGGGCCCGGTGGTGTGGTGGCCGCCGGGCCGTGAGGCTGGTTGCGGGGTGGGTCAGGCCGCGAGGTGGTGGTCGTCCCAGGGGTTGTCGCCGCCTGGGTCGGGTGTTCGTCCGGTGGGCCATCTGCCGCGTTTGGAGCGCTCGACTCCATCCGGTGGCAGCGTCCCGTAGACGTAGCGTCCGTGCCGGTCTTTGGTGATCTGCATTTGTGCCGGGTGGGTGTGTTTCCAGCGGTTGTGCCAGCCGCAGCAGAGGGTCAGTTTGTTGATATCGGTGGGGCTGTTGCCCAGTACCCATCCGTCAACATGGTCGACTTCGCACAGGAAACCGGGGACTTCGCAGCCGCGTACGGCGCAGGTGGCGTACTGGGTTTCCAGTGCGTGACGTTGTCCTGGGGTGGCGATCCGGACTGCGCGGCCGAGGTAGAGCGGCACATTGTCAGGGCCGAGTAGCAGGGGTGAGACGCCTGCGGTGAGCGCTAGGCGTCGGATCTGCTCCGCGGGGATCTGGGTGCCGTCGCGTAGCCAGCCGGGCACGTCGCTGCCCATGAGGGTTTCGAGGTTGGCGATGACGGTGACCCGGGTGAGCTTGTGGCCCTGCGACAGCACTGCGGTGAGGGCGGCGGCGGTGCGTTCGCCCAGGTCGCGGCGGTCGTCGCTGCCTGCGGGTTTGGCCAGCGGAGCCAGCTTGCCGTCCAGGATCGCGGTGTCTTCGGGGTTGAGCCACCCGTTCACATACGACCCGCCGTCCAGGGACCGGCTCAACGTCAGCCAGGACCGTTCGTAGCCGCGCTGAACGTCTTCGGGGGCTTTCTCGGTGCCGTTCTGCTCGGCCACCAGATCGTGGATCTTGCGGCCCAACCGGGCGACCTTGCCCGCCGAGAGCCCGTCGTTGGCGGCGTTCAGCAGGATGTCCTCGGCCGCCGCGCAGTCCTCATCGTTCAACCGCTGCACGGCGTCGGCGACCGTAGCCGCGTAGCCGAGCGACAGGTCACCGGTGGCCAGGTCCTTGCTCACCCGCTCCAGACGCGGCAACTGCCGGGCCAGGGTGATGCGTTCCTTGGCGCGGCCTTCCCGCATCCCCAGACGGCAGCGCAGCCACGCCTGGGTGGACGGCAGTCCCCAGTGCTTCATTTCACCCGTGCGGTCCACCACTGCGATCATCGCGGCCAACGCGAATTCGCCTTGATCGAACGCACGCGCCAACTCCTCGGCCAGCTCCATGCAGGCGGCGCCGGAGTCGGGTGCGGGGCGGTGGGCGAGGTGGGTGGCGATCGCGGCTACCGCTTCCACCAATTCTGCGGTGGAAGCGGTCTCTAGATCCGCAACGATCGAATGCATGTCTTGATTATATCGACGGTGACGGATAGCAATTATCTGATTACGGACATTTCGATTGGCCGCAGGTGGCCATCAATTCACCGGGCGCAAATAGGTCGCGGCGGGCGGCACCGTTGGGTGGTTGATCGTCCAACGGTCGGTGCGTGGCCCGGCACGGGTGAGTCGGAGTCCAAGCCGGGTTGCTGCTGGTGGATGGCTGAGCGGAGCCGGACTGACCCGCCGCACACAAGCCTCCGCCTCTCCGAGCGTTGCTGTCACGTTGGCGCAGGTCCCAGAGGCCCAAGGATGCGACTAGGTGGAGGCGGCGCTACCGCCTGAGATCGCACCGTAAACCCGCGCTTCGCGCGGCCCTTAAGTTCGAACATCAACCACCAGCCCCGCCCGCACAATGGCAGAGACCCTGACCGGCCGCCTACCCTCTTGTCGATGCCAAGTTTGAGCAGCAGACCGCACCCGCCCGCACTCGGGAGATAGGCGCTAGCCAAAGGGGTGACCGATGCCGCCAACCCCGAAGGGGCTAATGATCTAACCGAAGATGCGTTGATCCGCAGTGAAGCTCCAAGACCCAACACCCCACCCACTTTCTTGTCGCCGCCAAGTCTGAGCAGAAGACCGTGCCCACCCGCACCGGGCATCCGCGCATCCGCCGAAGGGGTGACCGTGGCCGCCCACTCCGAAGGAGCAAATGATCTAGCCGGGGACGCGCTGACCCGCAGTGCGGCACCAAGCCTCAACCCCCTGCCTACTTCTTGTCGCTGCTCAGCTTGAACAGCAGACCGCACCCACTCGCACCCGGGCGACGCAGCACCAGCCAGAGGGGTGACAGATGCCGTGACCCCGGGGGGAAGTGGTGTAACCGGAGGCGTGGTGGCCCGCAGTGAACCTCCAAGTCTTGGCTGGCGGACGTGATGGAGTTTGAACGTCTCAGCGGCTGTGATGAGCTCTGAACGTCGCCAGCGGGTGCGTTCGACGGCACGAGGTGACTGCTGTTGGAGCATCTATATCCGCTATATCCGCGCGTGGGGCTTCGTCAGGCTGATCCGGTGTGAGGAGAGCGAGAGCCGGATCAGGTTGGACCAAGGCGGCCTGAGGCGCTGGACCAAGGCGGCCTGAGGACCGAGGCGGCTTGGGACGCTGGGCCGAGGTGGCTTGAGGTGATCGTTCGGGACTGTCGTCGGTGACCGGTGTTCCGGAATCTCAGGATGCCCCCGTGAGCGCTGCTCGGCAGTCGGACCGCCCGGCCGTGGGAGCGTGTTCGGGCGTAGGTGTCACTCGTGGCGAGGGTCGTACCTGACGGGCGCTCGGGCCGCGAAGGCGTGGATCGAAGGCGGCGAGATCCTTCTGTTCGGTTGTGATGAACGCGCGGATCTGGCGAACCGTCCCAGGGGCCTGGTGATGATGGATCGCCGTGTCGTCGCTCTTCATGACAAGCCGGGCGGTCCTCGCTGCCGGTATTGCTCGTAATCTCTTGGTGGTTCGGTGGATCATTCGGTGGTTCGACGAACCAAAACGATCTTGTATGAATCTTGCGACGGATGAGTGCTCTGGTGAAGAACGTGGCTGATGAGCAGTCTGAGGGCGACTCGGGCTTCCCTGCGCCTGATGGCGGGCTCAGCTTTCTTCCGCCTGGTAGCGGTTTCGGTGCCGCTGGTGCCGCTGGTGCCGCTGGTGCCGCTGGTGCCGCTGGCGGGGCTCGTGAGAACGGGCAGGTTTCTGGTGCTGGCCCGGGGCGCGGCTTTGGCCCCGGTGGCGGATTCGATGGCGGACCCGCGGCGGGGACTGGCCTTGGTGGTGGGTTCGGAAGCGGACCTGGCAGCGGTAGTGGTTCTGGGGCGGGCCCGGGCGGCGGACCTGGACCGGGGCCTCGCGGTGATGGTGGGTTGACGGCTGGGCCTGGTGGCGGTGGTGGTCCTAAGGCGGGCCCTGGCGGTGGGCTTGGACCTGGGCTTGGTAGTGACGGTGATGGTGGGTTTGGGGCCGGTGGCGGTGGCGGGTTCTCGGCTGGGCCTGGTGGTGACGGTCGGCCTGGGGTGGGGGCAGGAGGTGTGCTGGGGACCGGGCCTGGTGGCGGGTTCGGTGCTGGGTCTCACGGTGACGGGCTTGGGGCCGGGCCTGGCGGCGAGCCCGGGGCCGGGCCTGGCGGTGGGCCTGGGGCTGGGCCAGGCGGTGATGGCGGGCCTGGGGCAGGGGCTGGTAACGGCGGCGGATTCGGGGTTGGGCCTGGTGGCGGTGACGGTCGCCTAGGGGCTGGTGCCGGAGGTGGGTCCGGAGCGGGGGTTGGTGGTGGTGGCGGGTTCGGGGGAGGGCCTGGCGGTAGTGGAGCTGGCGGGCGAGGGCCTGGGCGGCGTCGGCTGCCGGTGATTTTGGTGGTCGTGGCGCTGGTACTGGCAGGCGTGGGCGGTGGCGGCGCATGGGCGCTGGGGGTCTTCTCCGAGCCGTGCACCGGGGCCCCGCTCCAGGTGAAGATCGCCGCACAGCCTGAGATCGCGCCGGTATTGCGCGAGGTGGCGGGCCGGTTCAACGTCGAGTCACGCAGGGTCGGTGGCCGCTGCGTCCGGGCGGAGATCACTCCGGTCGCCCCGGCCGAGTATGTGCGCGTCGGCTCGTATGTGCAGAACACCGACGCCTGGGTTCCGGAATCGTCGTTGTGGCTCGCCGTCGCCCGCCGCTCGGGGGACCAGGTCGTCCCTGCGGGTGCGCCGTCCATCGTCACGACGCCGGTCGTACTGGCCACCACGCGGCCGGTAGGTGCCGAGTTCCAGGGGGCGGGAGTCGTCCCCGCCTGGCGGCTCCTGCTCGCCCGCAAGGCGTCCGGGATCGCGCTCGCGCGCCGGACCACCGACCCCGCCAAGAGCATGACCGGGACCGTCACGATGATCGCGCTTGCCCAGCTGAAGCAGAAGGCGGCGAACCGCGGACTGGTGCGCGACCTGCGCGGTGGCGCGGCCGTAGCGCCGCTGGCCGACCTGGCGGGCATGGAACGGTTCGCGCGTCCGCTGGCGGTGACGTCGGAGCAGGCCGTGATCGCCTACAACGAGGCGCACCGGCCCAACCCCCTGGTCGTGCTGCCGCCCCAGGAGGGCACGCTGATGCTCGACCACCCGTTCGCGATCACGAGCCGCGATCAGCTGCGTCACGACGGCGCCGCGGCGTTCCTGTCGGCGCTCGGCTCCCGTTCGGCCCGTGCGGCGTTGCAGGGGGCCGGCTTCCGTACCCCGGAGGGTGAGATGGGTGCCCAGTGGGCACGCGAACACGGCGTCCAGTCGCCCGCGCCACGCGCCCTGCGGCTCCCCACTCAGCAGGAGATCGACCAGGCACTCCGCTCCTGGAAGTGACCCCCGCGACCGCTCGCCCAGATCCCTGCGCACGCTCAGGTGGATGCCCGCTGGGCGCACGCACCGATGCCCGCTGGGCGCACGCACCGATGCCCGCTGGGCGCGTGCAGGTGCCCGCAGGACGCACGTGCGGGTGCCCGCAAAGTGCACGTGCGGGTGCGACTGGCGCAGGTGTGGGTGCTCGCTGGGCGCGCGTGCGGGTTGTTAGCGCGGGGTGTCCGGTGAGTGCTCGTCGGATGCCTGCGGGCGATGATTGGACCCCTGCGGGACGCGCGGACACCCCCGCAATATCGGTTTGGGCGCTCGCGATATGCACGCACTTCTTGGCACGCAGTCAGAATGCCTGCCGGGCGCGCGGGCGTTTCCGTGTCGGTTTGGATGCCTGCGGGATACGACGGGATAGCCGCGGTCGCGTGCGCTTTCCGTGGATGCCTACGAGGCGCGCGGACGTCCTGCGCGTTATCTGAGGGTGCTGGGGCGCGTTCGTTTGCGGGCGGCCGTGCCGACACTGGCGGCGGCCGGGCGCAGGGATGTTTGCGGCCAGGCGTGCGGAGGCCCGGTGGGCAGGCGTGCGGAGGTCCGGTGGGCAGGCGTGCGGAGGTCCGGTGGGCAGGCGTGCGGAGGTCCGGTGGCAGGCGTGCGGAGGCCTGGTTGGCGGGCGCCGATGCAGGTTGGCGGGGTGCGGATGCTTGCTCGGGGGTTCCGACTTCTGTGCGTCAGTCTTGGACGCTCGTGGGGCGCACGGATGTCTTGCGCGTTATCTGAGGTGTTGTGGATGCGCGGACGTTTGCGGGTGGGCGTAGAGATGTTTACGGCTCGGCGCGCGGAGGCCGGATAGGCCGGTTGAGGGGCCCCGCGTTTTCCGGACAGCATCCTGATGGGTGATCTGCGGGCAGATCTACGCTGCTTGCTGCCGGTCCAGGTACTCGGTATGGA
>NZ_JBEYUA010000019.1:0-191969 GCF_040643285.1 Spirillospora sp. NPDC047279
TCCGCGCCGATCCCGAGGTCGCCGAGGCGCTCGCCGCGGCCCGGGTGGAGGAGCTGGCGGTGCCGACCCTCGGCGAGGGTGAGGGCTGGCGCGACGTCCGCGGCTTCACTCCCGACATCGCGGCGCTCGCCGCCCGCGGGGGCGCGTTCGAACGGCTCGACCAGCTCGCGCTGGAACACCTCTACGGCATCCGCTGACAGGGGGTCTCGTCCGCGGCTTCACCCGTTTCGGCTGCCCCCACGAAACCCGCCGGAGGCCGTTTCCCCAACGGCCGCTAGTCGTCGCGCGGGGCGTATTCGAACCAGGCGAAGTCGGCGTGGCCGTCATGGGGGTGGCCATTCCCGCTTGCGTAGAGACCGACATAGGCGCCGGTGAAGCCGCCCGCGACCTGACTGGTCAGGAGGTCGCCGTCCACGGGTCGGCCGAGCGGCTGCCACCGGCCGGCTTCGACGGCGTACCACGCTTGGTAGAAGTGGCCGTTCGCCTCGACACCGAGGTGGACGCGCCCAGATGCGGGCGGAGCCGTCGCGACGACGGAGTCGTCCCCGCGCTCGCGGACGACGAGACGCAGATCCCGGGTGGTCGAGACGAGCAGGATGTGGAAATCGTGGTTCTGAATGACGGCGAGCCCGGCCCAGGCGTACTCACCCGGCGGTGTGAAGTCCATGGCCGTAAATGCGGCGAACCGCCGGTGCAGCTGCCGTCGCCCGACGAACGACGGGTTGGCCAGGTCGGCCAGCTTCTCTGGGCGTACGCGCAGGCGGAGATGGCCGGGTCGTTCGCTGAGGCTCCACCATCGCTCCCGCGGTGTGCGCAGGAAGTTCCATTCGGAGCCGAGCTCGGGCGCCTCGAAGTGGTCGCAGACGGGGGCGACGGGCCGGCGGTGCTCATCAAGATCGGGGAAGTCGTGCCCGTCCTCCACCGGTCCGGCGACCGGCCAGCCGTCCTCCCATCGAACGGGCGTCAGAAAGGTCTCCCGACCGAGCGCCGAGCGGTCCAGATGATGGGGGCGGATGCCGAGCAGCACCATCCACCACTGGCCGCCCGGTGTGGTCACCAGGTCGGCGTGCCCGATCGCCTGGATCGGCCAGTCCCGTCCCAGGTGCCGGTGGGTGAGCACCGGGTTGCGTGGGCAGCCCTCGTACGGTCCGGTGACATGGTCGGCACGGGCGACGATCACAGCGTGGTCGTGCGCGGTGCCGCCCTCGGCGGTCAGCAGGAAGTAGCGGCCGTCGATCTTGTAGAGATGGGGACCCTCGGACCAGATCGCGCCCTTCATCGCGCCGTCCCAGATCACGTGCTCGTCGCCGACGAGGCGGAGCGCCGCCGGGTCGAAGCGGCGTAGCCAGACCTCGGTGTGGCCCTCGTATTCGCCGGTCAGCCTGGTCGCGGTGAACCAGGCGGTCCCGTCGTCGTCGAAGAACAAGGACGGATCGATGCCGCCGCCCTCAAGGAGGTGCGGTTCGGACCAGGGCCCGGCCGCGTCGTCAGCGGTGATCACGAAGTGACCCGACCAATCAGTCCCGTCCACAAGCGTGCACACCAGGTAGAAGACACCGTCGTGGTGCCGCAGCGTCGGCGCGTACAGCCCACCGGACGCCCGTACACCGTCGAGCGGGAGCTGCGACGGCCGGTCCATCGCGTGGCCGAGCAGCCGCCAGTGCACCAGGTCCCGGCTGTGGAACAGCGGAAGTCCGGGAAACCATTCGAAGGTGGAGGTCGCGAGATAGAAGTCTTCGCCCACCCGGCAGATGGACGGGTCCGGGTGGAAACCGGGGAGCACGGGATTCTGAAACCGTTTCGTCACAGAGAGTGTCGCCTTCGTTGGGACGATGAGGAACCGGTGACCGGGCAGGCCGACCTCAGGATCAACCGAATGTTGTCGCAAACTTTCAGGAGTACTGGCTCCAAGTTTGGCCAGTCCCGGCAGGAAATCAAGAGAAGTCACTGCCAGATCTGGCCCGATCATCTAGAGCAGCGTTCTTGCGAGTTGCGAAACATTTCGGAACCGAATCGAGACGGAATGATCGAGCTGATGCGGGTGATCTCCACCGCGCGGACTGCGGACAGGCCGGGGTTGCGGTAGACGCCGAGTTGTTCTACCAGGAGTGCGTTGTCGGTGAAGGAGGCGTGCTCGGCGCCGGCGGCCACCAGCCAGCGCTTCTGTCGGGTCAGGTGCGCCCAGTCGCGGTCCCAGGTGGTGTCCTTGCCTCCTGGGCTGTGTTCGGCCTGGGCGCCCAGGAACTTGAACGGCCGTGGCGGCCCGCTGTCGTGGATCGGCGCGAAGGTGGTGCCGTCCATGTTGCTCCCGGCGCGGCTCTCATAGGTGTGCTCGATCCCGGCCACGATGTACCCCCTGCTTGCCAGGTCCTCGGCCATGGCGGTGAGCGAACCGCGGGGCTCGGTGACGAGCCCGCCGGACCCCTTGGCGTGACCGGCCGTTCGGTTGCCGCCCAAGCCCCGCAACCAGGCCGCGGTCAAGGGGTGCCGCCTGTCGCCCCGGGAACATAAAACACCCGTAGGTTTCGCAGGTTAAAACCTGCCCCTCAAGGCTTGAACATTCGAAAGGTTCGGGTGTTTAATCGCCGTGCTGGATGGTTTGACCTGCACCGGTCACCAGCCGAGGAGGAATGCTATGGCACGGACTCTCGTCAAGAACGGGACCGTTCTCACGATGGAACCGGGAGACCGGCCCCGGCCCGCCGACGTCCTCATCGAGGATGATCGGATCGTCGCGATCGAGGCGGGGCTTCCGGCCGAGGCGGAAGTCATCGACGCGGCCGGATGCCTGGTACTGCCCGGCCTGATCGACACGCACCGGCATGTCTGGCAGGCGGGACTGAGAGGCGTCACGGCCGATTCCGTCCTCAAGGACTACTTCCGCAGCGTGCGCTTCCAGGCGTCGGCCTTCTACCGGCCGGAGGACATCGAGGTCGGCAACCTGGCGGGGATGCTGGAGGCGCTCGACGCAGGGGTGACGACGGTCCTGGACTTCTCCCACGCGATCTCCACGGCAGACCACGCCGAGGCGGCCATCGACGGAACGCTCGCCTCGGGCGGCCGCAGCCAGTTCGCTCTCGGGTTCAGCTTCGTCCCGGGCATGGACGAGGAGCTGGCTACCGCTCAGGGGCGGCTGGCGCTCACGGCCAAGCTTCGGGAAGGCCGCCTGTCCGCCGACGACGCGCTCGTCACGCTCGGTGTCGCGTTGTCAGACCTGCCCGAGGTCGGACTGGAACGGATCCGCGCGGAACTGATCGGAGCCCGGCGGCTCGGTCTGCGCTCGACCACCAACGGCCTGGCCATCCTGTTCCACGAGCCGGTCGACGATCTCGCCGTCTTCGATGAAGCCGGCCTGCTCGGCCCGGATCTGGTGTGGGTGCACCTGAACTACGCCACCGCTGAGCAGTTGCGCATGGTCGCCGACTCCGGCGGCCATGTCGCCACCTGTACCGAGGCGGAGATGGCGATGGGCATGGGCAGGCCCGCGACCGAACGCGTCCTGGCCGCCGGCGGCCATTGCACCTTCGGCTGCGATGTCACCACCTCGGTTTCGGGAAGCCTCCTCCAGCAGGCCCGGACCGCGATGCAGGTCGGGCGGCTCCTGGACGCCGACGAGGAGATGACCGCCGGACGCGCGCCCAAAGCCGTTCCGCCCTCGTGCGAGACCATGCTCAAGGCCGCGACGATCTGGGGCGCCGAAGCGCTCGGCCAGGCCGACAGGATCGGATCGCTGCGCCCCGGCAAGCAGGCCGACCTCATCACCGTCCGCACCGACCAGGTCAACACCGCTCCGGTCCACGATCCGTACGCGACGATCATCACGCAGGCGCATCCGGGCAACATCGACACCGTGCTCGTCGCGGGCAAGGTCCGCAAGCGGGAAGGCCGGCTGACCACCGACTGGGGCCCAGTCCGGCGCCGGCTGGAGGAGTCCAAAGCGTACGTCGCGGATCTGGTGGGGGCCAACGGAGGTTTCTTCCCTCAGCCCCCGATGGACCTGCCATGGTGAACCTTCCCGACTACGACGACCTGCCGCCCGCTCCCGACGGGGGCAGGCTCGGCTGGCACCTGTTCGGTCCCGACGACGATCTCGGCCTGATCAACCTGCTCACGGCCGAACGTGCCGCCGCGGCGGCCGGCCTGGTACGGCGCGGCGAGACGTTCCCGCTCGACGCTCCGCTCGGAACCTTCTCGCCCCCGCTGAACAGTGCTCGCGGCAACCCCCGTCACCACGTGATCGCCCAGCCCGGCGGGATCGGATTCGACGACGTCTGGGACAACCTCTACCCCCAGGCGGGAAGCCAATGGGACTCACTGGCCCACATCGGCTACAGCCGCGAGATCTACTACAACGCCGCGACCGCCGAGGACATCCTGACCAAGGGTCGTAACACGATCGGCCACTGGGCGGCTCACGGGATCGTCGGTCGCGGCGTGCTGCTGGACATGCCCGCCGCCATGCGCGCTCTCGGCCGTCCCTACGATCCCGGCACTACGGCCGAGTTCGACCCCGAGGTGCTGGAGACGGCCCGAGAGATCGCCGGGGTCGCCTACGAACCGGGCGACATCCTGCTCCTGCACACCGGGTTCGCCGACTGGTACACCCGCCAGCCGTTCGAGGTCCGGCGGGCCCTGCCCCGGGATCTGAAAGCACCCGGGCTCGCGCATTCTGAGGACGTCTGCCGCTACTTGTGGAACAGCCACGCCGCCGCCGTCGCCTCGGACACCTTCGCCGTCGAGGCGTGGCCCGCCGACACCAGCCCATCGGCGGCCCCGTTCGGCTTCATCCACCAGATGCTCATCGGCAGCTTCGGCATGGCCCTCGGTGAACTCTGGCACCTGTCCGACCTGGCCGCCGACTGTGCGCAGACCGGCGTCTACGTCGGGATGCTCGTCTCCTCGCCCACGCCCGCGCCGGGCGGCATCTCCGCCGCGCCCAACGCGGTCCTCGTCAAGTAGGGCGACATCCCACCCCGCACCACCTTTGAAGGAGCAGTACCGCCATGACCGAGATCTACGACGTGGCCGTCGTCGGCTACGGCCCCGCCGGAGAGGTCGCCGCGTCCACCCTGGGCGGCGCCGGCCATCGTGTGGTCGTCTTCGAA
Source organism: Spirillospora sp. NPDC047279 (assembly GCF_040643285.1). Taxonomy (NCBI): domain Bacteria; kingdom Bacillati; phylum Actinomycetota; class Actinomycetes; order Streptosporangiales; family Thermomonosporaceae; genus Spirillospora; species Spirillospora sp. NPDC047279. Next base: position 5,106 of record NZ_JBEYUA010000019.1, read on the forward strand.
CGCCAGCGCGAGCTCTACCCGCTGCCCCGCATGGTCACCTTCGACGGCGAGGCCTGCCGCACGGTGCAGGCCACCGGATCGTCCGTCGACAAAGCCCTCAGCACCGCCGTCACCCTGGACGCCTGTCACTTCGGCGACGCATCGGCCGTCCCCCTGCTCACCCTGGACTGGGCCGGCGTCCAGTGTGGGTTCCCCGCACACAACTCGATCTTCCAGCCCGATGTGGAAGCCGTGCTGCGCGAGAAGGTCGAGACCATGCCCAACGTCGAGGTGCACCACGGCACCGAGGCGATCCGCCTGATCCAGCATGACGACCACGTCGAGCTGACCGTGCGACCCAAGGGAACGACCGATCCCGGTGATGAACGCACGATCGCGGCCCGTTACGTGGTCGGCGCCGACGGGACCAACAGCTTCGTTCGCGAGGCGGCCGGAATTCCGATGAAGGACTACGGCCTGCACGAACGCTGGCTTAACTTCGACATGGACAAGCTCGGCGAGCTGCCCGACGAGTTCAACCGACTCATCATGATCATGGATCCGAAGCGGCCGCACATGTACATGCCGCTCGGCACCACGCGCCAGCGATTCGAGATCCGCCTGGACGACTCCGAGGACGAGACCCAGATGGGCGACCCCGAAGTCGCCTGGGAGTTCCTGGAGAAGACCCACGGCCTGGGCCCTGACGCCCTCGCGGTCTGCCGCCAGGTGGTCTACCACTTCTACACGCGCGTCGCCGAACGCTGGCGTTCTGGACGGGTCTTCATCGCGGGCGACGCCGCCCACACCATGACTCCCTACATGGGACAGGGAGGCTGCTCGGCCATCCGCGACGGCCGCAACCTCGGCTGGAAGCTCGACCTGGTCTTGTCCGGCAAGGCAGGTCCCGACCTTCTGGACACCTACCAGGCCGAACGGGAACCCCACGTTTCGGCGATCGTGTTCGCCAGCGACGCCCTGTCCAAGCTTGTCAACATCGTCGACCCGGCCACGGCGGAGGAACGCAACCAGGCGATGCGCAACCACCTCAGCCCGCCGCCACCTCCGTTCCCCAAGCTCGAACACGGAGTCCTGCACCGCGAGGCCGACGGTTCCATCGCCCCTGTCACCGGCTCGCTGTCCCCGCAGGGCACCCTGCTCGCCCAAGACGGCACGGTCGCCCGTGGGGACGACCTGCTGGGCCACGGATTCCAGCTCATCTGTCGCACCCGGCCAGATCTGAGCGATACGCAGCTCGCGGCGCTGGAGTCCATCGGCTGTGCTGTAGCGGCCCTGGACGAGGTCACCGATCTCGACGGCGTCTATACCGCCTTCCTTGACGAGCACGGCGCCACCGCCTACATCACCCGGCCCGACTGGTACGTCTTCGGCGTCGCCCGGCTCGCCGTTGAACTGCCCGGTCTGGTCGACGAACTGCTGGCATCACTGTCCGCGAAACTGGAGGAAGCGATCTGATGGCGCGCGTCCATGTCGACAAGGACCTGGAGTACGCGCCAGGCCTTCAACTCGACCTCTATCGGCCCGAAGCCGCAGAGAGCGTCCCGGTCGTCGTCTACCTGCACGGTGGCGGCTGGCAGGTCGGCGACAAGACCGACGGAGCCGCCGAACGCCTCGAAACCATGGCGGCCCTCGGCATGGCGGTCGCCTCGGCCAACTATCGATTCGCCGCCCAGGCCGTCTATCCCGCCCAGCTGCACGACGTCAAGGCAGCCGTGCGATGGCTGCGCGCCAACGGCGCCGAGCACGGTCTGTCCACCAGCAAGATCGGCGCCTGGGGAGCGTCCGCCGGAGCGGTGCTGGCCAGCCTGCTCGGGCTGACCGGAACCGAGAACGACGGCACGGTCGGGGCCCATACAGACCACTCCAGCCACGTCGACGCGGTCGTCCACTGGTTCGGCCAGACCGATCTGCTGGCCAACTCGCGCCGAACCTGGCTGGAGAAGGAGATTCTCAACCCGCCCTTCGAAGGGCCGCTGCTCGGGCTCGCCGATGCCGCCGACGACCCGGCCGCCGCACGCGCGGCCAGCCCGCTCCACCACGTCCGGGCCGACGCGCCACCCTTCCTCATCGTTCACGGTGACCGGGATCGGGTCACTCCGCCGTCTGAGAGCGCCGCCCTCCACGACGCACTCGTGCGCGCGGGGGCCGAGTCGATGTTCGCCCTGCTGGGCGGAGCCGGTCACGAAGACCCGGAATTCGACCGCCCGGATCATCTGCGGATGACCGCGGCGTTCCTGCTCCACCACCTCAACGGAGAGACCTGATGAACGACCTCGTCACACAGGTCCAAGCGACCATCGACGGCCCCGACGAACGGCTGAACACCATCGTCGGTCTCCTGGTCAAGCATCTGCACGCCTTTGTCGAAGAAGCCGAGCCGACCGAGCGGGAATGGTTCGCCGGCCTGGACTTCCTCGTCGAGACGGGCCAGATGTGCACCCCGCACCGCAACGAGTTCATCCTGTTGTCGGACATGCTCGGCCTGACGACCGCCGTCGACGACGTCAACCACCATGGCCCGGCCAACATGACCCCGTCCTCCGTCGAGGGGCCCTTCCACTCACCCGCGCCGACGCGAGAGCTGGGCGACTGGATCAGCTTCGGGCCCGAGCGTGCGCGTGCCACCCCCATGGTCGTCCATGGAAAGGTCTTGGACTGCGACGGGACACCCCTGGCCGGTGCGGTCATCGACCTGTGGCAGGCCAACGACAGCGGGCTGTACGACTCCCAGGACCCGGCGCAGGATCTCGGCAATCTGCGGGCCCTGCTCACCACCGACGCCGATGGGCATTACTGGTTCCGGACCATCCGTCCGAGCAGTTACCCGGTCCCCACCGACGGGACGGGGGGTCGTCTGCTCAAGGCCGTTGGACGACACCCCATGCGCCCGGCCCACCTGCATCTGCGCGTCACCGCCGACGGATACCGGCCACTGACGACCCATGTCTTCCTCGCGGGAGACCCCTACCTGACATCGGACGCCGCCTTCGCGGTCAAGGAAGAGATCATCTGCCACCCGGTGCGACGACCCGAAGGCTCCGACCGATGGCGGCTGGACGGGCCGCACGAGGAGATCGAGTTCGACGTACGGCTCGTCCCCGAGGATTGGAGCGCCGAGTAATGCGGCTCATCGGAGTCCGGCTGCGCGGGCAGGACGCGACGCAGGTCGCCCGGCTCGACCCGGATGGTTTCGTGAGGACGGCCGTGGAGGTCTCCCGTTTCTGGGAGGACGCCCGCCGCTGGACCGGCAAGGCCGCTGAGCTCGACGGTCCGGGGACGGCCTTGGAAGAGGTCCGGATCGTCCCGCTGGTCCCGCCGTCGGCCCGGATCATCTGTATCGGCCTGAACTATCGAGCCCACGCCGCCGAAGGCAGCTTCACCGTCCCCGACCACCCGACGCTGTTCGGCCGCTGGACGGCGTCGCTCAGCGTCGGGGGAGACCCCGCTCCGGTGCCCGCAGGCGAGAGCGGTCTGGATTGGGAGGGTGAGGTCGCGGCGTACATCGCTGAGCCATTGTGCGACGTGGACGCCGACACCGCCCGCTCCGCCGTCCTCGGGTACTCGACCTTCAACGACCTGACCGCCCGCCGTGCCCAGAAACTGACCGCGCAGTGGACGCTGGGCAAGAACGGCGACCGCAGCGGCCCCATGGGACCGCTGGTCACCGCGGACGAGGTCGGTGACCTGCGCGACGGGCTCCGGGTCCACACCCGGGTCAACGGCCAGACCGTCCAGGACGGCAACACCCGCGACATGATCTTCGAAGTCGGCGACGTGATCTCGCTCATCAGCCGGACCTTCACCCTGCGCCCCGGCGACGTCATCGCCACCGGGACACCGGAGGGGGTCGGCTACGTCCGCACTCCGCCCTGGCTGCTGGGGCCCGGCGATGTCGTCGAGGTCGAGATCGACAAGCTCGGCGTCCTGCGCACGCCCATCATCGGTCCCGAAGGCCGCACCACTCTGGAGACCACATGATCCACCACTGGGTCGACGGCAAACCTTATGCCGGCACCGGTACTCGGAACGCGCCGGTCACCAACCCGGCGACTGGCGTCACCACCGACGATGTCGCGTTGGCCTCGGCCGAGGATGTCGACGCGGCGGTCGCTTCCGCGCGGGCCGCCTACCCCGCCTGGCGGGACACCTCACTGTCCAAGCGCGTGCAGATCCTCTTCCGTTTCCGGGAACTGCTCAACGAGCGCAAGGACGAACTGGCGAGGATCATCACCGCCGAACACGGCAAGGTCGTCTCCGACGCCGCCGGTGAGGTCGCCCGCGGCCTGGAGGTCGTCGAGTTCGCCTGTGGCATCCCGCAGTTGCTCAAGGGCGGCTTCTCCGAGAACGTCTCCACCAGCGTGGACGCCTACTCGATCCTTCAGCCGCTCGGCGTGGTGGCCGGAATCACGCCGTTCAACTTCCCCGTCATGGTGCCGATGTGGATGTTCCCCATTGCGATCGCCTGCGGGAACTCCTTCGTTCTCAAGCCGTCGGAGAAGGACCCGAGCGCTGCGCTGTTCCTGGCGGAACTGTGGGCGCAGGCAGGTCTCCCAGAGGGGGTCTTCAACGTCGTCCAGGGCGACAAGACCGCCGTCGACGCGCTTCTGGAGCACAAGGACGTCAAGGCGGTCAGTTTCGTCGGGTCGACTCCGATCGCCCGCTACATCTACGAGACGTCCGCCCGAAACGGCAAGCGCGTCCAGGCGCTCGGCGGCGCCAAGAACCACATGGTGGTGCTGCCCGACGCGGACCTCGACCTCGCCGCCGATGCCGCCGTCAACGCCGGCTTCGGCTCGGCCGGCGAACGCTGCATGGCGATCTCGGTACTGGTCGCCGTCGAACCCGTCGCAGACGAGCTCATCGCCAAGATCACTGAGCGGATGGCGAAGCTGGTGACCGGGCCGGGTGACGACCCGGCGTCCGAAATGGGCCCCCTGGTCACGCGAGCCCATCGGGACACCGTGGCCGCCTACCTGTCGTCCTCGGCAGAGCAGGGCGCCACTCTGGTCGTGGACGGGCGCGAAGGACTGCCGGAAGGCGAGGGATTCTGGCTACGGCCCACACTGATCGACAACGTCACCTCCGGCATGGACTGCTACAAGGACGAGATCTTCGGCCCGGTCCTGTCGGTCGTGCGGGTCTCCTCCTACGAGGACGCCATGGAACTGCTCCACAACAATCCCTACGGCAACGGCACGGCGATCTTCACCAACGACGGCGGCGCGGCCCGGCGGTTCCAGAACGAGGTCGAGGTGGGCATGGTCGGCATCAACGTGCCCATCCCGGTGCCGATGGCCTACTACTCCTTCGGCGGCTGGAAGAACTCACTGTTCGGCGACAGCCACGCCCACGGCATCGAAGGCGTGCACTTCTACACCCGCACCAAGGCCGTCACCGCCCGCTGGCTCGACCCCTCGCACGGCGGAATCAACCTCGGTTTCCCGGAGAACGCATGAAAGCCCCTACGGGAGACCACCCGGCCGGCCCGCTCACCGGCATCGTCGTCGCCGACCTCAGCCGAGCCCTCGCCGGACCGCACGCCACGATGATGATGGGTGACCTCGGCGCCACCGTCATCAAGGTGGAGAACCCCAGCGGCGGCGACGACACCCGCGGCTGGGGGCCGCCGTTCGTCACCGGCACCGACGGACGCCCCCAGTCCACCTACTTCCTGTCCGCCAACCGGAACAAGCACAGCCTCGCTCTCGACCTCAAGTCGGCTGTCGGCAAGGACTCCCTGGAGCGGTTGATCCGGCGCGCCGACGTGCTGGTCGAGAACTTCCGACCGGGCGTCCTCGACCGGCTCGGTTTCGATTCCCAGCGACTGGCCCAGCTGAATCCCCGGCTGGTGGTGCTGAGCATCAGCGGCTTCGGACATGACGGCCCCGAAGGCGGCCGGTCGGGCTATGACCAGATCGCCCAGGGCGAGGCCGGTTTGATGTCACTGACGGGCTCTGGCCCGGCCGATCCGCAACGCGCCGGCGTTCCGATCGCCGACCTGCTCGCAGGCATGTACGGCGCCTATGGCGTGCTGGCGGCGCTGCTGGAGCGGCAACGGACCGGCCATGGCCAGGTGGTGCGCACTTCGCTGCTCGCCGCGGTGGTCGGTGTCCACGGATTCCAGGGCACCCGATGGACCGTCGCCAAGGAGGTCGGTCTCGCCCAAGGCAACCAGCATCCGTCCATCTGTCCCTACGGGCTCTTCCACACGGCTGACGGCGCCGTTCAGATCTCGGTCGGCAGCGAGGGCCTGTGGCAACGGTTCTGCACGGCGTTCGCGCTCGACCCGAACGCCGAAGGCATGGCGACCAACCCGGAACGGGTGGCCAGCAGGTCCGCCGTCCTCAAGCTCGTGGGCGGCCTGTTCGCCGACCTCGACACCGAGGACCTGCTCGTCCGGCTCGCCGAGGCGGGGGTGCCGGCCGGACGGGTCCGAGACCTCCAGGAGGTCTACGAATGGGAGCAGACTCGCAGCCAGGGACTGCTGATCGACGTGAGCCACCAGACGCTGGGCGATGTCACCCTGCCCGGACCGCCGCTGCGATTCTTCGCCCCGGACGGAGCCGAGACCACTCGAAGGCACCACCTCGCGCCACCCGTCCTCGACGGGAACGGCGCCGAACTCCGCACCTGGCTGGACGCCTCATGATCGAGACTCTTCTCGACGAGGGGACCTTCGTCTCGTGGGACGAGGCTCCGGTGGACGTGCATCCGGCGCCCTCCTACGAGGCGGACCTGAGAAAGGCCCGGGAACGTACCGGGTTCGACGAGGCGGTTCGCACGGGGGAGGGCGGGCTCCGAGGCCGCCGGGTCGCCGTCATGGCGTGCGAGTTCGGCTTTCTGGGCGGCTCCATCGGGGTCGCGGCGGGAGAGCGGCTCGTCCGGGCGGTGGAACGTGCCACGGCCGAGCGCCTGCCTCTCATCGCCCTTCCGGCCTCCGGAGGGACCCGGATGCAGGAAGGGACCGTGGCGTTCCTCCAGATGGTAAAGATCACGGCTGCCGTGGTCGCACACAGACAGGCCGGCCTGCCGTACCTGGTGTACGTGCGAAGTCCCACCACCGGCGGCGTTTACGCCTCCTGGGGGTCGCTCGGCCAGCTGACCTTCGCCGAGCCCGGAGCGCTCATCGGCTTCCTCGGCCCTCGCGTCTACCGAGCGTTGCACGGCTCCGATTTTCCGCCGGGAGTGCAGACCGCGGAGAACCTGAAGACCCTTGGCCTGGTGGACGCGGTCGTCCCGCCCGACCAACTGCCGGCGCTCCTCGACCGCGCGCTTTCGGTGATCTCTGATGGTCGGTCCGGCTCGGTGATCCGGCCGCCGGCCGGGACCGACCAGGCCGACAACCTGCCGATCTGGGAGTCGGTTCAACGTTCCCGTTCGCAGGGCAGGCCTGGGGTGCGGTCACTGCTGCGGTGGGCGGGCACCGACGTGGTTCAGACCGGCTCGGATGTCGTGCTGGCGCTCGTCCGGTTCTCCGGCCGCCCATGCGTGCTCATCGGACAGGACCGACACGCGACTCCGGGACCTTTGGCGCTGAGAACGGCTCGTCGCGGGATGAGACTCGCCGCGGAACTCGGTCTGCCACTGGTCAGTGTCATCGACACTCCCGGAGCCGAGCTCTCGGCAGAGGCAGAGGAAGGCGGCCTTGCCGGGGAGATCGCCGGATGCATCGCCGACCTTGTCGCCCTGCCTGTACCGACCGTCTCGGTGTTGCTGGGCCAGGGCTCGGGCGGCGCCGCGCTGGCTCTCCTGCCCGCTGATCGGGTCATCGGAGCCCGGCACTCGTGGCTCGCCCCCTTGCCGCCCGAGGGCGCCAGCGCGATCGTCTATCGTGACCTCGACCACGCGTCCGAGCTGGCCGCTGCACAGGGCATCGGGATCTCGACCCTCGTCGCTTCAGGCATCGCCGATCGCATCGTGGAGGAGTACGGACCCGATGACCCCGTCCACTTCTGCAGGAGGATCGGAGCCGCCGTCGGCGCTGAGCTCGATCACCTCGGCGCCGAGACGGCGGACGAGCGGCTCCGGAGCCGGCTAGCGCGCTACCGGGGCATCGGGCTTGAGGATCACCAGCAACAGGGAGTCGGTGTCTGAGATGTTGCGCACCCTGCGGGTTTCGCCGAGCGGAAGGAACGCCGAATCGTGACGCCGCAGGACGACCGTGACCCCATCGGTTTCAGAGGTCAGCTCGAGTTCGCCTTCGAGCAGCACGTAAACGGTGTCAGCGGCGGTCGGTGCCATCTCGGCCTCGGCCCCCGGAACATACCGGGAAAGTCCCACCCAGAAGTCGTCCGGCCCCTCTGCCGCCAGCCCCTGAAGCCTTCGGGCATCGACCGAGCGATGTCCTGGCGGATCGTAGGGAAGGGAGTCCGACCAGGTGTTGACGTGCATCGGCGTCCTCCAAAAGAGGCTAAAGGTTCGTGTATTTATGACTCTGAGCACACTACCCTGGAACTGATGTCCGAATGAACCGGATCATCTAGAATCATTCGGGTGGTTAACGTGGTAGCGCAGACACGAGCCGAGGCTCTCGCCTCGAGCATCGAGCTTTCGATCAGGGAGCGATCGCTGGCCCCTGGCGATCTCATCGGCACGATGGATGAGCTCCGCGACAGCTCGGGCTACGGTCGTGCCACGATCAGCGAGGCGGCCCGTCTGCTGGCGGATCGCGGTGTCGCGGAGGTCCGTCCCGGACGAGGTGGCGGCCTTTTCGTCGCTCAGGCCAACCCCGTCGTCAGACTCCGCCACACCCTTCTGACGGTCCGCGAGAAGCCCACCACCGTCGCCGACGCCATCGCCGTCCGCGACGCCCTGGAGCCGCTGATCGCGACCGAGGCCGCTCTGCATCGCACCCGCGCCGACATCACGGACCTGCGAAAGCACCTCACAGCGATGCGCCGAGCCACCAGCGATTACGACCGCTTTCTCCGCACCAACTGGGCGCTCCACACACGCATCGCCCAAATCGGTGAGAACCACCTGGCCAAGGCCGTTTACCTGAGCATGTCGCAGTGCATCACGGACCTCTCCGCACGGGCCACCTTCGATGGCGAAGCCCCAACGGACGAGTACATGAACATTCGCTTGGAACACCACACGGAACTGGTCGAGGCCATCGCCTCAGGCGACGTGCCCCGGACCCTGGCCGCGGTCGAGAGTCATCGTTCACCCTCCTACGCGGCGACAGACCAACCCGCCTGACGATCGCAGCAGCCTGAATCCGGAGCGTGACCCTCGCGGCCAGTCTGGAACCGGGGAAAACTCAGCGCCCTCCCCTTCGAGCCCACTCATGATCTTCCCCAGTTTCCGTGGAGTCACTTTGGTTGACTTGCCTGTCTTGGCCCTCAAGAGAGGTCAGCATGCCCAGGGAGCTATCCCCCGAGTTCCGTCGCAAGGTGCTCGATCTGCTGCGGGCCGGACGGGCCGTCCAGCAGATCGCCGAGGACCTGCAGATCAGCGATCAGACGATCTATAACTGGCGACGGCAGGACCGTATCGACCCTGGGCTGGTAGCCGGCGTGACGTCGACCGACCACCGTCGGCACACCTGACCCGGCGGGCGTGGCTGACCGATGTGATCGCGCAGGTCCACGCCGCCTCCAACGGCGTCTACGGCAGCCCCCGCGTGCACGCCGAACTCCGGCTGGCCCGCGGCATCATCGTCGGGCACGGCACGGTGGAGAAACTGATGCGCCCCGTCGGCATCAAGGGCCTGCCCTACAGCCGCACCCGCCACCCCGTCCCACAGATCCCCACCGCCGCCGACCTGACCGACCGCGACTTCCACCGCGACGCCCCCAACCAGCAAGGAATCCGTTGGGCTTGCGTCATGATCCCTCTTCACAGTTTGTACCTGTGTTGTTGAGGTGGTAGTCCATGCGGCAGGCCTCGACCTCGGTGGAGGCGACGTCAGGGGAGGCGGCGTAGCCGTTCGGCTTCGTCGAAGAGGGCCGCGTGGGCGAGGCGGGCCGTGGTGAAGGCTGCCAGGGCTCCGGCGGCGAGGAGCATGTACATGACGACGATCTGGTAGCGGATCGCGGTCGCCGGGTCGACGCCGGCCAGCAGGAGGCCGGTCATGGCGCCGGGGAGGCTGATCAGCCCGACGACCTTGGTGGAGTCGATCGAGGGGATCAGCGCGGTGCGCAAGGCGCCTTGGGTGTGGGGAGCGAACGCTTCGCGTGCGCTCAGGCCCAGGCTCGCTTCGATGGCCGGACGCTGAGTGGCGGCCTCGTCGCGAAGCCGGATCAGGGTGAGGGTTGCGGCTTGCATGGCGGTCGAAACCACCATGCCCCGCACGGGAACCAGCACATGTGGGCGCAGATCGATGACGGCCAGGCCGGTCAGTGTGGCCATGGTTCCGGCGGTGCCGGTGGCGACGGCAAGAGTCGCGACCGAGCTCGCCCGGGGTATGTCGCGTGCCCGCCTCGCCGCGACCTGGCCTGCGACGATGACCATCACCACGATCCAGCCGGTGTCCCCGAGGAGCCCCCCGTGAGCGAACAAGGCCGCCAGTACGGCGCCGATCGCGAGCAGTTGTCGGCTGGGGCACCAGCACCCTGATCACCGGCCTGTTCGCCGCTCTCGCCCTCGCCGAGACCACCCCCGGCCCACTGATCATGGTCGTGCAGTTCGTCGCGTTCGTCGGCGCCTACCGCGACCCCGGCAGCCTCAACCCCTGGGTCGCAGCCCTCCTCGGCGCACTGCTGACCACCTGGGGCACGTTCGTGCCCTGCTTCCTGTTCATCCTCCTCGGCGGCCCCTACGCCGAACGTCTGCGCGGCAACCGCTCCATCTCCGCCGCACTCACCGGCATCACCGCGGCCGTCGTCGGCGTCATCGCCAACCTCGCCCTCGACTTCGCCGTCCACACCCTCTTCCGCACCACCAGCTCCCACGACTGGGGCCCCCTCCATTTCGAGATCCCCGACCTCGCCACCTGGCGGCCGGCCGTCCTCGCCATCACCGTGGCCGCCGTTGTCATGATCTTTCGCCTTCGCTGGAGCGTCCTGCGCACCCTCGGAATCTGCGCCGCCCTCGGTCTGGCGACGGCGCTCATCTGAACCCGAGGGGTGTGCGGAGGCCTCGTGAGCGTTCGCCTGGACGGCGGGTGCCGCCTATCGCTTCGTCCAGCGGACCTCGTACGGGCCCAGCTCGATGGCGTCTCCGTCCACCTCGGTCTTGATCTGCCGGTCGGTGGTGTTGACCGCGAGCATGCGGTCGTCCTGGGCGAGCACGCGGACCGCGCGGTTCGAGGAGGTGACCTCGGCGAGCCTGCTGCCGGGCTTGAACCACCGAGAGAAGTTCTGCAGGAGCTCGAGGACCGGGGTAGGGCGACCGCCGTTCGCGTCGGTGGCGCTCGGCCACAGGCATCCGGCGCAGGCGCCCGCACCGGTCGTTTGCGGGTCCCAGTACAAGGCCGTGGAGGCTCCGCCGCGCACGAACTCCATCATCGCCACCGCTTGTACGGCGCGCCGCCGTTGCTCCGTCCAGCCGGACGCGTCGGGCTCGATGTACCACTCCGCCCACCAGATCGGCAGGTCGCCGTCGAGAGTGCGCAGCCATCGCGTCACGTCAGCGAACTTGGCGGTGAGCGCGAACTCGTTGGGACGGATCTCACGCTGCACTGGGAAGGTGTGTCCGTCGACCACCATGAAGTCGGCGCCCTCCTTGTGCTTCATCCAGTACCGCACGGCGTCGATCGCGCGCTGGTCGAGGCTGCCCCAGGAGCCTCGGACTTCGGACTTCGGACCTGCGTAGCCGGGCGCATCGCTGTTCATGGCCATGTACGGGCCGCCGACCTTGATGTCCTCGTCGACGTTCTTCAGCGCGGTGTAGACCTTGTTGTAGAACGTCGTGTAGCCCTCGTAGTCCCAGCGCTGGAGCTGCGGATTCCAGAAGCCCTTGAACTCGTTCCAGACCGTGTAGTGCTTCACGTCGGGATACCGGCGAGCCACCTCGGCCGCCAGCTTGGCGAAGTCATCGAAACGCTCAGGTACGGGCGCCATCTCCAGGCGCGACCAGTCGGTCGTTCCCGCGGGGCCGCCCTTCATCCAGTCCGGTGCGCAGCACAACGTGATCGACGGCGTGCCCTTGGTGTCGCGGATGAGCTGGATCCGGCGGTCCAGCGATGCGAAGTTGATCGGGCCCGGTGCCGGCTGGGGATTGTCGGCGCCCCACCCCATGATCGCTTGAGCCTGGACGACCGGCCGCTGGCGCAGGGCGGCTCGCACCGCAGGAGCCTGCTGGCCGACGTCGCTGTTCTGGGTCTGGGTGAAACCCCACGCGGGCCAGGACTCGGGGGCGTTCCCTCCTACCCGCACGCCCGACTGCCGTGTCATGACCGCGTACATCGTGGTCGCGATGAGGAGTCCCGCCAGCGCGAATCCCAACGCGATCAGGATGGTCCTGCGGCGACTGCCGGGGAAGACGCCGGCCGTGCGCGTCCCCGCCGGAGGCCCTGCGTGGAAGGGGGACGTCTGCCGAGTCGAGTTCTCCATCTGGGGCTCCCCGTGGGCTTTCATGGTGAGGCGGCAAGGTCTGCCACATGTGTAGTAGTGGAGACGGGCGACGGCTCGGCCGGGTTCGAGCCGTGCCACAGATGTCACCGCCGCGCCAGAGTTTGCTGCGCGAACACCCGGCGTTCCGTGACGGACGCCGGGGGAGGGTCACCGGGCTCGGAGCCTGGCGGTGCGGCGGAGGGTGCGGTCGGCCAGTCCATAGAGCCGCTCGTTGCGCAGGATGAACGTTTTGGCCCGGTCGGCAGGAGTACGCCGGGTCCAATGGACGGCGCCGGCGGCGGTGGGGCGCCGGACGCAGCCCTCCGAGACGGTCACCGTCCTGCTTTTGAGCTGCTGCTTGTAATGCCAGTCGACGCCGGGCCCCAGGTCGATGCTCCGAATGCCGGTGTCCGCGGCGGCCCTCGCCATGTGCAGGTGCTGCACCAGGCCGGGCGAGTACTTGGCGACGTCGGTGTCATAGGCGGGAAACCAGCTGATCATTGCCCCGCCGGTGCGCAGACCGAAATGCCCCGCGATCGGCCTGCCGTCGGCGTACAACATCGAGAGCACACCGGCGAAGCCGTCCGAACGGGTCTGGTGGAGGCGTTCGACGAGATCGACGACCCAGGGCTGGGCGAAACGGTCGGCCCTGCCCTTGCCGCGATACTGCGCGGACTTCCACGTGCGCACCAGCCGCAACTGCTCTTCGTCGCGGACATCGAAGTCGAAGGTGACCTCACCGATCTCCCGGCCAAGACGGCGTTCCTGGTAGCGCAGTGACTTGGCCAGCTTCGCCGAGCGTGTTCTGAGCTCCGCCAGGTAGGACTCGTAGCCGCGCCCGAGATCCATGACCACCGAGTCGAGATGGAGGCGTTCGCCGGCGCTGAACCAGCGCTGGCCCTCGACCAGGCAGCCGAACTCCCACACGTCCAGCCCGCACCGCTTGAGCAGCTCGCGAGCGTCCAGTTCGGCCCCCGGCGCGTACACGATTCCCTGGCAGGTCGACAGCCAGCCGCCGATGGGTTTGCCCACCCGGAGCCGGTGACGTTCGAAGGGGAAGAACGCGATCGGGTCATCGCCGTCGGACACCACGGCCACCTCCGCGTCCTTGCGGGCGTGGCCGACGGCGATGGCGAACTCGGGCGAGAGGAACGGGTTGTCGAGATGAGGCTGGGCGGCCTGCATCTTCCGCCAGGCCCCCATCTCAGAGTCGCGCAGTTCCATGGGGGACACGAGGGAGACCTTCATGACGACTCCAGATGCTCGAACGGGAGAAGACCGGAGGATCACTACTACACGTGTAGGAGTATGCTACTACACGTGTAGCCGCCGTCTCGGTCTGCGACCGGAACGCATGGCCATCGGTGGCCGGACCCCGTCGCCACCAGACAGCTACACTCGTAGCACCCTGGACCCCTTCGACGCCCTGAAGGGCGGATTGTGGCAAGACGACAGCTCGGCAAACGCGAGGCGGAAGTCCTCGCCTCGCTCGCGGCGGCGAATGGATTCATCGCTGTGTCGGCATTGCGGGACCGTCTGGACGGGGACCCGGCGTACACGACCGTCAACACGATCCTCACGCGCCTGTTCCGCAAAGGGCTCGTCGAACGGACGCTCTGCGGGCGGCACTACGAGTACAAACTCGCGGTGAACGAGTCGAAGCTGGTGGCCGACCGCATGCACGAACACCTGCGGTACGCGCACGACCCCTCCGACGCCCTGGGCGCGTTCGTCCAGAACCTCAGCGTGGCGGAGGCCAAGGCTCTGCGCGAGATCCTCGCCGGGCTGGGAGATGAGAAGTCGTGAGCTGGCTGAGCGTCGCTCCGGTCGCCGCGGCCATGCTGGTCGCCGTCGTCCTGGGCCGTGTCACGCTTCCGTTGCATCCCTCGTGGACAGCGCGGCTCCTCGCGACGGTCGCAGGTGCGCTGGTCGTCATCCTCGCGGGGAGCGTGGGGATTCTGGCGCTGGGTTACGTCCTGAGCTTCTCGTCCCCGGCCGCCGGGCTCGTGCCGGCGTGGTGGCTCCCCGGCGACCACTACCGGGTGCCGCATGTCCTCGGCCTGGGAGCCGTCGCCTTCCTGTGCCTGCGCCTGCCGGCGATCGTCATGGTCATTGTGAGGAGAGCGCGAGAGCTCAGGGCGGCCCAGGCCGCGGCGGCCACGGTGGTGGACAGCGACATTCCCTTCGCCTTGGCCGTGCCTGGGCGCCGGGGCGGAGTTCTGGTCTCCCGAGGGCTTCTCAAGGGCCTCAACGGACCCGAGCTCGAAGTCGTCTTCCAGCACGAGCGCGCACATCTGCGGTACCGCCACCACCACTACCTCTACATGGGTGCGCTCGCCCGGGCGCTCCTGCCTTCGCTGGAACCGCTGAGCCTGCGCCTGCGCTATGCGCTCGAGCGGTGGGCCGACGAAGAGGCCGCCGACGCCGTGAACGATCGCGAGCTGGTGGCGCGAACGATCGGCAAGGTGGCGCTGGCCCAGACATCGCCGAGCGCCGGAGAGGCCGCCTTCGCCGATTGGGGAGTCCCCGGCCGGGTCCAGGCCCTCCTCACCTCCGCTCCTGGCAAGAACACGGTCACCGGCCCTTGCGTGGTCGGCGGTACCGGCCTCGCCGGCAGCGGCCTGGCCTCCACCGCGCTTCAGCTGGACCACGTGCTCGCGTTCGTCCTCCTCTGAACACGGGTCATTCCGCATGACGCCGGCCGGTCGTTCCCTGGGGCGTCTCGGACGTGTCATCGAGGGGGCGGTTGATGCCGGTCTCGTGAGCGAAGATCACTGCTTGGACACGATCACGGAGCCCGAGCTTGAGCAGGATCCGTTTCACATGCGCCCTGATGGTCGATTCCTCGACGACGAGGGCGGCGGCGATCTCGCGGTTCGACAGACCGCGGGCGATGAGCTCCAGGACCCCCCGTTCTCGAACGGTCAGGCTGGAGAGCCTGGCCTGGTCGGCGAGGTCGGGGGCGGGTTGCCGGGCCATGCGGTCGATCACGCGCCGGGTGACCGAGGACGAGAGCAGCGAGGCACCGCCGGCGACGGTGTGGACGGCGGCGATCAGATGCTCGGGCCGGGTGCGCTTGAGGAGGAAGCCGGACGCGCCCGCGCGCAGAGCGCCGAAGATGTAGTCGTCCTGTTCGAAGGTCGTGAGGATGAGGATCCTCACGCCAGGGACCTCACGCGAGAGTTCGCGGGTGGCGCCGATCCCGTCGAGACCGGGCATCCGCACATCCATCAGGACCACATCGGGTTTGAGGCGGCGTGCTCCCCGCACGGCCTCGCGCCCGGTCGACGCCTGCCCGGCGATCTCGATGGTGGGGTCGGCCGTCAGGAGCTCGATGAGTCCCGCCCGCATCAGGTCGTCATCATCGGCGATCAGCAGTCGTGTCACGTGTCGTGCCGTCCGTAGGGGAGCCGCGCCTTGAGGCGGAAGACGCCGCCGGCCCGTTCGATGGCGAGGTCACCGCCGATCAGATTCGCTTGTTCGCGCATGGTCCTGGGTCCGCAGTCGGGCGCTCCTGGTCCTTCTCGTGGTCGCCCTGCCCCTGGGGCTGGTCGGTGCCATCGGTTTGGCCTCCACGATGAGCACCAACATTCTCGACCGGCCCCGCGAATTCGGAGTCATGCACGCCATCGGGGCCAGCCCGAGAACGGTCCGCCGCATCGTCGTCGCCGAAGGCGTCTTCCTCGCCGTCACCAGTTGCATAGTGGCGGCCGCACCAGCCCTCGCCCTCACCGGCGTCCTCGGGACCGGCCTCGGCAACCTCTTCATGAAGGCACCGCTGCCCTACCGCGTCTCCCCGCTCGCCGTCACGATCTGGATCGCCCTGGTCATCCTCGGCGCCATCCTCGCCACCGACGCCGCCGCAACCCGCGCATCCCGCATCACCGTCCGCGAGAGAGGCCCGGGTCTATACGATCAACGGCTCTGGCACGATTCCGGTGGTGCTGGTGGGGGTTAGTTCAGCAGGATCATCTGTCTGAGCACGGCTCGACGAGCCACCGCACGTCGGGCACGACACCGCTCCCGGACGGGCCCTCGCCGTCACCCGGATGACTCTGCCCTCGACCACCACCCGGTCGACCAGCACCGCCTCAACCAGAGGAGGAAACACCATCGCCACGAAGTCCGAATCACATTAGGAACATCCTGCGCCGGGTAACCCACCGTCACCACCGGAATCGTGCCAGAGCCCTTGGAGGGATATTCCCGATGACCTCTTGCGCGGGCTCGCGCGGGGGTTACACGGGGATCGGTCGATCACAAGGTCGTAGGTCTGCCGGGCGTTGCTGAGCGCCATGCGGCTGTAGATCTCCAGAGGAGGCGATCGAGCTCGAACCCTCACGGATCACGGTCGGTCGCGACCGATGAGTTCTCCGCCCGCCCGCGGTCTCTCCTGGCAGAACGGCATGATCGACGAGGCGGAGGCGAAATGGGCAAGGTTGTTGCGCAGGCATCGGTGTCTCTGGACGGGTTCATCGCGGGGCCGGGCGGTTCGGGATTCGACCGCCTGTTCGCGTGGTGCACCGCGGGGGATGTGGCGACGCCGTCGGCGCAACCCGACCGGCTCACGTACCGCACCTCGGCCGGGACGGCAGGCTATCTGCGCGACACGATGGCGCGCACCGGAGCCTTGGTGGTCGGCCGGGGCCAGTTCGATCTGACCGGTGGCTGGAGCGGGTCGCATCCGATCGGGGACGTGCCCGTGTTCGTGGTGACCCACCGGCCACCGGAGGGCTGGGTGAATACCGTCACCCCGTTCACCTTCGTCACCGACGGCGTCGAGTCGGCGGTCCGGCAGGCGGTCGCGGCCGCCGGCGCGCGCGATGTCGGCGTCGGCCCGGGGAGCCTGGTCGGCCAAGCCCTGGACCTGGGGTTGCTGAACGAGTTGCGGCTGGACCTGGTGCCGGTCGTGCTCGGCGGCGGTGTACGCATGCTGGACGGCGTCGGGTCGGTGCCGGTCGACTTCGGCGACCCCGAGGTGATTGCCGGCGTCGGGGTGACACACCTGATCTACCGGCGTTCGGTTCCCACCACCTGATCTGATTTCTACCTGGAGTGTGCGTGATGACACAGATGAAGTTCGAACTCGTACCGGTGCCGGTCGCCGACGTGGACCGCGCCAAGGCCTTCTACACCGACAAGCTCGGGTTCGCGGTCGACGTGGACATCGAACCCGTGTCGGGGACGCGGGTCGTGCAACTGACCCCACCGGGGTCGGCGTGCTCGATCTTGTTGAGCACCGGACTCCCGGGCATCGCGGAGATGACGCCGGGCTCACTGCGCAGCCTGCATCTGGTGGTCGCCGACGCGCGCGCCACCCGCGCCGAGCTCGCCGCGAAGGGAGTCGACGTGGGTGAGGTCGACGAGCACGAGGGCGCCATGCTGTTCGTGCCGTTCGCGGACCCCGAAGGCAACACCTGGCTGCTCCAGGAGATGCCGTGGCGCTCCGCCGACTTCACGCCCTGACCGTTGCGGTGGGGCCGACAGCTCGGCCTCTCCGCCGTTTGCGCCCCGGCGACGGGCCGGCGCCCGCCCGTCACCGCTACGTACCCCGATCCGGGTCGAGGTCCAGGCCACCGCGAGCGGCCGCTGGATCGTGTGCATGATGGACCGGCCACGCTCACTACTGGGGGCGAAACCGACCGACTACGCCCCCTCGCTCGATCCAATCAGAACTCAGCGCCCGACCTGCCGAAACCGGGCGCCGATCCAATCAGATCCGATGCCCACTTCCGCCCCTCCTTTTCGCCCGCTGAAGTGGCCATCAGAGCCCGCCGGACACCTCCCCGGGCCACCTGCGGGGAAGGAACCTGATCGGGTTCCGCTCGGTCGCCGACGTCCTCGCCCTGCGCCCCGTGCTGATCCGCCGCGGCTTGCACCTGCGAGTGGAGTCGGGGCTGCTGTCGGGGATCGACCTGGCCGCCGACGATCCCGGCACCAAGATGATGGTCAACGTGCTGGCCTCGGTGCTGGAGTTCCAGCGCGACATGATCAGTGAGAACACCCGCCAGGGCGTCGCCGCCGCCGATGCCTCCGGCAAGACCCTCGGCCGCCCAACCGCGCTTGCCCCGGACAAGGCCGCCGAGGTCGTCACCGCCTACTCTCAAGGCGCCGCCGTCAAGGCCCTGGCCCGCGAGCATCACGTCGCACCCAAGACCATCCGCCGCGTCCTGGACGCCGCTCACGCCCGCCAACTTCCCGACCAGCTCGACGCGCTGCCCGTTCCCGACGAGCCGTCCGGCCCTGCCGCGGACACGCCCGTGACGCTCGACCTGCCTGGCCTGCTCGCCGGCCACCTGCGGACCGCCGGCGACGACACCATCCGCAAGGTGCTCATCTGGGGGCGGATCATCCGCCGTGGCAAGGGCTACTCCATCCGTCTCACCATGCCGCTCGAACTCCACCACGCCGCGCTGCAACAGAGCGCAGCCCTCGCCGCCGAGGGCGCCGGGCCGGGCGAACGCAAGGCCTACCGGGTGTACGCCACCCGCATCACAGCTGCTCAACAGCAGAGGACGTCCGGCGACTAACCACGCCGCCTCGCCGGGCTCACCAGCCCTTGGCCGTACTGATCCGCTACCGCGGGCTCGTTTGGGGCTCATGACACGGTTTTACCGGCACCCCTACATGCACCGGGTCGACAGGTGGGACGACAACGCCGCCGCCGGGCTGCTCTGATGACCTCGAACCAGCGGGGCCGGCCCGCACGACCACCGGGCAGCCTTGCCGGGCGCCCCGGATGGCGCGCCAGCGCTCAGCCTGTGCTCCTTCGATCGGCCCTGCCGTGCACCATCCATCCCCGCAGGTCAAGGTCGCATCCAGCATTTCGCGGGTCGCCCACTGGCCCAGCACGCTGCCGGCGGCCAGCAGCTGCTCTTCGCGCCCGGCGGCGGTGAGCACCAGCTCCACCCTCGCGACCTGTATCTCCTCGCCGACGCCCCCCGCCGGCAACTGCGTGCAGGTCGCGGCCGGTGGCAGATCCACGCAGATGTGGTACCAGCGACGCTCCACCCCCCACGCGCCGGTCACCAGGCCCCACGCGCCGGTCACCAGGCCCCACGTGCCGGTCGGGTAGTCGCCCTCCTGCGGGCCGGCCTCCACCCGCCTGCCGGTCAGATCCTCTACGACCTGCCCTCCCTGCTTGACGAACGTGGGGTTGTGTACAGGCTTCTGGCGCTGTTGGGGGCGACGCGTTCCCGTAGCAGGGGAGGTTAGCCTCGGGCTTTCAGCACCAGCCGTCCCGACGACCAAAGGAAGGAGACCACCGGGCCCGTGGAACTCCGCCCACCCAGCGCGACAGCTGGGCACCAACGCTGACCGGCACTGAAAACGTCAGTCGGCCAGGTCGCTACGCGACCCGGCCGACCTCACGAAAGATCGAGGCTAGGGAGCCGCGCCCAGGTGTGCCCGGGGGAAGACATGAGCCAGTGACGCGCTCCTAAGCCATCGGAGGCCTAGTTACTCAGTTAGTTACTCAGAACGCAACAAAAGCCGGATCCGAACAGTCGAATCCGGCCTCTGAGCTTACGTCGGGACGGCGGGATTTGAACCCACGACCCCTTGACCCCCAGTCAAGTGCGCTGCCAAACTGCGCTACGTCCCGGTGCCCGGCTGAGCGGGCGTGATTACTCTAGCGCAGTCTGCGCACTCATGCGTACCGAGATACGGCGTGGTGGGTGTCGTACCTGATCACGGTGGATCTGGTAGGCATGCGGGGTGATCTCGGTGATGGTGCGTGGGCGGCTCGTGGCGGTGCTGGGAGCTGGAGGGCTGCTCCTCTGCGGGTGCAGTGGGGGTGAGGGGCCCGCGGTTTCGGCTGGTACGTCCTCGGCGGCTCCGGTGAAGAGCCCGACGGCGAGTGCCAGGCCTTCGGTGGCTCCCCGGAAGGTCGTGGTGCCTGCGGGGGTGCGGGCTTCTTATGTCGTTTATGACTGGAAGGCTCGGAAGGTCTTGCAGGCTTACCAGACGCGGCAGACGGTGCGGTCGGCTTCGGTGGTGAAGATCCTCATTGCTTTGGACGCGCTGGGGCGGGGGTCGGACGAGCGTGGGCTGATGGGGAGGATGCTCCGGTCCAGTGATGATGGGGCGGCCACGCATTTCTGGAAGGCCGGCGGGCAGGGCGCGATCATCCGGAGGATGGGGGCCGAGGCGGGGCTGACGGAGACGGCGCCGCCGCCCGCGGACAAGCCCGGGTTCTGGGGGTACACGGCGTTGAGCGCGGGGGACGTGCTCAAGACGTACCGGTACCTGCTGGAGAGGGCGCCCAAGGAGCATCGGGAGTTCGTGGTCGGGCAGCTGCGGCGGGCGACGCAGTGCGGGACGGACGGGTTCGACCAGTACTTCG
This sequence comes from Spirillospora sp. NPDC047279, assembly GCF_040643285.1. Classification (NCBI taxonomy): domain Bacteria; kingdom Bacillati; phylum Actinomycetota; class Actinomycetes; order Streptosporangiales; family Thermomonosporaceae; genus Spirillospora; species Spirillospora sp. NPDC047279. The sequence goes on from NZ_JBEYUA010000019.1 coordinate 25,947, forward strand.
GGATTCCGCGGGTGGTTCCGCGGCCGTGGGCGGTCAAGCAGGGGTGGTCGGGGTTCGGGGACGTGCCGGCGGTCCGGTGCAGGGAGGGGACGTTCCGGGGGGTGTCGGGGCCTTACCTGGGGGTGGGGCGGCCCGTGCTGCACACGACGGGGATCGTGGGGGACAAGATCTTCGTGGTGCTGACGTTGCAGCCCGCGGGGAGCTCGTTCCGGGCGGCGGCCGAACGGGTGAACAGGCTGACCCGGGACCTCTACAGGGCGTCGCGCTGACGGGTCTCGGTGCGGAACGGGCGCAGGCCGCGGGCGCGGTAGTTGGGCAGGGCGTTCGGGTGGTCGAGCGTCGAGGTGTGCAGCCAGACGCGGCGCGGTGAGAACGACCAGGCCTTCTGGAGCGTGAGGGTCAGCGCGTAGGCGCCCAGGCCGCGGCCGACGAACTCGGGGACGAGGCCGAACGTGGTGACCTCGACCTCGGAGAACGCCAGCGCGTAGCGGGCGAGGCCGGCGTTCTCGGCGCCGGAGGTGATGACGTACGCGTGGGCGTCGGGGTCGTGGAGGTAGGCGGCCCATTGCGGCTCGGAGAAGGTGACCGTGCCCCATCGGTACGGGGTGCCGATGCGGAGGTTGAGCGCGCGGTGCGTTCCGGGGGTGGCCGGGGTGAGCGTCAGCGGGCGGGGCGTTGCCGGGACGAGGTCGTCAGGGCTGGTCATCTCCAGGTAGGTGACGGTCTCGCGCATTGAGCTCCCTCGCGATGAGGTCGACGTCGGCGTCGCTGGTGCGCCAGTTGCTGAACGCGGCACGCAGGGCGGGGATTCCCTTGTAGACGGTGGGGGTCAGGAACGTCGTGCCGGACGCGGTCAGGGAGCGGATGACCGTGTCGGGGTCGGTTCGGGCGGGGGCGAAGCAGACCACGTTGAGGCGTACGGGGGAGAGCAGCCGCCAACCGGGGGAGAGGAGGGACGCCAGGCGGTGCGCCTGGGCGATGTTGCGCTCGACGATGGAACGGTGGCCCTCCAGGCCGTACGCGCGCAGGGCGAACCACGCGGGGAGCGCGCGGAGGCGCCGGGAGTTCTCGGGCGTGAGGTGGACGAAGTCGGGGTCGGCGGTGGGCAGGCCCAGGTAGGCGGCGGCGTTCTGGAAGACGCGCACCTGGAGGTCGCGGCGGCGGGTGAGCTGGATGGCCGAGTCGTACGGCACGTTCAGCCACTTGTGGAGGTCGACGCAGATCGAGTCGGCCAGGGTGAGGCCGGCGGTGAGGTGCGCGTGGGCGGGGGAGAGGGCGGCGAACGCGCCGAACGCGGCGTCCACGTGCAGCCAGAACGGGTGGCGCTCGCGGAGCGCGGCGATGGCCTCGAGGTCGTCGAAGTCGACGGTGTTCACGGTTCCGGCGTTCGCGATGACGATGGCGGGGCCGGGGGCGGCGGCGAGCGCCTCGGCCAAGGCGTCGACGTCGATGGCCTCCCGGTCGGGGAGGGTGGGGACGAGGTGGAGGCTGTCGCGGCCCATGCCGAGCATGGAGAGGGCCTTGTAGGCGCTGGAGTGCGGGGTCGCGGAGTAGACCCGGCACCCGTTCAGGGCGGAGACGCCGGCGTCGGCGACCGAGATCCCCTGCTGCTCGCCCAGCCATTCGCGGGCGATGGCCAGGCCCACCATGTTCGACATGGTGGCGCCGGAGACGAACGCGCCGGAGTGCTCGGCGGTGATGCCGAAGAGCTCGCGCAGCCAGGAGACGGTCTCGCGTTCGAGGTCGGACGCGGCGGAGTCGAGGCTGGGGGCCGCGTTCTGGTCGAGGACGCCGGTGAGCCAGTCGCCGGCCAGGGCCGCGGGGGTGGTGCCGCCGGTGACGAAGCCCAGGTAGCGGGGGCCCGCGCTGCCGGAGAAGCCCGGCTCCCAGCGTTCGGAGAACTCCGCCAGTGCCCCTTCCAGGCCGGCGCCGGCGGGGAGCGGCGAGGGCTTGGCGGGCGGCGGCGGCACGGCGGCCGGGCGGTCGGGGAGGGCGGCGAGAATCTGGACGGCGCGGGCGCGGACGGCCTCGAGCAGGTCGGGCGTACGCGCCAGGTCGCCGGCGAGGCGGGGGTCCATGGAAGGAACGCTAGGGAGCTCGGTCATCGGTGTCTCGATCCAATCCCGGAAAGTGGCCCGCGTTCACGCCTCGCGGAGGCGCCGGGCGGCTTCTTCGGGGGAGACGTCGTTGATGAACGCGCCCATCGCCGACTCCGAGCCGGCGAGGTACTTGAGCCTTCCCGGCGCGCGCTGGACCGAGAAGAGCTCGAGGTGCAGCCAGGCCAGCTCGCGGTCGGTGCGGACGGGCGCCTGGTGCCAGGCGGAGACGTAGGGCAGCGGGAAGCCGAAGAGCCGGTCGAGGCGCCGCAGCACGTCCAGGTAGAGAGGGCCGAAGGCCTCGCGTTCGGCCTCGTCGAGGGCGGGGATGTCGGGGACGCGGCGGTGCGGGTAGAGGTGCACCTCGAACGGGTAGCGCGCGGCGTGCGGGACGAAGGCCGTCCAGTGCGCGTTCGCTGCCACGACCCGGGGGCCCGCGCGTTCGGCGTCGAGCGCCTCGGCGAAGAGGTCGCCGGGGTGGAGGCGGGCGACGTCGAGCATGCGGCGGGTGCGCGGCGGCACGAACGGGTAGCCGTAGATCTGGCCGTGCGGGTGGTGCAGGGTGACGCCGATCGCCTCGCCGCGGTTCTCGAAGCAGAAGACCTGCTCGACGCCGGGCAGCGCGGAGAGCTCGGCGGTGCGGTCGGCCCAGGCCTCGACGACCGTCCGCACCTGGGCGGGCGGCAGTCCGGCGAACGAGCCGTCGTGGTCGGCGGTGAAGCAGACCACCTCGCAGCGCCCGCGCCCCGGGCCGTACGAGGGGAAACGGTTCTCGAAGACGACGACCTCGTAGCCGGACGAGGGGATCTCGGTGGGGTGGCCGGGTGATGACGGGCAGAGCGGGCAGTCGTCGGCGGCCGGCAGGAAGGTGCGGCTCTGGCGGTGGGCGGCCACGGCCACCCATTCGTCCAGCAGCGGGTCGTGGCGGAGTTCGGACGCGGGCGCGCGATCGGGCAGCGGCCGGGTGTCGGCGGCGCTCCGGTCGGCGTCGTCGCGGCGGTCGAAGTAGATCAGTTGGCGCCCGTCGGCGAGGCGGGTGACGGTGCGCCTCATCGCGCGCCTGCTTCGATCATGAAACTAGCCTGCCACGAACGGCGGTCGCGGCGCGTGCGCATTCCGCGACGGCTGCCTCGCCACCGGACGGTGGCCCACCTCCGAAGGGCGGCCCCACCTGCGAACGGCGGCCTCGTCACCGGACGGCGCGCCTCATGCCAGGCCGGCGGCGGGCTTCGCCCCGGCCGGCTCGTGCCCGCCCCCGACCAGCATCTCGGGCCGTCCGGTCGCCAGCAGCCACGCGGGCAGGATGGCGACGCAGAGCACCGGCAGCAGCTTCGCGTCCCCGACGATCGCCAGCGCCGCGAACAGGCTCAGCCAGCCCTGCCGGGTGACCGCGACGAGGACGCCGAGCACGCCGCAGGTGACCGCGAGCGACACCGGGATCGTGTTCACGAGGGTGACCGCGAGCATGCCGATCGCCACCCCGGCGAACATGGCCGGGAAGATCCGGCCGCCCCGGAACCCGCAGGTCGCCGCGATGACGAGGGCGGCGAGCTTCACGACGATGATCAGCACCAGCGCCCCGGCGGAGTAGGGCGGCGCGTGGGCCAGCAGCTCCCCGGTCTCCGCGAGGCCCTTGAAGAGCGTGATCTGGCCGCCGATCATGCCCAGCACCCCGAGCAGGACGCCGCCGGTCGCGATCATGACGAACGGGTGGCGGATCCGCCGGAAGAGCGCGTGCGCGTGCGGGAACGCGTACACCGCGGCCAGCCCGATCACGCACGCGGCCAGCGTGATCAGCACCGAGCTCAGCAGGTCGGCGAGCGCGGGGCCGCGGTACGCGGGCAGGTCGAACGCGATCATCGGATGGGACAACCACGCCGTCGTCAGCGCCCCGGCCGCCGCGGCGACCAGCGGGGCGAACAGCCGGTCCCACAGGGGCACGCCCGGCTTGCCGAGCGGCATCTCCGACAGGATCAGCGCGGCGGCCACCGGTGTGCCGAACAGCGCGCCGATCGTCCCCGCCGCGGCCATGGCCAGCCAGCTCTCGCCGGAGATCGCGGGCACCAGCCGGACGCCCAGGGCGAACGCGAGCGCGATGTTGACGGCCGTGATCGGGTTCTCCGGCCCCAGGCTCACCCCGCCCGCCAGCGCGAACGCGGTGACCACCAGCAGGCTCGGCACCACCGCGACCGGGATCGGCGGCCCGACCAGGCCCTCGGTCGCCGGGTCGGGACCGGCGTGCCCGGGGACCTTCCAGACCACCAGCCCGACCGCGATGCCCGTCAGGGTCAGGACGACCAGCGTCCACCAGGGGCTCTCGCCTGAGGCGCCGAACACTCCCGGGAGGCCGTCCCACAGGACGTCCTGGAGACCCTCGGCGACCGCGTCCAGCGCGAGCAGCACGAGGCTGGACCCGATGCCGACGAGCAGCGCGGGGACCGCGAGCGGGAGCAGCGCCCGCGCCCGGCCGGTGAGAACGGCCACCCGTCAGGCCCTGGCGGGGCCGCGGACGGCCGAGGCCGCCACGGAGGTGAGCAGCATGCCGATGGCCAGGCCCGTCGCGAACGCGATGGACGCGCCCGCGAGCTTGCTGGACAGGCTCATCCCCGTGGTGAACGGCCACAGGATCGCGATCAGCGTGGCGAGCATCACGATCCAGACGAAGAACTGCCGGGGTGCGGGCGTCGTCACCAGCAGCAGGTGCAGGATCCCGGTGGCGGCCAGCGCGGCGAGCGCGCCGATGCCGGCGATCCGGGCGGCCGTGGCGTCCATCACCCGGTACTCCCCGTCCGGCAGCCACACGGGGATGTCGAAGAGCCCGCGGGCGATGAAGAGCCCCACGATGCCGACGGCGGCGGCCACGACGGCGGTCGCGACCCCGCCCGCCCAGAGCCGGCCCGCGTTGACCGGGGGCCGCCGGGACCCGCGCGCCGGAGGGCCGGCCGGCGCGGTCTCCGGATACCGTCCGCCGGGGTCGGGATACCGTCCGGGTTCCGGATACTGCCCGCCGGCGTCGGGATAGCGCCCTCCCGCGTCCGGATACTGCCCGCCTGAGTTGTACGCCATGATCGGTTGGTTCCCGGCGGACCGGGGCCCGGCGACGCCTTGACCACAATCTTGACCAGGACTTGGGCGACTCGGGAATGACCGGGGCCGGTGCCCACGTTGGGGTCTCATGACCTCGCGAGACCAATTCTTGGTACTGGTTTGCCATCTCGTGAGAGTTTGATACCTTCTGTCCGAATCTAGCGACGCGCTCCATGCGTTGCGACGGTCTCGTGCCCCATCTGGCCTTGACCCCCGACCATGGCCGCATTACCCGGCCATGACCCGCGCGGCGTGTGATCCGCGCCCCCTCGTATATCGAGATCCATCCGAATAGCCGGGTGCCGCAGTCCGCGGCACCCTCTGGCCGAGTCCGCATCCCCCCTCACAAGGATGCGGAGCCGGGGACCCACTTTCAGGGGTGAATCGGCGCTCCTCAGCGTGCGCCGTAGGGCTCTTCCATGCCCGAATCCGTCAGCTAACCCGGTAGGCGACATGGGAGTTAGGGAGTTCTCTTTCATGCTCGATCGCAACACCGTGAAGACGGCGTCCGACACCGTCCGGGCCAAGCTCGCGTCGGACGACCCGAACACCGCCGTGGGCGTCGCCGTGGGCGCCGTCCTGGTCGGCGCCCTCGGGCTCGCCGTCCTCAACCCCTTCGGTGTCGGCGCCACCGCCGACACCCGGCCGGACGCCCAGGTCGCGGCCGGTGCGGCGCACGCCCCCGAGGCGGCCAAGAAGGCCGGGGCCGGGAAGAAGTCGGCCCCGAAGAAGCTGACCAGCTCCGCCGCGGCGATCAAGCTCGCGATGAAGCAGGTGGGGATCAGGGAAGGCAGCAACGGCCAGACCAAGTTCCACGACTGGTACATCGGGACCAACGAGGCCAAGCTGACCGCCAAGCGCGACGGCGGCCGGGTCGCCCAGTACAACGGCGCCGCCTGGTGCAACATGTTCGTCTCCTGGGTCGGCGCGCAGACCGGCGTCAAGGGAATGGGCTGGGACGCCTACACCGTCCAGCACGCCAAGTGGCTGGAGAAGCAGGGCCGCTGGGGCCAGACGGCCAAGCCCGGCGCCCTGGTCTTCTTCGACTGGCAGAACGGCTCGTCCGGCGGCATCGGTGGCATCGACCACGTCGGAATGGTCGTCAAGGACAACGGCGACGGCACCGTTTCCACCGTCGAGGGCAACATCAGCAACTCGGTGGTGAAGAAGACCCGGTCCAAGTCCTCGATCGTCGGCTACGGCTACCCCGACTACGCCGACTACAAGAAGGGCCCCTCCAAGGCCTGACCCGAGGCTTGACCCAAGCTTCTCCCCACGGGCCTGCCCTCAAGGCCCACCGGAAGGCGCCCGGCTCCCCGGCCGGGCGCCTTCCGGCGTATCCGCCCTGGTGGGAGCGGGCGGGTAATGCGAATCATTCGGACGCTTTGCCCGTCCTTAGCGCCACGATCCGAGTTTCTGGAAAGGAACACGGCAAATGGTGCAGTTGTGGGAGGGGGCGCCCGGATGCCGGTACGGCCGGATGTCAGTGTCGTCGTGATCGGTTACAACGACGCCGCCCGGCTGCCGCGCGCGGTCGGCTCGGTACTGGACCAGTCGCTCGGCGGTGTCGAGGCGGTCGTCGTGGACGACGCGAGCACCGACGGGACCGGCGAGCTCGCCGACGCCCTCGCGGCCCAGCACCCGCACCGGGTGCGGTCGGTCCGGCTGCCCGCCAACTCCGGCGGCTGCGGCGTCCCGCGCAACGTCGGCGTCGAGCACGCCCGCGGCCGGTACGTGATGTTCCTCGACAGCGACGACAGCCTGGACCGGCACGCGTGCCTCAACCTGCTGGCGGCCGGCGAGGAGAGCGGGGCCGACCTGGTGTCGGGGCTCTGCACCCGGATCCTGCTCGATCCCCGCCGCGACCGCCCGTCCAAGGAACGTGCCTGGTACCCGTGGCTGTACGCGCGCCGCGCGGTCTACAGCGGGCTGGAGGACAACCCCAACCTGCTGTACGACACGCTGTCGACCAACAAGGCCTACCGCCGCGAGTTCCTGGAAGATCACGGGCTGCGCTTCGTCGAACGCCTGCACTACGAGGACCTGCTGTTCTCCGCCGAGGCCTACCTGGCCGCCGAGCGCACCGCGCTCATCCCGCACCGCGTCTACAACTGGTACGTCGAGCCCAAGGCGGCCACCGCGCCGTCGATCTCCAACCGCCGCGCCGAGCTGGCCAACTTCGCCGACCGCCTGGAGATCCACCGCCGGATCGACGCGCTGTTCCGGCTGCGCGGCGCGTACGAGCTGAAGCGGGCCAAGGACGCCAAGTTCGTCAACCACGATCTCCTGCTCTACCTGCGCGACCTGCGCGACCGCGACACCGTCTACCGCGCCGGCTTCCTGGAGCTCGCGGCCGCCTACCTGGCCGAGCTGGAGCCGCGGGTGTTCGCCGAGGCCAACCCGGTGCCGGCGATCGCCGCGTTCCTGGTGCGCGAGCGCGACCTCAACGGGGCGCTGGCCGCCGCCGAGTACGGCCGCGGCAAGCGGCTGGAACTGCGCACCGAGCTGCGCGAGCACGACGGCCGGATCTTCTGGGGCACGCGCCGCGCCGACAGCGCCCTGGCCCGCCGCGTCCTCGACGTCACCGGCCTCGGCCTGCACCAGCGTCCGCTCCGCGAGATGTCGCTCGCCAACACGATCACCGAGCTGCGCCTGCGCGGCGGCCGGGCCGGCCTGGAGGGCCTGGTGCTGAACCCGCTGGAGCGGGTGCCCGCGCGCGCCGAGCTCGCCGCCACGCTGGAGCTGAACGACCGGCGCCGCCCGACCCGGGTGCGCCGCGTCCCGGCCACCGTCACGCACGAGGGCGGCCGGATCCGCTGGCGCGCCGACTTCGACCCGCGGGAGCGGCTCCGCCCGTACGGGCTCGCCGACCCGGTGTGGGACGTGCGGCTGCGGCTGGAGGTCGACGGCGAGGAGATCGTCACCCGGCCGGGGGAGGGGACCGGCGGGGGCGCCGCGTTCGACGGCGTCGTGCTGCCCGTGCGCCCGCGCCTGACCAGGCTCGCCGCCGACGGCGCGCGCTCCTACGTCACCGACTCCGGCCATCTGGCGTTCAAGCTCGAAGGCGGCGGCCGGCTGACCCGGGCGACCATGGCCGCGGCGCAGTGGGCCGCCCGCACCGGCGCGGGCCGCCGCGCCTGGGCGGGCGTCCGCAGGACCGAACGGTCGGTACGGCGGACGCTGACCAGCCGCAAGACCAAGATCGCGGTCTTCAACCGGGTGCTCAGCAGGCTGCCCGTCCGCCATGGCAGCGCCGTCTTCGAGAGCCACCTCGGCAAGCAGTACTCCGACAACCCCAAGTACATCTACCGCGAGCTGCGGCGCTCCGGCCCGCCGGTGAAGGCGATCTGGTCGTACGAGTCGTCCGCCCGCGGATTCCCGAAGGACGCGACGCTGGTCAGGCGCGGCTCCTGGGGCTACTTCCTGGCGCTGGCGCGCGCCGAGTTCTGGATCGACAACCAGGGTTTCCCCGACGGCATCCGCAAACGCCCGGAGACCACCTACCTCCAGACCTGGCACGGGTCGGCCCTCAAGACCATGGGGTTCGACCAGCCGGCGCTCAAGAGCGGCACGCGCGGCCAGCGCCAGCGGCTGCGGCGCATGGTCGACCGCTACGACTGCTTCCTGGTGCGCTCGGACCACGACCTGGACACCCTCGTGCCGGGGCTGGGCGTGCGGTCCGAGCTGCTGCCCGCCGGCTACCCGCGCAACGACCCGCTGGTCAGCGGGGGGCGGGGCGATCCCGAGCTGGCCGCCGAGCTCGCCGCGCTGCGCGAGCGGCTCGACCTGACCGGCGACCCGCGCCGGGTGGTGCTGTACGCGCCGACGTTCCGCTCGGGACCCGACGGCCGTCCGGTCCGGGCCCTGGAGCCGCCGGTCGACCCGGCGCGGTTCGCCCGCGAGCTGGGCGACGACCTGCTGCTGCTCGTCCGGCCGCACTACCTGTGCACCGTCCAGCTGCCGCCCGGCGTCCGCGGCACGATGCGGAACGTGGGGAACGTGCCCGACGTCACGCTGCTGTTGCTGCTGGCGGACGGCCTGGTCACCGATCATTCCTCGATCATGTTCGACTACGCGCTGCTCGACCGCCCGATGGTGTTCCACCTCCCGGACGAGGTGGAGCTGGGGCGCGGTTACTTCGACCTGGCCGAGCACGCGCCCGGCCCCATCACCCGCACGGAGGACGAGCTGCTCGCCGAGCTGTCCGTGCTCGCGGCCGGGGGCGACCCGGGGGCGGGACGGCGGCACGCCTTCGCCGGCCGCTTCGGCGAGCACGACCGGGGCGACGCCGCCCGGACGGTGGTCGACCGGGTCTTCCGGGGCGCCAGGACCGCCCGGCGCACCTCCAGGGAAACCTCCAGGAAAAGGAGCCCGCGTGGCCGAGCCTCGTGACGTCTTCATCGTCTGCAACAACACCGACACCATGGGCGGGCTGCAACGCTGGGCGCACCACATGGCCCGCCTGCTGTCGGCGCGCGGGCACTCGGTGACCCTCGTCGGCGTCCACCACGCGCCCGAGCCGCACGACTACGGGCCCGACGACGCCTACCGCGTGGTCACCCTTTACGAGGAATGGAAATCGCCGGTCCTCAAATGGCGGCCGCGGACGATGACCGCACGGCTCGACCTCGCGGCGCGCAGGCGTGATCACCGGCGGACCAGGGAAATGCGGAAGGGCGCGGACCGGCTGACCGCGCTTTTCGCCGCGGCACGTCCCGGCGCGGTGGTCATCGCCGCGCAGATCTGGGCGATGGAATGGGTCGCGCTCGCCGACACGACCGGGCTCAAGGTCATCGGGATGAGTCACGAGTCGTACGGGGCGACCCGCCGCTCGTCGCGGTACGGCCGGGTCAGGGAGCACTTCGCAGGCGTCGACCGGATGCTGGCGCTCACGCCCGAGGACGCCGACGCCTGGGCGCGGGACGGCATGACCAACGCCGACCACATGCCGAACCCGCTGCACGTGTCGCCCGGCCGGTTCCCCACGCTCGGCGAGCGGGTCGTGGTCTGCGTCGGGCGGCTCTCGTACGAGAAGGGCCTGGACATGATGCTGGAGGCGTGGGCGGACGTCGCGCCCCGGCATCCCGGCTGGCGGCTGCGGCTGTACGGCGGCGGCCCGCAGGAGGACGAGCTGCGCGAACGCGCCGAGCGGGCCGGGATCGCCGGCTCCGTCGAGTTCCGCGGGGTCACCGCCGACGTCGAGGCGGCACTGGCCGGGGCGTCGATCTTCGCGCTGCCGTCGCGCGACGAGGGCCTGCCCCTGTCGGTGCTGGAGTCGATGGCCTACGGGCTGCCGTCGGTCGCGTTCGACTGCGCGCCCGGCGTCCGCGAGCTGATCACCGACGGCGCGGACGGGACGCTGGTGCCGCCGGGGGACACCGCGGCCTTCGCGGCGGCGCTCGGCCGGCTCATGGACGACCCGGCGGCGCGGCGGACGATGGGCGCGCGGGCGCGCGAGTCGGTGCTGCGTTTCCACCCCGATCTCGTCCTCGACCGGTGGGAACGGCTCTTCGCCCTCCTGCACCGTGATCCGGGTGCCATTCCGGTGCAAATTGGTCGAAGGGCTCAGGTCGACGGTGAATTTCCCGCGCCGTTGCCCGAAGGGGCGGCGACGGGCCCTCCGGCCCGCAACGAAGAGATTCTCGGGGTTGATTCGTGACCTGACCTTTAAGCGAGCAATGCTCTAGCTTGTTCCTCGGTGTAACCATTTGGTGGTCCGTGGACGCGAGTGTCGGGAATCGGTCCTATATTTCTGGGATGCGGATTCTGCTGGAGCATGCCGACGGACGGGGTCAGCCGGGATGAAGATGCCCGACCTGAACGAGCTGCGGGCGGCCATGCGCGACAGGGCGGTGGTGGCCGAGGCCCGCGTGGTGCTCGCGGACCGGCTCGGCTGCCACGAGGCCGAGGCGTTGCAGCACCTCATCTGGCTCGCCAGGGACCTGGCCATGGGCCTGGAGGAGACGGCGGAGCTGCTCGTCGCGCACGGGCCCGCCGGCCGGGGCGGCTCGCACCCGCCCGAGCAACTGCCGACCCGGGAGAGCCTCCTGTCGTCCATCGCGGCGGCCCGCCAGGAGATCGTCGCCGGGCACCCCGCGAGCGCCGAGCAGGAGGCCGCGGACGCCGCCGGGGGCCGGGGCGGCGACGGCGCCGAGGATCGTGACGCGGCCCCGGCAGCCACCGCGGCCTCGGTCGGCGCCTTCGCCGCGGCCACGGCGCCCGCAGCCGGCGCGCTCGACGACGACGGCGCGCCGCCCGCCGTCGAGGAGGTGCTCAACAGGCTGACCGCGGAGGACACCGCCGGCGACGCCGACCTGCTGGCCGCCGTCCCCGACGACCCGGCCGCACGGGCGGTGATCGAGTCGGCGCTCGGCTCGGCCAGCCTCCTGGTGCCGGTCCGGGCGGAGGACGGCCACGTGGTCGACTTCCTGTACGCGGTGAACGGCGAGGCCAACGAGGACGTCTTCGGCCGCCCGCCCGGGGAGCTGATCGGGCAGCGGCTGCTGCGCACCGATCCGGGCTCGCTTCTCAACGGCATCTTCCCCAGGTACGTGGAGGTGCTGGAGACCGGCCGCCCGTACGCGCGCGAGCCGTTCGACTACACGACCGTGCACCACGGGACCTCGCGTTCGGTCCGGATGAGCCTGCGCTGCGTCCGGGTGCCGACCGGCATCTGCGTGAGCTGGCGGTTCCATGACGAGGAGGAGCGGATCCGGCGCCGGCTCGACCGCTCCGAGCGGCTCGCCAGGATCGGCTTCGGCGAGTGGAACCTGGCCACCGACGAGACGGACTGGTCGCCGCAGATGCTCGCCAACTACGGGCGCGGCCCGGAGGACTGCCCGGTCGGCGGCGACGACTTCCAGAAGATCGTCGACCCCGCCGACCTGCCGCTGTTCGAGCAGGCCGTGCACGTCCTGCTCAAGCGCCGCGAGCCCGTCCAGGTCGAGTACCGGATCCGCACCCCCGAGGGCGCGAACCGCCATCTGTGGCTGCACGCCGAGCCGACGTTCGACCGCGCGGGCATGCTGACCGGGATCAGCGCGCTGACCCAGGACGTCACCAGCCGCCGCTCGATGGAGGGCGCGCTGGCCGAGACCCGCCGCGACCTGCTCCGCCTCCAGGGCGAGAGCGCCCGGGAGCGGCAGGTGGCGCTGACGCTGCGGCGCGCGGTGCTGCCGCCCGACCAGGTGCTCGCGGGCGCGCCCGGGGTGCGCGCCGCGGTCCGGAGCATCCCGGCCGAGAACACCGCCCGCATCGGCGGCGACTGGTACGTGACGCGGGTGATGCCGGACGGCCGCTCGCTGTTCGCGATCGGTGACGCCAGCGGTCACGGGTTGTCCGCCACCGCCGACATGGCGCGCATGCGCAACGGGCTGCTGGGCCTCGCCTACACCGGCGAGGGCGCCGGGCACCTGCTCGGCTGGCTGAACGACCTGGTCAACGATCTGGGCCCCGCGACCACCGGCACGGCGGTGGTCGCGCAGTTCGACCCCGAGAGCGGGGAGCTGACCTGGGCCGCCGCCGGGCACCCGCCGCCCATCCTGGTCCGCGACGGCCGGGCCCGCCGGCTGGAGGTCCGCGGCGAGCCCGACCCGCTGCTCGGCGCGTTCCCCGGGATGGACTACGCGACCACGACGACCCGGCTGGAGACCGGCGACCTGCTCGTGGTCTACACCGACGGGCTGGTCGAACGGCGCCGCAGCGACCTGGACCTCCAGATCGACAAGCTGGCGCGGATCGCCGCGGAGGGGCACGGCGACGACCTGCACCACGTTCTCGACGACATCATCGACCGCATGGGGCACGACCGCCTCGCCGACGACACCACGCTCTTCGCGCTGCGCGTCGCCTGATCCCGCACTCCGGGGCCACGATTCTTTCTAACAAGTGTTTGGTAGAGTCGCCCCGTGAACCAGAACGAGACCCCCGAGGACCGGGCCTTCCGGGCCGAGGTCCGCGACTGGCTCGAGGACAACCTGTCCGGCGAGTTCGCGCACGCCCGCGGGCTCGGCGGCCCCGGGCGCGAGCACGAGGCCTTCGAGGAACGGCTCGCCTGGGAGCGGCACATGGCCGCGGCAGGCTGGACGTGCGTGGGCTGGCCGCGGGAGTACGGCGGCCGCGGCGCGAGCGTCGAGCAGCAGGTCATCTTCAACGAGGAGTACGCGCTCGCCGAAGCCCCCGCCCGGGTCGGCCACATCGGCGAGAACCTGCTCGGCCCGACGATCATCGCGTTCGGCACCGACGAGCAGCGCGCCCGCTTCCTGCCGCCGATCGCCGCCGTCGAGGAGTTGTGGTGCCAGGGCTACTCCGAGCCCAACGCCGGCTCCGACCTGGCCAACGTGCAGACCCGCGCCGTCCTGGAGGACGGCGGCTGGCGCGTCAACGGGCAGAAGGTGTGGACCTCCCTCGCCGTGGAGTCCGACTGGTGCTTCGTCGTCTGCCGTACCGAACCGGGCTCGGTGCGCCACAACGGGCTGTCCTACCTCCTGGTCCCGATGAGGCAGGACGGTGTCGACATCCGGCCCATCGTGCAGCTCACCGGCACCTCTGAGTTCAACGAGGTGTTCTTCGACGACGCGCGTACGGACGCCGGCAACATCGTGGGCGCGCCCGGCGACGGCTGGAAGATCGCCATGGCCACCCTGGGATTCGAGCGCGGCGTCGCCACGCTCGGCCAGCAGGTCGGCTTCCGCCGCGAGCTGGAGGGCGTCATCGAGCTGGCCCGCCGCACCGGCGCGATCGACGACCCGCTGCTGCGCGACCGGCTCACCCGCTCCTGGATGGGCCTGGAGATCATGCGCCTCAACGCCACGCGCACGATGGCGGGCGTGGCGGCCGGGGCGCCCGGCCCCGAGTCGTCCATCTCCAAGCTGGTGTGGGGCCAGTGGCACCGCGACCTCGGCGAGCTGGCCATGGACGTCCTCGGCGCGTCCGCCCTCGTCGCGGACGGGAGGCGGGGGCGGGCCCCCGACAGGGGGACGGAGGAGACACAGCCCTACGACCTGAACGACTGGCAGCGGCTCTTCCTCTTCTCGCGTTCCGACACCATCTACGCCGGGTCCAACGAGATCCAGCGCAACATCATCGCCGAGCGTGTCCTCGGCCTTCCGCGTGAGCCCAAGATCAGAGAGGCCCGCCCGTGACCCCGCCGCCCCCGTACGTTCCCGGGCACGACCTGCTCAAGGACCGCGCCGTCGTCATCACCGCCGCGGCCGGCGCCGGGATCGGCGGCGCGACCGCCCGCCGCTGCCTGGAGGAGGGCGCCCGCGTGGTGATCTCCGACGCGCACGAACGGCGCCTGGGGGAGTCGGCCGCGGCCCTGGAGAAGGAGTTCGGCGCCGACCGGGTCGCCGCGCTGCCCTGCGACGTGACGTCAGAGGAGCAGGTCCAGGCGCTCTACGACCTGGCGATCGAACGGTTCGGCCGCATCGACGTGGCGGTCAACAACGCCGGCCTCGGCGGCACCGCCGACCTGGTCGACATGGAGGACGAGGCGTGGAGCCGCGTCCTCGACATCACCCTCAACGGCACGATGCGCTGCACCCGCGCCGCCCTCCGCCACATGCGCGGCCAGGGCTCGGGCGTGATCGTCAACAACGCGTCGGTGATCGGCTGGCGGGCGCAGAAGGGCCAGTCGCACTACGCCGCCGCCAAGGCCGGCGTCATGGCGCTCACCCGCTGCGCCGCGCTGGAGGCCGCCGACTTCGGCGTCCGGATCAACGCGGTCTCGCCGTCCCTGGCCATGCACCCGCACCTGGTCAAGGTGACGTCGGAGGAGCTGCTGGACGAGCTGACCCGCCGGGAGGCCTTCGGCCGCTACGCCGAGCCGTGGGAGGTGGCCAACGTTATCGTCTTCCTGGCCAGCGACTACTCGTCCTACATGACGGGCGAGGTCGTCTCCGTCTCCTCCCAGCGAGCCTGATCAGAGAGCCCAGGAAATGAGTCCACGACGGCGCGACGCCGAAGGCACCGCCGCGGCGAGGGCGGAACGGCGGGCCGAGCTGCTCGCCACCGCCGCCGAGGTGTTCGCCTCCCAGGGGTACGCCGCCACCACCGTCCGGAAGGTGGCCGACGCCGCCGGGATCCTCGGCGGCAGCCTCTACTACCACTTCGACTCCAAGGAGTCGATGGCCGACGAGATCCTGTCGACGTTCCTCGACGAGATGTGGGCCGCCTACGAGCGGATCCTCGCCGCCGGGCTCGGCGCGCGCGAGACGCTCGAGGCGCTCGTCGTCGAGTCGTTCCGCTCGATCGACCGGCACCGGCCCGCCGTCGTGATCTACCAGAACGAGTCCAAGCACCTGGCCACCGGCGAACGTTTCCACTACCTCCTCGACTCGCAGCGGCGGTTCGAGGAGATGTGGACCTCGCTGCTGGCCCGGGGCGCCGAGGAGGGCGCCTTCCGCGCCGACCTCGACCGGACCCTGGTCTACCGGTTCATCCGCGACACCGTGTGGGTCGCGGCCAACTGGTACCAGGCGGGCGGGCGGCTGTCCGCCGAAGAGATCGCCAAGCAGTATCTCGCCATGGTCCTGGAAGGGATCCAGGCGAGCTCACCCCCCTCGTAAGGAGACATGCCAATGGCCGAGGCCTACATCGTCGACGCGGTCCGCGCGCCGGTCGGGCGGCGCGGCGGCGGACTGGCCGGGGCGCACCCGGCCGACCTGGGCGCCCACGTCCTGTCCACGCTGATGGACCGTACGAAGGTCGACCCGGCGGCGGTCGAGGACGTCGTCTTCGGCTGTGTCGACAACGTCGGGCCGCAGGCCGGCGACATCGCCCGCACCTGCTGGCTGGCCGCCGGGCTCCCCGAGGAGGTCCCGGGCGTGACGGTCGACCGGCAGTGCGGCTCGTCCCAGCAGGCCGTGCACTTCGCGGCGCAGGCGGTGCTCTCGGGCACCTCCGACCTGGTGGTGGCGGGCGGCGTGCAGAACATGTCGCAGATCCCGATCGCGTTCGCGATGACCGCCGCCGAGCCGCTCGGCTTCGACAAGGGCCCGTTCGCCGGCTCCAAGGGCTGGGTGCGCCGCTACGGCGACGGCGAGGTCTCGCAGTTCGCCGGGGCCGAGCGGATCGCCCGCGACTGGGACATCTCCCGCGAGGAGATGGAGGCGTTCGCCTACGAGTCGCACCAGCGCGCGATCCGCGCCATCGACGAGGGCCGCTTCGAACGTGAGATCGCCCCGTACGAGGGGGTCACCACCGACGAGGGGCCGCGCCGCGACACCACCCGGGAGAAGATGGCGGGCCTGAAGACGCTGGTCGAGGGCGGCCGCCTCACCGCCGCGCTCTCCTCGCAGATCTCCGACGGCTCCGCCGCGCTGCTCATCGCGTCCGAGCAGGCCGTGCGCGACCACGGCCTCACGCCGCGGGCCCGCATCCACCACATCTCGGCGCGCGGCGAGGACCCGATCCGCATGCTCTCCGCGCCCATCCCCGCCACCGCGTACGCGTTCAAGAAGACCGGCATGACCATGGCCGACATCGACGCCATCGAGATCAACGAGGCGTTCGCGTCGGTCGTGCTGGCCTGGCTGAAGGAGACCGGCGCCGACCCCGCCAAGACCAACCCCAACGGCGGCGCGATCGCGCTCGGCCACCCGCTCGGCGCCACCGGCGCCCGCCTGATGACCACCCTCCTGCACGAGCTGGAGCGCACCGGCGGCCGCTACGGCCTCCAGACCATGTGCGAGGGCGGCGGCCAGGCCAACGTCACCATCCTCGAACGCCTCTGACCCCGCCATCCGCCGACCCGGAGTCCGGTATCGGCCGTTGACCGACTCGATGACCGGTTGTACGCCTGGGGTGTGAAGGACACTCCGCCCCCGAACGCGCCCCAGGCCGTACAGGAGCTCATCGACCGCATGGAGGCCGTCCAGGGCGGCCTCGACCCGCGCGACGGGGTCGCCTGCTTCAACCGGATGTACCTGAGCGTCACCCGGCTGCTCGGCGGCAGCCTGGCCGAGGGCTTCTTCGCCGACGACGCCTTCACCGAGCGGCTGGCGGTCGTCTTCGCCGGGCTCTACTTCGACGCGGTGGACGCCGACCTGGCCGGCATCCGCCCGCACCCGGTGTGGACCCCGGTGTTCGGCGGGCGCGGCGACCGCAGGGTCTGGCCCGCGCAGTTCGCGCTCGCCGGCATGAACGCGCACATCGCCCACGACCTGGCGCTCGCCGTCGTCGCGACCTGCGAGGAACGTAAGAGGTCGCCGTACGTGCGGTCCGTCCACGCCGACTACCTCAAGGTCAACGAGCTGCTGGAACGCGTCGAGGCGGAGATCAGGGAGGCGTACGAGCCCCCGCTGCTGAGGCTGGCCACCAAGGACGCCGAGGCGCTCGAGCACATCCTGAGCACCTTCTCGGTCGCCCGCGCCCGCGACGCTGCCTGGGCGACGGCGCTGACCCTGTGGGCGCAGCGCGACGACCCGATCCTGCGGCGGGCGACCCTCTCGATGGTCTCCGCGGCCGTGGTCATGATCGGACGGCTGCTGGTGACCCCCATCGTGCCGCCGCCCGGCTGACCGGCCCGCCCCCTGCTGCTCCGGCCGATCCGGCCCGCCCCGGCCGATCGGCGCGTCGGACCCTCCGCCATACTGCCCGCAACCGGTGAGAGGGGACCGATCATGCTGGAAGGGCTGCGGATCGTCGAGATCTCCAGCTTCGTGGCGGCTCCGCTGGGCGGCATGACGCTCGCCCAGCTCGGCGCCGACGTCATCCGGGTCGACCCGCTGGGCGGCGCGGCCGACGTCCGGCGCTGGCCGCTCGCCCCGTCCGGCACCAGCCTCCTGTGGACCGGCATGAACAAGGGCAAACGTTCGATCACCGTGGACTTCCGGTCGGCGGAGGGGCGGGACGTGGTGACGCGGCTCGCCACCGACGCCGGGATCGTGCTGACCAACGCGGTCGGGCGCGGCTGGTTGTCGTACGAGGCGCTCGCCGAGGCCAGGCCCGACCTCGTCCACCTCCAGATCGAGGGGCACCCGGGCGGCGGGCCCGCCGTCGACTACACGGTGAACGCCGAGATGGGCTTTCCGCAGGTGACGGGCCCTGCCGACCACGCCGCGCCGGTGTCGCACGTCCTGCCGGCCTGGGACGTGGCGTGCGGCCTCTACGCGGCGGTGGGCCTGCTCGCCGCCGAACGCCGCCGGTCCCGGACGGGCGAGGGTGCGCGGATCAGGCTTCCGCTCTACGACGTCGCGCTCGCCACCGCAGGCAACCTCGGTTTCCTGGCCGAGGCGCAGCTCGGCCAGGAACGGCCGCGCGTCGGCAACTACCTCTTCGGCGGGTTCGGCCGCGACTTCGCCGTCGCCGACGGCCGGGTCATGGTGGTGGCGATGACCGAGCGCCATTTCACCGACCTCTGCGAGGTCACCGGCGTGGCGGAGACGGTCGCGGAGCTGGCGCGCCTGCTGGGCGCCGACTTCGCGGTGGACGGCGACCGTTTCCGGCACCGGGAGGCGCTCGCCGCCCTGATCGCGCCCTGGTTCGAGGCGCGGACGCTCGCCGAGGTCGCGACGGCGCTGGAGGGCACGGCGGTGTTGTGGTCCCCGTACCGCCGTTTCGGCGAGATCGACCTGGACGGCAGCGCGATGCTCGGCGACATCGACCAGCCCGGCGTCGGCCGCCTCCGCGCCCCCGCCTCGCCGCTGGACGCCGGTGAACGCGCCGCCGTGCCCGCGCCGGAGCTGGGGGAGCACACCGACACGATCCTCGCGTCCCTCGGCCTGGACGCGGCCGAGCTGCGCGCCAAGGGGGCGGTCGCGTGATCGACGTCACCGGCTGGGCGCCCGAGCCCGAGGAGACGACCGAGACGATCGACCCCGGGCCCGCGCTCGCCCTGGCGGGGGTGCTGGACACCGAGCCCCCGTCCGGCCACCTCCCGCCGCTCTGGCAGTGGCTGCACTTCCTCGACCGCGTCCCGCGGCGCGACCTGGGCCCGGACGGCCACCCCCGGGAGGGGCGCTTCCTGCCGCCGATCCCGGACCGCCGCCGCATGTTCGCGGGCGGGCGCCTCACCGTGCACGAGCCGATCCGCTTCGGCGACACCGTCACCCGCCGCGCCGAGCTCGCCGGCACCGCCCTCAAGCAGGGCCGCAGCGGTGAGATGCTCTTCGTCACCGTCCGGCACACCTTCCTGCGCGGCGGCACCGCCATCGCCGTCGAGGAGCAGGACCTCGTCTACCGCAGTGGCGACCCGGCCGCCGCCCCCGCCGCGATCTCCTACGAGGCTCCGGAGGCCAGCGCCGAGTGGCTGCTGCCGTTCGCCGCCGATCCCGTGACCCTGTTCCGCTTCAGCGCCCTCACCTACAACGCCCACCGCATCCACTACGACGAGGCGTACGCGACCACGGTCGAGGGGCACGCCGGCCTGGTCGTCCACGGCCCGCTGCTGGCGATCCTGTGCCTGGAGCCGCCGCGCAGGGCCGGCCACGCGGTGGGCGAGCTGTCGTTCCGCGCGCGCAGGCCCGTGTACGCCCGCCAGCCGTTCGCGGTCACCGGCTCGCCCGCCGGAGACCTCGCCATCCGGGCTCCGGGCGACACCACCGCCATGACGGCCCACGTTTCCATCAATCGATTGACGGAACCAGCGCCCGGTGCCTAACGTGGCGGTATGACCAGCGACTCCACCCCGGAGCGCGTTCTGGACGTGGCCACCCGGCTGTTCGCGGAGCTCGGCTATGACGGCACCTCCACCCGCATGATCGCCGAGGCCGCCGGGCTCAACATCGCCACCGTCGCCTACCACGCGGGCGGCAAGCGCGACCTCTACCTGGCCGTCATGGAACGTGCGCACCACGCCGAACGCACCGCCCTGGAGAACGTGCTCGCCACCTTCACCCCGGACGGGCCCGGGATCCACCGGCTCCTGGACGCCTACCTCGACTTCGGCGTCGAACGCCCGGAGATCCCGGCGTTGTGGATGCACCGGTGGCTCTCCGACGCGGCCGACGTCGCGCATCTGGAGAGCCTCTACGTGCGGCCGATGATCGAGATGATCTGCGCGGCGGTCAAGCCCGCCGTCGGCGCCGGCGTCGACGTCGAGTACGCCGTCATGACGGTCATCTGGTGCACCCACGGCTTCGCCCGCGGCGGCGTCCTGGACCCCGACGGACGGCGCCAGGGCGTCGGCGACCCCCGCGAGGTCGAGCGTTTCCGCGCCCACCTCCACCTGCTGGTCGACCGCCTGCTCGGCCTGCCCGGATGAGCGCCCCGCTGGGCCGCGGGCGGCTGCTCGGCTACGGGATCGGCTCGGTCGGCACCGGCGTCTTCTCCGCCGTCCCCGGGCTGCTCCTCCTCTACTACCTCACCGACGTCCTGGGCGTCTCGGCGGCCGTCGCCGCGGCCGTCCTGGTGATCCCCAAGGCGTGGGACGTCCTGCTCAACCCGATCGTCGGCGCCGCCAGCGACCGCGAGGCCGTCCGCACCGGGCACCGGTCCCGCCTGCTGCTGGCCGGCGCCCTCACGCTTCCGGTCCTGTTCGCGGCCATGTTCGCCGTCCCTGGCGACTCCCCGGGCCTGGCCGCCGCCTGGGCGGGCCTGGCCTTCCTGCTCGCCGCCAGCGCGTTCGCCTGCTTCCAGGTGCCGTACGTGGCGCTGCCCGCCGAGATCTCGCCCGAACCCGACCAGCGCGGCCGGGCCATGGCCTGGCGCGTCGTCTGCCTGACCCTGGGCATCCTGCTCGCCGGCGGCCTGGCGCCGGTCCTGGTGGACGCCGCCGGTGACGGCAGGCGCGGCTACGCGGTGATGGGCGTGGTCGTCGGCCTGCTCCTCGGCGCCGCCCTGGTGGCCAGCGCCCTCGCCACCCGGTGGGTGCCGTCCCGCCCCGGCCCGCGGCCGCTCGGCCTGGCCGCCGCGTTCCGGCTGGCGCGCGGCAACCGGCCGTTCTTCGCCCTGCTCGGCTCGTTCGCCGCCCAGTCGCTCGCGGTCGCGGTGATGCTCGCCGGGGCGCCGTACGTGGCGACCTACAAGCTCGGCGACTACGGCCTCACCTCGACGATGTTCGTCTGCATGGTCGCGCCGAGCGCGGTCGCCGTGCCGCTGTGGCGCGTGCTGGCCCGCCGCCACGGCATCGTGCCCTGCTACCTCGCCGCCGTCGTGATCTTCGCGATCGCGGCCCTCGGGCTCTGTCCGGCGGTCGCGGCCGGAGCGACCGGCGCCGTGCTGGCCCTCACCGGCGTGATCGGCCTCTGCTACGCCGCGACCCAGCTGCTGCCGCTGTCCCTCCTGCCCGAGACGGTGCACGCCGACGCCGAGCGCACCGGCCACGCGCAGTCCGGCGCGTTCACCGGCCTCTGGACCGCGGCCGAGACCGGTGCGCTGGCCCTGGGCCCCGGCGTCTTCGCGCTGATCCTCGCCGCGACCTCGTTCCGCTCGGCCGACTTCGACGACCCCGTCACCCAGCCCGGCTCCGCCCTGGCCGGGCTGTCGGCCGGGTTCACCCTCGTTCCCGCGCTGCTGCTCGCGGTCAGCGTCCCCCTGCTGTTCGCCTACCGGCGGCTCGCCGCCGGCGCCCGAAAGGACGACCATGTCGCCGCATGAGACCCCCTCCGGCCTCCCCGAGACCGGGCGGCCCGCCGCCGACCTGCTGGCCGAGCTGGCGCGGTTGCGGGACGGCGACCTGCCCGTCCGCGGCGGCAACGTGACGGCCTACGTCTACGACACCGGCCGCGCCGACGTGCACGACGCCGCGGCCCGCGCCCACCTGGAGATGCTCGAGGTCAACTGCCTCGACCCCACGGCGTTCCCGAGCATCGTCGCCCTGGAGCGCCGCCTGGTCACGGCCGTCGCCGAACGCCTCGGCGGCACCGCGGCCACGCCCGGCATCTTCACCAGCGGCGGCACCGAGTCGATCATGCTGGCGGTCAAAGCCGCCCGCGACGCCCGCCCGGTCGACGGCACGCCCCAGCTCGTGGCGCCGGTGACGGCCCACCCCGCGTTCGCCAAGGCCGCGAGCTACCTCGGCATGGAGCTCACCTCCGTGCCCGTCGACCCGGGCACCTTCCGCGCCGACCCCGCCCAGGTCGCCGCCGCCCTGACGCCCCGCACCGTCCTCGTCGTCGCGTCCGCCCCCTCCTACGCCCACGGGGTCCTCGACCCCGTCGCAGACATCGCCGCCCTGGCCGCCGGCGCGGGCGTGCCCTGCCACGTGGACGCCTGCGTCGGCGGCTGGGTGCTGCCGTGGCTCCGCGAGAACGGCCGCGAGGTCGCGCCGTTCGACCTCTCGGTCCCCGGCGTGACCTCGATCTCCTGTGACCTGCACAAGTACGGCTACGCGCCCAAGGGGGCGTCCGTCGTCCTGTTCGCCGACGAGGCCATGCGGCGCCGCGCCTACTTCGCCGCGGCCTCCTGGCCCGGCTACCCGGTGATCAACACCACGGTGCAGAGCAGCCGCAGCGCCGGGCCGCTCGGCGCGGCCTGGACGACGCTCCAGGCCCTCGGCGCCGAGGGTTACCGCGAGCTCGCCGAGGGCGCCATGACCGCCGCCGAACGGCTCGTCGCCGGCGTCGCGGAGATCCCCGGCCTGCGCGTGCTCGGCGAGCCCGACGCGCCCCTGGTCGCCATCGCCTCCGACGACCCCGCCCTGAACGTCTTCACGATCGCCGACGAGGCCCGTTCGCGCGGCTGGTTCTTCCAGGTGCAGCTCTCGTCCGGAGCCAGCCCCGCCAACCTGCACATGACGCTCACCGGGGTGAGCGGGCTCCGCGTCGAGCCGCTCCTGGCGGCGCTCACCGAGGCCACGGCCGCCGCCCGCGAGTCCGGCCCGCCCGACGTTCCGGCCGAGCTGGCCGAGGCCCTGTCCGCCCTCGACCTCGACGCTCTCACCGACGCCGACTTCGCCGGGCTCCTGGCCTCGGTCGGCGTCGACCTCGGCGGCGACGGCGACCCGGAGATGGCCGTCGTCAACGCCATCCTCGACGCCCTCCCCGCGCCGACCCGCGAGGCCCTTCTCATCCGCTTCCTCTCGGCCCTCTACTCGCCCCACATCTAACGCAACCGAAGGTTGCGCATCGACCATCTCCGCGGCTATCTTCATATGCAACCAAAGGTTGCAGGAGGAAGTCATGGAGTTCGGCACGATCGAGCGTGAGATCTTCGTCGAGGCGCCGCCCGAGGTCGTCTTCGAGGTGGTGAGCAGCCCCGGCCATGTCAAGGAGTGGTGGCCGGACGACGCCCGGTACGACCTCGCGCCGGGGGCGCCCGGGGAGATCGTCTTCGGCGACCGCGACGACGGCGGGACGGTGGTGGCGTTCACCGTGGTCGAGGCCCGGCCGCCGCACACGTTCTCGTTCCGCTGGACGCACCCGGCCGGCGAGCCCGCGGTGGAGGGCAACTCGCTGCTGGTCACGTTCGACCTGACCGCCTCGCGCGGCGGGACGCTGCTGAAGATGACCGAGTCCGGCTTCCGCGAGATGGGCTGGGAGGCCGCCCTGCTCGAGCACCAGTACAAGGACCACGGCTCCGGCTGGGACTTCTACCTGGCGCGGATCGCGCCGTACGTGGCGGCGCTGGGGGCGCGGGCGTGACCACCACGACGGCGGACCAGGTCGACGACGACCTGTGGTCGGCGATCGGCGACCCGACCCGGCGCCGGATGCTCGACCTGCTGCTCGTCGAGGCCGGCACCGCGACCACGCTGAGCCGGCGGCTGCCGGTCACCCGCCAGGCGGTGGCCAAGCACCTGGGCGTCCTCGACCGGGCCGGCCTGGTCCTGGCGACGCCCGAGGGCCGGGAGCGGCGCTACCGGGTGGACGAGGCCCAGCTCGCCCGCGCGGTCGCGCAGCTGACGTCGGTCGGGCAGGCCTGGGACGCCCGGCTGCAGCGGATCAAGCGGCTCGCCGAGACGATCCAGCGCGCCCAGAACGCCCAGGACACCGAACGGCAGAACAGCGAACGGCAGAACAGCGAACGGCAGAACAGCGAACGGCAGAACAGCGAACGGCAGAACACCGAAGCTCAGAACGAATCACGGGGCTGACGGGACCGAGGAGAGATCGCAATGGTGGACATCCTGCACAGGGTCGGCGTCAAGGGCGCGACCCCGGCGAAGGTGTACGAGGCGCTGACGACCGTGGAGGGTCTCGCGGGCTGGTGGACCGACGACACCAAGGGCACCGGCGACGAGGTCGAGGGCGTCGTCCGGTTCCGCTTCCCGCCGGTCGGCGGCTTCGACATGGAGGTCGTCGCGCTGCGGCCGTCCGAGCGCGTGACGTGGCGGGTGGTCGGCGGGCCCGACGAGTGGCTCGGCACGACGGTCGACTGGGAGCTGCGCCAGGACGGCGACTACACGATCGTGCTGTTCAAACACGAGGGCTGGAAGGAGCCGGTGGAGTTCATGCACCATTGCAGCACCAAGTGGGGCACGTTCCTGATGAGCCTGAAGTCCCTGGTGGAGACCGGTGAAGGCGCCCCCGCGCCGCGCGACGTGGAGATCAGCGACTGGCACTGAGGCGCGCATGCCGGGCCGCCGGCGTCCTCTACCGGGAGCAGGACGCCGGCGGCTCGGCGTGCCGGGGCCGCCGTTCGTCAGGGGCGGGGGCGGCCGCTCCGCTGGCGGTCGATGAGCTGGCGGACGATCACGTTGCGCTGGATCTCGTTGGTGCCCTCGCCGACGATCATGAGGGGGGCGTCGCGGAAGTAGCGTTCGACGTCGAACTCGGTGGAGTAGCCCGCGGCGCCGTGGATGCGCACGGCGTTGAGGGCGATCTCCATCGCGGCCTCCGACGCGTACAGCTTGGCCATCCCGGCCTCCATGTCGCACCGTTCGCCGGCGTCGAGGCGGTCCGCGGCGTCGAGCGTGAGGAGGCGGGCGGCCCGGAGCCTGGTCGCCATGTCGGCCAGGTAGTTGCCGATCGACTGGTGCTGCCAGATCGGCTTGCCGAACGCCTCCCGCTCCTGGGCGTAGCGCAGCGAGTCCTCCAGGGCCGCGCGCCCGACTCCGAGGGCGCGGGAGGCGACCTGGATGCGGCCGACCTCCAGCCCGCGCATCATCTGGGCGAAGCCGCGCCCCTCCTCGCCGCCGAGCACCGAGTCCAGCGGCGCCTCGTACCCGTCGAACGACAGCTCGCAGCTCTCCACGCCCTTGTACCCGAGCTTGGGCAGATCGCGCGAGACCGTCAGGCCGGGGCCGGGCTCGACCAGCAGGATGCCGATGCCGCGATGGCGCGGCGAGGCGGCCGGGTCGGTCTTGCACATGAGGGCGATCAGGCCGGACCGGCGCGCGTTGGTGATCCACATCTTGGAGCCGTCGACGACGTACCGGTCGCCCTCGCGCCGGGCGCTCGTGCTCATCGCCTGGAGGTCCGAGCCGCCGGACGGCTCGGTGAGCGCCATCGTCGCGCGCAGCTCCCCGGTCGCCATCCGCGGCAGGTAACGCTCCTTCTGCGCGGTGGTGCCGAACGTGGCGATCAGGTGGGAGACGACCGTGTGGCCGCCGTACGCCCCCGCCAGCGACATCCAGCCACGGGCGATCTCCTCGGTGACCAGGGCGTAGCACCGCTTGGACACGTACGACTCGCCATAGGGCTCAGGCACCGCGAGACCGAAGACGCCGAGCTCCTTCATCCGGTCGATGAGCCGTTCGGGATAGGCGTCGGCGTGCTCCAGCTCCCGGGCCGCCGGCCGGATCTCCTTGTCGACGAAGCCGGCGACGACGTCGACGATGGCGCGCTCCTCCTCGGTCAGCGTGAACACCGGGGCGGCCTCCCTTTCCAGAACGTGGTTCTAATACGGTAGAGGACCGGCGCATGGGAGGTCACAGCCGTGGGGTCACAGAGCGTGGGCAGGCTGCAGCAGACGTACGGGCTGACCGCGGAGCAGCGGGAGATCCTGGCGACCGTCCGGGCGTTCGTGGACAGGGAGATCCTGCCGGTCGCGACCGCGCTGGAGCACGCCGACGCCTACCCGCAGGCGATCGTGGACGGGATGCGCGACCTCGGGCTCTTCGGCCTGATGATCGGCGAGGAGCACGGCGGGCTGGGCGAGTCGCTGCTGACGTACGCGCTGGTGGTGGAGGAGCTGTCGCGCGGCTGGATGAGCGTGTCCGGCATCGTCAACACGCACTTCATCGTCGCCTGGATGATCGCCCAGCACGGCACCGACGCGCAGAGGGCGCACTACCTGCCGCGGATGGCCACCGGCGAGATCCGCGGCGCGTTCTCGATGTCCGAGCCCGGCTGCGGCTCGGACGTGTCGGCCATCACGACCAGGGCCGTCCCCGACGGCGACGCCTACCTGATCACCGGCCAGAAGATGTGGCTGACCAACGGCGGCACCGCCAACCTGGTCGCCACGCTCGTCAAGACCGACCCCGCCGCCGGGCACCGCGGCATGACCACGTTCCTGGTCGACAAGGAGCCCGGCTTCGGCGAGGTCGCGCCCGGCCTGACCGTCCCGGGCAAGATCGAGAAGATGGGCTACAAGGGCGTCGACACCACCGAGCTGCTCTTCGACTCCTACCGGATCCCGGCGGAGCAGGTCCTCGGCGGCGCGCCGGGGCGCGGCTTCTACCAGATGATGGACGGCGTCGAGGTGGGCCGGGTGAACGTGGCGGCGCGCGGCTGCGGCGTGGCGCGGCGCGCGTACGAGCTGGGGCTCGCCTACGCCAGGGAACGTGAGACGTTCGGCAAGCCGATCGCCGAGCACCAGGCCGTCATGTTCCGCCTCGCCGAGATGGCCACCAAGGTCGAGGCCGCCCACCAGATGATGGTCATGGCGGCCCGCCGCAAGGACTCCGGCGAACGCAACGACCTGGAGGCGGGCATGGCCAAGTACCTGGCCAGCGAGTACTGCAAGGAGGTCGTCGAGGACTCCTTCCGCATCCACGGCGGCTACGCCTACTCCAAGGAGTTCGAGATCGAGCGGCTCTACCGCGAGGCGCCCATGCTGCTCATCGGCGAGGGCACGGCCGACATCCAGAAGATGATCATCGGCCGGCGGCTCCTGGAGGAGTCGTAGATGCCGCCGCTGGAGGGCGTCACCGCCGTCGCGCTGGAGCAGGCGGTGGCCGCGCCGTTCGCCAGCCGCCAGCTGGCCGACCTCGGCGCCCGCGTGATCAAGGTCGAACGGGTGGACGGCCACGACTTCGCCCGCGCCTACGACTCCCTGGTGCGCGGCGAGCACACCGGGGCGGTGCTCGCCGAGCTGGGCTACGACGCCGGCACGGTCGAGGGGCTGCGGTCGGCCGGCGCGGTGCGCTGACCGTCCTGGTCGGGACGGACGATCAGGAACGCCACCACGGCGCCCGCCACCAGGAGCCATCCCGACAGGTCGATGGCCCTGTCGAAGCCGGCCGCCTCGGTCGCCGCCGAGTCGACCAGGAGGCCCGTCACGTACGGGGCCAGGATGCTCGACGTCGCCGCGATCGCGTAGGCGGTCGCGAGCGCGGCGGCCCGCTGCGCCGGCGGGCAGATCCGCGCGATGGCGGCGTTGGTCAGCGGCGTCTGCGCGTTGCCCACCGCGAACCCGACCGCCATCAGCACCAGGATGAGCGCCGTCGACCCGGCCCTGGTCAGCAGGAGCAGGCAGAGGCCGGCGAGGAGGGCGGCGACCGCGCCCAGGACGCCCTGGGCGAGCCGGGCCGACGTGCCGCGGGCGAGCAGACGCTGCGCCAGCAGGCCCGCGCCGAGGGCGCACAGCAGCCCGGTCACGCTGGGCAGCCCGACCGCACCGCTCACCTGGGCGTCGGACAAGCCGACGTGGTCCTCCAGCCAGGTGGGCAGCCACGCCAGCGCCAGCGCCAGCGACCACATGACCGTGAACATCGAGAACGTGCCGCCGAGCCAGGTGCCGGTCAGGAAGATCCGCCGGTACGGGATCCGCTCGTCCGGGGCGGCCTCGACCGCGTCCTTGCCGAGTGTCGGGACCGCCTCGGGCACCGGTTCGGACGCCGGGACGGCGTCCGCCGCCGGTGTGGCGCCGGCCGCCGGTGTGGCGCCCGAGCCCGTCGCCGAGTACGGACCGTCGCCGCCCCAGCGCCACCACGCCAGCAGCCACACCAATCCGAGGACGCCGAGCGCGCCGAACGTGCCCCGCCAGCCGAGCGTTCCCTCGATGACGATGACCAGCGGCGCGCCGAGGACCGCGCCGAGCGCGCCGCCCACCGTGATGAGCGCCGCGGGCAGCGACCGGCGTTCCTGCGGGAACCAGCCGAACGCGGTGTGGTTGGACAGCGGCAGGCCCGGTCCCTCGCCCGCGCCGAGCAGGACGCGCGTCGCGATCAGCGTGGCGAACCCGGCGGCGGGGATCAGGATCGGCAGCTGCGCCGCCGACCAGATCAGCACGAGCACGGCGAGCAGGGGCCTGGCCCGCAGCCGGTTGCCGAGGAAGCCCACGAGCAGCGCCGAGATGCTGAACAGCAGGTAGAACGAACTCGCGATGGTGCCGAACTCGGTGGCCGTCAGATCCAGGTCGTCCCGGATCGGGTCGGCGACGAGCCCGAGGACGCCCTTGTCGGCGAAGTTGAGCGCCATGAACGCCATCAGCAGGGCGAGGACGACGCGGGCGCGGCGCGCGCTGGCGGCGGAGGCGGGGGCTTCGAAGGACACGGGCGGCTCCTTTTCGGGGCTCAGGCTCGTGCGATGCGGGGGTGGGTGGGGACGATCATAGTCACGTCACCACGCTGTACGCCGCCCCGTGATCGACCGCTTACGACCCAGTTTCGGTCGGCCCCGTATCCATGTCCACGGCCGTCACCATGGGTGAGCGGACGTGCGCGAAGGGGTGATCCAAGCTGTCGATATTGTGGGTTCATGGCCGGTACGAGTGGTTCGCCGCAGGAGTTGCGGCGCGCGGAGCTGCGGGACTTCCTGCGGACGCGGCGGGCCCGGCTGTCGCCGGGCGACGTGGGGATGCCCGCGGCGGGCAGGCGCCGGACGCCGGGCCTGCGGCGCGAGGAGGTCGCCGTGCTGGCCGGGGTCGGGGTGTCCTGGTACACCTGGCTCGAGCAGGGCCGCGACATCAAGGTGTCCGAGGACGTGCTCGACGCGATCGCGCGGGCGCTGCGGCTGGACGAGGCCGAACGGCAGCACCTCTACCTGCTGGCCGGGCTCAACCCGCCGCGGAGCGAGGGCGGCGCGGCCGTGGAGATCAGCCCCGAGTTGCGGCGGGTGCTGGACGCCTGGGCGCCGCGCCCGGCCTACGTCCGCGACCGCCACTGGAACTTCGCCGCCATCAACCAGGCCGCGCAGATCGTCTTCGGCTACGACGAACGGGACCACAACTGCGTGGTCACGTTCTTCACCAACGAGCGCTACCGGGCGCGCGAGACCCAGTGGGAGCAGGCGGCGGCCGGTGTCGCGGGGCGGTTCCGCGCCGACGCCGCGCGGTATCCGGACGATCCGGAGTTCGGCCGGATCGCGGCGGACCTGAGCGAGACCAGCCCCGAGTTCGCCGAGATCTGGGCCCGCCACGCGGTCTCCGCGACCACCACGGCGACCAAGACCATCGACCACCCCGACGTGGGGGAGATGGCGTTCGAGGCGCTGGCGCTCCCGCTGGAACAGATCCCGGGACACACCCTGGTGCTGCACAACCCGATGCCGGACACCGGGACCGAGGAACGGCTCGAGCGGCTGATGCGCGAGATCCGGCTCGTCCAGGCGAGCTGAGCCTGGTGGTGGCACACCCAGGATAAGCCGCCTCTGTCTTCCCGGGCCCCTCTCCGGCACCATCGACGGCATGAGCGAGGCACGCTTCATGGAGCCGTTCATGGACCCGTTTCGCCTGAGAGGAGCCTGACATGAGGACACGCGACTTCGCCGGAAAGCCGGTCGGTGCGGTGGGGCTCGGCTGCATGGGAATGAGCTGGGCCTACGGTGCGTCCGAGCGTGACGACAGTGCCTCGGCGGCGCTGATCCACGAGGCGATCGACCTCGGGGTGACGTTCCTGGACACCGCGCAGGTCTACGGCGACGGCGACAACGAGACCCTGGTCGGCGGTGCCCTCGGCGCCCGGCGCGACGAGGTCGTGCTCGCCACCAAGACCGGCCTGGTGGTCGACGACCGCGAGACGCTGGCGATGAGCCGCAACGGCACGCCCGAGCACGTCAAGCGGTCGGCCGAGGAGAGCCTGCGGCGGCTGCGCACCGACGTCATCGACCTCTACTACCTGCACCGGGTCGACCCGGCGGTGCCGCTGGCCGAGACCTGGGGCGCGATGGCCGAGCTGGTCGCCGAGGGCAAGGTGCGCCACCTGGGCCTGTCGGAGGTGACGGTCGACCAGGCGGCGGAGGCGCACGGCGTGCACCCGGTCGCGGCGGTCCAGTCGGAGCTGTCGTTGTGGACGCGGGACGCGATGGGCGCCCCGGGCGGCATCGCGGGCGCCGGCAGCGACAGCACGTCCGCGCCGGTGGGCGGGCCGGGCGACGTCGTCGGCTGGTGCCGGGACAACGGCGCGGCGTTCGTGCCGTTCTCCCCGCTCGGCCGCGGCTTCCTCACCGGCGCGGTCACGGCCGCCGACTTCGACTCCTCCGACTTCCGCGGCTCGAACCCGCGCTTCCAGGAGGAGGCGCTCAAGGCCAACCTCAAGATCGTGGACGTGGTCAAGGCCGTCGCGGCCCGGCACGGCGCGACGCCCGCGCAGGTCGCCCTCGCGTGGACGCTCGCCCAGGGCGACCACGTCCTGCCGATCCCGGGCACCAAGAAGTCCAAGTACCTGAACGAGAACGCCGGCGCCGCGGCGGTGGACCTCACCCTGGCCGACCTGACCGAGCTGGACGACGTCCCGGCCGCCGTCGGGAGCCGGTACTGATGCGCCCGGTACTGAGGCGCACGGAACTCATGCGCACGGAACTCATGCGCACGGAACTCATGCGCACGGAACTCATGCGCACGGAAACGATGCGCGCGGTCACCATCCCCGCGTTCGGCGGCGCGGACGTGCTCCGCCTGGACGAGGTGAAGGTGCCCGAGCCCGGCCCCGGGCAGGTCTCCATCGACGTGGCGTACGCGGGCGCCAACTTCGCCGAGGTGCTCTACCGGCGCGGCGTCGTGGACGTGCCGCTGCCGTTCGTGCCCGGCATCGAGGTCGCCGGGCATGTGCGGGCCCTCGGCCCGGACGTCGAGGGCCTGCGCGTCGGCGAGCCGGTCGCGGCCCTGACCATCGTCGACAGCGGCGGCTACGCCGAGGTGGCCGTGACCTCGGCCGACCTGGTCGTGTCGCTGGACGGCGGAGCGCTCGGGGGCGCGCTCGGGCTCGACGTCGCCGCGGCCGTCCCGTCCAACGGCACCACCGCGTTCCTCGTCCTGGACCGGGTGGCCCGCATCGAGCCGGGCGAGTCGGTACTGGTGCACGCCGCCGCCGGGGGAGTGGGCAGCCAGCTCGGCCAGGCCGCCCGCCTCCTCGGCGCCGGCCGCGTCGTCGGGACGGTCGGCGGCCCGGCCAAGATCGAGGCCGCGAAGGCCTTCGGCTACGACGAGGTCGTCCTGCGCGACGAGCTCGAAGGCCAGGACCGGTTCGACATCGTCGTGGACATGGTCGGCGGCCCGGCGCGGCGCTCCGGCCTCGACGCCCTCGCGCCGATGGGCCGCCTGGTCGTGATGGGCAACGCCTCCGGCGCCGAGGACGTCGGCATCGCCGCTAACGAGCTGTGGTTCACCAACAAGACCGTGTCGGGGTTCAACCTCGCCGCGTTCTCGGCGGCGTTCCCCGCCGAGGCGGGCCGTGCCCTGCGGCGCGCGGTGGCCGCCGCCGCGGCCGGCGACCTGCGCGTCCAGGTGGCGGCGCTCCCGCTGGAGGAGGCCGCCGAGGCGCACCGGCGCATCGAGTCCGGCGCGACCACCGGCAAGCTCGTCCTCAAGGTCTGACGGCGGCCACCGGTCGCCGGCCCGTTCAGGGCTTGACGGCGGTCACCAGCCAGGCGGTGCTGCGGAGGCGGACCGCGCCCGGCGTCTCGTACGGGCGCGCCGCCTCCGTCAGCACCGGCCGCGCGTTCTCGTCGCCGAACGCGCCCCAGTTGAGGATGAAGTCGGCCGCCGCCGCGGCGTCCGCGCCGATCCGGATCGTGCGTTCCACCGGCGTGACGCGGACGGCGGCGAACCCCGCCTTGGTGACGACGGCCTCCAGGCGCGCCCCGTCCGACAGCGAGTGCACGGCCGCCGCGGCGGGCATCGCCGCCGCGACCACCTTCGGCAGGTCGTTGCCCTCCGGCGGCCCGAGCGTGGTGAACGCCAGCCGCCCGCCCGGCCGCAGGGCCCGGCCGATGTTGGCGAACGCGGCGACCGGGTCGGCGAAGAACATCACCCCGAAGCGGCTGATCGCCACGTCGAAGCCGCCGGTCGTGAACGGGTGCGTCTGGGCGTCGCCCGTCTCGAACACGATGTTGCGCAGGCCCTCGGCCTCGGCCACCGACCGCGCGTGCCCGATCAGCGGCTCGGCGATGTCGTTGCCCAGGACGTGGGACGCGAGCGCGGCGGCCTTCCGCGCGGTCCCGCCGTACCCGCAGCCGATGTCGAGCACCCGGTCCGACGGCCCGATCGCGGCGGCGTCCAGGAGGGCGTTGTCGAACTGGCCGCTCACCACCTCGTACCGTTCGGCGTCCGCGGCGCGGTCGAAGCCGGTCATCGGGTCACCTCCGCGGCGGGCGCGGCGGGCGCGGCGGCGGCGAGGGCGAGCAGCTCGTCCACCGACCACTGGTCGTAGGCGTGCTCGCCGTACTTCACCGCCAGGACTCGGCCGTCGGGCCCGATGAGGAAGTCGCCGGGAAGGCCCCACCGCCCGCCCGCGGGCATGAGGTCCGGTGAACGTTCGCGCCTCCTGAGGGTGCCCCAGGTGGTGCGGGCGACGGCGCGGAGGATCGTTCCCCAGGCCCGCGGGTCGAGCAGCGCGCGGTGCGAGGACTCGACCCCGAACTCCCGGTAGAGCCGCTTGCCGGGGTCGGCGATGACGGCGAACGGCAGGTCGCCGGTGTACTCGCGCAGGTCGTCGGCGCTGGAGTGGAAGACCACCACCTCGCGGACCCCCGCCGCCTCGATCTCGTCGTGCCGCCGGGCGATCGAGCGCAGGTGCAGGTTGCAGACGGGGCAGCCGGCGAACCGCCGGAACTGAAGGTGGACCAGCCGGTCGGGGCCGGGAACGGTGACCAGCCGGCCGATCACCGGGGCGAGCTCGCGGGTCTCGATCACGGCGCCGGGTTCGAGTCGCATGAGCGACCTCCTCGGGTAGGTGTACGGCATACGCCTAAAGTTTTAGGCGTATGCCGTACGCTGTCAAGCGCCATGCCACGAAGAAGATCACTCAGCCAGGCTCAGCTGGCCGCCGCCGCACTCACCGTGATCGACCGCGACGGCCTCGCCGGCATGTCGATGCGCGCGGTCGCCAAGGAGCTCGGCATGAGCACGATGGCGCTCTACCGGTACGTCGAGGACCGCCGCGAGCTGGAGGGGCTGGTCGTCGAGCTGGTGCTCAGCGGCGTCGACCCGGCGCCGCCCGATCCCGCCGCGCCATGGCGCGAGCGCCTGGAGACGATGGTGCTGCGCATGCGCGACACGCTGGGCGCGCATCCCGAGGTGGTGCCGCTGACCGCCGTGCACCGGCACGGCTCGGTGAGCCTGCTGCGCTGGTCGGAGACCGTGGTCGGCATCCTGGCCGACGGCGGCGTCGAGGGCGGGCGGCGGGTGATCGCGCTGCGCGGGATGACCTCGTACGTCATCGGCGCGCTGCAGCTCGAGCACCTCGGACCGCTGGCGGGCGAGGGCACGGACGTGATCGCCGCGCTGCCGAAGGACGAGTTCCCGGTCATGGCCGCGACCGCCGCGGACGCCCGCGGGATCGATCCCGACGAGGAGTTCCGCGGCGGCCTGGCCCTGCTGCTGTCGGGCATCGAGGGCTGACCGCCCGCCCGTGCCCGACCGGTCAGACGAGGTGGGCCTGGCCGGCCTTGAGGCGTTCGGCGGCCTGGGCCACGATGTCGTCGATCAGCTCCTCGCAGGTGGGGAGCTCGTCGATCAGCGCGACGACCTGGCCGGAGGCCATGACGCCCAGGTCGGGACGCCCGTCCACCATCGCGGCCTTGAGCAACATCGGGGTGTTGGCGGCCATCAGCACCTGCGACCACGACAGGTCCTTGCCGTGCTTCATCGCCTTGCCGTCGGCGACCATCGCGCGCCACGACATGCCCGAGATCTTCTTGAAGCGGGCCCCGTTGCGCAGCGCCCGGACCAGCCCCGAGACCCGGCCGGACCGTTCGAGCGTGTCGACCAGGTCGCTGCGCAGCACGCGGTGCGGCATCCCGTCGACCTGGCGGGTCACGACGGTCTCGGTGGTGCCGAGGTAGACGTCCTTGACGTCCTCGGGCACCGAGCTGTCGGCGGTGAGCAGGAAGCGCGTGCCCATCGCGACGCCCGCGGCCCCGTAGGCCAGCGCGGCGGCGAGCCCGCGCCCGTCGAAGAAGCCGCCCGCCGCGATGACCGGGATGTCGACCGCGTCGACGACCTGCGGGAGCAGCAGGGTGGTCGCGACGGCGCCGGTGTGCCCGCCGCCCTCGCCGCCCTGCACGAGCACCGCGTCCGCGCCCCAGGCCGCCACCTTCTCGGCGTGTCGCCGGGCGCCGACGGACGGGACCACCACCACGCCCGCGTCCTTCAGCTTGGCGATCAGCTCCCGCTTGGGGGCGAGCGCGAACGAGGCGACCCGGACACCCTCCTTGATGAGCAGGTCGATGCGGTCGCCCGCGTCACCGGCGTCCGCGCGCAGGTTGACGCCGAACGGCGCGCCCGTCCGCTCCTTCACCTCGTGGATCGCGCCGGTGAGCTGGTCGAGCGTCATCGTCGCCGAGGCGAGCACGCCGAGCCCGCCCGCGTTCGCGACGGCCGACACCAGCCGCGGCCCGGCCACCCAGCCCATCCCGGTCTGCACGACGGGATGCCGGACCCCGGCCAGGCGGGTGAGCGGGGTGTCCAGCACCTGCTCCATCACGACGGGACCTCGCGTTCGCGCAGCCCCTTGGGGTCGAGGACCTCGCGCATGACGCGCAGCTCGTCGCCGGTGGGCAGGCGCGTCTCGGGCACCTCGTCGGGCACGGCGAGCTCGAAGCCGGTGTTGGCGACCACGTCGTCCACCGTCACGCCGGGATGCACGGACCGCAGGCGCATCCGGCGGTCGGGGGTCGCGAAGTCGAGCACCGCCAGGTTGCTGACGACGGCGCGGATCTCGTGCGCGCCCCGGTCGTGCCCGAGGCCGCTCACGAAGTCGACGGTGCCGGTGAACACGCGGGTGGAGTGCTTGGGCACCCAGTAGCTGGTGGTGTTGAGCAGGGTGTTGCCCGGTCCGCCGCGGACGCCCAGGAGCTGCCGCGACGGCCGCGCCCAGTCGCCGATGCAGGAGATGTTGGTGTTGCCGAACGCGTCGATCTGCACCGGCCCCATGATCACGTGCCGGCGCCCGTTCAGGACCAGCCAGAGGTGGTCGCGGAACGGCAGCCAGCCCTCGATCTCGGTCGCGGGCCGGCCGAGCGGCACCGGCTCGGCGCTCAGGGCGGGCCTGCCGTCGGTGGTCAGCAGGCCCGGCTCGAACGTGGCGCGGGCCAGGCGGGAGCCCAGCATCGGCACGAACCCCGCGACGGCCGCCGCGACGATCTCGCCGTCGCCGCGGAACAGCTCGGCGCAGGCCACCGCGCACACCTCGGCGCGCGTCGCCGTCGCGCCGGCCGCCTCGCCGGCCGTCGTGCTCGTGGTCATCGGTTCTCCTCCCGCCACACGCGGACGGCGTCCTGGTAGGCGGCCTCGTCCCCGGCCAGGAAACGTTCCCGGAACGCCGCCCACTCGCCGGGATCGGCCGCGGCCTTGGCGTACAGCCTCTGGAACGCCTCGTCGCGGTCGTGGTCGGGCTCGCAGGCGGTGAAGTGCGCGCCGTTCGGCGTCTCCACCACGCCCGCCACATGGCTGCGGTTGATGAGCAGCGACTGCAGCGGGCCCTCCTTGAGGAAGGCGGCGGTGTCGACGAGCCGCTCGCACGAGACGTACGTGCGGTCGGCCGACTTGGCGAACAGGTCGTCCATGTAGGGGTCGGGGCCGAGGTACTGGGCGTTGCCCCGCGCGTCGGCGCGGTTCATGTGCACGAACGCGACGTCCGTCCGCAGGGCCGGGACGGCGACGAGCTCCTGGCCGTCCTCGTAGGGGGAGCGGACCGTCTTCAGCCCGGGGTTGACCTTGAGCACGTCCGAGCCGATCCCGGCCGGGGTGGGCAGGAACGGGAGCCGGTGCGCCGCCGCGTACAGCCCGAACATGAACATGCCCTCGTCGTACTCGGTCAGCTCGATGGCGGCGTTCTGCCGGGCCTGCCGGAAGTGCGGCTCGAGCGGGATCGAGTCCATCGTGACGAAGGCGGTGACCAGCCTGCGCACCTTGCCGTACGCGCACAGCAGGCCGACGTCCGGCCCGCCGTAGGTGACCACGGTGAGATCGTCCACGGGGGAGTTGCAGATCGCGCGGACCAGCGCCATCGGCTTGCGCCGCGACCCCCAGCCGCCGATCCCGATCGTCATGCCGCTCTCCAGCGACGCGACGATCTCCTCGATCGTGGTGACCTTGCCCGGGGCGGGCGTGCCCGCGCTCATCGGCCCTCCTTGCGGACGAAGGCGTCGCGGTGGGCGTCACCGGCGCCGACGAGGTTGAGCTCGAAGGTGAAGCCCTGCTCGAAGCGGTAGCTGCGCCTGACGTCGATCGGGTCGATGCCGTTGAGGGACTCCTTGGCACGCCGGATCACGTACGGGTCCTTGGCGGCGATGTTCCCCGCGACCTCCAGCGCCTTGGCGCGCAACCGGTCCGGCGGGACGACCTCCAGCACCGAGCCGTGCCGGTGCAGCTCCTCGGCCGTCACGTTGCGGCAGGTGTAGACCATGGCGCGCATCAGGTGCTGCGGGACCAGGCGCGCCAGGTGGGTGGCGGCGCCGAGCGCGCCGCGGTCCACCTCGGGGAGGCCGAAGTAGGCGTCCTCGGCGGCCACGACGACGTCGGCGTTGCCCACCAGGCCGATGCCGCCGCCCAGGCAGAAGCCGTTGACCGCCGCGACCACGGGGACCTCGCACTCGTACACCGCGGCGAACGCGGCGAAGCAGCCCCGGTTGGCGCCGACCAGGGCGGTGTGGCCCTCGGTGTTCTGCATCTCCTTGATGTCGACGCCCGCGTTGAAGCCGCGCCCCTCGGACCGCAGCACGACCGCGCCGACCTTCGGGTCGCGGCCCGCCGCGAGGAGGGCGTCGGCCAGGTCGAACCACCCCTGCACGGTCAGCGCGTTGACCGGCGGCGCGTCGACCACGATCTCGGCGACCCCGCCCTCGTGGGTCGTGGTGGAGATTCCCATGCGCTACCTTTCCACCAAACATTTGTTAGAACAGACCGTAGCAGAGCCGTACAGGGAGGGCCGATGCCTCTTTCGCTGGACCTGACGGGCAGGCTCGCCGTCGTGACCGGGGGCGTGCGCGGGGTCGGCCTGGGCATCACCCGCGCGCTCCTGGACGCCGGCGCCGACGTCGTCGCGGTCGCCCGCCGCGAGCCCGGGTCGCTGCCCGAGGCGGCCGGGCGCGGCGCCACGTTCGCCTCGGTGGACGTCCGGGACGAGGCCGCCGTCCAGGCGTTCTTCGACGGTCTCGACCGGGTGGACGTGCTGGTCAACAACGCGGGCGGCACCCCGTTCCTGCCGCTCGCGGAGGGCGAGATCCGCACCCACGCCAAGATCATCGAGCTGAACCTGACGTCCGCGCTGATCATGTCGCGGGCCGCCAACGCGCGCATGCAGGCCCAGGAGGGCGGCGGCTCGATCATCATGATCAGCAGCGTCAGCGGCGTGCGGCCCTCACCCGGCAGCGCCGCCTACGGCGCCGCCAAGGCCGGCCTGGACAGCCTCGCCACCTCGCTCGCCGTGGAATGGGCACCGCGGGTGCGGGTCAACTCGCTCACCCTCGGCATGGTCCGCACCGAGCAGTCCCACCTGCACTACGGCGACGAGGCGGGCATCGCCGCGGTGGAGCGCACGATCCCGCTCGGCCGGATGGCCGACCCGTACGACATCGGCGCGGCCTGCGCCTTCCTCGCGTCCGATCTCGCCGGCTACGTCAGCGGATCGGCCCTGCTGATGCACGGCGGGGGAGAACGCCCCGCGTTCCTGGACGCCGCGACCGCCAACCGCGAGTAACGCTGAGAGAGTCGGAGGACCGAATGATCTGCAAGGACCGGGTCGTCATCGTCACCGGCGCGGGCCGCGGCCTGGGCCGGGCGCACGCGCTGGAGTTCGCCCGCCAGGGCGCCAAGGTCGTCGTCAACGACCTCGGCGTCGCCCGCGACGGCAGCGGCGACGCCACCGAGGGCCCCGCGCAGGACGTCGTCAGGGAGATCGAGAAGCTCGGCGGGACCGCCGTGGCCAGCCCGCACGACATCGCCACCGAGGAGGGCGCCGCCGCCCTGGTGGCGACCGCGGTCGAGGCGTTCGGCGCGCTGGACGTCCTGGTCAACAACGCCGGCTTCCTCCGCGACCGCATGCTGATCAACCTGTCCGAGGACGAGTGGGACGCGGTGATGCGCGTGCATCTCAAGGGGCACTTCCTGCCGCTCAAGCACGCCGGGCAGTACTGGCGGGCCGAGAGCAAGGCCGGGCGGGCCGTGGACGCCCGCGTCATCAACACCTCCTCCGGCGCCGGCCTGCTCGGCAGCGTCGGCCAGGGCAACTACTCGGCCGCCAAGGCGGGCATCGTGGGCCTGACCCTGGTCGCGTCCGCCGAGCTCGGCCGGTACGGGGTGACCGTCAACGCGATCGCCCCGGCCGCCCGTACCCGCATGACCGAGGAGGTCTTCGCGCAGACCATGGCGGCTCCGGCCGAGGGCGAGTTCGACGCCATGGCCCCCGACAACGTCTCGCCGCTGGTCGTCTGGCTCGGCTCGGCGGAGTCGCGCGGCATCACCGGCCGGGTGTTCGAGGCCGAGGGCGGCAAGATCTGCGTGATGGACGCGTTCCGGCACGGCCCGACCATCGACAAGGGCGAACGCTGGGACCCGGCCGAGCTCACCCCGGTCGTCACCGACCTGCTCGCCCGTTCCGCCGACCCGGAACCGGTGTACGGAGCGGGCTGACCTCCCGGCCGTCGCCGGCGGCCGTGCCCGGCGCGCCGCCGGACGTTCAGAGGCGGCGTGCCCGGTGTCCGGAGGCGGCGTGCCCGGCGTTCAGATCAGGTCGCCCAGGTACATCAGGGTCGTCGTGCGCGCGCCGAGCGCACCGCCGGCGTAGCCGTAGCAGAGCCGCGCCGAGCCGCCGGCCCGCTGGACCGCCATGCCCTCCGGCTTCTGGAAGATGCGCGGATGGCCGGTCGCGGCGTCGCGTTGCTGGACGATCCCGCCGCTGCGCAGGTCGATCGTGGTGATGTGCGTTCCGCCGCCGGCGCCGGACGCCAGCACGTACAGGTAGCGGCCGTGGACGGTGAAGCCCTGGGACTCGGCGAAGGGCCGACCCGGGGCGTCGAGCGGCGGCTCGGGGAACCACGCGAGCGGGTGGTAGCGGTGCGCGACCACGTCGGCGAGCGAGTAGACGGCGTAGCGCCACCGCCGGCCCGCCAGGAAACGCTGGATCAGGCGCCCCTCGACCGGGTCGATCGCGCAGGTGACGTGGGCGGCGCCGGGGACCAGCCGGTGCCGCTCGACCACGCCCGACGCGGGGGTGAGCGTGGCGCCGTCGGTGAACGGGATGCGGGCGAGCGCCCGGCCGGTGCTCTCGCCGCGCCGCAGCACCGGCCCGTCCACCTCGACCCACAGCCGGACCTCCGCCGGGCCCGCCTCGACCGCGATGGTCGTGCCGTGCCCCCAGCCCCGCCCGCCCGCCTCGCGCAGGACCATGGAGCCGAGCACCCGGCCCGACAGGTCGGTGCGGGTCAGGCGCAGCCGCCCGGCCGCCGGCGCCCCCTTCTCGGCCAGCGCCTGGGCGAAGTAGATGTGGCCGCGCGCGTCGTCGAACCCGAAGGACTGGATCATGGTGCCGGGCTGGACGGTCGCGTTCCACAACAGCGGACGCGCCGCCCCGGTGAGGTCGAAGCGCCCCGCGAGCGGGACGGTGTTGGCGACCGGGACGTTGCCCGCGGGCGGGAGGACCGGCGTGTCCAGGCCGCCGCCGGCCCGGACGCGGCCGGCGAGCGGGGCCAGGACGAGCGCCCCCGCGCCCGCCGTGAGCACGCGGCGACGGCTCCACCGCTTCGTGTGCATCCGGACCACCTCGTCCAACGCGATCTCCCCGACGGGGGAACGCTAGCGGCCTTCGCGGGGCCACGCGTCATCCCCGGGTGTGAGCTTCGGGACGACCGTGAACGCGGTCGAGACGATCATCCGGGGATCGCCTCGGGGCCTGCGGAGTTCATGATCGCCTCCACCTTGCTCGCCCCGGCCGCCCGCGGCAACCGCCCTCCGCGTCGTGGCCGATCCCGGCCGCCCCCGCCGTCCACGACGGGGCCGCCGCGCGCCGGGCCGCCCGGTCGCGGGGCGCTGGGCGGCGGAAGCCCTAGGTGTCGAGCAGGGCCAGGAGCGCGCGGAGCTGCTCGCGCTGCTCCGCGTTCAACGGGGCGAAGACCTCTTCGACGGCCTCCCGGCGCGCCTGGCCCATCAGGGTGCGCACCGTCCTGCCCCTGTCGGTCGGCATGACCAGGATCGACCGTCCGGACTCCGGATCCGGGGCCCGGGTGACCAGGCCCGCCTCCTCCAGGGCGTCGACCACCGTCGTGGCCGAACGTGGTACCACGTCCAGCCGCTCGGCCAGATCGCCCATGCGCAGGGGCTCCTCGGCCCCCGTGATCACTCGCAGCGCCCGCGACTGGCCGGGCGTGAGGCCCAGCGGCGCCAGCCGTTCCATCTGGTTGCGGCGGATCTTCCGTGCGGCCCGGCCGAACAGGTCCACCAGGTCGTGCTCCATATTCCCGAGCCTAGCTCATTGTTCAATGGAATAACTGTGAGCTTGGCTCAGTTATAACGTCCGTGTTCTGGATCCCTCCTTAAGGAGCCGCCCATGGAAGCCCCTGCACAGACACGCCGCATCCTGCGGCTCTTCCGCCCGTACCGTGCCCGCCTCCTCCTGGTCGGGGCCTTCGTCGGCCTGTCGTCACTGGTGGCGCTGGCCTCCCCGTTCATGCTCCGGGAGGTCCTCGACGTCGCCCTGCCGCAGGGCCGCACCGGCCTCCTGTCGGCCCTCGTCCTCGGAATGATCGCCGTCGCCGTCGCCACCAGCGTCTTCGGCGTCCTGCAGACCTACATCTCCACCGGGGTCGGCCAGCGCGTCATGCACGACCTGCGCACCGCCGTCTACGGCCACCTGCAGCGCATGCCGCTCTCGTTCTTCACCAAGACCCGCACGGGCGAGGTGCAGTCGCGCATCGCCAACGACATCGGCAGCATGCAGTCGACCGTCACCTCCACGGCGACGTCCCTGGTCTCCAACTTCACCTCGGTGGTCGCCACCGTGATCGCCATGGCCGCCCTCGAGTGGCGGCTGACCCTCGTCTCCCTGGCCATGCTGCCGATCTTCGTCTGGATCAGCCGCCGCGTCGGCCGGGAGCGCAAGCGGATCACCTCCCAGCGCCAGAGGCAGCTCGCCTCGATGTCGGCCATCGTCGAGGAGTCCCTCTCCGTGAGCGGCATCCTCCTCGGCCGCACCATGGGCCGCTCCCGCGCCCTCACCGACGACTTCGCCGCCGAGTCGCGCAGCCTGGTCGACCTGGAGATCCGTTCCAACATGGCCGGCCGCTGGCGCCAGTCGACCATCGGCATCGTCATGTCGGCGATGCCCGCGATCATCTACTTCGCCGCCGGCCTGACCGCGTCCAACGGCACCCCGCTGGTCTCCATCGGCACCCTGGTCGCGTTCACGACCCTCCAGAGCGCCCTGTTCCGCCCGACGGTCCAGCTCCTGCAGACCGGCGTCGAGGTGCAGACCTCCCTCG
Source organism: Spirillospora sp. NPDC047279 (assembly GCF_040643285.1). NCBI lineage: Bacteria > Bacillati > Actinomycetota > Actinomycetes > Streptosporangiales > Thermomonosporaceae > Spirillospora > Spirillospora sp. NPDC047279. The sequence goes on from NZ_JBEYUA010000019.1 coordinate 68,032, forward strand.
CCCTCTTCGCCCGCATCTTCGAGTACCTCGACCTGCGCCCCGACATCGAGGAGCCGGAGAAGCCCACGCCCCTGAACAGCCCCCGCGGCGAGGTCCGCTTCGACCACGTCGGCTTCTCCTACGACGACGACTCCATCGCCCTGCGCGACATCGACGTCACCGTCCCCGCCGGAACGAGCCTGGCCGTCGTCGGCGAGACCGGCTCGGGCAAGACCACCCTCGGCTACCTCGTCCCGCGCCTCTACGACACCACGACCGGCCGGATCACCATCGACGGCACCGACGTCCGCGGCCTCTCGTTCGCCGACCTCTCCTCAGCCGTCGGCGTCGTCTCCCAGGAGACCTACCTCTTCCACGCCACCGTCGGTGACAACCTGCGCTTCGCCAAGCCCGGCGCCACCGACGACGAACTCCACGAGGCCGCCCGCGCCGCCCAGATCCACGACCACATCATGAGCCTGCCGGACGGCTACGACACGATGGTCGGCGAACGCGGCTACCGATTCTCCGGCGGCGAGAAGCAGCGCCTGGCCATCGCCCGCACCATCCTGCGCAACCCGCCCATCCTCGTCCTGGACGAGGCCACCAGCGCCCTGGACACCCAGACCGAACAGGCCGTCCAGGAGGCCATCGACCGCCTGGCCGAGGGCCGCACCACCATCACCATCGCCCACCGCCTCTCCACCGTGAGAGACGCCGACCAGATCATCGTCCTCGACAAGGGCCGAGTCGCCGAACGGGGCACCCACTCCGAACTCCTAGCCCAGAACGGCCCCTACGCCGCCCTGGTAGCCCGAGACACCACCCTCGTCCCCGCCTGAGAAGGTCACTCGTCCGGCTCGCCCACCTTGGGCCGCCCCGGCAGATGCGGCCAAGGATCCTCCACGCGCCCCCGCCGTATCGCGTTCCGCGACTCCACGTCATTCCGGTACCGCAACGGAATCACCGCCAACGGCAATGCCTCACCCGTGGACTCCCGGAACGCCCGCTTGGGCCGCACACGAGCCCGAGGCCCAGGCCCGATCTCCATCCAAGCCCTGAGCGTCGCCTCGACATCCGCATACGGATGCCCGACAACCACGATCACATCATCAAGGTCCCCCTCGTCCATCCCGCGATGCTACGTCGGCTCCCCGGACGGCACTCCCGGACCCGTCCCGGCCTAACCGCACTCGCACCGGCCCTGGCCTGGCAACCAGAGCCACGCGTCCGCCACGGTCTCCTTGCATTTCACCCGCAGCGAGCGATAGCCCGTGGGATCGATGTAGACGCCCCCGCCCAGGACGTCCCCGTACATCGAGTCGGAGACGATGAGCCCGAGATCCGCTCCCTCAAGCGCGATCGCTTCTTTGAAGTCCCGGGACTCCAACAGGCGGAAGAGGTGGTTCAGTGCGTGACCGCCCACCCCGAACTCGTCCACGAAGATGTATCCCGCGTGCACGGCCACCCGCAGCCGGAGCCGCGCCGCCTCACTGAGGATCATGTTGTGCCGCCGCAGCACCGCGTTCAGATGATGCGCCAGCGGATCGAGCAGCAGGAAGGAATGCACGTCAGGCGGCAGCACGATCATGATGCCGTCCCCGCGATCCTCTTTGTGCGCCTCCGCCCAGGGCAGGCAGGTGATCGCGAAGGTGTCCTGCATCGCGGTGTACATGACCTGTCGCAGCCTGCGCTGGATCCCTTCGTCACGCTGCGGCGCGCCGAACGAGACTATGTCCACGCCGAGCATGCATGTGTAACTACGAGGTGCGGTCACTTGTGGCGCTGGGGTCGGCCCGACGCGCGTCGGCGGACGCGGCCAGGCCTCGGCTTCGGATGGTGCCTGGGGACCAGAGAGTCGAATGCTCATCTCACTCGGGAGCCCTCCTGACGACGGGTCATGGCGTTCCTCCCGGCTGGGCCCCTGTCGACGGGGTTCCCGCCGGCGCTGTTCCTGCGCTCTTCTCGACTGCTCCGTATTATCCGATGGACTTTTGCGGCATTTCGCTGAGATTGATGTGCCGTAAAGCAGATGGGAAAAAGCCGTCGATTACCTCTCACCTCGATAGCTGGCACAGTGATAGACGGCGTCCTGCCGCGTTCCACGGGTAGGCCGGTGAAGAGTGATACGCCGGATGGCGCGCGTGATCTCTGTGATGAATTTCCCTGATTGTGGCCAGAGTGGTCTCGGTGAGAGGCGGTGCGCCTTGGGCGGCCGACCTGACGCGATCAGGACATCTGCCAGATGGCGTTCGGACAATGTACGCATGTCCTGCTCGCCGTCTGCCTGGGCCTGATGGTGGGCGTTGGCACCCTGCTAAGTCGCTGATTTAATCAAGGCATCTCGAAAGGCGGCTAACAGCGAAGTGTCCGTCTGCAGAGGAACCCTGGTCGATCTTTACCCCAAGAGTTAGGGACCGATATGGGCATGCCTCCCGGACCTGGGCCGGTGGTCCAGCGTGCGATTCTGACCAGCGAACTCCAGCGGCTCCGTCTCGCGCACGGATCAACCCAGGGGCAGGTAGCGGCGGCCCTCGACTGGTCATTGTCCAAGCTCATCCGCATCGAAGGGGGTGTGGTTCGGATATCGACCACCGATTTGCACGCCCTCCTGCGCTTCTACGGCATGCCCGATGACGACCCTCAGGTGGGCATGCTGACCCAGCTCGGCCGCGACAGTCGGCAGCGTGGTTGGTGGGACCTTTACCGAAACGAGTTGTCCCAGGAGTATCTGGAGTTCATCGGCTACGAGGCCGGTGCGTCAACCATCCGCACCTTCGAGCCCCTGGTGATACCGGGGCTTCTTCAGATCGAAGACTATGCCAACGCGCTCACCATCGAATTCATCACAGACTCGACGCACAACCGTGACATCGTCGTCGAAGTGCGCATGCATCGACAGGAAACCGTCCTCGGTGAACCCGACACGCCTCAGATGTTCGTGATCGTCGATGAGGCGGCATTGCGGCGGCAGGTCGGGGGTCAGGTGGACCGGACTATCATGGCGCGCCAGCTACGTCACATCATCGCGATGATGTCGGAGCCGAATATCTCGATCGAAGTCATCCCCTTTGCGCGGGGCGCCCATTTCGGCATGAAGGGGGACTTCACGATTCTGGAATTCACCGACAGCAGGCTCAAGGAGATTCTCTTCCTGGAGAACGCGCTGTCAGGGGACGAGGTGAGCGCCCGCGGGGCCAGGATCGCCGACTACCGGGTCGCTTTTGAGAACCTTCATGACCTGGTGCTTCCGGCGGACGAGACGATCCCGTTCATCGAGGGCATCATCGACTCCATGCGGTGAGCGCGTACGCGCGAGCGGGTCGCCGGGAAACCATCTTCGCGGGGGCTCGCCGGTGTTCACTGGTGAGCCCCCGCGTGTTGCGCGTCCGAGCCGACCGGGTCGGCCCGAGGTCGTCCCGTGGTCCCCTTCCGGGGTTCCCCCGAGTTAGGGCTGGCGGTGACGGATCGCGTCGAGAAGCCCAGCCCAGGCCCGCGCCGAGAGATTGATAACCGGCCCACCGTCAGGATTCTTCGAATCCTGGACAAAGATGGCAGTGCCGATCGCGGCGACTTCTACGCAGCCTGAGCTTGCGCTGGCGGAAGCCTTGTGCCAGGCGACTTCCTGGATGACGCCTGCTGCCGAACGCATGTAACCGACCCTTTTGATCGGAATACCGGCCGGTTCAATCATTACCACTACGCCCCCGATGGTCACTCTGAGTGAGTGAAGGATACATGCATCTGTTACCAGGGCGAGTAACTGGTGTGACCTCGGGAGGGTAGTCCAGCCTTTTGATCGGAGAATTCAGCACTTGTGTATTATCCAGATAATTTGTGGGGATCGATGTCGATCCGGTGAAATTCTCAGCCCGGTGGCGGTGATCAGAGACGTTCCGGATGGGGCGAGGGCGGGGCCCAGGGTGCTGAGGGCAGGCCTCGTCGGATGGCGTCCCTTGATTCTTCGTTGCGGGGGCGCGGAGGGATGACGTTGAGCGGCACTTCGACGTCCCGGTGCGGGGTGTGCGCCACGACGAGAACGTTGTCGAGGCTCACGTCGTCCATGGCCTGAGCCTAGGGGTGAGGGAATGCCCGACGGAGACACGGGCCGGACTCGGCCAGACACCTCGGCGGTGCGATCAGCGCGGGGTCAGCGGAAGAGGTCGTCGATGGTCTCGGCGGTCGCGGCGCGCCGGCCCCACAACTCGAGCAGCTCGACGTCGCCGCAGTTCGCGATGCGGTCCCGGGTCTCCGGCGTCACCGGGATCCCCCGCGCGTCGAGCACCATGAGGATCATCTTGGCTTCACCTTCGGCCTTGCCTTCGACCCGGCCCTCGGCCTTGCCCCGGCCGTGGAAGTGGCGGGCAAGGGGAGCGTCGCTGGGCCAGGTCGTGTAGTCGGCCATCCTTGCCTCCAGGGCTTGTCGGATCGGTGGGGCGGCGATACTGCATGCGTAGTCATAGTAATCCGGACCGTGTTCGTCCTTGGGGATCCCTGTCAGGAACGCCTGGAGCACGGCGGGGTCCTGGCCGTGCGTCGTGACCGACAGCGTGCCCATGGAGGGGTTGTCGGCGACCTGGTAGGGGTCGGTGATGACCGGGATGTGGTCGGGGTCGAGCACGTGCGGCCGGAGCGTGTAGTCGGCCAGCGTCGTGCGGACCGGCTCGGCGTAGAAGGCGGCGGCCTTCTTGGTCGGGCAGACGACCAGGACGGTGACCTCGCAGTCGAAGCTCAGCCACACCGCGGCGGCGTACCGCGCCAGTTGACGGCGCTTCCTCTCAGAGGTCTGCTGCTGAATCTCCACCACGATGGCGTGGGTGGGGGCCTGTCGCGGACCCGTGAGGACGACGGCGTCGGGCTTCAGGTCCTTGGACGTCCGGTCGCTCAGTTCGGTGTCGCCCAGGCGGATCGCGCTGCGGTCGGGCAGATCGACTCCGAGGAGATCGGTGAGGATCTCCGCCGCGAATCCGGGCCGGTCGCGGATGAGATTGGTGAGGGCATCGTGCCGGGGGGATGGCATGTTGCGGAAAGCTACACCATGGACACTTTGAGTAGTCAAATCGAACGCTCTTGGGGCGCGGAATCGTTCATGAAGACGGCCGTCACGCGGCGGCCGTCCTCGTTGCCGTGCCAGGTCCAGGTTTCGGCGGTGAGGGAGACCATGTGCAGGCCGCGGCCGGATTCCTGGAGGTCGTGGGTGGGGTTGGTGGTCGGCTCGTTGGGGCCGCCCTGGTCGGCTGCCGAGACGGCCACGCCGTTGTCGCCGGTGAGGATCTCCACGGTGAACGTGCCGCCTGGCTCGCCGGATTCGGTGTGCCGGATCGCGTTCACGACCAGTTCGTTCAGGACCAGCAGGATGTCGTCCAGGCGTGGGTGGTGCGGGAGGAGATGGGTCACGAACGCACGGGCCGTGCGTGCCTGAGCCGGGGTGCCGGGGAAGTCGCGTTGCCAGTAGAGCGGCGTCTGGGTGAGCGGCATCGGCACCTCGCGGGATCAGAACGGTTCGGGGGACTTCATCGTCACAGCCGGTGGTCGACCAGGCACGGGCTTGAAGGTGGTGAGGTGGTCCGTTCGGTGATTGGCACGTGCTCGGCGCGAACGTTCACGAGTGGCACGTTCGCCTTCCGAACGCGTGTCGAGGGCTTCCGTAACCACGGACGTGTCCTGTGGCGGGGTGGTAACACGGTGTAGACGATCCGCCCCTGAGGAGGACCCGGTGACCAGCCCGTTCGTCCGACGCCGCCGACTGGCCGCCGAACTGCGTAATTTGCGTGAGGAGCGAGGCCTGACCGCCGAGCGTTTGGCGGGGCTGCTGCATCAGTCGCGGATGAAGATCTCGAAGCTGGAGAACGCCCACATCCGGCCGGACCTCGCCGAGATCATGAAGATCCTCGATCTGCTGGGGGTCACTGGACGCAAGCGGGACGAGATCATCCTCATCGCCCGCGACGCGGCCGAACGCGGATGGTGGGACGGCTACGGCGACGCCATGGGTGCCCGCCAGCGCCTTTACGCCGACATCGAGTCTGGTGCGCGGACGATCCGTGGCTACTACCAGGTCGCCCTGCCCGGGCTTCTGCAAACGCCGGATTTCGTTCGTGCGCTGATCGACCTGGATAGGGCTGACGGTCCGCTGAACTATCGGCCGGAACGCATGGTGGAGGCCCGACTGAAGCGGCAGGAGGTGGCGCTCGGACCAGAAGGCCCTTCCTGCGAACTCATCGTGGATGAGTATCTCCTGCGGCGGTTGGCGGTCCCAGCTGGGGTGATGGGCGCAGAACTTCGGCATCTGGTTGGGACGGTGTCCGCGGAGCCCAGGCTTGCTGTGCGTGTCCTGCCTCTTGATGCGCGCATCGAGGGGGGATTTGTGGCGAAGTCAACGTTCGTCCTCTACACGTTCCCCGATCCGGACGATCGGCCCATGGCGGTAGCCGACACCGTGAATGCTGACGTCGTCCACACAGAACCTCCTGACGTGGCGCGCTACGTCGAGGTGTACGAGCGATTGCGTGCTGCCTCGCTGTCGGCCGTCAGGAGTCTCACGTACCTGGAGGAGGCAGCCGAGCGCCTGGCAGGATCAGAGGCATGAACCTCCGTTACGAGGCTTGGCAGAAGTCCAGTCGAAGCACACCGAACGGGGACTGCGTTGAGGTCGCATGCTCTCTCGATGGCCTGGTCGGCATCCGAGACAGCAAGGATGCCGACGGTGGTCCCATCCTCGAACTCACCGGTAGCGAGTGGGCCGCACTCCTACGGGCGGTCCGCAACAGCTGACTCGGTACGAGGGGGCTGGCGCAAGTCTCGCCACAGTGAGGTCGGCGGTGAGTGCGTCGAAGTAGGTCGGTCTGTCGACGGCGTGGTCGGCATCCGAGACAGCAAGGATGCTGGTGGTGGTCCCACGAGACGGGCCCGGCCACCGGTCGGCTGAAGCCGGGCCAGGCGCTCTTTTCCTGGGTGACCCTTAAGGCCGAGTGGACGAACGGATGCCCGCCCGGGAAGCTGCCCAGCGCCGAGCGGGCGTGTCCATGACGGACCGAGCGGGGCCGGTCACGGTCAGCCGATCAAGGAGTGCCTGATCGGTACGGCGAACTGACTCTGGACTGTGGGCGTCCTACCGACCAGAGTCAGTTCGCTACGTACCACTTGAGAGGCGAGATGGCCCCCGACCATCGCAGGCTCGCGCATGAGGGCACGCGTGGGTTCGGTGTGGGTACGGGGTCGAGGTCCGGGCGGCGGAGGCGGCGGGTCCGGGGCGGGCTGGTGGGTGGGCTCGTTCCGGCGGCGGTCGTGGTGTGGGTCCTCGGGATGGCGATCGGGATGGGATGGGGCGGGCCGGTCGTCGGTGCGGTGGGGCGGTTCCTTGATCTCTATTGCGGGGTGTTCGCGCTGGTGGCGTTGTCGCTGGCGGTGATGGTGGGGTTGCTGGCGACCGATCGGGTGATCCTCACGGCGCGGCATCGGGTGCGGGCGCAGGTGGTGCATCGGGCGCTGGCGTTCGTGGCGGTGGCGATGCTCGTCGCGCATCTGGCGACGCAGATGTTGCGGCATCGGGTGGGCGTGGTGGGGGCGTTCCTGATGCCGTCGTCCCTGACGTTCGCGCTGGGGACGGTGGCGTTCTACCTGTTGCTCTTCGCGGTGGCCAGCGGGGTGCTGCGGGGGAGGTTCGCGCTGACGGGGCGGCCCTGGGTGTGGCGGGTGCTGCACCTGACGGCCTATGTGGCGTGGCCCATGGGGATCTGGCATGGGCTCACGGCCGGCCGCGAGGCGGCGGTGTGGGTGAAGCTGGCGTACGCGGGGTGCTTCGTGGCGGTGGCGCTGGCGCTGATCGTGCGGCCGTTCCTTCGGGGGAGGACGTCATGACCGAGATCGCCGTACGGCAGGTCGGGCCGCCCTGGCTCACGCGGGGGCTCGAAGGCGGTGGGCGCCTGGACCATCGGGCGCACCGGGAGCTGCATGCCGTCCTGAGGCCGCTGGAGTCGGACCAGCTGATCGCGCTGGCGGAGGCGGGGCGGTTGTGCGGGCGGGGCGGTGCGGGGTTCCCGTTCGCCATCAAGGTGCGCGCCGTGGTCAACAGCGCGGTGCGGCGGGGCAGGCGGACCGTGGTGGTGGTCAACGGGACGGAGGGGGAGCCCGGCAGCGCCAAGGACAAGGTGCTGCTGGGGCGCGCGCCGCATCTGGTGCTGGACGGGGCGGCGCTGGCCGCCACGGCGCTGGGGTCGGTCGAGATCGTGGTCGGGGTCACCGATCCGGGGACCGCCGCGTCGGTGGAGCTGGCGATCCGGGAACGGGGGATCGGGGAGCGGGCCCGGGTGGTGCGGCTGCCGGAGCGGTTCATCACGGGGGAGAGCGGGGCGCTCGTCCGGGGGATCAACGGGCGGCGGCCGATCCCGCCGGGGCGTAAGGGCCACGCGTCCACGCGCGGGGTCGACGGGTTGCCGACGTTGTTGTCCAACGCGGAGACGTTCGCGCAGCTGGCCGTGCTGGCCGGGTTGGGGCCGGCGAGGTACCGGAAGGTCGGGACTGCGGACGAGCCCGGCACCGTGTTGCTGACGGTGGGCGGCTCGGCGCGGTTCCCGGCGGTGGTGGAGACGGCGGCGGGGGCGCCGCTGGCGCATCTGCTCGACCTGTGCGGGAGCCGGGCGGGCTCGGGGGTGCTGGTGGGCGGCTACCACGGGGCCTGGCTGAGCGGCGACATCGCCACCCGGACGCAGGTGTCGCGGGCGAGCCTCGAGGAGGCGGGCGGGACGCTGGGGGCGGGGATCGTGATGCCGCTCGGCCGGGGCACGTGCCCGATCGGTGAGGTCGCGCGGGTCGCCCGGTACATGGCGGCCGAGTCCGCCGGGCAGTGCGGGCCGTGCCGGCTGGGGCTCCCCGACATGGCCGGGGGGCTGGCGGCGCTGGCCGCGGGGCGGGACGCGGCGGCCGCGCTGGAGGGGGTACGGCGGTCGGCGGGGATGGTGGTCGGCCGGGGCGCGTGCGCGCACCCGGACGGGGTGTCGCGGTTCGTGCTGTCCGCGCTGGACGTCTTCGAGGCCGACATCGCCGAGCATGTTGAACGTGGGGGGTGCGGGCGGCCGGTGCTCGGGGTGCTGCCCGCCGAGACCGAGGCGCAGTCGCGGCTGGAGGTCGACTGGAGCCGCTGCGACGGGCACGGGCTGTGCGCCGACATCCTGCGCGGGACGGTGCGGATGGACGAGCACAACTATCCGGTCATCCCGGCCGACCCCATCCCCGTGCGGCTCGAGGCGGACGCGCGCAAGGCCGTGGCGATGTGCCCGGGGCTGGCGCTCCGGCTCGTCCAGCGTGTCCCGAAGGAGTCGCGCGAGTGATCAGCGGGGGCTGTAGGCGTCCAGGAAGTGGTCGACCTTCCGGGTGTACGGCCTGGAGCCGGGCGGGACGCCCTGCGCCTGCCTCACCTTGCCGACGCTGGTGCGGTAGAGCCCGGCGAGGTTGAGGGCGGGGTCGCCCGGCACGTTCTGGATCTGCCGGCCCTGCGTGCACAGGAACCGGCCCATCGCCGCGATCGACAGCTCGGGGGTGATGTCGGCGGGCCGCGGCGCCGCGTTGCCGGCGCCGCCGGGCTGCCAGCGCATCAGGCCGGTCGGCGTCCAGCGGGCGATGCCGTACTCGTTGAGCCGGGGATCGGAGAGCTCTGGGTCGAAGTCGCTCTCCGTCTTGAGCATGGCCGCGATCAGCGCCGGGCTCAGGCCCTTCAGCTCGCACCAGGTGCCCGCGCGCACGATCAAGCGCCGGTACTGCGGCGGGATGTCCTGGTCTGTGCGCAGCCAGCGGCCGTCGGGGTCGCCCATGGACGCGCCGTGCTGCTTGCGGGCGTCGCCGGCGGCGACCGGCGCGCCCTCCTCACCGCCCGCCAGCGCGAACACGGCGCCGCCGGTCAGCAGGGCGAGCGCGGCGGCCACGGCGCCGACGGCGAGGACCAGGTGGCGGCGCCGGCGGTTGCGGCGGGTCTGGGCGGCGGGGCGGGACGGGAGGATCGGGTCGGTGTCGACCTTGCCGACCGTCCGGGAGAGCGCCTGGGCGAAGTCGGCCGCCGAGGGCCAGCGGCGTTCGCGGTCGGGCTCCAGGGCACGCGCCACCACGGCGTCGATGGAGTGCGGCACGGTCGGCTGGAGCTCGCTCGGCATGGGCCGGCGCTCGCCGGGCGGCTCGCCGGTGAGCATGTGGTAGGTCAGCGCGCCGAGGCCGTAGACGTCGGAACGCCGGTCGGGGGCGCCGTCGATCGTGGTCTGCTCGGGCGCCATGTATCCGGGCGAGCCGGCCGGGAGCGTCAGGCTCGACAGCCGGTCGTCGGTCCGGGCGATGCCCAGGTCGGAGATCATGATTCGCTCGTCGCCGTCGGTGGTCGAACGGATCAGCACGTTGGACGGCTTGAGGTCGCGGTGCACGATGCCGCGGGCGTGCAGGGCCTCGACGCCACGGGCGACCTCCCGGGCCACGCTCAGCGCGTCGTTCAGCGGCATCGGCCCGGCCGCGAGGCGTTCCTCCAGCGTGCCGCGGTCGGCGTAGCTCATGACGAAGTACGGCCGCCCGTTGTCGAGCACGCCGATGTCGAAGACCTCGACCAGCCGGTGCGAGTCGACCGAGCGCAGCAGCCGGGCCTCCTGGACGAATCGTTCGCGAACGTCCTCCCGCTGCGCCCAGTGCTCGGCGAGGATCTTGATGGCGACCGGCGCGTCGAGCTCCGCATCGTGGCCCAGCCAGACCGCGGCGAAACCACCGGAGCCCAGGAGCCTGTCGATCCGGTAGCGTCCGGCCGCCCGCGGAGTCTCCATGGACGCCCATGATGAATGATGCGGTCCCTTTCCGGGAGTCCTTTCGAGGGATCAGACTTGTCACGTCCGCCGTACCCTCGGCACCAGACCACCCCAGGTCAGGCAGAAGACCAGCGCCGATATATCCTCGGAATTCACTCGCGGCGGCCGATGTTGGACGTATCAGGCCCGAGGCCGTCCGGCTCTTTCCGTCCGGCCGTGCCGCCGGAAAATGAATCGCCGCGGGACGCCCGCGGCGGCTACGGTGCGTAGGTTGCGGCGGGATCGGTGCCGGGCCCAGGGCGCCCGGCCGGTGCGTCCCCGCCCGCCGACCAGGCCTGACGGCCCGCGACCCTATCCTTAGCGAACGTATGAGGACGCCTGTGAAATCGCCGCTCGCCGATCTGCGCGCGCGCCTGCCCGAGCTGATGCTGCGTGACCAGCATCGGCTGCGCCGCCGTATCGACGGCACGCAGCAGATGCGCGACGCCAAGCGGCGAGACAAGATCACCGGCGAGATCGCCGCCGACGTCGAGGCGGCCGAGCGGCGGGTCGCCCGGCGCCGGGACGCGATGCCCGCGATCACCTATCCGCCCGAGCTGCCCGTCAGCCAGAAGCGCGACGACCTCCTGGCCGCGGTCCGCGACCACCAGGTGGTGATCGTCGCGGGCGAGACCGGTTCCGGCAAGACCACCCAGCTGCCCAAGATCTGCCTGGAGCTGGGCCGCGGCGTCCAGGGTGCGATCGGCCACACCCAGCCGCGGCGGCTGGCGGCCCGCACCGTCGCCGACCGGATCGCCGAGGAGCTGAAGACGCCGCTGGGCGAGGCGGTCGGCTACAAGGTCAGGTTCACCGACCGGTCGAGCGACGACACGCTGGTCAAGCTGATGACCGACGGCATCCTACTGGCCGAGATCCAGACCGACCGGCTGCTGCGCCAGTACGACACGCTGATCATCGACGAGGCGCACGAGCGCAGCCTCAACATCGACTTCCTGCTGGGCTATCTCAAGGAGATCCTGCCCCGCCGTCCCGACCTCAAGATCATCATTACCTCGGCGACGATCGACCCGGAGCGGTTCTCCGAGCACTTCGGCGACGCGCCGATCGTCGAGGTGTCCGGCCGCACGTACCCGGTCGAGGTCCGCTACCGGCCCGTCATCGACCCCGAGGACCCCAAAGCCGACCCCGACCGCGACCAGATCCAGGCGATCCTGGACGCCGTGGACGAGCTGGCCCTGGAGCCCGCGGGCGACGTGCTGGTCTTCCTCAGCGGCGAACGCGAGATCCGCGACACCGCCGACGCCCTCGAAAAGCACTTCCGCGGCCGCAAGGGCCAGGCCACCGAGGTGCTCCCGCTGTACGCGCGGTTGTCGGCCGCCGAGCAGCACCGCGTCTTCCAGGCCCACCGGGGCCGCCGCGTCGTCCTGGCCACCAACGTCGCCGAGACCTCGCTCACCGTCCCCGGCATCAAGTACGTCGTCGATCCCGGCACCGCCCGCATCTCCCGCTACAGCCACCGGCTCAAGGTGCAGCGGCTGCCCATCGAGGCGATCTCCCAGGCCTCCGCCAACCAGCGCAAGGGCCGATGCGGCCGCGTGTCCGAGGGCATCTGCGTCCGGCTCTACACGGAAGAGGACTTCGAGTCCCGGCCCGAGTTCACCGACCCCGAGATCCTGCGGACCAACCTGGCGTCGGTCATCCTGCAGATGACCTCGCTCGGCCTCGGCGACATCGCCGCGTTCCCGTTCGTCGAGCCGCCGGACCGCCGCAACGTCAAGGCGGGCGTCGACCTGCTGCACGAGCTGGGCGCCATCGACCCGGCCGAGCAGGACCCGCGCAAGCGGCTGACCCCGCTCGGCCGCCGCCTCGCCCAGCTGCCCGTCGACCCGCGCCTGGCCCGGATGGTCCTGGAGGCCGACAAGAACGGCTGCGTCCGCGAGGTGCTCATCATCGCCGCCGCGCTGTCCATCCAGGACCCGCGCGAACGCCCCGCCGAGCACCAGCAGGCGGCCGACGAGCGGCACCGCCGCTTCGCCGACCCCACGTCCGACTTCATGGCCTACCTCAACCTGTGGAACTACCTGCGCGAGCAGCAGCGCGAGCTGTCGGGCGGCGCGTTCCGCCGCATGTGCAAGAACGAGTTCCTGCACTTCCTGCGCGTCCGCGAATGGCAGGACCTGCACTCCCAGCTCAAGCAGGTCGCCAAGACGCTCGGCATCACGCTCAACAGCACCGACGCCGACCCCGACCGCGTGCACGTCTCGCTCCTGTCGGGCCTGCTGTCGCACATCGGCCTGATGGACACCGACAAGAAGGACGACGGCCCCCGCAACCGCCGCGGCCACGAGTACCTGGGAGCGCGCGGCGCCAAGTTCGCCGTCTTCCCCGGCTCGGCGCTGTTCAAGAAGCCGCCGCGCTGGGTCATGGCCGCAGAGCTGGTCGAGACGTCCCGGCTCTGGGGGCGCATCAACGCGAAGATCGAGCCTGACTGGGTCGAGCCGCTCGCCGGCCACCTGGTCAAGCGCAACTACAGCGAGCCGCACTGGTCCAAGAAGCAGGCCGCGGTGATGGCGTACGAGAAGGTGACGCTGTACGGCGTGCCGATCGTCGCGCAGCGCAACGTCAACTACGGGCGCGTCGACCCCGAGCTGGCGCGCGAGCTGTTCATCCGGCACGCGCTGGTCGAGGGCGACTGGGAGACCCGCCACCACTTCTTCCACGACAACCGCGCGCTGCTGGACGAGGTGGAGGAGCTGGAGCACCGCGCCCGGCGCCGCGACATCCTGGTGGACGACGAGACGCTCTTCGAGTTCTACGACGAGCGCGTGCCTGACGACGTCGTCTCCGGGCGCCACTTCGACGCCTGGTGGAAGAGCGCCCGCCACACCGATCCCGACCTGCTCAGCTTCGAGAAGTCGATGCTCATCAACGAGAGCGCCGACGACGTCAGCGAGGCCGACTACCCGGACGTGTGGCAGCACGGCCCGCTGCGGCTCCGGCTGACCTACCAGTTCGAGCCGGGCACCGACGCCGACGGCGTCACCGTGCACATCCCGGTGCAGGTGCTCAACCAGGTCCGGCCCGACGGCTTCGACTGGCAGGTGCCCGGCCTGCGCACCGAGCTGGTCACCGAGCTGATCCGGTCGCTGCCCAAGCAGCTGCGCGTCAACTTCGTGCCCGCGCCCGACTTCGCGCGCCGCGTCCTCGAACGGGTGTCGCCGCGCACCGAGCCGCTGCTGGACGCGCTCGAACGCGAGCTCACGGCGATGAGCGGCGTCACCGTCGCCCGCGAGGCCTGGGACCAGTCCCGGCTCCCCGCGCACCTGCATCTCACGTTCCGCGTCGTGGACGACCGCGAGCGCACGCTCGGCGAAGACCGCGACCTGGACGCGCTCAAGCGCACGCTCAAGGGCAAGGTGCGCGGCACGCTCTCCAAGGCGGCGTCGGCGGGCGGCCTCGAACGCGGCGGCCTGCGCGAGTGGACGATCGGCGAGCTGCCGCGCACGTACGAGCGCAAGCAGTCCGGCTACGAGGTCAGGGCCTACCCGGCGCTCACCGACGAGGGCGACAGCGTCGCCGTCCGGATGTACGAGACCGAGGCCGAGCAGCGCCGCGCCATGTGGCGGGGCACGCGGCGGCTGATCCTGATGAACGCGCCGTCCCCGGTCAAGCTCGTCCAGGCGCGCCTGTCCAACCAGGGCAAGCTCGCACTCAGCCACAACCCGCACGGCTCGGTCCAGGCGCTCTTCGACGACTGCGTCACCGCGGCGGCCGACCGGCTGATCGCCGAGGCCGGCGGGCCGGCGTGGGACGAGGAGGGCTTCACCCGCCTCCACGACCACGTACGGGCCGAGCTGCACGACGCCACGGCCGCGATCGTGGCGCAGGTGGAACGTGTCCTGGCCGAGTCGCACGAGATCGACCGGCGGCTGCGCGGCACCACCAGCCTCACGCTCGTCCCGTCGCTGACCGGCGTCCGCGAGCAGCTCAACGCGCTGATCCGGCCCGGCTTCGTCACCGAGACCGGCTGGCAGCGCCTGGCGGACCTGCCCCGCTACCTGCGCGCGCTCCAGGTCCGCCTCGACAAGCTCCCGGAGAACCCGGGCCGCGACCGCCAGCTGGCGCAGCAGGTCGCGGTGCTCGAAGAGGAATACCAGCGGACGCTCCAGCGGCTGCACCCGGCGCGGCGCGACGACGAGGCGGCCCGGCAGATCCGCTGGATGCTGGAGGAATACCGGGTCAGCCTCTTCGCCCAGCAGCTCGGCACGCGTTACCCGGTGTCCGACAAGCGCATCCGCAAGGCCATGGCCGCCCTCACCCCGTGACGGCGGCCATGGTGCGAGAACGTCAGCCCGTGACCGCCGGGATCCGGGGCGCGCTGCCGACCACCTCGTCCACGAAGCCGTAGTCCCTGGCCTCCTCGGCGGTGAACCAGCGGTCGCGGTCGGAGTCGGCCTCGATGCGTTCGACCGCCTGCCCGGTGTGATGGGCGATCAGCCGCTGCATCGTGCGCTTGGTGAAGAGCATGTTCTCCGCCTGGACGGCGATGTCGGAGGCGGTGCCGCCGATCCCGCCGGACGGCTGGTGCATCAGGATGCGCGCGTGCGGGAGCGCGAACCGCTTGCCGGGGGCGCCCGCGCAGAGCAGGAACTGGCCCATGGACGCGGTGAAGCCGAGCGACAACGTCGCCACGTCGTTCGGGATGTACTGCATCACGTCGTAGATCGCCATCCCGGCGGTGACCGAGCCGCCGGGGGAGTTGATGTAGAGGTGGATGTCGCGGGTGCGGTCCTCGGCGGACAGCAGCAACATCTCGCCGCAGATCCGGTTGGCGATGGTGTCGTCGACCTCCTGGCCGAGAAAGACGATGCGCTGCCGCAGCAGCCGCTGGAACACGGGCTCGCCGGCCGAAGGGAGGGGCTCGTTGCTCATGACTTCAGGAAATCCGCTGTTCAGGCGGGGTGTCCAACAGCCGTTGACGCCGTTTTGACAACCGGAGGTTGTTAATTCACCCTGAGGGCATGGACGTGGATCTCCATGGCCTGCGCGCCTTCGTGGCCACCGCCGAGGAGATGCACTTCGGCCGGGCGGCCGAACGCCTGTACCTCAGCCAGCAGGCTCTCTCCAAGCGGGTGCGGCGGCTGGAGGAGGCGCTCGGGCAGCCGCTGTTCGAGCGGACCACGCGGCGGGTCGAGCTGACCCCCGCCGGGCGCCGGCTGCTGCCCAGGGCGCGGGAGGCGCTGGCGGCGGTGGACGCCGCGGTCGACGCCGTCCGCGAACGCGGCGGACGGCTGCGCGTCGACGTCTTCGACGAACGTTTCAGCCCGCTCGGCGTGCTGCGCGGGCTCCTCGACCGCGACCCGGGGCTCCGGATCGAGCCGAGCATGCGGCAGGGGCTGGCGAACGCGCTGCCCGCGGTCCAGAGCAGGGAGATCGACGCCGCGTTCGGGCAGGTCCACGACCTGGGCGCGCCGCCGCCACCCGAGCTGACCCACCGGTTGTCGCACGTCCGGCCCATGCACGCCTTCGTCGGCGCGGCGCACCCGCTGGCGGGACGCGAGGAGATGCGCCCGGAGGAGCTGAGGGACGCCGGGATCGTGATGCCCGACCCGGGCGACGCGACCGAGGCGCGCGGGTTCCTCACGCGGCTCGCCGGCCGTTTCGGCATCCCGATCCGCTTCACCGAGCCCGCCGTCGGGCAGCGCCACTACGGCGAGATCGTCAGCCGCGAGGGGCGCGCGGTGGCGCTGGGGGAGGAGAGCATCGAGGTGCCGCGGGGCTCGGGCCTGCACCGCATCCGCCTGGTGGCCCCCGTCCCGCTGGCGCCGTGGTCGGTGGTCTGGCACCGGGACAACCGCAACCCGCAGCTGCGGCGGATGTTGCGGCTGCTGGGCGAGCCCGATCTGCCCGCGCGCGACGACCCCGCGTACTGGCTCCCCGAGCCCTACCGCCTCGCCTGAGGACGCCCGGTCAGACGGCCTCGCCCGCGAAGAGCTCCAGGTGGGCGCACCGCGTGCAGCGGAACGCGTCGACCCGCCAGCGCTGCTTGCCCATGCGCTTGACCCCGCCGAAGATCCCGCGTTGCAGTGGCCCGGCGATCCAGCGCGCGTACCCCCGGGAGGACTCGCCCGAGTCCTCGATGAACCCCGGCTCCAGCCCCGGAGAGCCGCACTGCGTGCACGCCATGTCAGACATCAGCGGAGCATAGCGGCCTGAATCTCGGACGGGACGACGGCTGACACGCCGAACCGGGCGCGGCGCTCCCAAGGGATCGCCGCGCCCGCGATCGGACGGCCCTGGCGCGTTCAGGCGCGGTCAGGCGGTGAGGTCCCGGCGGCGGAAGCCGTACAGGCCCGCCGCGATCAGCACCGCCGCGACCGCGAGCAGCCCGGCGATCGGCGCCGCGGTCAGGTCACCGCCCGGCATGCGCGGCGTGTGCGCGAACGGCGACACGTCCATCAGCCAGCCCGGCAGCTCGAACAGCGGCCCGAGCTCGCCGAGCAGCAGGAACGCGACCAGCGCCGCCCAGCCCGCGACCGCGAACCGCGGCACGAGCCCGAACGCGGCGATCACGATCGCGACGATGACCCAGACGGCCGGGATCTGCACGAGCGCGGCGCCCGTGAGGCGGCCCACCTCGCCCATGTCGGAGGTCGCGCCGCCGTACGACAGCCCGGCGCCGAAGCCGACCACGGCCAGGATCAGCGCGGCGCCCGCGAGGGCGATGACCAGGTGACTGAGCGCCCAGGAGACCCGCCCGACCGCGGTGGCCAGCACGGGCTCGGCACGCTGCGCGGTCTCCTCGGTGCGCAGGCGCATCGCCGACTGCACCCCGAACGCGGCGACGAAGACCCCGACGAAGCCGAGTTCGGTCGCGAGGAAGGCGTCGGTGAGGTTCTGCGCGTTGCCGCCGAGCTTCTCGATGAAGTCCTTGGCGTTGCCGCCCGACACCATGTCGTCCACATTGGTGGCGATGCTGCCGAACAGCAGGCCGCCGGCGAACCCGCCGATCGTCCAGCCGATCACCGAGCCGCGCTGCAGCCGCCACGCCAGGCCGAACGGGCTGCCCAGCCTCCGCCCCGCGGTCGCCGGACCCGGCCGGTCGGGCAACAGCCCGGCACCCAGGTCGCGCCGTGCCACCAGACCGTAGGCGAGGCCGATCATCACGGCCGCGAACACGACCGTGAGCCCCGCGACCCACCAGCGGTCGCCCGCGTACGGCCGGAACTGCTGGCCCCAGCCGATCGGCGACAACCACGACAACCACTGCGGCCCGTTCGCGTCGGACGTGTCGCCGACGGCCCGGATCAGGTAGAACGCGCCGAGCGCCGCCATGGAGAAGCCGACGGCCGTACGGGCGCTCTCGGTCAGCTGGGCGATGACGGCCGCGACGGCGCCGAACGCGATGCCCACGCTCGCCCAGGCCAGGCCGGAGGCGAACGAGCCGGCCACGGGCAGGCCCGCGGCGACGAGGCCCAGCGCGGCCAGCAGGCCGATCGCCAGGTTGGCGAGACCGGCGACCACCAGGGCGGCGGTCAGCGGCGCGCGGCGGCCGACGACGGTGGCGCCGAGGAGCTCCAGCCGCCCGGTCTCCTCCTCCTGCCGGGTGTGCCGGACGACGATGATGACGGTCAGGATCGCCGCCATCAGCGAGCCGAAGACGTTCATCTTCAGCATCGACACCGCGCCGAGCGACGTCGGGTCGTAGACCTTGCCGTAGAGCGCGACCAGCGAGGGGGTGTCGTTGGTGCTGGAGGCCAGCTCCACCCGGTCCTCGACGGTGGGGTAGAGGCCCTTGGTCGACGAGGCGGTGGACGAGGCCGTCAGCACGAAGAGGGCCGTCCAGATCGGCAGCATCACCCGGTCGCGCCGCAGTGCGAGGCGGGCCAGCCCGCCGGTGCCCGTCAGCTGCTTCATCGCGCGGCCCCCTCCGCGCTTTCGCCCCCCGCGCCGGCGCCCGCGCCTTCGGCGTGCAGGTCGTCCTCGTAGTGCCGGAGGAACAGCTCCTCGAGGGTCGGCGGCTGGCTGGTGAGGCTCACCACGCCGGACTGCACGATCTGCTTCAGCACCGGGTCGAGCCGGTCGGTGTCGACCTCCAGCTTGACCTTGTTGCCGTCGATCTCGACGTCGTGCACGCCGGGGAGCGAGGACACGCCGTTCGGCGGCGAGGCGAGCTCGGCCTGGATGGACGTGCGGGTCAGGTGGCGCAGCTCGGTGAGCGTGCCGGACTCGACCGCGCGGCCCTTGCGGATGATGGTGACGCGGTCGCAGAGCGCCTCGACCTCACTGAGGATGTGGCTGGAGAGCAGCACGGTGCGGCCGCTCCTGCGCTCGTCCTGGATGCACTCCTGGAAGACCTCCTCCATCAGCGGGTCCAGGCCCGAGGTCGGCTCGTCCAGGATCAGCAGCTCGACGTCGGAGGCGAGGGCGGCGATGAGGCCGACCTTCTGCCGGTTGCCCTTGGAGTAGGCGCGTCCCTTCTTCCTGGGGTCCAGTTCGAAACGTTCCAAGAGTTCCTGGCGCCGCCGCTGGTTCAGCCCGCCGCGCAGCCGCCCGAGGAGGTCGATGACCTCGCCGCCGGTCAGGTTGGGCCAGAGCGTGACGTCGCCCGGCACGTAGGCGAGCCTGCGGTGCAGCTCGGTGGCCTCGCGCCACGGGTCGCCGCCCAGCAGCTCCGCCTGGCCGGCGTCCGCCCGCAGAAGCCCGAGGAGGACCCTGATGGTCGTCGATTTGCCCGCGCCGTTCGGGCCCAGGAAACCGTGCACCTCGCCGCTGGTGACGGTGAGGTCGAGCTCATCGAGTGCGCGTGTGCGGCCGAACGTCTTGACGAGGCCGCGCACCGAGATGGCGGTGTTCATGATTCACAACATACACTAGTTTCATAAATTCGTGAATCTTATGAATACGTTAAAATGGGAGGCCTTCTACCTGGGGAGATGATGTCGAGTGACCGACCCGAGCCCGAACGTGCGTGACGACGTGGCGGTCCTGCAGTACGTCGAGAGGTTCGCCGCGATGCTGGCCGACAGTGGCTGGCCGCGTATGGCCGCCCGGGTGTTCGTGGTCCTGATGGTCACCGACTCCGGTTCGCTGACGGCCGCCGAGATCGGCCGGACGTTGCAGGTCAGCCCGGCGGCGGTGTCCGGGGCCGTGCGCTGGCTGACCACGTACCGCCTGGCCTCGCGCGAACGGGAGCCGGGCTCGCGGCGCGACATCTTCCGCGTGCGCAACGACGCCTGGCAGGACGCGCTGGCCAGCCGCGACGCGCTCCTCGCGCACTACACCTCCGGCCTCGCGGAGGGGTCCAAACTCGTCGGCGAGGACACGGTGGCGGGGCGGCGGCTGGCCGAGGCGTCCGAGTTCTTCGAGTTCGTCCGCGCGGAACTCGCCGGGCTGATGGACCGCTGGCGCGAGTACAAGGCGACGGACGGTCAGGGCGGCGCTGGCGCCGGGGCCGGGTGAGGCGCGGGGCGGGACGGGGTGGGGGCGAGGGTCTGCGCAGGGTGAGGGCGAGGTCTGCGCGGGGAGAGGCCGAGGCCGGGCCAGGTATTGACACCTGACGATAGATATCGGCGTGGGGGTCCCCACATACCCCCCAAGTCACTGCAGCCTCGCTTAAGTGTGCGTATCGTTCATTCCATGCCTAACAGCGATGAGCGCGACAATGACGGCCCGAAGGAGAGGGCCGTGCCCCCGCAGGTGAACGGATCCGCAGGTCAGGGCCACGCACCCCGCGGTCCGGGACGGGACGCCGTCGCGCCGTCGCCCAAGGAGGAGACGGCGGTGGCCCGTGTCGGCGACCCCGTCGCGGTGTGGCCCTGCGCCAACTGCGGGCGTCCGGTGCCGCAGCCGCTGGGCAGCGTCCGCGCCATCCGCTTCTGCCAGGACAACGACGGCGCGTGCGCCCGCGAGGCGATGGAGCGCCGCGAACGCGGCCGCGAGGCGCCCGGCCTCACCGGGCAGGTGGCCGCCACCTGGGACATGGTCGAACGGCTGGAGCGTTCGGCCGACCTGCTCGCCGAGTCGCTGACGTCCGAGCTGAGCGTCGCCGGGGTCGAGAAGCGCGTCGCCGAGGTGCGCGCCGAGGCCGCGCGCGAGCTGGCGATCGCGCAGAACGAGCGCGACGCCTCCCAGCGCCAGGCCGAGGAGGCCTACCAGGAGGCCGCGTCGTCGCGGCAGCGCGCCGAGAGCGCCGAGAAGGAGGCCGCCCGCGCCCGCGACGAGGCCAAGCGCGCGACCGCCAAGCGGGACGCCGCGCAGCAGGCCTGGGAAGAGGCGCACCAGATCGCCCAGCAGGCGGTCTCGGCCAAGCTCGCGGCCGAGAGCGAGCGCGACCGCATCGCCGCCCGCGAGACCGAGCTGCTCGCCGCCCTCGAGGCCGGCCGCGCCGAGATGGTCACCCTGCACGCCAAGGTCGCCGAGACCGAGGGGGCCGCCGAGAAACTGCGCGTCGAGGCGGCGGTCGCCCGCCAGGGCGCCGAGGACCTGCGCACCGCCATGCGCGACACCGAGGCGCAGCGCCAGCGGGCGATGCAGTCGGCCAGCAAGGCCGAGGCCGAGAGCACGGCCGCCGTGCGCGCGAAGTCGGAGGCCGAGGCCGAGGCGGCCCGCGCCGTCGCCCGCGCCGAGGAGGCGGTCAAGGAGCGCGACGCCGCGCAGACGCTCGCGCAGCAGGCCGCCGGTGAACGCGACGAGCTGTCGAGCACGGTCAACGACCAGGCGATCCAGCTGCGGCAGCTGTCGCAGTCGGTCGCCGAGCAGCAGGCCGCCCTGACCGCGCTCGCCGAGGAACGCGACGCGGCGCGCGCCGAGGCCGACCGGGCCCGGCGCCAGATCGACCAGCTGACGCACAACACCCTGTCGTCCAACATGCCGCCCTCGTCGGCGCCCTCCGGCCCGATGATCGTCGGCCTGCCGGGCGGCCTGCCCGGCAACGGGGTGCCGCAGCAGGGCGGCGGGATGCCCCAGCCGTCCGGCCGGCCCGCGCACGGCACCGCCATGTCGCCGCTGGGAGCGCCCCCGCCTTCGTCCGCCGGCGGCATGTCGCAGAGCGGCGGCTACCCGCGGCCTGGCGAGTACGGCCCGTCCGGCGACTACGGGAAGCCCGGTGAGTACGGCTCCTCCGGCGACTACGGCACGCCCGGTGACTACGGCAAGCCGGGCGACTACAAGCCGGGCGACTACAAGCCGGGCGAGTACGGGAAGCCCGGCGACTACGGGCCCGCCGCCGACCGCGGCCCGTCCGCCGACTACGCGCCGTCCGGCGAGTACCCCAGGCCCGGCGAGTACGGCAAGCCCGGCGAGCACGGCAGGCCGGGCGACCTTCCGTTGTCGACCGGGCCGACGGCGTTCCCGGCGCCGCCGCCCCCGCCGTCGAACGCGCCGTCCGCTCTCGGGCAGCCCCCGACCAGCGGGAGTTACCCGATGAGCGGCGGCGACCCGGCCCCGCGCACCGACCGGGCGGGCGACCTCACGCTGGACCGCGAGGACCCGCTCTTCGCCGGCCCGTGACGGGGCCGCCGGGCACCGCCGCTCAGCGGGCCCGGGCGATCAGGTAGATCACCAGCAGCGACAGGCTGACGATCAATAGGGCGTGCAGGCGCTCCCGTGCGGCGGCCTGCCGCAGGTTGGAGACACGCTGCCGTCCGACGCGCACGTCGAACAGGGCGCGGCGGGCACGCTCCCATGAAGTGCCCATGTACGCCGCGAGCGCCGCCACGCCGAGGATGAGGAATCCGCTTCCGCTCATCTGACCCGACCTCCATTGGCCGTGGGTGCTCAGACTGATGGCATCGCTAGGTATTGAAGGCAATGCTCCCGCGGGCGGGTCGCGTCATGCGACACATTTTCGAGCCGGCACCTCAAAATGGGTCTAACGGCATCAGATCAGCGGGACTTCCGTCCTGCGGAGTCCGGGACCTGTGCCTCACGTCCCGAAGCGCTCGGGGTCGATTTCGATCCAGATCTGCTCCGCGCGCCCCAGCAGCCGCCCGTCGGCACCGTAGACGGCGGTCGCCGCATGCAGCTTGCGGCCCTCACGGCTGCGCGCCAGCCCCATGACCACGCAGCGTTCACCCTCCGCCGGGAGACCGGTCACCTGAGCGGTCATCGTGCCGAGCACCATCGGGCGCCCGGACGAGTCGAACGCCCACGCCCCGGGGCAGTCGAGCGCGGCCCACACCGTCGCCTCGTCCGGTGTGCCGACGGGCTCCCAGGGGGAGGCGACGATCCCGTCCCCGACCAGGCCGGGCTCGAGCCGGAGGCCGTCGCCGGCGTCGCGCTCGGGCCCGCACACGTAGCAGCGCGGGAACGGGTGCTCCTTGTTGCGGCGGAACTTCTCGGCGGCCTCGAGGGCCTGCTCGAACGGCACGGGCGGCACGGGAGGCACCGCGATCGCCCCCGTACGGGCCTCGGCGATCAGCCGTTCGCCGTCCCAGAGCCGCACGTCGTGGCCCCGGTCGTCCTCCTGCGTGACCGCGAGCCCGATGCCCAGCGGCGGCGGGAGCCGCAGCGTGACGGTGACCGTGTCGGTGGGGACGTGCCCGGCCAGCAGCCCGGCGGCGTAGCCGCCGTTGGCCGAGCCGTCAGGGCCGTGGAACCGCGTCTCGATGAACATCTCTACCCCCGGAGTACTGAATCCGCCCAAAACGCGATAGATCATATTGAGGCGCTCGGACGTTTCCACTCCCCGGCCCCCGCCGAACAGAGCGCCTCACCTTGTGTACGGAGCGAAGCAGCCGAAGTGCCCGGCCCGCCGGACATCCGCCGGATTGTTATGTCGACGCGGGCGCCGACCTGGGCGCCGACCTGGGCGCGGACATCGACGCGGACGCCGACGCGAGCGCGGACGCGGGCGCGGACGTCGACACGGCGGGGTGCTCGGAACGCCGCGGCGCGGGGCGGGCGCTCAGAGGGCGCGGGACGGTTGCGGCCGTCCCGGGCGGGTGGTGAAGAAGACCGAGAAGGAACCCTTGAGGCGGGCGCGCACGGTCTCCTCGTCGACCGGCCCCTCCGCCGGCACGGGCGTGAGCTCCAGGGCGCGCGCGATCAGCAGGTCGATCTTGCGGTCGGCGACCAGGACCGAGCACGTGTCGCAGGAGTACCACGGGTAGAGCATGTTGAGCACGGCCACGGCCGTGTCGTCGTCGGACAGCTGGGTGGTGTCGAGCTCGACCTCGAACATGTCGGTGTCCTCGGGGTCGAGCGTCGGGTAGTAGAGCCAGCTCGGGCCCTCGCCGCCGCAGAAGTCGCAACCCTGGTCCCGCGGCGCGGCCGTGCCCACCGCGAGCTCGAGCTCGTGGTCCCAGGGCTCCACCCGCTGGTTGTGGCGATAACCCACCCCGTCCAGCGAGCCTTCCCGGTTGTGCGTCACGTCGTGCACCTCACCGCCGCAGCGGGCGCACATGAAGCCGATCTCCTCCATGCCCCCTCCGGTGATCGCTGTGGCACCGGATCTCACAGTATCCGGCGGCGGGCCCGCCTCACACCCGGCCCGCGCGAGGGAGGGCCGTTACAGATGGTAAAGATAGCCACATGGTGGACATCTCGGTGATCAAAATCCCGCAATGGCAGGGCTCGAGCCGTTCACCTGCGCATGCTCGCGATCTCGCCACCGGGGCGGCCCTCCTGGCCGACACCGTACCCGCGATCCGCCGCCGGACCGTGCCGGTACCCGAAAACCCCGGTGTTCCCGCAGCTCCGGGCCCTGGAGAGGTGCGCGGTCTGGACGTTCTCACCGAGATCGCGGACGGGGCGCGCAGGGCGGTGGCCGAGCGTGCCGGTGACCTTATTGTCACCGTCGGTGGTGACTGCGGGGTCGAGCTGGCACCGGTGTCCGCGGCGGCCGAACGGTACGGCGACGGGCTCGCGGTCGTCTGGTTCGACGCGCACGGTGACCTCAACACCCCCGGGTCGTCGCCGTCCCACGCGTTCCACGGCATGATCCTCAGGACCCTGCTCGGCGACGGCCCGCAGGCACTCCTCCCCGCCCGCCCGCTCCGTCCCGACCAGGTCGTGCTGGCAGGCGTCCGAGCCCTCGACCCCGCCGAACAGTCCTACGCCACCGCAACCGGCCTTCGCCGGCTCTCACCCCGAACCCTCACCGCCCAACCTCCGAACGGTGCCACGAATGCCGTGGTGGCGGCGGTCGGGGAGACCGGGGCGGAGGCCGTCTACATCCATGTCGACCTGGACGTGCTCGACCCGGGAACGTTCGGGTCGCAGAGCTGTCCCGAGCCCGGCGGCATCACCCCCGAGACGCTGGAGGCGGCCGTACGCGCCCTGACCGCGCGTTTCGAGCTCGCCGGGCTCGGCATCACCGAGTACCGGCCGCTCCGGGAGCGTGACCAGGACACGCTGCGGACCCTGGTGCCCAGGCTGCTCCACGGGCTCGGATAACGTGAACGAGCCGTTCTGACGCTCGCGTCCCGGTGATCCCGGCCGTCGTCGTACGCCACGTCCGCCGCACGCCGGCCGCCGCGCCACCCCCGTTCGCGCCGCCCCGTGCCGTGAAACCCGAACGGGAGGTCCCCTTGTCCCTCACGCCCGCGCCGACCGACATCGTGCTCAACGCCGACAAGGTGGATCTCGTCCGCGAGCGGCGGCTCCTGCTCGACCAGGTCTCGATGACGGTCCTCACCGGGGAGCACTGGGCGCTGCTCGGCCCCAACGGCGCGGGCAAGAGCACGCTGCTCGGCATCCTGGGCGCCTACACCCATCCGACCCGCGGCTCGGCGGAGATCCTCGGCCACCGCCTGGGCCGGGTGAACGTGCACGACCTGCGCGCGCTGATCGGCCAGGTCAATCCGCGGCATCCGCTGGAGTCGGCGCGCACCGTCCGGGAGATCGTCCTCACCGGCGCGACCGGCACCATCGAGCTGGTGCCGCGCTGGACGCCCGCCGAGGACGAGCTGCGTCGCGCCGACGAGCTGATCGAGCTGATGGGGCTCACCAGGATCACCGGCGCGCGGTGGCCGAACCTCTCGCAGGGGGAACGCGGCCGGGCGCTGATCGCCCGCGCGCTGATGCCCGAGCCGCGCCTGCTGCTCATGGACGAGCCCGCGACCGGCCTCGACCTCGCGGCCCGGGAACGCCTGCTGACGAGCATCGACGAGATCAGGCAGAGCCGTCCGGAGCTGACGACCGTGCTCGTCACCCACCACCTGGAGGAACTGCCCGCCAGCACCAGCCACGCCCTGCTGCTGCGCGACGGCGGCGTGCTCGCGGCGGGCCCGGCGGACGAGGTGCTCACCACCGAGCTCGTCAGCGCCTGCTTCGACCACCCGGTGACGATCACCCGCGCCAACGCCCGCTGGACCGCGACCGCCGCCGTCCGGCCCAGCGCGCAGGCCTGAGCCCGGCCGGAGGGACGGCGACGGTGGCGCATCGTCAGTCCCGTCGCACGGCGGCATCGTCAGCGCCGCTCCGACGACGGCGACCTGTCCACGATGAGCTGAACGCCGTCGCCCCCGGGGCTCGGAACCGTCAGGGAGCGTTGGGCGCTGGCGCGCCGGATGCGCGGTTGGCAGCATGGCGGTGTGGACAGGGATGCCGTCGCAAGCTGGGTCGCCGGGTACGAGCGGGCGTGGCGCACGCCCGGTCCCGAGCCGCTCGCCGAGCTGTTCTCGTCGGACGTGTCGTACCTGCCGTCGCCGTGGGCGTCTCCGATCGTGGGCCTGTCCCGGCTCGCCCTGTGGTGGGACGCCGAGCGCGACGGCCCCGAGGAACCGTTCACGTTGACGACCGAGGTCGTCGCCGTCGACGGCGACACCGCGGTGGTCCGGATCTGGGTCGACTACCTGCACGACGACCCGTCCCGCTGGCGCGACCTGTGGATTCTGCGGTTCGACGCCGACGGCCGCTGCGTCAGGTTCGAGGAGTGGCCCTTCGCCCCGGACCAGCCTGACGGGCATTGACCGGCGTGCGCTCTGCGTTCCGGCGTGCGCTCTGCGTTCCGGGGCATCCGGCAGGACGCGTACGCCGTCCACCGAGCCGTTCGCAAGAGGCCGAGCCGTGGCAGAGCCCGGCCGGTGCCAAGCCGCCCCGTCGGGCGGCGCTAATCGTGCGCGCGGACTCGGTGGCGGGCCAGGTGGGCGAGCATGGACTGGTTGGCCTCCCAGCCGTCCGGGAACTTCACCGGGACGCCCAGATGCACCGGGTCGGTGGACGGGTGGGCGTCGAGCAGTTCGGGGATGCCGGCGCGGGCGACGACGACGCACGCGTGGCGGTGCCGCGACGCCAGGACGCACAGGCGGCCCGACTCCAGGTGGAACGCGGTCGCGTCGCGCCGCCCCGACAGCGGGTGCAGGACGACGGTGACGTCGTACTCGCGGCCCTGCAGCCGGTTGGCGGTGTCGACGGTGATGCTCGCGCCGTGCTCGCCCAGCGCGGCGCGGATCGCGGTGACCTGGTCGCGGTGGGCCGCGCCGACGGCGATCCGGTCGGCGCCGACCGGCGCCGACCCCTGCTCGGAGTGGGCGACGCCGCCGCGTTGCAGGAGGCGCACCGCCAGCGCGGCGGTCGCCTGGATCGCCTGCCCGTCGGTGCGCAGCGCGTGCCGGGCGGGCAGCTCGTAGAGCGCCCATCCCGAGGACGCCGCCTCGTCCAGCGCACGGTCGTAGGTGGTGCCCATGCCGCCCGCGGCGTACTCCAGCCGCCGGTCGCCCGGCCCCGTGCCGGAACGGAAACGGGTGAACGGGTAGAACGCGTCCGACACCACCGGGGCCGCCGACGCGGGCAGCCGCCACGAGACCGGGAGCCGGTGCACCGGCAGGTCGGGGTTGTGCGCGAGCAGCACCGACACGGCGCTGCGCATCGGGTCCCACGTCAGGCCGGCCCAGCGTTCGACCTCGACCGTGGAGAACGGGTCGAGCTGTCCCGGGTCGCCCACGAACAGCGCCCGCTCGAACCGCCCGGCGATGCGCAGCAGCATGTCCGAGCGCATCTGGTAGGCCTCGTCGACGATCGCCCACGGCCACGTGCCGTCGGTGAGGGTGGCCCACTTGGCCGCGGTGGCGATCACCACCGTGCGGTCGGCGAGATCGTCGGCCTTGGTCGCGACGCGGACCGAGGCGTGCGCGGTGACGCGCGCCGCGGGCAGGTACGTCGAGGCCGACAGCCGGCCGATGCTCACGTCCGGGTGCTTGCCGGCGATGCGTTCGATGAGGTCGTCGACCTGCTCGTTGGTCTGCGCCACGATCATGAGCCGCTCGCCCGCCGCGGCCAGGTGCGCGGCGGCCCGGACGACCAGCGTGGACTTGCCGGCGCCCGGCGGCGAGTCGACCACCACGCCGCGGTGGCCGCGGGACAGGTCGGCCAGCACGGCGCCGACGACCGCGTCCGCCGCCGCCCCGGGGCCGGTGTCCGGTCCGGGCGCCGCCCCGGTGTCGATCATGACCAGTCCTCCGCCGCGTCGTCGTCGGTGGGCACGTACTCGGCGGGCGGCCCGCCGTGCGTCCAGGGCGTGTCCTCGGCCTCGGGGAACTTCGCCGCCCCCCACGAGCCGACCCCGAGCGAGGTGAAACAGACACGTTCGCCCACCTCGGGCACCACCCCGGGCTCGGGCACCAGCTTGCGGCCCATGCCGCCGGTCAGCTCCAGCAGCACGCCGCCGGCCGCGCCGATCTCGACGATCTTGCCCTTGAGCGCGGGGCGCGCGGCGTTGCAGACGGCGGCGCCGACGTCCAGCTGAAGCGGGTCCTCGGTGCTGACCCGCAGGAGCGGGCGGAGCTTGGGCCGCTTGCCCGACTCGTCCAGCCGGGCCGGGTCGCTCTCGGTGACGACGCCGCCGAACGCCTGCCCCGACAGCCGGTGCTCGGCCATGACCAGCGGGTCGTCGAACGCCCGCTGCGCGTCGTAGGCGTCCTGTGCGCGTTCGAGGTCGTGCAGGCGGCGCGCGGCCCGCACGGCGGGGTCGCGCCGCGCCTGCGGATGCCCGTCGTCGAACGTCGAGTGGTACCAGGTGAACGCGTCGCGGTCGCGTTCCCAGCGCCCGCCGACGGCGGCGCCCTCGGGCAGCGCGCGCAGCAGGCCGACCGCGCGCCACATGAGGTCCCACGTCGGGGTGAGCTGGGCCGCCAGCACGTCGCGTACCCGCTCCTCGGCGCGGCCGTCGCCGCCGTCGCGGTCGTACGCGGCGATCGCCGGGGCGAGCACCTCGTTGTCGAACGTGGGGTCGGTGGCGGGCCCGGCCGGCGGGGACTCGACGGGGTCTTCGGCGCGGGCCGCCGCCGCGGGCCCGTCCAGGCCCTCGGGCGGGTCGATCCAGCCCAGCAGCGCGGCGAGGTTGCCGTCCTCGAGCGAGCTCTGGCCGGTCGCCCAGTGCAGCCGCAACGTCTCGGTCATCGTCATCAGCAGGCAGGAACCCGGCCTGTCGTGCCGGTCGGCGTACCAGGTGAGCCACCGCCCGAGCCGCGGCACCGACGGGTCGACCGCGTGCGGGCCCTCGGTGCGCCGGAACCGGGTGGACCGGCCGAGCATGCGCAGGAACCCGACCCCGGCGCGGTTGGGCACCAGGATCTGCGGGGCGTCCCCGTAGCGGATCCGCTCCTCGCCGTCCTTGGCCGGCGGCAGCTCCTCGGTCCGGCCGCGGCTCGCCTCGACGTGCTCCAGCACCAGCTTGGCCAGGTCGGCGGCGAACGCGAACCGCAGGTCGCGGTTGCGGGGCTGCGGGACGGCGAGCAGGACCGGGTCGCCGGCCCGGGTGCCGAGCATGACCGCCAGCGGCGCGGCCGCCTCGCCGGCGAGCTTCAGCGGCACCATGACCAGCGGCTCGGCGGCGAGGTGGCAGTGCCGGACCGTGGCCAGCGGCTGGGCGCGGCCGGTGGCCACCGCCTCGAGCTGTGCCAGTGAGGTCAGCGCGCTCATGCGGTCGCAGGGATCACGGCGTACGCGGACTCGGCGGTCGCGGGCCCGCCGGCGGCCGTCGCGGCGGCCAGGGCCTCCCGGCGCAGCCGGGCCGCGGTGCGCAGCCGTTCGGCGGTCTCGGCGAGGTCGGCCGACGGGGTGAGCGAGCCGTCGGCGAGGGCCAGCGCGGTGCCGATCGCGTCGACGCCGCCCAGATCGTCGCGGACGGCCTTGCCGAGCGTTGCGGTGGCGCCGCAGGCCCGCGCCTCGTCGCGGCAGAAGAACGCCATCTCGCAGGTCGCCATGCACTCGGGCGCGTAGCGGGCGTCGACGGTGCGCACCGCCTCGGGCAGCGCCGCGTCCTCCAGGTCGAACGTCAGGTCGTCGGGCAGGCCGCCCACGATCTGGTCGACGCGGGTGAGGCGAGCGAGCTGACGTTCGAGCACCGCCAGCTGGGGCCGGACGTCGAGCGGTGTGGCGGCGGGCCGGTTGGAGAAGTTCTCCGGGCAGACCAGGAACACCTCGTGCGACACCCGGCCGGGGTCGGCGCCCAGCTCCTCCAGCAGGCGGCGCAGCGCGAGGACGTAGACCGCCGACTGGCGGGCGGCGGCCGCGACCTGCTCGGGCTCGGCCTGCCCGTCGATGACCGCGAACGACTTGATCTCGATGATGTGGAAACGGCCGCCCAGCTGGAAGGCGATGACGTCCGGTTCGAGATAGGCGGTCTGTCCGGCGATCTCCAGCCGGAGCAGCGGATGGTCGAACAGCGTGCCCTCGCCGCCGAGGGCGCGTTCGACCAGGCGCCGGGTGCGGGCGTGCCGCACCTCGCGGCTCTCGTTGCCGCCGACCACCTCGAGGTCGTCGTAGGCGACCTCCGGCACGTCCAGGCCGAGCCGGTCGCGCAGCAGGGTGAGCAGCTCGGCGCAGCCGTCGGCCTTGACCTGGGCCTCGAACGCGTTGCCGCGGGTGATCGCGAACTGCGACTGGCCGAACGGCGCGGGGAACCCCAGGCGCCGCGCGACCGCGTCCTTGTCGACGCCCGCGGCGTCCATGACCCCGCGCCGGGCGCAGCCGGGATTGGCGGTCAGCGCCGCGATCGTCCGGGCGTCGTGGTTGCGGGGCGTCGCACCGCCGCGCAGCCGTTGCATATCGCTGTCGTGCATCATCGCTCGATCTCTGTGTCGCTCTCGCCGGCGGCCCGCCGGACCGCCCGCAGCCGGTTGCCGAACAGCCGCCCCGCATCGTCGAGCCGCGCCAGGGCACGTTCCGCGGCCCGGTCCCGCTCCCGCCGGTCGGCCTCCTGATGGACGTCCAGCTCCGCCCGCGCGGCCCCGGCCAGCACCGCCGGATCGACTGTACCGACCGACCCCTCCGCCGCACCGGGAATGTTGGCCGCGAAACGCCACAGCAGCCGCTGGACGCCCGGATCGCCGGTCTCGCCGCGTCCGGCATGCTCGGCCAGCCGGATCGCGGCCGTGAGGAAGTCGGTGCGCGCGCTGAGCGGCCCGACGACGCGCCGCGCCGCCGGCCACGTGCTCACCGTCAGGAGCCCGCGCGCGGGGGAGAGCAGGTCGGCCGTCAGCGCCGCGCAGAGGTAGAACGGGCGGGCGTAGGGGGCCGTGCGGAACGAACGTTCCTCGTCGCGGCGCAGGCTCGTGAGCCGCGCGTTCGGGATCTCACCCGGGAAGAACGCCGCGTACACCGAGGAGATCAGCCGCGGCGCCGCGGGCACCTCGAGCAGCGTCAGCGCCTGGTGGACCTGCTCGCGCACCGGGACCAGCCCCCGCGGCGCCTCCTCGGGGGGCCCGGGGGAGCCGAGGACCGCGCGGTCCCAGGCCTCCTCGGCCTGGCGCAGGCGGCTGCGCAGGACCCGCGCCGCCTCCCGGTCGCCGCTCGCGATCGCCCGCCGCACGGCCGCCCGCAGATCCCCGATGTGCGCCTCGAGCGCGTCGGGAGTGGGGGCGTCGATCATGCGCGCGACTGTAGCGTGAGCTCCTGACACTTCCAGTGATTTCCAGTTTCGGAGGCTTTGCCCGACCTAGGCATTCCGTGGTCCCGTCTTTGCCGTAGTGCCCGCTGACCTGGGGAACTGTCTGATCTGCGAGGAATCTTCGAGGGGGAGGAACCTTCCATGACCACGGCACGCGACATCATGCACGCCGGCGCGGAGTGCATCAACGAGGACGAGAGCCTGCTGTCGGCGGCGCGGAAGATGCGCGACCTGGACGTCGGCTCGCTGCCCATCTGCGGCAACGACGACCGGCTCCACGGCATCATCACCGACCGCGACATCGTCGTGAAGTGCGTCTCCGAGGGACGCGACCCGGCGCAGGTCAAGGCCGGGGAGATGGGCACCGACCGGCTGCACCTGGTGAGCGCCACCGACGACGCCGACGCCGTCGTCCGGATGATGGAACGCCACCAGATCCGCCGCGTCCCCGTGATCGACGACAAGCGCCTCGTCGGCATGATCAGCGAAGCGGACCTGGCCCAGCACCTGCCCGAGGACCAGCTCGCCCGGTTCGTCGAGAACGTCTACGCCCCCAGCCGTAACGGCGCCAAGGCCCGGTAAGCCCGGCCGCGTCGCCCGGCCGCGTCGCCCGGCCGCGCCGCCCAGGTGCCCGCCCACGCGCCCCTGCCGGCAGGGGCGCGCCGCCACCGTGGGGCGCGTGGTCAGCGGGGTTTGCGCCAGGTGATCGAGTAGCGCCACAGCAGGTGGCGCTGGAACACCGCGCCCGGCAGGAGCCGCCGGGCCTCGTCGCGTACCTCGCTCCAGGTCATGGCCGGGTCGACGAGCGGCGCGCCGGGATCGCCCGCCCGGCCGCGTTCGCGCAGCCGGTGGTAGTAGTGCGCCGGCAGCCCGGCCGCGCTCAGCGCGCGGTCGCGCACGCCCGCGTTGGCGGCGAGGCTGATCACGACCAGGCTGCCGCCGGGCCGCAGCGTGCCCGCCATGGCGCGCAGCGCCGCGCCGAAGTCCATGTGATGCACGGCCGCCACGCTGCACACGAAGTCGTGGCTCGCGGGCTCCAGATCGCAGGTGAGGAGGTCGGCCTCGACGAACTCGACGTTCGCCTGCCCCGCGCTGAGCTCCCGCGCCTTGGCGATCATCTCCGGCGACGTGTCGAGCCCCGTGACGTGCGCGGCCCGCCCGGCCAGCCTGCGGACCAGCAGCCCGTCGCCGCAGCCGACGTCCAGCGCCCGGCCGCAGCCCCGCGGAACCGCGCCGAGCACCACCGAGTGGTAGTGCGTGTTGTGGTTCCAGTAGTCGCCGGACATCTGTCTCCCTGGTACGCGGGGCTGGTGACACGGGCTGGACGCGCGCTGCGTACGCGGGTCAGGTGCGCTGGTCTCGGCGTAGCGGGTGGGCTTCGGGCACCTCGACCAGCACGATGCGCAGGCTCTCCGGGTCGGTGATCCACATTTCGATGAGCCCCCACGGCTCCTCGCGCGGTCCGCGGGAGATCGTCACGCCCGCCGCCGCCAGCCGTTCGTGCTCCGCCCGCACGTCGCGCACCTGAAGCCAGATCATCGGCCCCTCGGAGTCGGCCGGGGCCTCCGGGACGGCGTCCGTTCCGGGGGAGTGGCCACCGGAGATCTCAAGGAAGCCCGGCCCGAGGAAGAACACCATGCCGGGGGAGTCCGGTGGGCCGAACTCCCGGTAGACCGCCAGCCCGAGCACGTCGCGGTAGAAGCGGCGGCTGCGCTCGAGATCGCGGGGACGGAGCAGGATCCGGCTGCTGAGTACGTCCATGCACGCATCCTCTCGTAACCTGGCTCTCGTGCGCGTATGGCTGATCAGGCATGGCGAGAGCGAATCGAACGCGGGACTGCCCACCAACGGCCCGGGGGCGTCGCCGCTCACCGGGCTCGGACGGGAGCAGGCCGGCCGTGTCGCGGCGGCGTTCGACGGGCCGCCCGACCTCATCGTGGCGTCGTCGTTCGTCCGCGCGAGGGAGACCGCGCGGCCGACCCGCGAGCGGTTCCCCGACGTCCCGTACGAGGAGTGGCCCGTTCAGGAGTTCACCTATCTGGGCAGCCTGCACGGGCCCAGCACCACCGCCGAGGAACGCCGCCCGCACGTCGAGGAGTACTGGACGCGCTGCGACCCGGCGTACTCCAACGGCGGCGGCGAGTCGTTCCAAGACCTGATCACGCGCGGCCGGGAGTTCGTCGACCGGCTCGCCGCGCGCCCGGAGCAGGGCCTGGTCGCCGTGTTCACCCACGGCATCTTCATGCGCGCTCTGCTCTGGTCGCTGCAACTGGGGGTCTCCGCGCCGGACCACGCCGACATGGAGTCGTTCCGGACGTTCATGATCAACAGTGCGACGCCCAACGGCACCATCGCCGAGCTCCGCCTGGCGGGCGGTCACGGCGCGGGCGTGGTCATCGGGTCCACCGTCCACCTCACCGCCCCGAGCGGCCGCCCGGCGTGACGGGGCCGTCCGGCGTGAAGCCGGCGAAGTAGGCCGCGGCCATGTCGTCGTCGCCGTGGCCCAGGGCGAGCGCCCGCCGGAACCGTTCGCCCACGCCCTCGGTCATGTCGACCCGGACCCCCGCGACGGCGGCGGCCTCGGCGATGAGCCGGGTGTCCTTCTCGGCGTTGCGAACGGCGAAGCTCGGCGTGAAGTCGCCCGACAGGATCGCCTGCATCTTCGCCTGGAGATAGACGTTGTCGAGCGGCCCGCCGGTGACGACCTCGCCGAAGAGCGCGGGGTCGAGGCCGAGCGCCTCGGTCAGGGCCAGCGACTCGCCGATGATCCCGGTCAGCGCGATGGCGTAGTTGACCGCGGCGAGCTTGAGCCGGGTGGCGTTGCCCGCCGCGCCGTCGTCGCCGAGCCACATCGTCTTCTTGCCGACGGCCTCGAAGACCGGCGCCAGCGCGGCACGCGCGTCCTCCGGGCCCGCCGCGAGGACGAGCAGCTCGCCCTGCTCGGCCGGCTGCCTGGTGCCCTGAACAGGCGCGTCGACGAAGATGAGGCCGTGCTCGGCGGCGAACCCCGCCAGCGGCTCCAGCGCGAGGAGGCCCACGGTGCTCATCTGCGCCCAGACCTGGCCCGCGCGCAGGCCCGGCACGGCGCCGGACATGGCCGCCAGGACGCCGGGCCCGTCGTTCAGCATGGTGATCACCACGTCGGCGCCGTCGGCGGCCTCGGCGGGAGATCCGGTCACGGTCGCGCCGTCCGCCTCGAGCGCGTCGGCCTTGGCGCGCGTACGGTTCCAGGCCCGCACCTGTAGCCCGGACCTGAGGAGGTTGCGGCCCATCGCCGCCCCCATGATCCCGGTGCCGAGCAGAGCGACGGTGGGCATGTTCTCACTCCCCTGACGAGAGACCTGTCGTCAGCTGTCCCTTCCCCGCGTCGCGTGAAGAGATGCGGGCGTACCGGCCATGTCCTTGAAGATCATTTCAGCCGTAGGCGGGGCTGAGGGCGCCGTTGTCGGCGGGAAGCTCGGTGTAGGGCGCCGCGAAGACGTCCAGCGTCAGCTCCAGATTCGCCGACCACCAGGTGACCAGGCCGGGCGCGGGCGGACGGCCCTGGCCGAGGTAGCGGTGCCGGAGCGGCTCGACGTCGCACAGCCGCTCCCACCACTCGCGATGCACGGCCCCCTGGATCTGCCCGGCGTCCAGCGGGAACGCCGCGCGGTGCCCGGCCACGAACGCCCGCACGCGCTCGAGGTCGAGCCCCCGGTCGTCGTCGTGGGCGAACAGGCCCGCCGCGGCGCGCACCAGCTCACCCGCGAGCGGCCCGGTCGTCAGCGCGTCCCAGCCCAGCACCGCGGTGACGTTGCCCGCGCCGCCGTAGCGCAGGTTGCCCGCGCCGAACGCGCCGTGCAGATGCCCGACCGTGGTGATCTCGATCTCCGGCGGCTGATGGTCGGCCAGCTCCTCCAGCAGCGCCCGCCGCTCCAGCAGCCGCCGTTCGCTCAGCGCCTCGAAGTCGGTGCCCTCGCCCGGCAGCGACCCGAGCATCTCGTCCACCGCGGCCACCGCGTCCCCGGCGCACGGCGTCGGGATCAGCAGGCTCTGCTGGACGGGCGCCGTCAGCCGGTCGAGCTCCGCGTGCAGGCCGCCCAGCAGCCCGCCCAGCCGTTCGCACTGGCCGAACGTCAGCTCAAGGCCGTCCCGGCGACGTCCCGCGACCCACGGGTGCAGCGCGTAGCCGCGCCCGTCCGAGGTCGCCAGCGTGCGCCCGGCCCGCGTCGGCACCGGCGCGAGCACGGGCAGCCCCGCCGCGTCGAGCGCCGCGGTCACCGAATGCCGGAAGAGCAGGCCGCGCCGGTCGAACTCCTCGTACTCCCGGAGGAAGTACGAGGAGTCCGCGGTGTCGACCCGCCAGCTGCGGTCGCCCTCCAGCGGAGTCACCGCCACGGGCTCCCCGATGTCCCAGCGCCGCAGCACGCGGGCGTTGTGTGACGTCGGCACCTCGGCACCTCATCCGTTCGAACGAATGTTCACCAGCCGACCGTACACGTCCGCGCGCCTCCGGCAAAAGAGAACCGCCTCAACGCGCGGGCCGGTAAGTCACATGCGTCACCAGACTGGTGCTTTGGACCGAGACCTGCTCCAGGCTGACGTCGCCCACGCCCTCGAAGAGGCGCTCGCCCCGGCCGAGCACGACGGGCGCGACGTGCAGCCGCAGCTCGTCGATCAGGCCCGCCGCCATGTACTGGTTGACCGTGTGGGCGCCGCCCGCGATCGACACGGAGCGCTCCCCGGCCGCCTCCCGCGCCCGGGCCAGCGCGTCCTCGATCCCGCCGGTCACGAAGTGGAACGTCGTCCCGCCCTTCAGGGCGAACGACTCGCGCGGGCGGTGGGCGAGGACGAAGACCGGCGCGTGGTACGGCGGCTCCTCGCCCCACCAGCCGGTCCAGTCCAGGTCCCAGTCGCCACGGTCGGGGCCGAACATGTTGCGGCCCATGATGAAGGCGCCCGCGTTCGTGATCTCCGTGATGACCTCGGCGTTCTCCTCGGGCTGCTGGAACATCCACTCGTGCAGGCGGTCGCCCACGCCCTCGCCGAACGGGGTGTCGAGGCTCTGGCCGAGTCCCGCCACGTATCCGTCCACCGACACGCCCATGTCACAGGTGACCTTGCTCATTTCGACCGCTCCTTCGGCATCGGCGCCCCTGCGGCGCCTCTCACCCCTTGGTCGGAGCCGTCCTCACCTTCTCGACACGCCTCCCGAACTTTTCTCGGGTTCGTTCGACGATGCCTCAGTCGCGCTCGAGGACGATGACCGGAATCTCCCGCTTAGTCTTCTTCTGGTAGTTGTCGTACTCAGGCCAGGTCGCGGTCATCGTCCGCCACATCTCCGGCTTCTCCTCGGGCGTCGCCGTACGCGCGTGGGCCTTGTACTTGTCGCCCTTCACCTGGACCTCGACCTCCGGGTCGTCCTGGAGGTTCAGGTACCAGGCCGGCGGCCGGTCGGAGCCGCCGTTGGAGGCGACGACCAGGTTCTCGCCGCCGTGCTCCTGGTAGATCAGCGGCGTCGTCCGCCGTTTGCCGCTGCGCCGGCCGGTCGTGGTGAGCAGCAGGGTCGTCGTCCCCTGCCAGTCGTGCCCCTCCGCGCCGTCGGTCTCCTGGTACCGCTTGACGTGCTCCTGCCCGAACAACATCGCCGGTGGTTCCCTTCGTGGTCCCGAAATACGGATGCCCGGAAGGTCCTTCCCCGCCAGCCGTCGATCAATACGCTGACCAGATGACCGACCCACCCGACCCCGCGCCCACCGACGCGCCCGAAGGGGAGGACGGCGGGGCCGCCGACGCGGGCACCGGTACGCCAAACGCGGCTGACGCGGCGGACGCAGCGAACGTGGCGGACGCAGCGAACGTGGCGCGGCGCTGCGCCGAGGCCATGTACGAACGGGACACCGCCGCCCACCACCTCGGCATCGAGATCGGCGGCGTGGCACCGGGCCGCGCCCAGGCGCGCATGACCCTCACCGAGGCCATGGTGAACGGCCACGGCGTCGCTCATGGCGGCTACCTCTTCCTGCTGGCCGACACCGCGTTCGCCTACGCCTGCAACACCTACGACGCGGTGACCGTGGCCGCCGCAGCGGACGTCGTCTTCGTGGCCCCCGCCCGCGCCGGCGACGTCCTGGAGGCGACGGCCGTCGAGCGCACCCGCTTCGGCCGCAGTGGCCTCTACGACGTCACCGTCCGCCGAACCTCCGACAACGCCGTCATAGCCGAGTTCCGAGGCACCAGCCGCAGCCGCCCCGCCCCCGTTCTCCCGCAATGACCACCACCCACTCCCACGCCAAGCCCGTACAACCCTCACGAACACACGGGGCCGCAGGCCAATCAGCCGGACCAACGCCAGCAAGCCGCACGAACGCGCATGGCGGCTACGGACGAACGCGCATGGCAGCCACGCACGAACGCGCATGGCAGCTACGCATGGGGGCGGAGTGGACGCTCACCGGCCGACGAGACATGCGTGAGGGACACACGGGTGAGTGGGGCGTACGAAGGGGGCGGCGTGCGAGGGCCGGTGGGTCAGGTCTGGCGGAGGATGCCGGTGAGGATGTCGACGGTGTCGTCGGGGCGGGCGGCCGTGATGCAGGTGTTGTTCATGGCCTTCATGTAGATGTCGACGTCGGCCGGCTTGTCGAGGTAGAGCGCGCTGGTGAGCTGCTCGAGGTAGACGACGTCGGACAGGCCGGGCTCGCCGAACCGCAGGATGGTGAACGGGCCGCCCGCCGCGGCGTGCCCGCCCGCGCCGAACGGCACGACCTGGAGCGTCACGTTCGGCAGCTCGGCCATCGTGATGAGGTGCTCGATCTGGCCGCGCATCACCTTGCCGCCGCCGAGCGGGCGGCGCAGCACCGCCTCGTCGAGGACCGCCCACAGGGTGGGGGCCCCGGGCGCCGTGAAACGTTCCTGCCTGGTCATTCGTACTCGCACGCGGCGCTGGACGTCGTCCTCGGAGGCTTCCGCGAATCCGAGCCGCACGACCGCCTGAGCGTATTCGGCGGTCTGTAGGAGACCGGGAACGAACTGGACCTCGTACGTACGGATGAGCGAGGCGGCCTCTTCCAGGCCGAGGTAGACCTCGAACCAGCTCGGCAGGATGTCGCCGTAGCGGTGCCACCAGCCGGGCGTGTTGGCCTCGCGGGCGAGCTCCAGCAGCGGGGCGCGTTCGGCCGGGTCGTCGACGCCGTACAACGTCAGCAGATCGGCGATGTCGCGTTCCTTGAAGCCGACCTTGCCGAGCTCCATCCGACTGATCTTGGAGTGCGAGCCGCGGATCTCGTACCCGGCCTCCTCGGTGGAGATCCCGCAGGCCTCGCGCAGGCGGCGCAGCTGGGAACCGAGAAGGATGCGCAGCACGGTGGGACCGCCACGGCGCGGATACTCGATCAATTGACCGGTTTCGGGGTCGCCCTCGGTCCGAGGGATGTTGGCTGCTACGTCCTGGGGCAAGGCTCACCCGGCCAGTCGACGGGCCCGCACGCGGGCGGAGGAACGGTCCTCATGTTAGAGGATCAGCCCCTCTATTTGGGAAGAATGAAAAAACTACTCTCGGCATCTTGACACATCCATGGTATGCGCCTCTGCCACCGTTAACGGACCACGCTCGAACGACCGGGCGGTCACTAATCGGGCGGGGCCGACGACGTAACCGTACGCGTTATCCGCAGACCATGGCAGACCGCGTCCGCCGATTTTTCGCGTCGCGGGAACGCGCAGCCGGATGACGGGGTTGCCACTGCAGGAGTCGATCGATCACTAGCGGAGGAGGAAACCGTGGGCAAGCTCTCCGACGAGGCGAAGGCGCTGATCGGCCGGCCGGTGCTCGCCTGGGCGACCACCGTGCGCCCGGACGGGTCACTGCACGGCACGGTCGTCTGGGCGGACGTCGACGGCGACGAGGTCATCTTCAACACCGCCATCGGACGTGCGAAGGAACGGCACCTGCGCGCCGACGCACGCGTGTCCGTCAGCGTTCTCGACCCCGACGACGCGTTCCACTTCGTGAACGTGTCGGGGACCGCGCGGCTGGAGACCGAGGGAGCCGACGCCGTCATCGACGGGCTCGCCCGCAAGTACCTCGGCCTGGACGCCTACCCGGGGCGCCGGCCGGGGGAGCGGCGCATCAACGTGCGCGTCTCGCCCGAGCACGTGATCTACAACCGGGGGCCGCTGCGTTCGGGGTGACGAAGCTCTCGTCTCTCTGACGTCAACCCAGGGAATCACGGCGAAGTCTTATTTATTGGGACTGAAGTGCCGCGCGGTGACGGTGCGGCCTGTTCTAAGTGACCACCGTGTTACTGGGGGAAAACATGCACTCGAACATCCGTGAGCTCCCCGAGGTTCGTTTCCTGACTTCGGGCGACGTCACTGACAGCGACCGTTCGGCGGCCGAAGAGGCGGTCCGTTCGACGTTGTCGGAGACATCCGGCGAGGCCGCCTCGGCGCAGGTGACGCTGAGCCTCGTCGACGACCCGTCCCTGCCCAGGCCCGCGCTCGCCCAGGTCGTCGTCGATCTCGACGGCCGGCGTCTCCGCGCACAGGCCGCCGGGCCGACCCTGCCCGAAGCCGTCCGCCTGCTCCAGGACCGGCTGGCCGTCCGCATCGCCCACCGGCGCGCCGGCTGACCCGGACCGACCAGTACAGCGCGTCCCCTGGCACCGACCAGCCCACGGACCGCACCCCTGAACGGCGCGTCCCTGGCCCAGCCAGGGACGCGCCCTTCTGCTGACAAACACCCCGCCAGCCCCCGCCCGCCGCCCCCGACACTCACAGCAACCCCAACGCCCGTCCGCGCCGCACCCGTCCGCGCTGCGCCGTCCGTGCCGCGCCGGTTGCGCCCCGCTGTCGGCGTTCCGCCGTTCGCGTGGCCCCGTCGCGCTAACCGTCCGTACGCCAGCTGTCTGTGCGGCAGTTGTGCATGCATTGGGGCGCACAGATGAAAAAGTACGTACGCAGAGGTGTGTGCGCTGGCGGGGTGACGCCTGGGGTGTGCACGGGGTGGGCCCGCGCGGGTCCAGGGCCCACAGGGCTGAGATCCGCGCGGGGCTGGATACTTGCGCGGGCCGGGGTACATGTTTGGGATGCGTGGACTGGCAGTGCACGCTGGGGAGCGTGGGTCGGGGTGTGCGGGCCTGAGGTTCGTGCGAGCTGAGTGGGTACGCGCTGGCATGCGCGGGGCGGGACGCGCGCTCGGGTGCGTGGGTCGGGGTGCGCGAGCCCCTCAGGCACGGGCTGGAGTGCGCGGACTGAGAGTCCGGGCTGGAGGTGCGCGGACCGAGGGGTGCGGGTTGAGGCATGCGGACCGAGGGGTGCGGGTTGAGGCATGCGGGCCGAGGGCTGTGGGGCTGAGATACGCGGGTCAGAGGGTGTGCGGGTCGGGGTGCACGGGCCGGGGTGC
Organism: Spirillospora sp. NPDC047279; assembly: GCF_040643285.1. NCBI lineage: Bacteria > Bacillati > Actinomycetota > Actinomycetes > Streptosporangiales > Thermomonosporaceae > Spirillospora > Spirillospora sp. NPDC047279. Next base: position 109,004 of record NZ_JBEYUA010000019.1, read on the forward strand.
ACGGGCCGGGGTCAGGCGTCGCGGCGGGTGAGGGTTAGGGCGGCTGCGGTCAGTGGGAGCGCGGCGTACGCGGCTAGGACGAGGAGCGCCACCGGAGGCGGCAGGACGGCTCCGTAGACGGAATTCTCGTTGTCACCGCCGACGATCTGGCCGGGCAGCGCGCCGAGAAGGAACGATCCGAGGCGTTCGTTCCAGGGGCCGGGCAGATGCGAGGTCAGGATCGGCACCACGTACCCCAGCATGAAGACGGTGACGATCGCGCCGGCCGTCGACCGCAGGAGGACGGCGAGGCCCAGCCCGAACAGCGCGAAGACCGGCACCGCGCCTACGCGCGCGAAGAGTTCGGGCAGCTCGCTCACCACGCCGGACGGCTGGCCGCGGATCGGCCGCCCGCCGACGATCGCCACGGTGATGAAGAACGTGCCGAACACGACCACCAGGCCGGTCACCAGGCTCACCGCGCCGACCACGCCCGCCTTGGCGAGGAGCAGGACCCGGCGCCGCGGAACGGCGGTGAGCGTCGTCCGGATCATGCCCGTGCGGTATTCGCCGGTGATCGCCAGCACTCCGAGGACGGCGACGCAGATCCCCGTGACCTCGGCGTTCAACGTGGCGAGCGAGGAGAGCGCGAAATGGTCGCGATCGGCCGGGGACAGACCGTCCCAGACGTTCACCGCGTAGATCGCCAGCAGTACCGCCATGGCCACGAATCCGACGGGGACGGCGAGCGTGAAATAGGTGGACCGGATCGACCGGAGCTTCAGCCACTCGGCCGCGATGACATCGGACATCAGGCGGCTCCTTCGGCCCGGTAGTCGGCTTCGCCTGAGGTCAGCCGCATGTACGCCTCCTCCAGAGAGGCCGCGCGCGGCATCACCTCGTACAGCGGGATGCCGCGCGCCGCGGCCAGCTCGCCGATGCGGTCGGCTGCGAGCCCTTGGACCGACAACCCACCGGACGGCTCGGAGCCCACCGTGGCGCCCGCCGCGGCCAGCACGCCGGTGAGATCGGCGGCCCGCGGCGTGCGCACGGCGATTCCGCGCCCGAACCGTTCGGCGAGCTCGCGCACGGAGGTGTCGGCGATCAGCCGGCCCCGCCCGATCACGATCAGCCGGTCGGCGGTGAGCTCCATCTCCGTCATCAGATGGCTGGAGATCAGGACCGTGCGGCCGTCGGCGGCCAGCGACCGCATCAGCTCGCGGATCCACCGCACACCGTCCGGGTCGAGGCCGTTCACCGGCTCGTCGAACATCAGCACACCCGGATCGCCCAGCAGCGCCGCCGCGATCCCGAGACGTTGCCTCATCCCGAGCGAGAAGCCTCCGACATGCCTGCGGGCCGCGCCCGCCAGCCCCACCAGCTCCAGCACCTCGGTCACCCGGCGCACACCGATGCCGTTGGTCCGCGCCAGGCATTTGAGGTGAACGAACGCCGACCGGCCGCCGTGCACCGCGTTCGCGTCCAGGAGCGCTCCGACCTCGTGCAGCGGACGCCGCAGCCCGGCGTACCGCCGCCCGCCGATCAGCGCCGTGCCGGACGACGCCGCGTCCAGTCCGAGCAGCACCCGCATCGTCGTGGACTTGCCCGCCCCGTTCGGCCCCAGGAAGCCGGTCACCCGCCCCGGCTTCACCTCGAAGGACAACCCGTCGACCGCGACCGTCCGGCCGTAACGTTTGGTGAGTTCAGATACCTCGATCACAGGATTCACCGTTCCGCATGGGCCACGCCGCGCACATCGGAGCAGGGTCTCGCCCTGCCCGTCAGCCCAGGGCCGGAACTAGCCCGCCCCGCCGCCCCGATCTCAGACCCAGGTATGACGTCCCCTGGCCGGACGTGGGCCCGGGAACAGGCCGGATACCGTCGTGTCCATGGACGAACCCGAGCTGCGCCCCTTCGTCGTCCGCCGACTCGACCGGCGCCGCCTCATCGCGCTCGACGCCCTGGCCGCCGTCGCGTACACGTTCATGATGATGGGCTTCACCGCCCATGACGTTCCGGCGATGCTCCTGACCGCCGCCACCGGCCTGCCCCTGGCCGCCCGCCGCCTGTGGCCGCTGCCCGTCTTCACCCTGGCACTCGCACTCACCCTCACGTCGCTCGCGCTGGGCATGCCGAACGACATGTTCGTGGCGGCGGCCTTCGCCCTCTACCCGGTCGCCCTCACCCAGCCGCGCCGCCGCTGGATCCCCACGTCCGCCATCGGCGTGACGAGCATCCTGCTCCTCGTCCTCACCGCTGTCGTGGGTCCGAGCAGCCGCAACGCCGCGATCATCGGCACCGTCGCCCTCGGACTGTCCCTCGTGGGAGGCTCCTGGACGCTCGGCCGCGCCCTCCGCGAACGCCGCGCGCACGCCGAACGCACCACCGCCCAGCTGGCCGAACGCGCCGTCACCGACGAACGCCTCCGCATCGCCCGCGAAATGCACGACGTCGTCGCGCACAACATGAGCCTCATCGTGGTCAAGGCCGGAGTGGCCAACCACGTCGCCGAGTCCCGCCCCGAAGAGGCCCGCGAGGCCCTCCAGATCATCGAAGCCACCGGCCGCGCCGCCCTGATCGAAATGCGTCAGCTCCTCGGCGTCCTCCGCACCACCCCCGACCACACCCCCACCGCCACCCCCTCCAGCAACCACTTCTCCGCCCCGCCCACATCCCCCCGCATCGCCCCAGCTCCCGCCCCCAGCGCCCCCTCCAACACCCACCGAACGCCGGAAGCCTCTCGCGGTGGCCGGCACCCCTCGGACGTGCCGGGCATCCAGCCGCGTCTCCCAGCCGCTCCTCACCCCGGCGATCACGCAGCAGCCACGCCAGGCATCGGCCCGCAAGCGCCGGATGCGAACGGCGGTAACCCGCGCGTGGCGGACGCGACCGGCGTCGGTCTGCAAGCGACAGGCACATCCGGCGCTGATCCGCACGTGCCAGACACTGAGGGTGCCGGCCCGCACGTGCCAGACACTGAGGGTGCCGGCCCGCGTCAGCCAGGCGCTAAAGGCGTAGGCGGCGCGCACGTGCCAGACACTGAGGGTGTGGGGTCGCTCGTGTCTGATGTGGACGGTGTCGGCGTGCAGGTGCCTGACACGTTCAGTGGCGGCCAGCACGCGCCTGACGCTGAAGGCGGCGATCCGCACGTGTCGGACACCGAGGGTTTCGAGCCGCACGCGCCCGAGGCATCTGGCGGCGGCCGGCGCGGGCCCGATACAAAGGGCAGCGGCCCGCATGGGCCGGACACCGAGGGTCTTGGCCCGTTCGTACCAGAGGCGTCCGGCGAGGGCCACCATCCGCTCGACGCTGAGGACGAAGACCCGCCCGTCGGGGATGGGACCAGCGGTGGTCTAAATATGGGAGATACGTCCGGCGGTGGTTCACGCGTGCCGGACGTGTCTGGTGGCGGCTGGCGCACGCCGGGTTCGTCTGACGTTGGCGTGCGCGTGCTGGATACGTCCGGTGGTGGTTCACATGTACCGGACGCGTTCTTGGTAACGGGGGTGGGGGAGGGTGCGCCGCTGATGCCGGCGCCTGGGCTCGCCGCGTTGGCCGGGGTCACGGATCGTGCGGCCATGGCCGGTGTGCGGGTCGACCTCGACGTCCAGGCACCAGAGCTTCCGGAAGGTGTGGCCTTGTCGGTCTACCGGATCGTTCAGGAGGCGGTGACGAACGTGGTCAAGCACGCCGCGCCCGCACGGTGCAGGGTCTCCGTCGTCGCGGACGGGCAAGAGCTACGGCTCTCGGTCACCGACGACGGGCCCGGCACGCGGGTTCTGCCCGGCGGCCCTGTGCCGGGGCAAGGGCACGGGCTGATCGGCATGCGCGAACGCGTGATGATGTACGGCGGAGAACTCAGCGCGGGCCCCCGCCCCGAAGGCGGCTTCGCCGTATCAGCCCGCTGGCCCTACGACTCCGCGGAGAGGTGAAGGTGGACGTACGCGTCCTGGTCGCCGACGACCAGGCACTGCTCAGGGGAAGTTTTCGGGTGCTCGTGGAGGCCGCGCCCGGGCTGCAGGTCGTCGGTGAGGCAGGCGACGGCGTCGAGGCCTGCGAACTCGCCCTCAAGGAACGTCCGGACGTGGTGCTCATGGACGTCCGGATGCCCGAGATGGACGGTATCGAGGCGACCCGCCGCATCTGCTCCTCGCCCGAGATTCCCGACGTCCGGGTGCTGATCGTCACCACGTTCGACCTGGACGCCTACGTCTACTCCGCGCTCCGGGCGGGGGCCAGCGGCTTCCTGCTCAAGGACACCCCGCCCGCCGACCTGCTCACCGCCATCCGTGTGGTCGCCGCCGGAGAGGGGCTGCTCGCGCCGACCGTCACCCGGCGCCTCATCGCCGAGTTCGCCCGCCGCCCCGAGCCGTCCCAGCCGTTCGCGCGCGAACTCGACGGGGTGACCGAACGTGAACGCGAGGTCCTCACGCTCATCGCCCGCGGCCTCTCCAACACCGAGATCGCCGAACACCTGCGGCTGGGCCTCGCCACCGTGAAGACCCACATCGGGCACCTCCTGGCCAAGCTCCAGGCCCGCGACCGCGCGCAGCTCGTCATCATCGCCTATGAGACCGGCCTGGTCAGGCCGCGCTAGAAAACCCGTTGCCGCACGCCGGATCCCACCGGCACGGTTGGACACGATGAAGACGCACGAGATCCGCGCCACCTACGACCGTGAAACAATCACGGTCTACCAGGCGTACCGCCCCGAGATCGCCGTTCCCGCCGTCGAAAACGGCCGGTTCGTGCCCCCGTTCTCGCGCGGCCGGATGACGTGGATCAAGCCGTCGTTCCTCTGGCTGATGGCGCGGAGCAACTGGGCCCGCAAGCCAGGCCAGGAGATGATCCTCGCCGTCCGGATCGCCCGTTCGGGCTGGGAAGAGGCCCTCTCCATGGCCGTCCCCACCCATCCCGACCGGCGGATCTTCCGCAGCAGCGATGAATGGCGCGCCCGCTTCGCTGACTCGCAGGTGCACGTCCAGTGGGATCCCGAACGCACCCTGCGCGGCGCCACCCTCGACGCCCGCAGCATCCAGGTAGGCCTCAGCCGCCACGTCATCGACCGGTACGCGGACGAGTGGACCGTCTCCATCGACGACCTCACCCCGCAGGTCCGGAAGATCCACCGGCTCCTCCAGGACGGCCAGGCCACCAAGGCGAAGACGTTCCTCCCCAAAGAACGCGTCTACCCACTACCCGCCGCCATCGCTCAGCGGATCGGAGCCGTCTGACCCACGCTGCCCAACCATCTGGCCCGCCCAGCCGCCGCATCCGACCAACCCTGCATCCGACCAGGCCTCGCGTTCGACCAGGCCTCGCGTTCGACCAGGCCTCGCGTTCGACCAGGCCTCGCGTTCGACCAGGCCTCGCGTTCGACCAGGCCTCGCGTCAGCCCAGCCTCGCGTCAGCCCGGCGTTCGTGTATGTCCGAGGTGCGGTCCGAGACGCCTGCCGAGGTGTCGGGCTGGTGGTGTCTGCTGAGGGCGTCTGGTCCGAGTTGTTCCAGTCGGGCCTTCGCGTCAGCCCTGTCTCCACTGCGCGAGCGTCCGCCAGGGCCTGGGCGCCGGTGGGGCCGCCGAGCGTGACGTCGCTGTCGGCCGGCCTAGGGACGTTCGGCGTAGAAGCCGACCTTGACGGCGTGCTCGCGGGCTCGCACGGCGATATCGGCGGAGTCAGCTCCAAGCGTCGGTAGGAGATGGGGTCAGTCGGCGGTGGGGCGTGTTCGCAGGACGAGGCGGGCGGTGAAGCCGCCGCGTTCTGCCGCTTTCGCGGCGCGCAGGTGTTCGAGCTCGGCCTGATCGAGACCGTGCACGGCGGCCAGGGCGTGGACGACCTCGAGGATGTCGGCGAGCTCGGCCGGATCGCCGCTGGAGACGTACTCTCCCGCTTCCTCATAGAGCTTGGCGCGCAGGAACGTCTCGAACTCGCCGTCCTCCGCCACCCGCGCCTCGGGCGTTCGGCCGGCCCGCTCGATGATCTCCGGAATGCGATCGCGGACGAGCTTCTCCCGACCGTCGGCGGTGTTCGCCGTGGTGGCGTGGGGTGAACCGCCGTGGCGCCGGTCGAGCGACTGGATCCACTGGACGGCCACCGCGGCCGTCTGCACGAGTTCCGTGCGGAGACGAACGGGATCGGACTCGGCGAGGGCTTCGTAGAACTCCTCGGTGAGGATGTGGCGCCAGGTCAGCCGGCCGCGCTTCGAAGACGCCCCGACCTCGGCCTTGGCCTCGTCCGCCCGCGCCTCGTACTCGGGCCCGGTGCCGTCGGGAAATTCCTGGACGCCCCAGATCCGTTCCTGCGCCCGACGTTCCGCGGCGACATCGGCCAGCACCACCTCGAGAGAGCTCATGCCCGTAGTGAACCGGCAGTCCCGCCCGGATCGAAAATCCTCACCTTCCACCCGGCGGGCAAACCGGTATCTAATGGCGCATGCCCCTGCCCCGCTCGCTGCGCGTCGGCTACGGCCTCGGCTCCTTCTGCGCCGGGACGTTCAACACCGTTCCCGGGTTGCTCCTGCTCTACTACATGACCAACGTCCTGGACGTCCCCGCCGCCGCGGCGGGCCTGGCCATCTTCCTGCCGAAGGCCTGGGACCTGCTGATCAACCCGTACGTGGGGCGGCTCTCCGACCGTTCATCGTCCAGGCGTCCCTGGCTGCTGGCGGGCGCGGTGGTGCTGCCACCGACCTTCGTGCTCACCTTCGCCGGAACGTCGCTGACAGGCCTCCCCGCCGCGCTGTACGTGGGCGGCTGCTTCTTCCTCGCGGCCTCCGCGTTCGCGCTGTTCGAGGTGCCCTACAAGGCGATGCCGGCGGAGATGACGGACGACTACCACGAGCAGAGCGGCCTGCTCACCTGGCGGATGATCTTCCTCGGCATGGCGATCCTCATCTCGGGCGGCCTCGCGCCGATCCTGGCGAACTCCGAGGACGGCGAGGCCTCGATCGGCGGCTACCGGCTGATGGGCTTCGTCATCGGCGGGGTGCTCCTCCTCTCGATGATCGCCACGTACCTCGGTACCGCCCGCGCGCCGCGCATCGTCCGTGCCGAAGCCGAGCACACCTCCGCACGCGAACAACTAAGGGCGGCCCGCGCGAACACCCCGTTCATGCTGCTCCTCGGCCTGAGCGCGGCCCAGATGCTCGCCGTCGGCGTGATGCTCGCCGGCGCGCCCTACTTCGCGTCGTACATCCTCGAGGACACCGGCGCGATCACCACGTTGTTCCTGCTCTTCATCGGGCCGATGCTGATCACCATGCCCGCGTGGGTACGGTTCTCGCGCAGGTACGACAAGCGCGGCAGCATGCTGGTGTCGAGCACACTGTTCCTGCTCGGCGGCGTGGCCCAGGCGTTCACCCCCGCCTTCGGCTTGGTGTACGCGCACCTGTGCGTGGTCGTCATCGGCGTCGGTTTCGCGGGTTTGCAGTTGATGCAGTTCTCGATGCTCGCCGACACCCTCGTGTACGACGAGCTGAAATGTGGGCGGCGCCGTTCAGGCACGTTCACCGGCCTCTGGACGGCGACCGAAACCGTCATGATGGCCTTCGGTGCGCTTCTGCTCGGCTGGGTGCTCGCCGCCGCGGGCTTCGTCTCCTCCGAACCCGACGAGCCGGTGGCCCAACCCGAAAGCGCCATCAACGCCGTCCTCTACGGTGGCGTCCTCGTCCCCGCCGTCTTCATGGGCGTCGCCATCTACCTGACCACGCGCTACGACCTGACCGCCGAACGGCTGAAAGACCTCCGCTCCCGGCCCGGCACCGTCCCCGCGTAGTCGCGTCCGGTAGATCCTGCGTTGAGCCGTGGGGACGCTCACCAGGACGACGTCTCCCTCGCAGAGGGGCGAATCTGCCGTACAGGTGCCGGCGCCGCGCCGGTCTCGACCGGTTGATGCGACGTTCGACGAAGTTGCGGAGTTGCAGGAAGTGAGGCCGAAGGTCGGTGGGCGTCCGTTGCGACCGCCACGCCGCCATCGACCGGCTTTGCGCCTGTCCAGACTGCCGACCTCGGTGACAAGCGCGCGAGGAACCGGCCGCCAGTGACAATCAACTCCGGGACTCATGACCGACGCCGCCGGGGAGTAGCCCCGCAGCCCTAACTCATCTCCCCGGTCCGTGACCTCTGTCGCTGGTGGCCGACACCGCGGAGCGCTTCGCCGCCATCACGGGCATTGCCTCGGCTTGGCAGGTTGCGGCCTTGTCCTGGCTTGGGGCGTCCAGGCTGCAGAGATAGCGTTTTATGGGTGACGTCGTGCGACGGGCGGAGCAGACGGCCGTAGACCAGGGAGGCGCCATGACCGAGGAAGCGACCGGTTGGGGTGGGGCCCTGTGGAAAGCCGCCGACCTGGTGACCCCGATGGCCATCCGGGTGGCGGCGACGTTGCGGCTGGCCGATCACATCGCCGCGGGCGCACAGACGACCGAGGCGCTGGCCGCGGCGGCGGACGTCGACCAGGACGCGCTGGGGCGGGTGATGAATCACCTGGTCGTCGCCGGTGTGCTGGTACGGACGGGCACCGAGTCGTACGGGCTGACCGGCCTGGGGGAGCAGCTCCGTGACGATGATCCGGAAGGGCTTCGGGCGTGGCTCGATCTGGAGGGCGCGATCGGGCGCGCTGATCTCTGCTTTGTTCAGTTGTTGCACACGGTGCGTACCGGCGAGCCCGCGTTCCCGCGTCAGTTCGGCAAGGCGTACTGGGATGACCTGTCAGCTGCCCCCGCGCTCGCGGAGTCGTTCGACGCCCTGATGGGAGGACGGCTGGTGGAGGACGCGCCCGCTGTGGCCGCGTCCTATCCGTGGGGCGCACTCGGTCATGTCGTCGACGTGGGCGGCGGCAACGCCACCTTGCTGATCGCCATCCTTCGCGGTCACCACGGCCTGCGGGGGACGGTGCTCGACCTTGCCGGGCCGGCGGCCCGCGCCGAACGGGCCATCGCCTCGGCGGACCTGGCTGATCGAGCCGACGCGCAGGCCGGCAGCTTCTTCGACGCTCTTCCCGCCGGAGCAGGTGGCTACGTGCTCTCAGGTGTCCTCCACGACTGGGACGATGAACATGCCGCCCGCATCCTGCAACGGTGCGCCGAGGCGGCCTCCACGACGGGGAAGGTGCTCGTCGTGGACCACATCGCCGAGACCGAGGACGGCGACCCGAATACCGAGGGCGACCTGCGCATGCTCTGCTACGTCAGCGGCAGGGAACGCACCCTCGCCCAACTCGGCGAACTGGCCAAGCCCATCGGCCTTGAGATCGGCTCGGTCACCCCGGCCGGCTCGCGCTCGATCCTCGAATTGATCCCAACCTCCTGACCTTTGCCCGGGTGGTCGTTCGTCGCCGTCCTCGTCCTCTACTTCGCGGTCCCGGTGATCGTGGTGCTCGTCGACTTCGCCTCCCTGGGCGAGAACGCCTACCAGGCGCTCGGCCTGGAGTTCCGGCTCTCGCCCATGAACGCCGCGCTGGTGACCGCGATCGTCTTCGAAGTGGTCGCGGCGGTGTGGCTGGTCGCCTGCTACGCCGGGGTCAGCCGGCCCGGTCGCCGCGTTCAGCGCCTGGACACGGCCGCACGACCGGACCGTCGGCACCTGCTTTGAGCCTGGCAGCGCGCACCCGGCGTGATCGCGCTGGTCCGCATCGGCGCCCGGCAGTCGTGGCACGACCTCCTCAACTGCACCCGCCTCCACGGCCCGGCAATCCCCCGACCGCCGCCACACCGTGCACCGAGGCCGCGCCGAAGTCGCATTGCATGCCGCCATTGCACGCCGCTGTCGCGCTGCGGGCCGCTTCTTTGCTGCGCGCTGCGTGCCGCTTCTGTGCTGCGTGCTGTTGCCGCGTTGCGGGCGCTGCTGCGCGGTGCGTTGTCGGCCACTGCCGCGTGCAGGGCACGGGGGCGTCGAAGGTTGCTGTGGTGGGCCTACCCACGCCCCTCCCAGACAGGAACCGAACGCCACGCCGCCCTTGACCCCTGGCTGCACATCTACAACCATCACCGCGGCCACACCGCACTCGGCGGCCTCCCCCAGCCAGCCGCGCCCCCGACCTCTCTGGCAGTACACCTAGGACGTCTCTCAAAGTCGCCTGCCCTATTCCGAGACGTCCAGGCACGCATCTCGCGGAGTTGTCGTCGGTCACCAGCCAACACCGGGCTGCCTCCCTCCCCCGCCCCCACGAGGCACGCACCTGGACGCCGCTCGCCACGGACGCCGACTTTGAGGTACGCCCCTGGCCGGCCATCCCGGTCAAGGAGTCGTGGGTTTCTGCGACACGTTGACCGGGGTGGATTGGTCCCTCAGGGGCGACTTGGAGAGCAGGGTGCGCATGGGGGATGGGGCGGGTGGCATTCAGGGGTTGGTGTTGGCGGGGCTTCAGGTGGGGAGGGGGTCGGGGGTGCAGCCCAGGAGGTCGTACATGACCGGCGGGAGTTCGTCCCAGAGCCATTCGTTCAGGGAGCCCTCGAAGGAGTGGGGCGGCCCGACGGAGAGGGTGCGCAGGCTTCGTGGCGTGAGGCGAACGGGGAGCGGGCCGTCGGTCCAGAGGGGATCGGTGACGCCCCAGTAGGTGGCGAAGTCGTCGCTTTCGAGGGGCAGGTCGGGGGACAGGGAGTGGGTGCCGGGGATCCGGCCGAGCGGCAGTAACCGTTGTGCGGTCGCGCGCAGGACGTTGAGCGCGGCCAGGTCGTGCGGGCACGAGACCCCGGAGATCTGCAGCTCGGGCAGGCCGAAGCGGCGCAGCCCCCGTGTGGTGAGCTCGACGCAGTCGCAGCTGTCGACCGAGCTGTTGGCCGCCGCGCAGTGCTCCTCCTCGGACGGCAGCCATGCACCGAGCCAGTCGTCGGCCATGATGAAGCGGCTGCGTTCCTTGGAGCCTTCGGGGACCTGCGGGTGGTTGAGCAGGATCCGGTCGGTGTTGAGGTCGACGACGGAACCGTGCACGGCGCCGGCGATCGCCCGGGCCACGGCGCGGGCCAGCCGGCTGCCGAACGGCTGGTCGGCGACCGGGAGCAGGGCGGTGACGCCGATGTGGTAGGTCGCCTTGCGGACGCGCGCCTCGACCTCCGGGTCTTCGGCGGAGGCGGTGTCGGCGAGGTCCCAGGGGGAGTCCAGGACCTGGTAGTTGGTGATGGCGAGCCGTGAGCCGCCGAGCCTCTCGAAGGCGGCGTCCGCGAAGGGCGGAGAGAGACGGCGGCGGATCGAGAGGCGGGTGTCGTCCGGTTCGTTCTCGGTGGCGACGACGAAACACGTGGTGGTCTTGGCGGGCACGGTAAAGGTGATCGTGGCGGGCATGACCTGAGCCTCCTCGGCGGTGTGGCTGGCGTGGCACCGACCACCCTCCGGCCGAACGGCGCGCCACGGAAGTAGAACGCGATTCTGGGGATAACCCCGTTCAGGTGTTCGCGGCGCGCGAGACGTCGAGCCTGAGGCCGTGCATCAGAAGGCGCAGGGCAGGGACTTCACGCCGTTGATGAAGCTGGTCCGCTGCCGTACAGGCTCGGCCGTGGCGTGGACGTCGGGCAGGCGCGTGAACAACTCGCGCAACAGGACGGCCACCTCGCGGCGGGCCAGGTGGGCGCCCAGGCAGAAATGCGGGCCCGGAGCGCCGAAGCCGAAGTGCGGGTTGGGGGAGCGCGTGATGTCGAACGAGTACGGGTCCTTGAAGACGCCGTCGTCGCGGTTCGCCGAGTTGTAGTAGAGGACGACACGATCGCCCTCCGCGTAGGTGTGGCCGTTCAACGTGTGGTCCCGGGTGAGCGTGCGGCGCATCCAGGTCACCGGCGTCGCGTACCGTACGGCCTCCTCGACCGCGCCGGGCAGGTGCTCGTCCAGGTCGGCCAGGAGCCGGGCGCGCTGCTCGGGGTTGGACGTGAAGAGCGCCAGCGCGTGGGACAGCGCGTTGCGCGTCGTCTCGTTGCCCGCGACCACCAGCAGGCTGAAGAAGCGCTTGAGCTCGATGTCGCTGAGCGCCTCGCCGTCGACGTTGGCGTGGAGCAGCGCGGTGACCAGGTCGTCGGCGGGCCGTTCCCGGCGCTGGCGGCCGAGTTCGCCCATGAGCTCGTGCAGGATGCCGAACTTCTCGCCGAGGACGCCTTCGCGGCTGGTGCCGTCCGGCGCGACGTAGTCGGGGTCGCCGACGGCGAGGATGGCGGTCGTCGCGTCGATGACGTCGCCGTACGCGGAGCCGGGGATGCCCATCAGGTCGCAGATGATCCGCAGCGGCATCGGCATCGCGACGTTCTCCACGAAGTCGCACGGACCCCGTTCGGCAAGGTCGTCCACGATCCGCACGGCGAGCGCCGTCACGTCGTCCGCGAACTTCTGGATCATGCGCGGGGTGAACGAGCGGGAGACGATGCGCCGGAGCCGGGCGTGCCGCGGGTCGTCCAGGCTGATCATCGAGCCGGAGTACTCGCGTACGGTTGGTGCCGGGTCCACCAGGCTGACCGAGGTCGGCTCGGAGCTGAACACGTCGGGTCTGCGGCTCGCCTCCGCCACCTGGTCGTACCGTGTCAGCGCGTAGAAGCCGGGCCCGGTCGGCAGCGGGCAGTAGACGGGACCGTCCGCCGTACGGAGGGAGGCGAACAGCGCGTCGCGTTCGGACTGCGGCCTGGCCCAGAAGTCGAGGTTCGCGAGGTCCGGTTCGACCAGGGAGGGCATCGTCCGAAGCCTTTCGCCGAGGGCAGCCGCAGCTTTCAGGCTAACCCGGCCCCGCGCCGAGGTGATCTGCCCTGAAAGCTCGAACGGACGCACCGCCCCCCGTTCGCACACATCTGGTGTGCTGACGGAGGCAGTGCGTCCGCTCGTGTCGCTGGCGGCCCCGCCGCGGTACGGCGCGGCTGGGCGGCGGTGGGCTCAGCCCGTGGCGTTCACCGGCCGAGCCCGTTGTTCAGCGGGAGGCGATGTCGCCGTAGTGGCGCTCGGTCTCGCCCACGTACACCTGCCGCGGGCGGCCGATCTTGGTGGACGGGTCGCTCATCATCTCGCGCCACTGGGCGATCCACCCGGGCAGCCGGCCGAGCGCGAACAGCACGGTGAACGCGTTGGTCGGGAAGCCCATGGCCTTGTAGATCACGCCGGTGTAGAAGTCGACGTTCGGGTAGAGCTTGCGCTCGACGAAGTAGTCGTCGTTGAGCGCGACCTCCTCGAGGCGCATCGCCAGGTCGAGCAGCGGGTCGGGCTTGCCCAGCAGGTCGAGGGCCTGGCGGGTGGCCTTCTTGACCACGGCTGCGCGCGGGTCGTAGTTCTTGTAGACCCGGTGGCCGAAGCCCATCAGCTTGACGCCGGGCTCCTTGTTCTTGACCCGGCGGACGAACGACTCGACGTCGCCGCCCTCGTTGTGGATGTTCTCCAGCATCTCCAGGACGGCCTGGTTGGCGCCGCCGTGCAGCGGGCCGAACAGCGCGTCCACACCGGCGGAGATGGACGAGAACAGGTTGGCGTGGCTGGACCCGACGAGCCGCACGGTGGACGTCGAGCAGTTCTGCTCGTGGTCGGCGTGCAGGATGAAGAGCATGTCGAGGATCTTCACGATGTTCGGGTCGACCTCGTACTGCTCGGTCGGCAGGCCGAATGTCATGCGCAGGAAGTTCTCGACGTACCCGTGGGAGTTGTCGGGGTAGAGCAGCGGCTGGCCGATCGAGGTCTTGTACGCGTACGCCGCGATCGTCGGCAGTTTGGCGATGAGCCGGATGCTGGAGCGCTCTACCTGCTCCTCGTCGAACGGGTCGAGGCTGTCCTGGTAGAACGTCGACAGGGCGCTGACCGCGGACGACAGCACCGCCATCGGGTGGGCGCGCCGCGGGAACGCCGAGAAGAACGCGCGGAACTTCTCGTCCAGGAGCGTGTGGCGGCGGATGTTGTCGGTGAAGTCCTCCAGCTGCGCGGAGGTGGGGAGCTCACCGTGGATGAGCAGGTAGGCGACCTCGAGGAAGGACGACTTCTCGGCCAGCTCGTCGATCGGGTAGCCGCGGTAGCGCAGGATCCCCGCGTCGCCGTCGATGTAAGTGATCGCCGACGTGGTGGACGCGGTGTTGGTGAAGCCGGGGTCAAGAGTGACGTGACCGGTCTCTTTCAGCAGTGCGCTGATTCCCAGACCGGACGGCCCCTCCGTGGCCTCCGTCACCTCGAGGGGCAGGCGCCCGCCCTGATGGTTGAGCTCGAAATCCGACATGTGCTCGCTCGCTCCCAACTCCGTCCACACCTGCGTAGACATTCCGCCCTTCATCGTATCCAGGTGATCATATGAGTTTGATCCGCCCTGCCCTGGGGTGCCGTCGCGCTCCGGAATCGACGCGGATCCGCCTCGTCCAAGATCAACTCTCGACTTGGGCTCAGCGCGACCACTACCCGCGACCGCGGCCTGTTACCCATGAACTGTTTGTCAAAGCCCATGGTCAATGGCGGTGAAATCGTTCCCTTCGCTAAACCGCGTCACCGTCATTCGGCATTCACGCGCGGGGTGATCAACAAGTGGTCAGGCGAAGCCGGTCTCCCGCGCCGCTCCCGTCCGGCGGCGGTCGCCGCCGGACGGTCGGTTGACCCTGCGTCTGCGGGATGCTCACCTGGAGGTATGGCCGATGACCTCGCCGCCGAGCTCGTCGCACGCTCCCGTGCCGACATCGCCGCCTCGGTCGGCCCGAACCGCTTCCTGGAGCTGCTGGAGGCCGGAGAAGTTCCGCCTGAACGGCTGGCCTGGCTGGCCGGCGAGGAATTCCGCATCGTCGGCAGTGACCGGCGCAGCTTCGCCCTGCTCGCCTCGCGTTTTCCGGAGGCGCCCGCCGGTGCCTTTTTCCTGGGCCTTGCACAAGGCGAGAACGAGGCGTTCGTGCTCCTCCAGGATTTCGCCGCGGCCCTCGGGCTGAGTGACAAAGATCTCATCGCGTATGAGCCGAAACCGCTGGCGCAGACCTATCCGGCCTACCTCGCGCAGCGCGCCGCCTTCGGGGCGTCCTCGGAAGTCGCCCTGGCCATGCTTGCCAACCTGGAGGAGTGGGGCGCCTACTGCGGACGCGTGGCCGAGGCCCTGCGCGGCCGGTACGGCATGGACGAGCGCGCGGTGGGGTTCTTCGCCTTCTTCGCCGAGGCGCCGCCCGGATTCGCCGACCAGGCCGCCGACGTGGTCGCCGCGGGCCTGGCGGCCGGGGAACGCCCCGAGGACGCGGCCCTGGCGGCCCGGATGCTCCACGCCTACGAGACCGCCTTCTGGAACGCCCTGGCCGAAGGCCTCTAGGCCCAGGCGAGGGCGGAACGTTCAGCCCAGTACTGCTCCGCCGGTAGGGCCAACTCGGCGAGGTCGGCCACCTCACCCTCGGTCAGGTCGAGCGTGAGCGCGGCGAGGTTCGACTCCAGCTGGGCCTCACTGACCGCCCCCACGAGCACCCGGTCCGCCCAGCCTTGCCTCAGGGCCGCCGCCAGCGCGACCGCGTCCGGGCCGACTCCGTGAACGTCGGCGACGGCCGCGAGCGCCTCCGGAGGCCGTACGGCCAGCCTCCCGTTGGCCAGCGCCTCCTTCACGAGGATCAGCGACCCCTCCGGCACCTGGACGAGGGCCCGAGCCACCGATGGCTCCAGGAGATTCCACGTGGACTGGACCGCGCTGAACACCGCCTGCCCGTCCACCTCCAGCTCGAACCCCTTCAGCACCGTCTCCGCCTGCCGTGGCCCGGACGTGGAGAAGCCCACCCGAACGCCCTCCGCGGCGAGCCCGGCAAGGGACGCCTGCAACGCCGCGTCCCCGAACAACGGACTGTCGGCCGTCAGCGAATGCACCTGGTACAGGCCAAGGTGCTGCCCGAGCAGCCGCCGCGTCTCCTCGTACTGCTCGCGGAACCTTGCCAGGCTGTGCTCCTTGACCTCGTGCACGTCGGCGTCCATGCGCCAGTCCCCGACGTACGCGTAGCCCCACTTGCTGGAGACCGCCACGTCCGAGTGCCCGCGCCCGGCCAGCCAGCTCCCGAGGAACTCCTCCGCCCGGCCGTACGACCGCGCCGCGTCCACCCAGCGGATCCCGGCCGCGTAGCCCGCGTCCAGCAGGCGCCACGTCGCCGCTCGCATCGCGTCCACGGACCGCTCGGCGGGCAACTCCGCCGCGCGTCCCAGATTGATGTACGCGGGGCGGCCCACGGCGGCCAGCCCCAGCGCCAGCCTGTCGACGTTCATGATCCCAGCCTGCCACGACCGGGTTATCCACAGAACGGGATTCCACTGGATCGGCTACGGACGGTGAACGATCCTGCTCGCGGACCCCACACGAAGGAGGCATCACATGCCCGTCACCCTCATCACCGGCCAGAACGAGTACGGCCTCCGCCAGATGGCCACCAAGCTCGGCCTCAGCACCTGGCAGGTGCGGCTCGCCCGCGAACACGGCCTGCTCCCCGAGCCCGACATCGCCGGCCGCCGCTGGTCCGCCGCCCTCGCCGCCGAGAGCGACGGCCGCACCGAACGCATCCGCGCCGCGTTCGGCGACGAACCACCGGTCGGCGGGCTCAAGGCCGCCCTCCGCCTCGCCGTGCGCGTGGCGCTCGACGTCGAGCGCGCCGACATCGAGATCCTGGTGGCACGCGGTGACCTCACCGTGATCGGCCGCTTCCAGGAGCACCCGATCTACCTGCTCCGCGACCTCGACGCCCTCCACCCGCAGACCGTCGCCGACGTCGTGAACGCCCGCAAGGGCCCGCTGGCCGACACCGTCGACGCCCGCGGCGCCGCCACGATCCTCGACTGGCCCCTCGCCCTGTTCAACCGCGTCGCCGCCGAACGCGACCTGCCCAGCGACCAGCTGGGCCGCTACGCCCTCGCCGACGTTCGCGCGATCGCGGCGGACGAGAGTCTCGCCGAACGGGGACGCGAAGAACAGCAGCGCCTCGCCCTCGAACGGGCCCGCAAGGCCGAGAGCCGTTCCGAGGACATCCTGCGCGGCTGGCTCCTGCGATGTACGGCCTACCTCGACCGCGCCCTGGACGACCCGCCCGACTCCGCCGCCCCCGGCCGGGCCCTCCGTTCGCTGGAGGCCGCCCGGGACCTCATTGCCCGTCCCGCCTGACCTGGCCGCGCTTCCCGGCCGCGCGGCCGACCTCGCGCCGCGCGGCCTCTGGCCCTGAGGCTGGCCCTCCCAGGGCCACGATCAGCGATCCGCATCCGGCTACGGTCGTTCACGACGAAAGGACGGAAACACACGATGACAAGCACGTTCCGGATCGGCGGCGAGATCGGCGTCGGCAGGCTCGGCTTCGGCGCGATGCAACTCCCGACCCGGCCCGGGGACGCCCGCGATGCCTCGATCGCCGTCGCCCGGCGCGCGGTCGAGCTCGGCGTCACCCTGATCGACACGGCGCACATGTACGGATGGGGCGCGAACGAGGAGCTGCTCGCCGAGGCGCTGTACCCCTACCCCGACGACCTGCTCATCGCGACCAAGGTCGGCGTGGCGCCGCCCGTTCCGCCGAACGAAGCGACCCTCAACGGGCGGCCGGAGTTCCTCCGCGACCAGGTCGAGCAGGGTCTGCGCCGGCTGCGGGTCGAACGCCTCGACCTGCTCCAGCTCCACCGCATCGACCCGGAGACCCCGCTCGCCGACCAGCTCGGCACCCTCCGCGACCTCCAGGACGAGGGCAAGATCGGCCACATCGGCCTCTCCGAGGTCACCGTCGCCGAGCTCGAGCAGGCCCGGAGGATCGTCGACATCGCCAGCGTGCAGAACCGCTACAACATGCTCGACCGCGAGCACGAGGCCGTCCTCGACGCCTGCACCGCCGCGGGGATCGCCTTCCTCCCCTGGCGTCCCGTCCTCCCCGTGGCCTCGGCCACGGCAAAGGAGATCGCCGCCGTCGCCGCCGAACTGAACGCCACCGAGGCTCAGGTGGGCCTCGCCTGGCTCCTCGACCGTTCTCCCGTCATGCTCCCGATCCCCGGCACCAGCACCCTCGCCCACCTGGAGGAGAACGTCGCCGCAGCCGATCTCCACCTCACCGAAGACCAGCGCACCCGCCTGACCGACCTAGCAACCACCTAGGTGTACTGACCATGGACGTTGTTGACACCTGTGGGTGTCTGGTGGACGGCGAAGACCTCCGGTGTGGTGGAGGTGTTGAGGCTCAGCACCGCACCCGTGGCGCACCACGCTGCGGGACGATCCGCGCGGGGCTGCGCGGTTTTCGCCTTCGCGACGGCGTCTGAGTCGCGCGTGACCTGGGCGTTCACCAACAGATCACACGGCCGGAACGAGGTAGGGCGAGGGTGGCCCCCGCTAGCGTGAGCGACGTGGGTAGGACGTCGGCGGAGCCGGGCTCCGAGCAGTCCGGCGGTTTCCAGGTCCACCTGGACGACTTCGAGGGCCCGTTCGACCTGCTCCTCGGGCTGATCTCCAAGCACAAGCTAGATATCACCGAGGTGTCGCTGCACAAGTTTCAAGGATGATTAGTGGCCCTACCTTCGGGGTGAGTTTTCGGTCCCACTTGGCTGTGTGGTCGGTTCTGTAGGGTCCTGCCCGTGACGGGGCGCAAGGGCCGGTGGCCGGAGATTGACCGGGATAGCGGCATCGAATGCGGTGCTGCTCATCTTGGAGTGGTTGGCAGAGCACAGGGTGAACACCATGATCAGGGTGGATCCCGAGAGGCTGGCAGAGGGGCGACCCGCGTGGACCTTCGCAGCCAATGGCGGACCGTTGCGTCACGGGATTCGAGCTGATGGTGCGAGTGCCGAGGTGTGCCTTTCCCTGGCGTTGTCCAGCTTGCGCGACGCGGTGTTGTGGTCCCGTATCGAGGTTGATCGTCGTTGTGACGTCGTAGACGTCTGATGTGCTCGAGTTGGGCGAGCCGCTCGGAGTCGGTGCCGGTCTCGATGATGGTGACTTTGAAGATGAGTCGGTCCACGATGGCGCCGCAGAGGCGAGGATCGGTGAACGTCTTGATTCAGCCTCCAAAGCCAACCGTTGGGGGCGATGGCGACACTTGCGGTTTCCTCGCCGTCGGTCAGAACCTGGCAGAGGACGTCGGCGCCGCGTTTGTCGAGCTAGAGATGGCCCAGTTCATCGATACAGAGAAGGCCGTAACGACCGTAGCGGGCGATGGTCTCTTGCCCAGCACCAGTTCGTCTACGGCCCCGACCGGCTCGTTGAACAGCCGGGCGGCCAGCACGTATTGCTCCGCGGTGCGCAGGTTGTCCGCGGATCGAAGGGAGACCTGACCGCCTGCCTCAAGGTTCCGCTGTGCCGCCGGTACGGCTGTTAGTGCAGGACGAACTGTTGGGTGGGCTGCCTGGGGTGGGTGGTCAGCGGTGGTGGGAGGAGCGGCGGGTGGGCTTGCGGTGTTGGTGGGCGAGAGCGGCGTGGAGGCGGTCGCGGGCCTCGCTTCGGGACATTGCGGGAAGGCGCTGGGGGAGGCTGCCGGTCAGGTTCGGCGGCGCCGCGACCAAGCCGTTCTCGTTCACGGTGACCTGGTCACCGGGCCATTCGCCCAGCAATACGGCCGAGACTTCGCCCGGCCGGTTGAGGAGGTCTGCGATTCGCGCGGACTCCTTCTCGCAGTCCGCGACGATGAGCAGGCGGCGTGCCCGGGTGTTGCCGGATCCCTGGCGGACGGCGAGTTCGGTTTCGAGGTAGGCCAGGGCCGCGTCGAGGTTGCCCGGGATGAAGATCCCGTCGGTGTTCTCGTCGAGGAGTTCGTCCTCGGAGAGGCCGAAGAGGGCGATGGCGTCGGGACGGGGGATCACCAGCAGCGCGTCCTGGCACTCCTCAAGGGCGGCCAGGGCGAGCACGCGCGCGGTGTCGGCGGCTCCCGGGCCGGCCAGCCCGATGGCGGGAGCGGCGAACGGGTCGATCGCCGGCCGGTAAGTGAAATGCACAGTGTGTTCGTTCTCGGCCTCACCCGAAATCGCCGGAGCGAACAACGCCGCACCTGCCACCGCGTAGATCCTGCGCCGGAACGGATACCCCACCGCGAGGAGCGCCGGCAACAGCAGCCCGAGCAGCAGGAACGGCTGCATCGAGGACGTCTGCGGCATCTCGCCGCCCGCCTGCTTCTTGACGGGAGGGGACGCGGGTGCGCCTCCGACCGACGACTGGGTCGGCAGACCGGTCGGCACGTTCGGGACGACGGGACGTGGGCTGGGCTTGCTGGGCGGTCGCGGCGAGGAAGGCGGGGACGGTGGCGCGGGGGTGCCGCCGTTGTTCATGCGCCGGGCGTCCGCCCGGCCGGGGCGCTCGCGGCGCTGCGCCCCGTACATCGCGGTCCACGCTTCTTTGCAGACCTGCGCCGTGTACCAGTCCCACTGTTCGGCTTGGCGGCAGACGGTCGGAATGGGAGGCGTGAGCGGTCGCGACGAGGTCGGTGCCGACCATCTGCGTTCCGTCCGTTCGCCGTCGGCACGCGCCGGCGAAGGGACGCCGAAGGTCACCACACTGGCCACCGTCGCGCAGCCCAGCAACCCGCACGCGCAGCGGAGAGCATCGGCGAGTCTTGGATCTGCGAGGAAGCGGTTCATCTTCGCCCCGGGGGAGTCGCGGTGGTCACCGTCAAGACGCCGATCGTAGTCGCCTCGGCTACGCAGCGTTGCAGAACGGTCACAGTAGATCTGTGGAATTACAGCCGTGCAAGCCGCCGCGCACCCCCGACCCCAGCGGGCTCTTTCGTCATTCCTCCACCTCAGGGCGCCGGGGTGTCAGGGGTGGGGGTCAATCAGGGTGACTCGAATATGGCCACGTTGGGTAATCACTGTGCCGCTCATGGTGGATCAGGCCGCGTGCCGCGCTCTCTGCGCGGTTCTCTCCCGGACGAATTCACCGATCTGCCCGATCGCCGGCCGGGCCTCCGGGATGAACGCGGAGAACGCCTGGAAGACGTGGATCTGCCCCTCCCAGATCTGGAGGCGGCAGTCCACGCCCGCCCGTTCCATGGCCTCGGCCATGAGCTCGGCGTCGCACCGCAGGACCTCGATCGACCCGCACTGGACGAGGGCCGGAGGCAACATCGACAGGTCGCACGTCAGCGGCGAGATCGCCGGATCGGGTGGGATGACGCCCTCGACGAGCAACTCGGCGAGCTTCGCCATCTGGTCCGCCACGATGAACGGGTCGAGCGCCGCGTTCGCGTGGGCGATCTTTGCGGTGCAGTCCAGGTCCAGCCAGGGGGACAGGCCGACGACCCCCGCCGGTTTGCTCGACGGCGCGGAGCGTCGCGGCGAACGCGAGGAACCCGCCCGCCGAGTCGCCCGCGATCACCACGTTCTCCGGTGCGTACCCGTGGGCCAGGAGCTGGCGGTACGCGGTGACGCAGTCGGCGACCGATCCCGCGACCGGCACCTCGGGCAGCTGCCGGTACGCGATCGACAACACCGGCATGCCGGTGGCCGCCGAGATCTGCGCGATCATGCGCCGGTGCGTGGCGAGCCCGCAGCACACGAAGCCGCCGCCATGGAAGTAGAGCACCGCGCGGTTGCCCGACGACACGCCCGGCGCGGTGACCCACTCGCCACGGAACCCGTCGAACTGCACCCGGCGCAGCCTTACACCACGAGGCACCGGCGCGAGAGCCGCCATCCGCTCCAGGTTCGCCAGCCGCCGCAGCGCCTGCGGAGTGATCTCGCCGCCGGTCATCCGCGGCCGCAGCCTCCGATGCATGAACGCCGCGGTTCGCCGGGCCCTCCTGCTCGTGACCCGCGCCACGTCCAACGTGTCCATCGCCGCGACTCCTTCTCGCCGTACCCGCGCGCCCCACCCGACCGTACGAGCCCCCTCTCGCCCCGGGCAACACTCGCCCAAAACCCCATCGCGAGACGAACGTGAGGGAGTGGGCGGAGCACGGTGAGGTCGGGCCGACCCGGCGAATCGCCGTTGCCCCGGCGTGGCCGCCCAGGAGGCGAGGTTGCTTCAGGCGTGGCCGCCGAGGCGAATGGGAAGGGCGAGCGCCTGCGAATCGGTGACGAGCCCATGCGCTGGTGGCCCGTCCGCCGTGCCCCTGTGCGCCGTGCCCCTGTGCGCCGTGCCCCCGTGCCCCGTGCCCGGGCCCGTGCGCCGTGCCCGTGCGCCGTGCCTGAACCCCGTGCCCCGTGCGCCGTGCGCCGTGCGCCGTGCGCCGTGCGCCGTCCGTGCCGCGTGCGCCGTGCCCGGCCCCTGCCCGTGCGCCGTGCCCGTGCGCCGTGCCTGAACCCCGTGCCCCGTGCGCCGTGCGCCGTGCGCCGTGCGCCGTGCGCCGTGCGCCGTGCGCCGTGCCCCGTGCCCCGTGCGCCGTCCGTGCCGCGTGCGCCGTGCCCGGCCCCTGCCCGTGCGCTGTGCCCGGCCCCTGCCCGTGCGCTGTGCCCGGCCCCGTGTGCCGTGCCCGTGTGCCGTGCCCGTGCCCCCTGCCCGTGCGCCGTGCCTGAGCCCCGTGCCCCGTGCGCCGGGGCTGTGCGCCGGGGTGCCGTGCCTGTGGTGACGCGCCTCGGGTGACGTGCTGGCGGGCGGTGGGCGAGCAGGTGCCGGTGAGCTTGGGGGGTGTGGCCTCGAGCGTCGGCGATGTCTACGCCGAGGTGCGGGTCTCCGGCGCGGGGGACGTTGATGCGGGCCTTCCGTTGCGCTGCTGGGACCTTACCCGGCTGGTGGACCACTCTCCGAAGGGCGCATTCTGGTGCGCCGATGCGCGTGGCCGGGGCGTGGGCGGGCGAGTTGGTCGCCGCTGCGTGGTGAAGGTGCTGTTGAGGTGGGGGCGGGCGTGGTGTGGGGCGGCGAGTTGAGGGGTGATTGGGGTTGAGAGGCGGTGGGGTTGGGTGGTGTGGGTGGCGGAGGAACGTTGATCTGAGGGAGGTGGGTGAGGTGTTCGAGATCCGGCCCATTGGGCGGGTGGAGTCTGGGTTGGTTGAGCTGGAGGCGGCGCCGAAGCAAGGGGATGAGGGGGCGCCTGAGGCTTGGCTGGTGTTCGAGGAAGAGGTCGCGGCGGGGCTGGCGGACCTGGAAGTGGGTTCGGAGGTGCTGGTGCTCACCTGGCTCGATCGGGCACGGCGGGACGTGCT
Source organism: Spirillospora sp. NPDC047279 (assembly GCF_040643285.1). NCBI lineage: Bacteria > Bacillati > Actinomycetota > Actinomycetes > Streptosporangiales > Thermomonosporaceae > Spirillospora > Spirillospora sp. NPDC047279. The sequence continues at coordinate 131,952 of NZ_JBEYUA010000019.1, forward strand.
GGCCGTTCATCCTCGGGACGACGTGAGCAGGCCGGTCAGGGGGGTGTTCAGCACACGATCGGCGGACCGGCCGAACCCGGTGGGACTGCACCGGGTGACGATCACCGCGGTCGATGGATTGCGGGTGCGGGTGTCGGCCATCGAGGCGGTGAACGGGACGCCGGTCGTGGATGTGAAGCCGGTGCTGAGGGACGATCGCTGACGGGCTCTTGATCGTTCCCTCTCGTATGCCGTAGGCATGGCGGATGCCGTTCACGTTCAGCCATCCGGCCGCGGTCATCCCGCTTGCGCGCGGGCGGCTCGCGCCGTCTGCGCTGGTGGTCGGTTCGATGGTGCCTGACCTGCCGTACTTCGTCGGCTTGCAGGGTGAGCTTCGCGAGGCGACGCATGTGCCGCTCGGGATCGTCACCATCGATGTGGTGCTGGGACTCCTCTCATTCGCGGTATTTCACCTGGTCTGGAAGCGGCCGGTGCTGGTACTCGCCCCGGAGTGGCTGCATCGGCGCTTGGCCGCGCCCGCCGGCGGGCTCACCCGCGCGATGGTCATGTGGGCGCCGCTGGCGATCGCGATCGGGGCGGGTACTCATGTGCTGTGGGACGCGTTCACACATCGCCATCACAGCTTCGCGGGCGTGCTGCCGTGGTTGGTCACGACCTCGTGGGCCGGTTTGGAGCTGTTTCGGTGGCTTCAATACCTCAGCGGGGTGGGTGGGGCGGTGATCGTCCTGTGGTGGACGGTCAGGTGGTTGCGCGCCGCCGAAGTGGTGGAGATGCCTGGCCGGTTGCCGACCCGGCTCGCGTTGACCGTGGTCAGTGCTTTGTTCGCGTTCGGTGTCGCGGGAGGGCTGCTGGGCGCGGCCACCCTCATCAACCAGCCGGACGTTCCACGCACCCTGCACATGACCCTGGCCAGCGGAGTTGAGGGCGCTGTCGCCGGCCTCGCTCTCGGGCTGACGCTTTATGCGTTGATATGGCGGGTGAAACGTCCGGCCCTTGCCGGGGCCTGAGGCTGGGTTGGAGAGCGGGCGAGGGGGACCGGTCGTTTCGTGGGCGACTCCCGTGAGGCGACGATCCGTGTTTGACATGTGGTGTGGTTGCGGGCCTCGCAGCAGGCCTCCGATCTGGCCAGCCGCTCCCACAGCTCGAACCCCGAGCGGGATCATCACCTCGGGTACCGGTTGGTCTGGTGGGCGCCCAGCCGCCGCTTCGGCGCCGACGGCCTCCGGGCGCATTGGGTCCTATCGTGTTGACGTTGAGGACACGAACTCCGTCGCGGGAGGCCGCGCGAACAGGTCGTGGGTCGCGTTTCTGTGGTCGGGCAAGCGCAGGCGTGCGCAGGCCTTTGGGTGGGGTGGGGCGCGGTCGGGGATGAGTGCTTGTCTGGCGGAGTTGAAGGTCTGGGCGGTCGGATACGTGGTTAGGGGCTCGGCGCGGACGGGTGGTGAGGTGGCTCTCCGAGGCTGGATGCATGGCTCTCGTCGTAGTGGAGGGAGCAGCCGAGATCGAGCGGTCGGCTGGCGCCGTCGAGGGCGCGCCGCCAACATCGCGGACGTGTACCCGCTGGCCTGGTCCAGGAGGGCGTCTTCTTCCACCACCTTATGGCGGCCGAGAAACGGCCGGGACGCCTACGTGCTGCCGATCGTGCTCGGATTCGACTCCCGTGAGCGCCTCGACACGTTCCTGAAGGCTCTGCGGCCGGATGGGCGACCGGCACGACGGGTGGCGGAGGAGGGCACACGGCGATGGGGGCATGTGCCGGTGGGGGACGGGGGCATATGGGGTGCGGCGGGTGATGATGCCTCTGAGCGAGCGCAGGCAAGGACGGCGGTGCCGCCCTGCAGAGCTGGGTGATCGGGACCGAGTGACATCCGGTGGTGTGGAGGAACGGCACCGGCAGCAGGGTGATCCCGGGCCGGGCGCGAAGATCCGGTCCAGGACGCCGCTGGCGCGCACGCCGCCCGACGGCGTGGGGCAGGTGGTGGGAGGCCAGACCTTGGCGGCTGCGGTCTGCCTTGCGTCAGGCGGCTGTGGGGATGGTTGTGGGGGTGTGGAGGGCGGTGGGGAGGGCTTCGCTCCAGAGCCAGTCGTTGGACGTGCCGGGGAAGTCTTCGGGCGGGCCCACCGCGATGAGGCGAGGGGTGACGGGAGTGAGGTGGACGTGGAAGGCGGTCTCGGGGGTGGTGGCGGGGGAGTCGCCCCAGAAGTCGTGGTAGTCGCCGGTGCTGAGGGGGAGGTCGGCGTCGATCGTGCGGGCGCGGTCGGCGGGGCCGGTGGTCAGCCAGGACCAGTGGTCGGTGAGCAGGCGGCGGGCGGTGGCGCGCAGGACGTTGAGCGCGGTGTGGTCGTGCGGGCAGGCGATGTCGGAGATCTGGAGCTCGGGCAGGCCGAAGCGGCGCAGACCGCGGGTCATCAGGCGGACGCAGGCGCATCCGTTGACGCCCTCGGGGTCGTGGTCGGGCTCGGGGGCTGTGCAGCGGCCGTTGGCGCGTTGGGGCGGGAGGACGTCGCCGAGCCAGGCGTCGGCGAGGACGAAGCGCGGGCGTTCGTCGGCGCGAGGCTCCAGGATGTGGCCGGTGACGAGGTCGGCGGCGACGCCGCCGGTGGCGTGGGCGATGGCGAACGCGGCCGCGCGGGCGACCTGGACGCTGCGGGGCTGGTCGGTGACGGGGCCGACGGCGGTGACGACCGCCAGGTGCTCGGCGTCGCGGAGCCTGGTCTCCGCCTCGCGGAGATGGGGATCAGGGGACGTGATCTGGCTGGGATCCCAGCGCAGCCGTCCGGCACGTTCGATGGACAGCTGCGGTGTGCCGAGGCGCCCGTTGACATGGGCCTCGTAGGTGTGGCCGTACGCCAGCGGGCGGACGTCGGCCGGCATCTGGTCGGCGGCCACGACGAAGCGGGACGTGGTCGTGGACGGGACGGGGAAGGTGATCGTGGAGCGCATGGATGGCTCCTCCTTTCTGCGTCGATGCACGCCAGAATGGAGGATCCGAAAGTCCGCCGGAAGCCGAACGGAATTCTGTGGATAACCAGCTGAGAGGGGCGTCGGTCGTCCTGCGTCCGGTGGCCGACGCGGACGTGAAGGCGCTCGGTGAGATCGTCCGCGAGCCCGAGGTGGCGCGATGGTGGTCGGCCCCGGAGAACTTCGACGGGATGCTGGCCATCGTTGTGGACGGCGAGATCGCCGGGGCCGTCCAGTACGACGAGGAGAACGACCCGGACTACCGGCACGCGTCGATCGACGTCTTCCTCAGCGCCCGCCATCAGGGGCGCGGGCTCGGCACTGACGCCGTCCGTACCCTGGCGCGCTGGCTCATCGAGGAACGCGGGCATCACCGGCTGACCATCGACCCCTCCGCGGCCAACGCCGCCGCGATCCGCTGTTACGAGAAGGTCGGATTCAGGCCGGTCGGGGTCATGCGCCAGTACGAACGCGACCCGGTCACCGGGGAGTGGCGCGACGGGCTGCTCATGGACCTCCTCGCCTCGGAACCCCCGGGCCCTTCGTGATCGTTGGGCTTCTACATGACCTCCGCTCTCACCCGTGCCGAGGCTCGTGAACGGGCCCGTTCGCTGGACGTCCGGTCGTACTCGATCGAGCTCGACCTCACCCGCGGGGAGGAGGTCTTCGGCTGCCGTACCGTCCTCCGGTTCGGCGCCGTGGCGGACGCTTCGTTCGCCGAGATCCGCCCGGGCCTCGTGCGGCGGGTGGAGCTGAACGGACGGGCGTTCGACCCGGCGGACGTCGTCCGCGGCGGGCGTCGTCCGCGGCGGGCGTCTCGCGCTCACGGGCTTGGGCGCCGACAACGAACTGCTCGTCGAGGCCGACATGCCGTACGGGCGGACGGGTGAGGGTGTGCACCGGTTCGTCGATCCGGTGGACGGAGAGGTGTACGTCTACGCCAACTGCGGGCCCGACCACGCGCCGGCGGTGTTCCCTTGCTTCGACCAGCCCGACCTCAAGGGCGCGTTCGAGGTGACCGTGCGGGCCCCGGAGCACTGGACGGTGCTGAGCAACGGCGCGTTGCGTGCCTCGGGGGAGGGGCGCTGGGAGTTCGAGCCCACCGCCCGCATCAGCACGTCGCTCGTCACCATTGCCGGAGGGGCGTTCCACTCCATCGGGGATGAGCATGACGGCATACGGCTGGGCCTGCACTGCCGTCGTTCCCTGGCGCGCTATATGGAGGCTGATGCGGGCGAGGTCTTCGGCATCACGCGGCGCGCGTTCGACCGGTATCACGAGGTGTTCGAGCAGCGGTACGCGTTCGGCAAGTACGACCAGGTGTTCGTGCCCGAGATGAACTGGGGCGCGGTCGAGAAGCCCGGATGCGTGCTGTTCAACGAGCGGTTCGTGTTCCAGTCGGCCGTCACAGACACGCAGCGCGAGGTCCGGGCGATGGTCATCGCGCACGAGATGGCGCACATGTGGTTCGGCAACCTGGTGACGATGCGGTGGTGGGACGACCTGTGGCTCAGCGAGTCGTTCGCCGAGTACCTGGGATACGAGGTCGCCGCGGTGGCCAGCCGCTTCACCAGCCCGTGGACGGCGTTCGCGGTGGCCCGCAAGTCCTGGGGGCACGACGCCGATCAGCGTCCCACCACGCACCCGGTGTCGACCGAGAGCCTGGGCGATGTGGCCGCGGCCCTGATGAACTTCGACGGGATCGCGTACGCCAAGGGCGCGTCTGCGCTGCGGCAGCTCGTCGCGTGGGTCGGCGAGGACGCGTTCTTCCGCGGCGTGAACGACTACTTCGCCGAGCATCGCTTCGCCAACGCCGATCTCGGCGACCTCCTCGACGCCATCGGCAAGGCCGCCCCCGGGCGCGACGTCCGCGAGTGGGCACGCCGCTGGCTACGCACGACGGGTGTGGACACGCTCACCGGCGTCATAGGAGACACCGCAGCCGTTCAGGGTGATGCGGCGGCCGCCCCGGGTGATGGGGCGGTTGTGCCGAGTGACGCTGTGGACGCCCCGGGTGGCGCGGCGGCCGTTACGGGTGACACCGCGGTCGCTGCTGCCGGTGCCAGGGGCGTCGCGGGGGACGGTACGGCCGCCTTGGGAGATGCCACGGTTGTCGCGGGCGACGCCACCGTCGCCGCCTGTGAGGCTACGGCCGCTGCGGGTGAGACCAAGGCCGGGGTGGGTGGTCCTGCGGGTGTCGTGGGTGGGGCCACGGCGACGTCGGCGGGTGATGCTGAGGGTGTGCGGGGTACTGCGGCCGTCGCGGTGGCGCATGGGGCTGCTGAACGTCCGCATCGGATTCTGGTGGGACTGTACGACGAGGTGCCCGGCCGTGGGCTCGTTCTGCGCGAACGGCGTGGGGTGGACCTCGCGCCGGGCGTGGGTTCGGGGGCGACCTTGCTGACCGGGGTGGAGCGGCGGCCTGCCTTGCTGTTGCCGAACGACGGTGATCTGACCTACGCGAAGGTGCGGCTGGACGAGGAGTCTTGGCGGGCCGTCACCAGAGGCCTCTCCTCGATTGAGGACTCGCTGACCCGGGCCGTGCTCTGGAACACCGCCCGCGACATGGTGCGAGACGGTGACTTGCCGGCCGTCGACTACCTGGCGCTGGTGGGGGCCCAGCTGCCGGGAGAGGACGAGGTGGCGATCGCCGAGGGCGTACTCACGTTCGCGCGGCGCCATGTCGCGGACCGCTTCGTCCCGCCGGGTTACCGAGCGCAGGCGCTCGGGGTTCTCACGGACGTGTGCCGGGCGCTGCTGCGACGGCCCGATGCCTCTGCCGACCTGCGGCTGGCCGCCGTGCGGACGCTCATCCCGAGCGCCCATGCCGCTGACGAACTGGACGACCTGAGGGAGTGGCTCCGTCGCGGTCTGGTCCCCGGCGGGCCTGAACTTGATGTGGAGTTGCGCTGGCAGATCCTGCACCAGCTCGCCGCGCTCGGCGAGGGCGGCGAGTCCGAGATCGCGGCCGAGCTCGCCCGTGACCCCGGCTGGATCGGGAAGGAGGGCGCGGCGCGCTGCAGGGCTGCTCTGCCCGACCCTGCCAGCAAGGAACGGGCGTGGACGCTGCTGTTCGCTGAGGACGGTCCGTCACCTCATCTTCTGGCGGCCGTCGCCCAGGGGTTCTGGCAGCCCGCCCGGCCGGAGACCACGGCTCCCTACCTGGCTCGCTACTTCGAGGAGGTGCCGGCGGCGAGCAGGCGCAGCCAGGTGGTCGCCATGACGCTCGGGCGCGAGCTCTTCCCGGTCCACGCCGCCACCCAGGACATCGCAGGCCGCGCCGCGCGGTGTCTTGAACGTGACGACCTGGCGGTGGCGCTGCGCCGCACCCTCGCAGACCAGCTGGACGACCTCCAGCGCGCGCTCCGACTGCGCGAGACTCACCCCTGACCCTGACCCTGATCGATGCCCCGGCCCCCCGTTGGCCGGTCTCGCCCCGGCCTGAACCCGCGCTCCGTGGGCTGGGGGCTGCACTCTGTCGGCCGGGCCCTGCGCTGTGCGGGCTGAGCCGGTGTCCTGCCGGGCTGGGCCTGCGCTCTGCTGGGTCTTCCCACACTGGGGCACTCGGTGTTGCGCCTTGCTGTGTGCTGCGGGGGCCGGGCTGTTGCGGGTTGTTGTTGGGGCGGTTGTTCGGGGTTGGTTCGACGGTGGTTCGATGGGAGTGTGAGGCGTGGTTCTTCGGCGTTCGATTTGTGTTCGATTCGTGGTTGGGCAAGGGATTCTTGACGGGTGACTGACCCTGTGGAGACCGTTCGTCCAGTAGCGACACGCCGTGTGCCACGGAAAAGTCCACCAGTGGCCGATCCGATGACGATCGCGTGGCATGTGGTGGCATTTTGACGGGAATGTGTACGTTGGATAGATCATGAGGCTGTGAGCTGCGGGAATGGCCCGTAGTGCACGTCCGATCCTGGAGGTACACGTGACCCGGACAATGGCGAGGGGCACCCGCGTGACGGGTGCCGAGCGCACCAAGCTGGCGGCGGAGCTCGCGCCCCGCTACGCGGCGGGGGAGAGCATCCGTGACCTGGCCGCCGAGACCGGCCGTTCGTACGGCTTCATCTACAACGTGCTGAAGGAGGCGGGGGTCCCGTTGCGCGGCCGTGGTGGCAACACGCGCCGCAAGAAGGACTGACCCGGCCGTCCCCCTTGCTCCACCGGGGGGACCCCGGCGAAAAACCAGGTGTCCAGCCGGCGGCGCTATTCTCCGGTGACCTCGGAGCGTCCGTTCAGGCTGGCCAGATCGGCGGCCGCCCGCCCCGCGACCCAGCCCTCGTGGTTGGACACCGCCCGGGCGCGGCCCCTGGTGAGATTCGGGAACATCGTGTCGACCGCCTCCTCGACGGCCCGGTCGCGTGCGGCGAGCACGGGAAGAAGATCCTTCCCGTCTGCCTCCGCGGCCGCCCTGGTCGCCGCCTCACCGGCCGCCCCGCGAAGCCGCTCTCCGATACGGGCGGCGTAGGCGTTCAGGAACGCATGACGGAACGAACGCGTCCGGGATCTGCCGAGCGCGTCCTTCTGCGACCCCGTGTGCAGCATCGCCGTCGTCGCCTGCACCAGCAAAGACGTGAACAACATCTCGACCGCGGCCAGGTCGGCGGGGAAGCCGAGCACCGTGGAGAAGCCCAGCTCGCGATGCCACACGGCGCGGCAGCGGTTCGCCTCGGCCACGACGGTCAGCAGCACGGCCTTCGGTGAGTCGTACGGGTTGTCGACCGGTACGCGGCGTCCGGCGGGTTCGCCGCCCGTGCCCGATTCGGCCGCGAGCAGCGCGTGGTCGATGCTGTGACGTGCCATGAGCTCCTGGGCCCGGGCGCTCAGCGCCTCGGCCTCCTCCGGGAACTCGGTCGACTCCGCCTTCGCCAGGAGCGCCCGGACCTTGCCCAGCATGCGCTGGTCGATCTCCCTGGCCCGCTGGGTCGTCTCCGCCCGCCCGTTCGGCGCGGCGCCCGGGGGCGGGCCGATCCGCGCCAGGCGGGGGAGTGTCCCGAGCAGCCGCAGCACCTCCAGCGCGGACGTCAGCACGGTCAGCCGGTCGGTGTCCTCCCGGCCGCATCGGGCCTGGAAGAACGTGGCGTCGCCGCGCCACCACACCTCGGCGCCGAGCGCGGACAGCTGCGCGCGCCACTCCTCGTCCACGGTCGTGCCCGAGTAGGCCCGCATCTCGGCCGCGATGGCGTCGACCGCCATCCGCTGGTGGCGGCGCCCCAGGCGCCGTCCGGTGAACCGGGCCAGGTCGGCGGGCTGCCAGCCCCGTTGCCAGGCCGTGGTCACCGCCTCTTCCAGCCGGGCCAGCATGACCCGGTCGACCAGCGTCCGCCACGGCTCGTCGTCCGCCTCGCCGCTCAGCTCCACCGCGGTCCGCCGCAGAACTTCCTGGTCACCGCGCTGGAGGCCCTGGACCGCCAGCCGGACCAGCCCTTCGGCCTCGTCTCTCGTACGCGGGGGAGCGGAGGTGCCGTCCGGGGCCGACCGGGCCTGACCAGGCCGTCGCCACGCCGCTCTCACAGATCCCTCCAGGCTCGCCGCTCACAACGCCTCGCATCCTCCCACGCCACCGAACGCCACCATGGCAACTCACCGACACCCCCAGGTCTCGTCGTTGCCACCGCGCCGGTCCATCCGCCCCTCACCCCGCTCTGCAGTACCTCAGCGGCGCACCCGCGCCTTCGGCTCAGCCGTATGGCCATTTGGCTTCGCAGACCTGCGCCGTCGTGTTGCGCAGTTCCTCGCTCCACACCGTCCACGCGGTGCGCGCCTCACCCGTCCCCGGAAGTGGGATGGGGACGGGTGAGGCGGTGGGGTCCGCCGGGCACCGGCCTTTGGCGTCGCGGACACGGCGTTCGCACGGTCAGGCGGCCGTGGGGGCTCTGGACGAGACCCCGGCTCGTCCCAGGCCGGCAGGAACGCCGGCAGGCCCCGTTTCCGCGTCCTGCCGGCTGCAGCGGCCCGGCGGACGACTCGGGGTCAGGATCCGTCGTCCTCCCAGATGTTGAGGAGGCGCCAGACCTGCTTGCTGACCGGGTTGATCAGGCCGATGTCCGAGCACAGCCCGCGGACGTTGGCGACGGTCTTGGAGATGAGGTTCTGCGAGTGCTCGGTGCCCCAGTAGGTCTCGCGCATGACGTGCTCGGGGATCTCGAACTGGCGCGCCATGGCGATCGGCGGGGTGAGGATGAGCAGCACGCCGAGCTTCATCGACGGCGGCACCAGCAGGCTGAGGACGAACCGCTGCGGGCCGGGCATGCGCGGCACGCGGTGGCGCAGGAACTGGCGGGCGAACGAGATGTGCCGGGCCTCCTCAGCCACGTGGATCGAGATGATCTTGTTGAGGAGGGGGTGCCGGGCGGAGCCGTCGCGCAGCATGCGGCGCTGGACGTAGTCGATGGGCTCCTCGCCGGCGAGCACCCAGAAGAAGAAGAGCGAGGGCGCGACGAGGCTGAGCGGCGGCACGATCTCGGCCATCACGCGCACGGCCCGGGGCATCCCGTCGACCGGGGAGTCACTGCGGTTGACGAACTCCTGGAACATCATCCCGTGATGTCCCTCTTCGATCGTCTCGTGGTAGACGTACCGGAACTCGGCCGAGTCGTTGGGGAGCCGGAACGCGTAGGTGAGCAGCCCGCGCTTCAGCACGTTCTCGAACTGCATGCCGACCTTGCAGACCTGCGCCTGCCGCCACAGCCCGATCCTCGCCTGGACGTGCTCGGGCTGGGCCAGGTACCAGGGGTGGGCGCCGAGCGGGTCCAGCTCGGGCAGGATCCAGCGCGGGTCGTCGGGGTCGATCTCGAACTCGGGGTCGTCCCAGGGGATGTCGGTGTACGGCTCCCAGTGTTTGTCCACCGAGGCCTTCGAGAGGCGTCTCAGGGTCTTCTCGTACTGAGCGTCCTCGGCGTCGCGGTTCCGGGCCTCTTCGATGTCGATGACCTGTGCTCGGGGCATGTCCGTTTCCCTTCGCGTTCCGCGCCTCAAGGGGATACGTGTGCTTCCGGCGTCACGTTGCGGTGCGGGGCGCGACTCCTCGTTGACCGCGCGCTGCGCACGCTTGTCAAACTAGGTGTGGAGGAGCGAGGGGTCAACAAGTTACGAACAGGACGAACGCCCGGTGGAAAGTCCACGGCCTGCGGCGATGCCGAAGGGCGCTGGTGGCCGCCGGGGGCTGGATGGCCAGGGTCGGACAGCTTGCCGGTCAGCCGGCGGGGTGCTCGTTGTCGCCGCGGAGCTCGTCCACCACCACGCTCTTGTAGGCGCGGGTGGTGTCGGGGACGTAGGTCAGGCGGGCCAGCGCCTTGCCGTCGTCGTCGCGGATCTCGAAGTGATATCCCTCGCCCGTCGAGCCGACGTGTGCCAGGGCCTGGTCGTGGCGCAGCCTGCACATGGTGTCGACCTTCTCCAGTGCGACCTTGAGGCTGCCGGCGTCACTGATGAGCCTGGCAGGCTCGCTCGTCTCCCAGATCTCGAACATCGTCGTCGCGTCCTGTCGGCGGGGTGGGGTGGTTCCTGGGTGTTCGCGGGGCTTCCGGGGTACGGGGGATAGCTTGCGCCGAATCGGTGAAAGATTCAATCAATATGGATATCGGATTGATCACCATTCGAAGCCGAGCACTCGCGAAGGGTCATGACGGCCACCCTTTCCCGCCGGGGAAGTGCTCGGTAAGGTCGCGGGATCAGATACCGAACCATATTCGGGAGGTTGTGGGTGGACTACCGGGTCGTGTCGATCGTCCGTGACCACGCTCGTGCGCGCGGCGGCGAGCCCGCCATCACCGGCGACGGGCGGACGCTCACCTACGCCGAACTCGACGAACGGTCGAGCCGGATCGCCCAGGCGCTGCTCGGCGCCGGGCTGGCGGCCGGCTCGCGCGTCGGCTACGTGGGCAAGAACGCGCCGGAGTTCTTCGAGGTCCTCTTCGGCGCCACCAAGATCGGCGCGGTGGTCGCGCCGGTCAACTGGCGGCTGACCGGCCCGGAGATCGCCGCGATCGTGGCCGACGCCGAGGCAGCCGTGACCGTCGTCGACGCCGAGTTCGCGGACGTCGCCGCCGAGTTGCCCGGCCAGGTGGTCGTGACCGGCGCCGACTACGAGCAGTGGGTGGCGGCCCGGCCCGCCGACGACCCCGGCTTCACCGGCGAGCCCGGCGACATCGTCGTGCAGCTCTACACCTCCGGGACGACCGGGCTCCCCAAGGGCGTCCAGCTCAGCAACGTCAACTTCGCGGTCGGCGAGCGCATGGCGCACCGCTGGCGGCTGGACGAGACGTCGGTGACCGCGGTGCCGATGCCGCTGTTCCACATCGGCGGCTCGGGCTGGGCGCTGGCGGGGCTGTACGCGGGATGCCGCCTGGTGCTCGTCCGCGACATCGACCCGGTCGCGCTGGTCGACACCTTCGAACGCGAGCGGATCACCAACGCGTTCATCGTCCCGGCCGTGCTGCAGTTCATGTGCCAGGTGCCGGGCGCGGCCGACCGCGACTTCTCGGCGCTGCGGGCCATCACCTACGGCGCCTCGCCGATCACCTCCGAGGTGCTGCGCCGGTCCCTGGAGACGTTCCGCGCGCCGCTGTTCCAGCTGTACGGGATGACCGAGACGACCGGCGCGATCGTCCAGCTCGAACCGGACGACCACGATCCCGGCGGCCCGCGCGCCCACCTCATGCGCTCGGTCGGCCGCCCGTACGACTGGGTCGAGATCAGGGTCGTCGACCCCGCCACGGACGCCGAGCGCGCGCCCGGCGAGGTCGGCGAGGTGTGGATCCGCTCGTCCCAGAACACCCCCGGCTACTGGAAGCGCCCCGAGGAGACCGCCCGGCTGCTGGCGGACGGCGGCTGGCTGCGCACCGGCGACGCCGGGTACGTCGACGCCGAGGGCTACCTGTTCCTCACCGACCGGATCAAGGACATGATCGTGACCGGGGCGGAGAACGTCTACCCGATCGAGGTCGAGGAGGTCCTGGCGGGCCATCCCGACATCGCCGACGTGGCGGTCATCGGCGTCCCCGACGAACGCTGGGGCGAGACCGTCAAGGCGGTCGTGGTGCCCCGCCCGGGCGCCGCGCTCTCCGCCGACGACGTCCTCGGGTACGCCAAGGAGCGCCTGGCGGGCTTCAAGCGTCCCCGCTCGGTCGACTTCGTGGACGCCCTGCCGCGCAACCCCAGCGGAAAGATCCTCAAGAAGGACCTGCGCGCCCCGTACTGGCAAGGCCTCGGCCGCACCATCGGCTGACCCCGCTCGGCCCCGCTCGGCCCCGCTCGGCCCCGGGTCAGGCTTCGGCGAGGGTCACCTGGTGGTCGGTGGCGTCGGGCTCGGTGAACGCGAGGAGCCGTTCGCCCTCGGCGGTGAGCGCGTTCAGCGCCTTCCTGGGCAGGGTGCCGAACGGGCGCAGGCGCAGGGTGGCCACCTTGCGCCTGCGCTCGGTCTCCCAGAGCCCGGCGGCGAAGCCGTCCCACAGGAACGTGGCCCGCACGCGGAGGTTCTTGGTGGTCAGCGACGGCCGGTGCGCGTCGGCGATCACCCGCGTGCGGTCGGCGTGCGCGAGGACGAGGTTGTCGAACTCCGGCAGGAACCTGGGCTCGGCGGGGGCGTCCTCGCCCGGCCGCGGCGCGTCCGGCAGGTCGAACAGCTCCCGCCCCTTCTCGTCGGTGAACGTGCGCAGCTCAGGCCGCAGGCGTTCGAACACCTCGCCCAGCCTCCCCAGCCCCGACCACTCCTGCGCGTCCGCCGCGGTCGCCGGGCCGAACGCGGCGAGGTGGCGCAGCACCAGCCCGTCGGGCGAGGCGTCGCCGGCGGGAGCGCCGCCGAGCCAGGTCTCGGCCAGCGTGAACTCCGACGTACGGGGGAACGCCCACCGGTCCTCGGTCGGCACCATCGTCAGCGGCAGGCACATTCGCACGGCGTATCCCAGCGCGCGGTCGTTGACGTCGGGGAACTCCTCCTGCAACGCCGCGCGCACCTCGTTGAAGGTGCGCGGCCGCTCGCTCAGGAGGAGGCGGGCGGCGGGGAGCACCTCGTCCAGATCCAGGCCCTTGGCCCGTGCCCCCAGGACGCGCATCCCCGCGTCCAGCATCGGCTGCATCGAGGTGCGCAGGGCCAGGTAGTCGCGCCCTGACATCAGGTGCAGGGTGCCGCGCATCATCGTCGCCCGTACGACCGAACGGTCCCGCAGCGCCTCGTGCAGGTGCGAGGCCTCGAATCCGGCGACGCGCGTCCAGAGACCCAGGAACGGCGGCTTCGGCTCCTGCGCCTGCATGCCGGCCAGCCGCTCCACGGCCTCGGCCACGGGCACCTCCTCGCGCGCGAGCAACATCTGCCGGGCGAGGGTGGCCCGGTTGAGGGCGCGGAGGGAGAGCGTGCCGGTCATGGCTCGAGATCGTAGTCCGCGGCGGCCCGCGCGCCCTTGGTGCCGTGGGCGAGGATGCTCAGCCCGACCTGCGCGGCCATCAGCAGGCCGATGACCGGAAGGGGCGCGCCGGTGAAGCAGGCGGCGAGCGCGAGCAGGCCGATCAGCGGCATGGCCCACGCGAACGGGGCGTTCGGGCCGTGCGGGCGGACGACGAGCCACCAGACGACCAGCAGGTAGAGGAACACCGGCACGGCGACCGCGAACCCCGCGGCCATGGTGGACACGTGGGCGTGCCCGGTGGCCTTGGCGGCGTTCACCGCGATGCCGGCGCCGACCGCGGCGCCGGACGCGAAGATCACGTAGTGCCCGTACCCCCACAACACCGCCATGCGCCTGCCTTCGAGCAGGCCCGCCGACGACAGGGAGAAGTAGACCCACCACATGCCGAACACCGTCACGAGCCCGCCCGCGGCCACCAGCGCCAGGTCGGTGACGTGGGCGTCGCCGATGCCGTCCCGGATGGTGTTGGCGGCCGACAGGATCGACTCGCCCAGCACGATGATGGTGAACAGCCCGTACCGTTCGGCGATGTGGTGCGGATGCCACGGGATGGACACGAGGCGTTCGGCCCACGGCGGCACCATCAGCTCGCACGCCGCGGCCAGCAGCCAGACCGGCACCATCCAGGCGCGCGGCACCACGAAGATCGCCAGTGCCCACAGGACCATGCAGAACGTCTCGCCCGCCGCGTACCGCAGCAGGGTGGCACGGCGCGCCGGGTCGGAACGGGCGGCGCGCAGCCGCTGCGACTCCAGCCCGACCCTCATCACCAGGTAGCCGAGGAAGACCAGCCCGAACGCGCGGTCGTCGAACGCGCTCGGCACACCCGCCGCGAGGATGAGCACCCCGGCCATGATCACCATGGTCGCGACGCGGTACGGGGCGTCGTCGGGGTCGTACGCGGAGGCGAACCAGGAGTAGTTCATCCAGGCCCACCAGATCGCGAAGAACACCAGCAGGAAGCTCAGCACGCCGCTCGCGTAGTGCCCTTCGGCCAGCGCGTGCTCCAGGCTCTTGGAGTTCGCGCCGACCGCGACCACGAAGCACAGGTCGTAGAACAGCTCCAGCGGGGTGGCGGCCCGGTGCGACTCCGCGGGGTCGCGCGGGCCCATGCGCCGGAGCCAGGGCTGGGCGGTGACGGCCTGCCGCTCGGTCATGCGAGCATCGTACGACGACGGTCACCGACCGATCACCATGGGTGACCGCGAGGTCACAGGCTCGCGTAGACGGCCTCCACCAGCGCCTTGTTGCGCGGGTTCTGCCAGCGCGGGCCCATCTCGTTCATCACGTACCCGAACGCCAGGCCGGTGTCGGGGTCGCAGAAGCCGAGCGAGCCGCCCGCCCCGAAGTGCCCGAACGCGCGCGGGTTGGGCCCGAGAGGGCGTTCCGGCTGGGTCAGCTGGAAGCCCAGCCCGAACCGCGTCCGCCGCCGCAGCACGAGGTCCTCGCCGGAGGCCTGCTCGGTCACCGCCGCCGCGAGCGCGTCCGCGTCCACGAGCCGCACGCCGTCGGCCGCCCCGCCCGCCGCGAGCGCGCCGTAGACGCGGGCGACGCCGCGGGCGGTGCCGTGCGCGTTCGTGGACGGGATCTCCGCGGTACGCCACGCGGCGGAGTTGATGACGCCCATGCCCGACATCCCGGCCGGGTTGAAATAGGCGTTGTACTCCATGAGCCGGTCGTCCGGCAGGTCGCCCGCCCTGTCCTCCTCGGACGGCGGCTCCTGCCAGGCGAAGTCGGCCACGCGGTGGTGCTCGGCGGCGGGCAGCCCGATGTGGACGTCCGCGCCGAGCGGTCCGGCGATCTCGTCCCGCAGCAGCTCGCCGACCGTGCGGCCGGTGACCCGGCGCATCACCTCGCCCACCAGGAAGCCGAACGTGTTGACGTGGTAGCCGTGCCCCTTGCCGGGCCGCCACCACGGCTCCTGCCCGGCCAGCGCGGAGGTCATGGCGGGCCAGTCCAGCATCGCCCCGGGCGGCAGCCGGCGCCGCAGCGAGGGAAGCCCCGCCTGATGGGAGAGCAGGTGCCGGACGGTCACCTCCTCCTTGCCGCCCGCGCCGAACTCGGGCCAGTACCGGACGACCGGAGCGTCCACGTCCAGCCTGCCCTGGCCAGCGAGCCGGGCGGCCAGCAGCCCGGTCAGGCCCTTGCCGACCGAGAACACGTTCACCAGCGTGTCCGGCGACGACCACGGCCGCCCGGCGGCGGCCTCGCCGCCCCACAGGTCGGCGACCGTGCGGCCGTCCACGACGACGGTCACCGCGGCGCCGCGTTCGCCCCGCTCCGCGAAGTTCGCCGCGAACGCCTCCCGGACCGCCGCGAACCGGGAGTCGCACGTCCCCTCGATCATCGACCCCCCAAGACCCGAACCACGTTCTGCGCCCCGACCGTACCCCCGCCCCCCACAGCCCCGCCCACCGCCTCTTCTTTACCGGGTCGCCGGGGTCCCCTCGCGACGATCCGCGATATGGCGTGCCTGCGATCCGAAACGAGATATATCGCAATTCTGGTCGGCGAACGGGGCTGGCCGCGGCGGTCGGTCCTCGTGAAGCCGTTCTGGGCGCCGGGCAAACGCGGCATGGACTGAGGGCCGATCCGGCGTGAACGGGCCCGGAACCGGGCTGCACGGCCCCTACCTGCGGCGCAGTGCTCCGGGGCCATGAACAACGATCGGGGGGCCCTTCGGTTACGCACGATCTTTCTCGATCTGCACGTGCATCGGCCCTTGCACCTGCACGCTATTTCCTAGCAGGATTGCCCCCGGACCCCCGCACGTGAACTCCCCGGAGATCGCGATGACCGCACATTTGAGCGACAGCGACCGACAGGCGCTGCGGCTTGCCCACGACCTCCGCGAAGAGATGCGGCTGGCGCTAGCGCAATATGGCGCCGGTGCCCCAGCCGTATCGCCCTTCGTGGATCCATCGGGCAGGCCCAGCGTGCTGATGAGAATGGACGCCGACACCGCGCGCGCCCTGATGGCACTCCTCGGCGAACGCCGGGGCGAGCCGCATCTGGGGCCGCCGGAGCCACGGCGTGCCGACGGCTCGCACGTGCCGCCGCCCGCCCCGGCGGTGGCCGGAGCCCCGATGGCGCCCATGGCGCAGGTGGCGCAACCCTTGCTGCCCACGAGCTTTCCGGGGCGCTGAGCCCCCTTTCCGGGCCTGACGGACGGTACGGCGGCCGGATCCGGCCACCGTGTCCGCATCAGGCCACGGGCGGCTCCTCGACCGTGATGCCCAGCGCGTCGGCGAGGAGAGGGGCCAGGTCGAGCAGTTGTGCGGGGCTCACGATGGCGCCGCGGATCGTGCGGGGATCAACGGTGATGCCCAGGTGATCGGCGCCCCGCAGATCGACCTGGTCGAGGGTCGCCCCGGCGAGCACCGTCTTGTCGAGCCGTGAGCCGGGGAAGCACGTCCGGGTCAGTCTCGCCGCGCCGAAGTCGACGTCGCGCAGCAGGCAGTCGCGGAACGTCACGTCGGTCAGGGTGGCGTCGCGGAAGTTGACCGAGTCGAGCTTGCACCCCTGGAAGACGACGCGGGCCAGCCGGGCCCCCGGCGCGCGGGTGCCGGCGAGGATCGAGCCGATGAGGGCGGCGTCCTGCCATTCGGTCTCGGTCAGGTCGGTGCCGACGAACCGCAGCTCGTGCGCCCAGACGTCCAGGAAACGTGCCGCGCGCAGGCCGCCTCCCTCCAGCGAGACGCCGGTGAACGCGCATTCCATGAAGCGCGAGCCGCCGGCCTGGACGCCGGACAGGTCGAGGCCCTGGAAGAGGACGGTGTCGTGGTCGCCGTCCGGTGACCAGACGCCGTCGTGGTCGGTGAGCCACTCGGCGTGCGGGACCTCGGCGAGCTTCTGCGGAATCATCGGGCCTCCCATACGGCGGCCACCGTATCGGCGATCGAGGCGGCCTGGCGGCGGCCCGCGCCGGCGGCGGGCGGGCGCCGCGCGGAGTCGAGGGAGTCGCGGCCGAAGACCCGGCGGGAACGCGCGTCCGGGGAGATCAGCGCCACCTCTGACCCGGCCCGGCGCAGCGCCCGCACGTGCCCGGCCACGCTCTCGATGGCCCGGAAGCCCTGGGTGTTGGGGGCGATCACGACGACGGAGCGGTACCCGGCCGCCAGGTCGGCGTTGGTGGACGACCGCGCCCCGCCGTCGATGTAGCGGCGGCCGCCGATGGTCACCGGGGGGTAGACGCCCGGCACCGCGCAGCTCGCGCCGACCGCCTCCAGCAGCGTGGCGCCGCTCGACCGGTCGAAGACGGTGAACGTTCCCGTCCCGGCGTCCACCGCAGTGATCATGAGCGGGCGGTCCGGCCACTCCCGCACTGGCAGCCGGGACCTGATGAGCCGCGCGTGCTCGTCCTCGGACGGGGTCTCGGCGCCGAGCGCGATCCGCCCCAGCCGCGCCCCCACCCCGTCGGAGGCCCGCGAGCTGAGCACCGCCCAGGCCGATCTGGCCAGGTCCCGGCGGGCCAGCCGCGTCGGTGGGCCGGGGGGCAGCGGCACGAACTGGGCCCGGAACCGTTCCTGGAAGTCCAGCCCGGAGGCCACCTGCGCGCCGACCATCGACCCGGCCGAGGTGCCCACCACCAGATCGGCGTCGCTGAGGTCGACGCCCGCCGCGGCGAGGCCGGACAGGATGCCCCACTCCCAGCTGATGCCGGTGAGGCCGCCACCGCCCAGAACCAGTGCCCGGCTCATGGGGTTGCTTTGACTTTGCCGTCGAATCCTTGGTCCATGCACGCCATCGTGCCAGACGGGCCGAACCCGTCTGAATCCCCTCTGCCATAAGCCTTTCGCGCGCTCGCCGCCCACAATTTCGATCAACGGCCGAGAAAAAGATCTACCTTTCAAAAGGTAAAGTCGCCCGGGATTTGGCACAAGCATGGTAATGCCGTATATGCTCCATCCCAGGTCAAGGTCAAAGAACCGTTGACCCTGACAATCGCATAGCCGTCGTGTCCCGCCTGCCAGGCGGGATCTCCCTCCGCCGATCAGCGGCCGTCCATGCAACGGTCGTTTGTGCCGGGCCAGATGGAGCCCAGGGCCGCAGCGCCCCCGATCGGCATTCTCCCGTCTCAAAGAGTCCGCGTCACCGCATTAACCGTGCCGCCATGCGGCCTGCCCTGTGGTGCGCGCGGACCGGGGTCCCCTGCCATTCAGACCCCTCCCGCACGGGTTTCTCTCACGCGACGGCCTACGCCGGGTGCCCATGCCCCGGCGCCGTTTCCCCTGTCCGTCCGGGCTTTGTTCCGGCGTGAAACGGCAGTCCTGTACGCCGAAACAAAGGATTCTCATGCAGAAGCGAGCGACGAACGTCGTGCTGACCGCGGTGACCGGCACCACCCTCGCCGGCATCCTGGTGGCCGGTGTGGCCATGGCCGGCGACGACAGCGCTCCCAAGCAGCAGAAGACCCCCACCGAGCTGTCCATGGTGGCCCAGCAGGAGCAGGCCGACCAGAAGGCCGCCGCGAAGAAGGCGGAGCAGGCGAAGGCGGCCGAGGCCAAGAAGAAGGCCGCGGCCAAGAAGAAGGCGGCGCCGAAGGCGCTCTACACCGGCAAGACCACCGCGTCCTACTTCTGGGACGACGGTTCCGGCATCAACGGCGACACCGGCGCCCCCGCCGGTGGAAAGCCGATGCAGAAGGGCCTGTTCGCCAGCCCGAGCTGGCCGCTGCACACCAAGGTGAAGGTCTCCTACAACGGCCGCAGCGTCACCGGCTTCGTCGGCGACCGGGGCCCGGGCATTCCGTCGCACAACGGCATCATGCTCGACCTCGACACCTACACCTTCCGCTACCTGCTCGACGGCAAGAAGCCCGCCAGCAAGTACAACTCCGGCACCGGCGAGGGGCACATCAAGGGCCTCAAGTACGAGGTGATCGAGTGGGGCGACGGCCCGGGCAAGAAGGGCGCTCCGCAGCCGTTCGGATAAACCGCGCCGGCAACGTCGCGACGACGCGTTCGGCGTTCTCCGATCCGCGTCCGGGGATGTCCCGGTGGCCGTCAGGGCCGCCGGGACATCCCTTTTCGCATGCGCCGTCCCTACCGCCCCGGAGGGAGGACTTCGGGCAGGCCGAGCCCGGCGAACGCGCCGGTGCCGGTGAACTGGACGATGTGGGAGATCCCCGTGCCGGTGACCGTCAGGACCTGGAGGGCGTGCGCCCGGGTGGCGCCGTCCTCGTCCAGGTAGAGCGCGAACGCGGGCTGGGCGTTGGCGCTCGCCGGAACGAGCCGGAAGCCGCCGTGGATCCTGAAACGGGCCGCGAGCAGCCGGCCGATCGCCTCCCGCCCCTCGAACCAGGCGGGGATCGGCGGCATCTCGAAGCGGGCGTCCTCGGTCAGCACCTTCGTCAGCCCGTCCACGTCGGTGTTCTCGAACGCGGCGACGTAGCGGTCCAGCAGTCGCCGCAGGGCGGGATCGCCCGGCTCCACCAGATCGAGATCGTCCTCGGCCGGGGCGGCACGCTCCAGGACGGCCCTGGCCCGCTGCAGCGCGCTGTTGACCGCGGGCCGTGTGGTCCCGAGCAGCTCGGCCACCTCGTTCGCCCGCCACTGCAGGACGTCCCGCAGGATCAGCACCGCCCGCTGGCGCGGCGGCAGCAGCTGCAACGCCGCGACGAGCGCCAGCCGGGTGCTCTGGCGTGCCTCGATGATCTCCGCCGGGTCGGCCGGGCGGTCCATGAACAGCGCGTCCGGCAACGGCTCCAGCCAGCTCGGCTCCGGGATCCGGGCGGTGAGCGGCCCCTCGGGGTCGTGGCTCGCGGCGCCCAGCCCGGACGGCAGCGAGCGCCGGTCGCCGCGTTCGAGCGCCTTCAGGCAAGCCCGCGTCGCGATCCGGTACAGCCAGGTGCGGACCGAGGACCGTCCCTCGAACCGGTCGAACGCCCGCCAGGCGTTCACATAGGTCTCCTGGACGAGGTCCTCCGCGTCGCGGGCCGAGCCGAGGATCCGGTAGCAGTGCGCCAGCAGCTCCCGCCGGTAGGGGCTCGTCAGGCTGACGAAGTCCTCGCTGAGCGATTCGCCCCGGTCGGCGCGCGCCACCGGCGATGACCGCGCGGGCGGAGTGTCGGAAAGGGGTTCCATGCGGTGTGCGCCTCCTGCGGTCCGGATCCGAGGACGGCGTGACGCCGTCACCGAATACAGATCCGGTGGAGGGCCGCGATTCATCGCTCGCCGGGCACGGCGCCGGGGAATCGCCCGGTGGGGCAGGGCGACGGCGCGGTTCCTGGCTCATATCTCCAGGTAGGGGCGTTACTGTCTGCCCTGTCCCCGCCGGACCCTTCCATGCTGACATCTGTCCCGGCGAACCGGCAGGCCCATTTTCGTCAGATCATCTTGACGTCAGGACGGCCTGACGCGATGCTGAGGGCATGACATCGAATCCGGACGAACTCGACACGACCCTGACCTTGCGGGGCGCCGTCGCGCGCTACGACGAGCTCCGGACCCGCGACTCCTTCGCCGAGGGAGACCCCGAGACCACCGCGCTCACCCGGGCCGAGGCGCTCGAACTACTGGCGCTGGGCGAGGTCATCGCGCGCAAGGCCCGCTACGGCCGCCAGCTCGGAGTACGTTCGGCCCGCAAGGCGGGCGCCTCCTGGTCGCAGATCGGCCTGGCTCTCGGCACCAGCAAGCAGACCGCCTGGGAGACCCACAACCGCTGGATCGACGAGCAGGCCCGGCAGGACCTGGGCGACGGCCACCTGGGCCTGGACGCCGGCCAGGCCGCCGCCGAACGTTCGCTCGCGGGCCGGCTCGACGACGCCTGACCCCCCGTGGCAGGCGCCTGGCCCGCGCGCCCCGGCGCGTCCGCCCCGGGCGATCAGCGTCCTGCGAGCAGGTCGACGACCGGTGCGAACTCCTCCATCGCCGGACCGTCCCCGACCAGGTAGTAGGAGAAGCCGTACCGCTCGCGCCGCGCGATCATCTGCTCGGCGATGTGCTCGGGCGGCCCGACGAACTGGCTCGGCATCTCCAGCACCAGGTCGGTGGACGAGGCTCCCCAGCCGCGCAGCACCGCCACCCGCGCCGCCGCGGCCCGCGGGTCGGCGCCGAACGTGGGCGACACGAGCATGCTGAGCTCCACGTCCCGCCCCGCGGCGGTCTCCCGGACCCAGCCGACCTTCCGGGCGATCGTGTCCGGCAGACGTTCGGACATCTCGTCGGAGATCGTCCCGTTCGGCAGCGCGCGAGGCAGGATCCCCGCGATGTCGGCGTACCGGCCGGCGACGCCCAGCATGCGCCTGCTGCCCGCGCCCACCAGCAGCGGCGGCCGCCGCTCGGGCCGCGGGAACACCGTCAGGTCGCGCACCCGGTAGTGCTCGCCCGCCACCGTGGTCTTCTCGCCGCCCAGCAGCCCGGCCAGGATCCGCAGAGACTCCTCCAGCCGGTCCACCCTGACGCCCGCCGCGTCGAACGCCAGGCCCGCCCGCTCGTACTCGTCGCGCAACCAGCCCGCTCCCACGCCCAGCTCGAACCGCCCGCCGGACACGTGGTCCAGCGTCGCCGCCTCCTTGGCCAGCAGGACCGGGTGGCGGTAGTCGTTGGCGAGGACGAGCGTGCCGAGCCGGAGCGTCGTCGTGGCGGACGCGGCGGCGGTGAGCGCCACCATGGGGGCGAGCTGGTCGCCGAAGGGCTCCGCCACGAAGTGGTCGCGCAAGGTCAGGGTGGAGTATCCGAGCGACTCGGCGGAGCGTGCCGTCGCGGTCAGCCCGTCCACCGTGCGGATCGACTCGCCCACCACGCCGAAACGGAAAAGTCGCTGCTCAGTGCTGCTCATACCCGCAGTCTGCGTCCGCGACGGGCCCCGGGGCTGGCAGGAAAGCGACGTCACGTTCGGCGCGGGGACTTCTCCGGGCGGCCCGCTCTGCGGTAACCATGTACTTACTATGGTGAGCACGCGAGAGCTGATCGTTCATGGGCCCGAGACCGTGTCGTGGCGGGTCGTGCTGGACCCCCTGATGGTGGTCGCCGGGGTGCGGGCCCTCATGCTGCAGGCCCTGCACCCGACGACGATGCGGGGCGTGTGGCAGAACTCCAATTTCCTGGAGGAGCCGCTCGACCGCCTCTTCAACACCGCCAACTTCGTGGCCGTCACCACCGTCGGCACGCCCGAGCAGGCGGACGAGCTCGGCGCCCGGGTGCGCGCCGTGCACAAGAGGCTGCGCATCAAGGATCCCGACACCGGCCGCACGCACCACGTCGACGACCCCGAACTGCTGCGCTGGGTGCACTGCGCCGAGGTCGCCTCGTACCTGGAGGTCATCACCAGGCGGGGGCTCAGGCTGACCCCCGAGGAGATCGACCGCTACTACGACGAGCAGCGGCACACCGCGACGTACGTGGGCCTGCACGCCGAGGACGTGCCGGGCGACGCCGCCGCGATGGCCGCCTACTTCGAGGCGTTCCGCACGGAGCTGCGCGTCATCCCCGAGTCCCGCGCGACCGTGCGGTTCCTGCTCTGGCCGAAGATGCCGCGCAAGCTCCGCTTCCTCGCGCCGTTCACCTTCGTGTGGTTCCCGATCGGCGCGATGGCCTACTACACGCTGCCGAAGTGGGCGCGGGACCTGTACGGGTCCCTGCCCGAGATCCCCGGCGTCCAGCCCCTGGTCACTCTGGGCCTGAAGCTCAACCGGTTCGCCGTCCTGGCCGTGCCCGCCGAGATCCGCGGACGCGCGTTCAAGCCCGAGACCCGCGAGCTGATGCGGGACGTGCACCGCAGGCTGGCCGCCCTCGGCATCCGATCGCGCCGCAACCTCCAGAAGGTGCGCGTCGACCGCCCGGGGCCGGACGCCCGCGTCGCGGCCGGCTGAGCTAGCCGGACGTGAGGGACTTGGACGACGGCGTGGCCGACAGCTCCACCTGAGCCTCCTCCGGGAGCGGGCGCGTGCGCTCGACGTAGCGGCCGGACATCTCGCGGACGATGATCCCGGTCTCGATGCCGTGCTTGAGCAGCAGCATGTCGCGCCGCTGGAGTCCGAGGCACAACCGGCGGGTGACCACGAACGCGATGACCGGCCCGGTGAACAGCAGCGCACGGAACAGCCAGGTGGTCGCGAACAGCGAGAGATGGAACGTCTCGGCGATGATGTCGTTGCCCGCGGCGGCCCACAGGACGGCGTAGAAGACGATGCCGCCCGCGCCGATGCCGGTCCGCGTCGCGGCGTCGCGCGGCCGGTCGAGGACGTGGTGCATCGCGCGGTCGCCGGTGAACCGGGCCTCCAGGAACGGGTAGAGGGCCAGCCCGGTGAAGAACACCGTGATGACCAGGAGCGGCACCAGGACGCCCAGCGCGATGGTGTGCCCCGCCACGGTCACGTCCCACCCGGGCATCAGGCGCAGCGCGCCGTCGCCGAACGCCAGGTACCAGTCGGGCTGGGTGCCGGCGCTGATGGCGGTGGGGGAGTACGCGCCGTACTGCCAGACCGGGTTGACCTGGAAGAACGTCGCCATCAGGACGGTCACCCCGGCGGTGAACAGGAAGAACGCTCCGGTCTTGGCCATGAAGACCGGGTAGAACGGCTTGCCCTCGACGGCCTTCTCGGTGCTCCGCCCGCGCCGGAAGTCGGTGTGCTTCTGCACCCACGGCAGGATGATCGCGTGCACCGGCACCAGCGCCAGCATCAGCCCGGGCACGAGCAGCACGTGCAGGATGTAGAAGCGCGGGATCATGTCGGTGCCGGGGAACTCGCCGCCCAGGATGAAGAAGCTCAGATAGACGCCGACGACCGGGATCGACTGGACCGAGCCGATGATCAGCCGCAGCCCGGTCCCCGACAGCAGGTCGTCGGGCAGCGAGTAGCCGGTGAAGCCGTTCACCATGGCCAGCGTGAAGAGCGTGAAGCCGAACAGCCAGTTGAGCTCGCGCGGCTTGCGGAACGCCCCGGTGAAGAACACCCGCAACATGTGGGCGACGATCGCGGCGACGAAGAGGATCGCGGACCAGTGGTGGACCTGCCGCATCAGCAGCCCGCCGCGCACGTCCAGGCTGATGTGCAGCGTCGACGCGTACGCCTCGCTCATCGTCGTGCCCCGCAGCGGCGCGTACGAGCCGTCGTAGACGACCTCGGCCATGGACGGCTTGAAGAAGAACGTCAGGAACACCCCTGACAGGAGCAGGACGACGAACGAGTAGAGCGCGATCTCGCCCAGCATGAACGACCAGTGGTCGGGGAAGGCCTTGCGCATCCCGCGCCGGGCGAAGGCCGCGCCGCCGAGTCGTTCGTCGAGCGCCTCCGCGGCGCGTCCGGTCGCTGACATGCCCCTCACCCCCGGGTGAGTCGTCGCCGATACGACCGAACGTAGTACGACAGTGTGTAGTACTACAAGACCTAGATTTTCGTATCGAGTGATCACCCCCTCCGGGCTCGGCTAGGGTCGCCGGATGATCACCCCCCGCCACATCCTCTGCGTGCTCGGCACCGGCCTCGACCTCGACGAGGTCGAGCGCGCCGCCAAGAACACCGGATTCGAGCTCGACCACGAGTACTCCGAGACCGGGGCCGACCCGCGGATGCCCCGCGCCTTCAGGGCCTCGGCGGCCGAGGCGTCCTTCACCGAGGCCGACTGGGACGCCGTCGAGTCGCACGACACGGTCGCCTACGTGCTGGCCCGCCCGACCCTCCCCGGCACGGGGCCGCTGGTCTCCGGGCTCGTCCTGGAGCTGACGGCGCGGCTGCTGCGCGCCGGCGCCACCGCGGCCAAGGACGAGAGCAACGGGCTCACGCACGGCCGGGACCGGTGGCTGGAGCTGGCCGACGCCGCCGCTGGCGCCGACGACGAGGACGAGAGGGCCGTCCACCTCTACCACGCCTTCGTGAAGCGAACGATCTTCGATGGCGAGCTCTACTACAGCTGCGGCATGCACCTGCTCGGCCTGCCCGACGTCGAGGTCGAGTGGCCGGACGGGTCCGAGCCGGAGCCGGACGAGGTCGCCGGCCTGATCGACGCCCTGGCGCTCTACCTGCTCACCGAGGAGCGCGGCGCCGAGGTCGAGGAGGGCGAGGGGTTCCGCCTCGCCGAGGACGCGCCTCGCTGGATCCTGCGCCATCACCCGTGCGACCGGTACGAGGACGACCTCTTCGCCAACCCCTTCGGCTACTGGCGCCTCACGCCGGACGAGCCGCGTCCCGGAGACGCCGCGCCTCGGTGACCAGCCGCGCCCGGCCGGGCCGTGCCGTCGGCTCGGGCAGGCCGCCGGGCGGCCCGAACCGAACGGCGAGACCGGTGGCCAGACCCGGTGCTCCTCCAGCAGGCGCACGGCGTTGCCCGCGCTGGTGGTGGTCGCGGCGAGCGCGGCGGTGAGCGCGATACCGGGCCCGTCCGGGGGCCGAGGTCACGGCGCGTTCCCGTCCGGGGCGTGGGCGAGCAGGGCCCGCGCGGTGCGCGCGGCGGCGGACGACCCGGTCAGCTCGCCCAGCCAGGCGCGCAGCCGTGGGTCGGTGATCGGCCTGCGGGTCCGGACGGCCTGGTCGTGGAGAAGACCGAGCAGGGCGTGCCGGCCGCGCAGGTCCACCGGAAGCAGGGGCAGGAGGTGGACGAGCGTGTCGACGACCGCGTCCGCCGCGCCCGCGCCCGCGTCCGCCGCCGTGCCGAGCGAGCGCGCCCACCGGGTGGCGGTGGCGCGCGGCGCGGTGCGGCCGAGCGCGTCCGCGAGCGCCTCCGGCGGGACGCGCCCGGCGGGCACCAGCACGGCGAAGGCCTCCGCCGCGGTCGCCGCCTGCTCGGGGGCGCGGGCGTTCAGGCCCAGCGCGAGCGTGAGCGCGGCGACCTTGCCGAACCGGCCGGGATGGGTGAGGAGGGCGTCGAACAGCACGCCCGCCTCGCGGTACGGGATGTCGATGAAGACCGTGCTCAGCACGCAGGTGAGCCCGTGCGCGAAGAACGGGTCGGCGTCGTGCGGCCAGGTCGTCGCGGCCCAGCCGGTCCAGCCGTCCACCGGCGCCGCGACCAGGTCGGGCGAGGCTGGGGAGTGCGGGCCGGTGAGGTTGAGGATGTCGGGCGCGCGGAAGTCCGCCCGCCACCAGATCTCGCCGTCGAACGTCAGGTCGCCGAACCGCGGGTCGAGGGGCGACGGCCGCCGCAGCCCGGCCGCCGCCAGGTGCGGATCGTCGTCGGCGAACGGGGAACGGGCGCAGGCCGCCGCGACCAGGAGCGCGGGTGACACCGTCCCGCGCGGGGGCTCGCCGCCGAGCGCGTAACCCAGCGCCGCGCCGAACTCCCCGGGGAGGTCGCCGGCCGGCTCGCGCCCGTCCGGGGCCAGGCGCAGGAGGGCGGCGACGGCGTCGTGCGGCCGGGGCTCGCCGGTCAGCGCCCTCGCCCGTTCGACCAGCGTCTTGGGGTCGATCCAGCCGCCGGGGCCGGTCGGCGTGGCCAGCGGCTCGCCGTCCGGACGCGCCGCGAGCTCCGCCAGGCGTTCCGACAGCAGGACGTAGAAGCGGTGCGGCGCGGGCATCGTCTCGCCCTCGCCGCCCCCGAGGCACAGGATCAGGCAGGCCAGGTACAGGCGCAGCGAGCCGGTCCAGGGCGCCTCCTCGCGGGCCCGGATCCGGCGGGCCCGCTTGACCAGCGGAGCCAGGACGGCCGGCTTGTCGCCGTGGACGGCGAGCGCGGCCAGCACGAGCTCCAGCTCGAACGGGTCGCGGGGGTCTTCGAGCACGGCCGCGAGGCGGCTTGTTAGGTCGGCGTCGTCGCCGACGGGCGGAGGCACGGCCGGGTCGAACGGCGACGGCGCGGCCGGGGCGAGGTCCGGCGGCGCGTCCCGGACGTCCTCCGGCACGCCCAGCCAGGCGGCGGCGGTCTGCCGCACGGAGGGCCGCAGCTGGCCGAGACGCTCCCGCGCAGGTTCGCGGGCCTCCAGCCGCTGAAGCAGCCCCAGCGCCTCCTGCTGGACCTGCTGATGGTCGTTCTCGAGCGCCGACGCCGCATGCCGGGCCACGTCCTCGCCGCGGTCCGGCGCCCGGCCGGCGACGCGGCCGAGGATCGTCAGCAGGGGGATCACGGTCGCCTTCGGACGGCCCGGCAGCGCGGGCCCGCACCGGTCGAGGAAGGCGCCGTCGTCCAGCAGGCCGGCCTTGTCGAGGTCGGTGAGCGCCCTGGCGGCGAACGTGACGGTCGCGGTGATGTCGGAGGCGAGCAGCGCGAGGTGGACGTCCTGGCGTTCCCGCTGCTCGGCGATCGTGGGGGACAGCGCGTCGTACATGGCGCGGAACCAGATGGTCCGGTACGAGGAGAAGTCCCGCCGCAGCGCGGCCAGGCAGGCGTCGAGGACCCGGCCGCGCGCCAGCGTCCCGTCGGCCACCAGCTCCAGGAGCGCGTCCCGCCAGGTGTTCTTGGACCCGAACTTGTCGATGTTGGTCAGGCTGACCTCGCCGCCGCCCTCGACCTCGAAGATCCGCCAGAGGGCCCGGTCGACGAGCTCGGGATCTCGGCGGATCTCCGACGCCCGCGAGAACTCGGCCCAGCGGTCGCCCAGGCCGGACACCATGGCGAGTACGTAGTCGTCGTCGGCCTCCAGGTTGACGAGGCCCAGCCGCTCCAGGGTGCGGATCTCGCTGAAACCGCCGTACATGGTCCAGCGCCCGGCCAGCAGCGCGACCTGCCGCCGCACCAGCCCCCCGAGCCACCCCGGAACACCCACGCCCGCCTCACCGGAAGAGCCGGTCGCGCGGGGAGGGGCGGGCTCGGCCACGCGATGGCGCGCGGCGGCGGCGGTCAGGGCGGCGCCGATCGCGCGCCATACCTTGACGTCGCGCTCCCACTGAGCCTTGGGCAGCGGCTCACCGGAGGCGCCGGCCGCGTGCAGGGCCTGGACCAGCGCGGCGCGCGGGACGTCCGCGACCTGCTCGAACGGGGGATGTCTGTCCACGCGGGCCAGCGTGCCAGACGGCGACGACGTTATGTCGGGCTGATCCCTTAAAGTCGCCCGCATGGCGACGGCGGTCGAGCACACCTACCACTACTCCAGGGCGTCGGAGATCCGGCACGGCGGGCCGGGCGGCCCGGTGGCCCTGCTGGCGACCTCGGGCGGCCTCGGGCCGGGCGGGGCGCTGGCGGCGCCGCGCTTCTTCGACGGCTTCCTCGGCAACGCCGAGCAGATCGCCATCGCCCTCCGGATGTGCGGCCGGGTGGCCCGGACGCGGTTCTACGTGCCGCCGGGCATGCTGGCGGCGGTGCTGCGGGCGGCCGACCCGGTGGTGACGAGCAACGGCGACCGGCTGCGGTTCGAGTCGTTCTCGGCGTGCTGCGGCGTCTACGCACGGCTGGACGTGCTGCCCGCCGGGCTCGACGGCGCCGTCATGGGCTCGGGCACCACCAACGTCGACTTCAACCCGCCGATGCGGGAGGCGCTGGCGCGCGTCGGCGGGCTCGATCCGCTGCACGTGA
Organism: Spirillospora sp. NPDC047279; assembly: GCF_040643285.1. Lineage (NCBI taxonomy): Bacteria > Bacillati > Actinomycetota > Actinomycetes > Streptosporangiales > Thermomonosporaceae > Spirillospora > Spirillospora sp. NPDC047279. The sequence goes on from NZ_JBEYUA010000019.1 coordinate 160,700, forward strand.
GCGTCGGCCTGGACGACGTGACCGTCTCCACGATGGAGGGGACGGTCGTCGAGAAGAAGGTGCCGCTGCCCGAACGCTGGCTCAAGGGCTTCGCCGAGGTGCAGCAGGCGTGCGCGGGGATGGCTCCGCTGGCCGAGCTGGGCGGCCCGGCCGCCAAGGCGTTCCTGCGGGGGCTGCCCAAGAGCTGGCGCGGCCCGGGCTGGGCCGTGCCGTCGGGGCGGACGCTCCGGATCTCGCCGCGCCCGGGGAGGGGAGCGGCCTGTGCGTCCGGTCCCGACCGGCTCAGGGTGCTGGAGCCGCTCGCGCGCTTCGCCACCGGGCTGCGCGTGTACGGGGCGGCCGACCCCGGCGGGCTGCCGGTGGCCAGCGCCTGGGAGCTGGTGTGCCGCGACACGCGCTTCGTGGTCGTGCTGAGCCCGGAGGTGGCCCGGGGCTTCTCCGGCGAGGGCGCGGTGCTCGGTGACCTGGCCGCCGACCAGGGCGAGGAGGACGCGGACCTCGTCGCCGCGCTGCTCGCCTGGGAGCCCCGCGTCGATCCGGACCGGCTCGCATGTGAGTCGGCCCTGCCCGCCGCGCGGGTGACGCGGGCGCTCGGCCGGCTGGGAGCGGCCGGACGGGTCGGCTACGACCTGGCCGAGGGCGGCTACTTCCACCGCGAGCTGCCCTACGATCCGGCCGCGCTCGCGGCCATGCACCCGCGGCTGCGGGACGCCCGCGCGCTCGCCGAGTCCGGCGCGGTCACCGTCACGCCCACCGGCGCACGGGTCGCGAGCGGCGGCACCGAGCATCACGTGACGCGGACCGGCGGCGGGACGCGCTGCACGTGCCCCTGGTGGGGCAAGCACCGCGGCGGGCGCGGCCCCTGCAAGCACGTGCTGGCCGCGGAGCTGGTCAGCCGGCGATGAAGCCCTGCGCACGGCGGAAGAGGCCCAGGGTGATCGAGTGCAGCAGGTCGCCGGTCTCCTTGGGCGCCTTGCCGGCGAACGCGCGGGCGTGCGTGCCCTCCAGCACGATGCCGAGCTTGAAGCAGGCCAGCACGGCGTACCAGGTGATGGACGACAGGTCGCGCCCCGCGGTGGCGGCGTCCCGCTCGGCGTAGGCCGCCACCAGCTCCGCGCCGGCCGGCAGGGCGCCCGCGGCGCCGAGGGGACCGGCGAGCGAGGTGCTCTCGTCGTCCTCGCCCGGCCAGGTCGCCAGCAGCCAGCCGAGGTCGAGCAGCGGGTCGCCGATCGTGCACATCTCCCAGTCGACGATCGCCGCCACCTCCGGCCCGTCGAAGGAGTACATGAGGTTGGCCAGGTGGTAGTCGCCGTGCATGACGCCCGGCCGCCACGTGGCGGGGCGGTTGTCGTCCAGCCAGCCCGCGACCTTGTCGAGGCCGGGGATGTCGGGGCCGGGGTAGCCGTCCAGGTCGCCGTACGACTCGAGCTCCGACGTCCAGCGGCCGACCTGGCGCTCCAGGAAGCCCTCGGGCTTGCCGAAGTCGCCGAGCCCGGCCGCGACGTGGTCGACGGCGCCGAGGGAGGAGAGCGCGCGGGCGGCGTTGAGCCCCATCTCCCGCCGGATCGCGGGCGTGGACGCGTGCGGCTCCGGCAGCGACACCGAGGCGTTGAACCCCTCGACCGGGGTCATGAGGTAGAAGACCGCGCCGTTCATGACCGTCTCGTCCGGGCAGGCCGCGAGGACGCGCGGGGCGGGGACGCCGGTGCCGTCCAGCGCGGCCAGCACCCGGGCCTCCCGCCGGAGCACGTCGTTGGTGCGGGCCCGCAGGTGCCGGGGCCCGCGGCGCAGCACGTAGTCCGCGCCGCCCCGGCGGAAGCGGATCAGCGTGTTCTGGGTGCCGCCGCTGAGCGCCGTCACATCCTCGAAGGGACCTGCGGGCAGGCCCTGACCGTCCATCCAGCCGGCGAGGACGTCGAAGTCCACGAGCGCAGGGTCGATCTGCTGCTGCACGGTCGGCACTCTCCCTCGATGCTGCTCCACCGGAGGTGAAATGGTCCTACCGGAGGGTAACAGTGCGCTCCCGCGCCGGGATCAACGGGCGAAGGCGATGGCGGTGCCCGCGCTCACGGCGACGACCAGGACGACCACGATCATCGGTGACGCCAGCGGGTTGCGCCGCCGCTCCGGTGGTGCCGCCTCGGGACGTTTCCGGCGCTCCGGCGGGGGCGGCTTGGGCTTGGCCCTGGCCTTGGGAGGAGGGGGCTTCGGCTCGGCCCGTACCGGGGCCGGTGCGGGCGGTGGAGGCGGCGGTGCCGGCCGCGGCCTCACCTTCGCCTTGGTCGGGCGCGGCTTGGGCGCCGGGGGAGGGGGTGGCGGCGGAGGAGGAGGCGGGGCCGGGGTGGGTGGTGCGCTGGTCGGCTCGGGCTCGGGCTCGGGCGGCGGAGGAGGCGGAGGCGCGGGCTCGGGGCGGCAGCCACAGCCCGGCCCGGCGACGCTCACGCAGACCTCGTCGTCGATGTGCACGCTGACCTGGCCGCCCACGCAGACCGCGACCTCGTCGCCGGAGTCGGGGTCGGGGTCGGCCACGGCCGCCGAACCGCCCAGCCCGGCGAGCGCCACCGCGGTCAGCGCCGCGGGGAGCAGCAGGATCGGGCGCACCTCAGCCGCTCCCGGAGACGCGCTGGAGTTCCTCGAGGACTCCGGTGAAGGCGTCGGGTCTGACCGCCAGCGACCCGGCGAAGGCGTGCGAGATGTCGAGGGTGAGGTACATGCCGATGCCCAGGAGCGCGGCCATGAGGCCCAGCGGGACCAGGGTCATGGCGCGCGGCCGTGCCCCGGCGAGGAACGGGAAGAGCAGCACGATCAGCCCGCTGACGCCGGTGACGACCAGCAGCCCGGACGGCGGGACGGCCTGGGCGTCCATGGCGCGCTGGCGCCGGGCCGAGGTGATCTCGCCGATCTCGTCGAGCACGCCCGCCTGGGTGTCCTTGTCGTCGGTGGTCTTGGCCGGCCAGGCGGAGACGTCGCGCCGGATCTGCTCCAGGCGCGTCCAGCCCTCCTGGCTCAGCCTGCCGTCGGCCATCAGCCGCCACTCGGTGCCGCGGACGAACTCGACGTAGCCGCGCAGCCCCTCCTGGACCTGGGCGGCCTCGGCGTCGGGCAGGTCGGTGGCCGCCCAGGCGGCCTCGGCGACCGCCTGGCTCTCGGTGTAGGTGTTGAGCCGGGCGGCGTCGTTGGTCGTCCACGGCACGACGATGGCGATCGCGAACGCCAGCAGGAAGAGCGCCGACAACATCGCGCCGGTGAAACCGGTGGTCGGGCCGTCGGGGGCGGGGTCGTCGGTGACGCCCTTGGCCTTGCGGGTCATGAGAGCCGCGAGGAACACGATGCCGACCGCGCAGGCGGCGGCCACCAGATAAGTGATCATGTCCTTGGTTCCTGAGGGGGTCGGGGGAGCAGGAGGACTTGCTCAACGTAGCATCCCCATCACTGTACGTATTCGGGTGGCACTTTGCCGATGGATCGCAGGTCTAGAGCACTTGCATTAACTCCTAATGGGGATGGATTATCGGCCTCACCGATCCCGAGGCGGAGGAGGCCGGCGATGGCGTGGGACTTCGAGACCGATCCCGAGTACCAGGAGCTGCTGGACTGGGCGGACGCGTTCGTCCGCGACGAGGTCGAGCCGCTCGACCTGGTGCTCGGCGACCCCTACGACAAGAACGACCCGCGCTACCGGGAGCTGGTGCGGCCCCTCCAGCAGCGGGTGAAGGAGCGCGGCCTGTGGGCCTGCCACCTCGGTCCCGAGCTCGGCGGCGCGGGATTCGGTCAGGTCAAGCTCGCCCTGCTCAACGAGATCCTGGGACGTTCGCGCTGGGCCCCGTCGGTCTTCGGCTGCCAGGCGCCCGACTCGGGCAACGCCGAGATCCTCGCCCACTTCGGCACCCCCGAGCAGAAGGAGCGCTACCTGCGGCCGCTGCTCGACGGCGAGATCTCCTCCTCGTACTCGATGACCGAGCCGCACGGCGGCGCCGACCCGACCCTGTTCACCACCCGCGCGGTGCGCGACGGCGACGACTGGGTCATCAACGGCGAGAAGTGGTTCTCCTCCAACGCGCGGCACGCCACGTTCATCATCGTCATGGCGGTGACCGACCCCGACGTGAGCGCCTACGAGGGCATGTCGATGTTCATCGTCCCCGCCGGGACGCCCGGCCTGACCATCGTCCGCAACGTCGGCGTGGGCGGCGGCGAACGCGAGGGCTCGCACGGCTACCTGCGGTACGAGGACGTCCGGGTGCCCGCGGGCAACCTCCTCGGCGCGGAGGGCGGCGCGTTCGTCATCGCCCAGACCCGGCTCGGCGGCGGGCGCATCCACCACGCGATGCGTACGATCGCGCAGGTGCGCAAGGCCTTCGACATGATGTGCGAGCGGGCGGTGTCGCGGGAGACGCGGTGGGGCCCGCTCTCCAAGCTGCAGATGACCCGGGAGAAGATCGCCGACAGCTGGGTCGAGATGGAGCAGTTCCGGCTGCTGGTGCTGCGCACCGCCTGGCTGATCGACAAGCACCAGGACTACCGCAAGGTGCGCAAGGACATCGCCGCGGTCAAGGCGGCCATGCCCAAGGTCTTCCACGACGTCGTCCAGCGCGCCATGCACCTGCACGGCGCGCTCGGCGTCTCCAACGAGATGCCGTTCGCGGGCATGATGCTCGGCGCCCAGGCCCTCGCCATCGCCGACGGCCCGACCGAGGTCCACAAGATCACCGTGGCCCGGCAGGTGCTGCGCGGCTACGAGCCGGTCAAGGGCCTGTGGCCCAGCGGCCATCTCCCCACGCTCCGCGAGGCCGCCCGCGAACGGTACGCCGAGGCCCTCGAAGACGCCCTAGGGAACGAGTGAGCGACACCAAGGACAGGCTCGTCGAGGCCGCGCTCCGCCTGTACGCCGAGCGCGGCCTCGACGCGGTGAGCCTGCGGGAGATCAACCAGGCCGCCGGCGCCCGCAACGCCACCGCCGTGCAGTACCACTTCGCCGACCGCGCCGGGATCATCAAGGCGATCTTCGCCCGGCACGTGCCCGAGGTGGACGCGCGGCGGCACGCGCTGCTCGACGTCCACGAGGCGTCCGGCGGCGGCGTCCGCGACCTGGCGGCGGCGCTCGTCAGGCCGCTCGCCGCCCGGCTCGCCGACCAGCCGGGCCGCGAGTTCCTCCAGGTCTGGGCGGACGTGATGAACCGGCCCGGCGCGGTCGCCTCGGCGGCGACGGTGGACGACCCCGCCGACAGCCTGTGCCGGTGGCGCACGCTCGTGGAGCCCCTGCTGGAGGCCGACGCGGCGCGGCTGCACCGGCGCTACACCGCGATCGTGTACGCCTCCATCGAGCTGGCCCGCCGGGCGCGCTCCGGCCCGCACACCGACGACCGGCTCTTCACCAGCTACCTGATCGACGTCGTCGCCGCGGTCCTGGCCGCGCCGGTGTCGCAGGAGACCCGCCGGCTCGCCGACGAGCGGGACGCCGCGAGGTCACATTCGTCCAAGACGCCCTGACCGCCGCGGGGCGACGATGCGGGCATGAGCGAAACCACAGGAACACACCGCCAGACCGTCTACCCGCTGGTCAGCTACGCCGACCCCGTCAAGGCCATCGCGTGGCTGGAACGCGCCTTCGGCTTCGTCCCGCACCAGATCTCCAAGGACGACGACGGCAGGATCGTGCACATCGAGATGCGCGCCGGCACCGACATCTTCATGATCTCGGAGGCGCCGCCCGGCGGCGCCGGGCTCTACGTCGCCGTGGACGACCCGGACGCCCATCACGACCGGGCCGCGGCGGCCGGGGCCGAGATCACCGCGGGCCTCGCCGACAAACCCTACGGCTCCCGCGACTACGCGGCCCGCGACCTGGAGGGCAACGACTGGTACTTCGGCACCTACCGGCCATGATCGCCATCGGCGGAAATCGGGGCGAAAGTCGGGGCCCGCGGTGTTAGCGTCGTGGCGCCGGCCGCGGGACTCCGGTGCGACTTCCGGAAACCGCCTGTAAAGCGATCATTCGCAGCTCGTGCCCTCATTCCCCGGCCGGCACCCGCACCACCCGCCCGGACCGTGGAAGGCCATGACCGAGACGTTCGCGGACCTGATCGCCTGCGAGGACGTGCTGATGTTCGTGAACGCGGCGACCACGTCCACCGGGCAGCGGGAGTTCCGGCACGACGAGGGGGAGCAGCGGCTCTCGCTCGGCTTCCTGCACGCCTACATGCTGGAGAACTACCGGGCGCTGTACGCGGCGGCGCTGGCCCTGGACATCAACGACCACAACGCCGCGCTCATCGTGCGCAACCTGCTCCGCGGGGCGGCGGCCGTGGACGTCGAGACCAGGCGCGCCGAGGGCCGCCTGATCGCCCGGCGGCTGGTGCTGCTGCCGCCCCAGCGCGTCTACCGGCTCTTCCGCGACCTGCGGCGGGCGGGCGTCAACAACCGCCGCACCCGCGCCATCATGCGCGACTGGCTGGCGGCGCGGCCCGACCTGGCGTTCGACGCGGTCAAGTACCGCGCCGGCGTCAAGCGCACGGTCCGGCACGCGCACCTCGGCCTCGACCGCGAGACCGGGACCTTCCTGTTCGCCCCGCGCGCACGCAAGGCCTACGACCGGCCGATCTTCGAGTCCTGGCGGCGGGCGCATCACGACCAGCGGGCGGTCTACGAGCTGCCGTTCACGGTCGCCGAGGGGTTCGCCGCCAAGCACGGCATCCCGCGCGCGGTCTTCCTCGAACGCATCGAGCCGCGGCTCACCCGGCTCGAACGCCTGCGCCTCCAGGAGCACGCCAGGAAGGCCAAGGTCGCCTCCGTCGAGGCCGACCTGGGCGCCATGCCGCTCACCCGGCTCGCCACCTACGTGCTCTCCCTCCCGCTGGACGAACGTTCGGAGCGGCGCGCCGAGCTGACCGGCTCGCTGCGCACCGCCGCGCGCCGCACCGCGGGCGCGCGGGCGGGCACCTGGGGACGGGTGGCGGCGGTGCTGGACGACAGCTTCTCCACGACGGGCTCCGCGCAGAAGCGGCGGCGCCCGCTGGCGGTCGCGCTCGCGGGCCACCACCTGCTGGAGGCGCTCGCGGCCGAGTACGCGCCGCTGTGGACCTCGGGCCGCGTGGACGCGCTGATGCTCTACCCGTTCGGCCCGACGCCGCTCGGCGAGCGCATCCTGGACGCGCTCGACACCGCCCCCGACCGGCTGGTGATCATCTCCGACGGGTGGGACAACGCCCCGCCAGGGCTGGCGGCCGAGGTGCTGCGCGTCTGGCGGACACGGCTCGACCCCGCCCGCCGCGTCGCCGTCACCCACCTCAACCCGGTCTACGACGCCGACGACTTCGATGTGCGCAGGCTCGCGCCGACCGTGCCCACCGCCGGCGTGCGCGACGCCGAGAACATCCCCGCCCTGGTGGAGCTGGCGCGCTTCGCCGAAGGCCGTTCCGGGCTCGCCGAGCTGCGAGCCCACCTCGACGACCAGGTCGCGCGCTTCCTGGCCGCGCCGGCGCCAGAGGCGGCGGACGCGCCCGCGCTGTCCGCGGAGGCGGCGGATGCCGGCTCGGGCCCGGGGGCTTCTGCAAGCGCGGGAGCGGGCGGATGAACTGGCTGGAACGCAGCGGGCTGCGCACCCGCCCGGCGCAGAGCTGGGGCTCGGTGCGGCTCGTGCCCCTCGTCCGCGACGAGCCGATCCCAGGGCTGCGGCTCGACCGCCGGGTGTACGGCGACGAACCGTCGGTGGTGGCCGTCGGCGACGGCACCGGCTACGTCTCCTACATCCCGCACGCGTTCGTCGCCGTCTGGAGCGACGGCGAGGGCCCGGCCGCCTCGTACGGCACGCGGCTGCTGGACAAGGACGACCGGGGCATGGCGCCGCCGAGTATGCCGATCAGGGTTCGGCGGCGGATGGCCCGCCGGGTCGCCAAGGACCGGCTGCGGTTCCTGCCGCTGCACATGGCGATCGAGGGTTACCTGGCGCTGCACTTCCGCGGGCCGGAGATCGCGTGGGCGGAGTGGTCGCGGCGGGCGCTGGCGCACGGGCTGTCGCCGCGCTGCGAGGAGACCTACAGCGGCGCCCGGGTGCGCGGCCTGGAGGACGCGCTGCGGATCTTCGAGGCCCATCCGGACCAGTGCGGCGTGCTGGTCTACGTGGCCGACGCGCTGGCGAGCGCGTTCGTCGTGCCGCACCCCGACGACTACCGGGCGCTGCACGCGACGCTGGTCGAGGACCTCTTCGGCGAGATCGTCTACCAGTACGCGCTGCTCACGCTCGGCACCCTCGACCTCGGCGTCCCTCTCGAGGACGCCTCGGTGCGCTCGCTGGGCGACCTGCGCGCCGCGGCGGCGCGGGCCCGCACGGAGTGGGCCGGCTTCCACGACGAGCACATGGCGGGCGGGCTCGTCCAGGACGGCGAGTCGCACGAGACCGTCCAGCACCTGCGCGGCTTCGAGCTCAGCCGGTCGCTGCCGCCGTTCGCCCTGCACCGGGAGAACCACATCCGCGAGTCGATCACCGGTGAGGACGGGCGCGTCGCCTACCTGAAGAGCTTCCGCCTGTCGGAGGCGCAGATCCGCAGGGGCCACCTGCTCACGCGGCTCGCCGCGCACGAGTGGCACCTGGCGGCGACCGCCGGGGCCCTCGGCATCGGCGAGGGCGCGCTGGGGCTCAGGCTCGAACGCGCCGGCTTCGGCCACCTCCTGCGCCAGGACGTGCTCGACCACTACCGCGCCGAGGCCCGCCGCGAGCCCGTGACCTGAACCCGTGGCCAGAGGACGCCCTAGGGGCGCAGGCCGGCGAAGAGGTCGGTCTCGGTGCCGTCGGGCACCGGCACGTGGCCGAAGTGGCGCACGAAGGTCTCCGTCCCGTACACGATCTGCTGGATCTCCTCCGGCAGCCGGAGCAGGAAGATGTTCTCGCCCTGGCTGGCGTGCGCCTCGAGCGCCTTGCGCTTGCGGTCGGAGTACGGCGAGACGTCGAGCACGCTGGTGATCAGCTCGTCGGGGGTGCCGAAGTCGTCGTCGGGGTCGAAGCCGGGGTCGACGCCGGTCTCCTTGAGGTGGTCGAGGAGCGTCCGGATGCCCGACCGGGGCACGGCGGTGAAGTAGAGCTTGCGGGGGATGCCGGTGCGCTCGGAGGCCGCGATCGCGATGTTGTGCGCCTGGATGTGGTCGGGATGGCCGTAGCCGCCGTTCTCGTCGTAGGTGACGACCACCTGCGGCCGGTAGTGCTCCATCAGCGCCGCCAGCCGGCCGGCCGCCTGATCCAGCGGGACGTTGGTGAAGGCCGCCGGGTCGTGGTTGGTGTCCCAGCCGACCATGCCCGAGTCGCGGTAGCCGAGCAGCTCCAGGTCGCTGACGCCCAGCAGCCGCACCGACTCGTCGAGCTCGGCCAGCCGGCGCCGGGCGACCTCGTCGGCGTCGTGACCCTCCATGCCGGGTTTCACACCGTTGGCGTCGTCGCCCTGCTCGCCGTTGGTGCACGTCACCAGGACGGTCCGGATGCCCTCGGCGGCGCAGCGGGCCAGCAGGCCGCCGGTGGGGAGGACCTCGTCGTCGGGGTGGGCGTGGACCGCCATCAGCGTGAGTTCGTGATCCATGGGCCCGGGGCTCCTCGCAAGCGGTGATCGTCCGACGCGGCCCACTCTACGAGCCGGGTCGGACGGTCCGTACCGCCGAGGGTCACGCCTGGGAGACCGCCTCCGCCGCCGACAGGTCCTCCGCCCGGACGGGGTGCGCCGGCGGATCGAACGGGAAGATCGACGCGGCGTCCAGGCCCTCGACCACGAGCAGTTCGCCGGGCGCGAGCAGGCGCCACTCCGGGTCGTCGTTCATCGGCTCGCTGGCGATCACGTAGGCCGGTGTCGTGCCCGCCGAGCCGTTCGCCCCGGCCACGTCCAGGCTGCCGGGCTCGTGACCGGACGCCAGGTGGAGCTCCCCGAAGCCGCCCAGCGCCGGGTGCAGCACCCACAGCTCGTTCGGCTCGGGATAGCGCAGCGCCCACAGGCGGCGCGGCTCGGCCAGGAGCAGGTTGAGCGCGTAGACCGGAAGCTCGGCGGCGATGCGGCGGACCGCCGCGATCAGCCCGGCCGTCGTGTCGCCGTGCCGCCGGATCTCCGCGCTGATGTAGGCGAAGACCAGCTCCGAGTCGGTCTGGCCCTCCATCAGCGCCCGGTCGACGTCGGTCAGCCACGAACCGAGGACGTCCAGGGCCTGCACCACGCCGTTGTGCGCGAACAGCCGGTCGTTCATGTCGAACGGGTGGGCGTTGTGCACGGTGACGGCCCCGGTCGAGGCGTACCGCACGTGCGAGACGAACGTGTGCGACACCACGTTGCGGGCCTCGGAGGCGAAGTCGCTGTTGGCGTAGGCGGCGATGGGCGCCCGGTCGCGCACCGGCTCGTCACCGAGCGAGAACCAGCCGAGGCCGGTGCCGTCCGGCATCCGCCTGCTCTGCGCCTGGAGGCTCTGCGGGGCGTCCAGGAGCCAGAACGTCGCCCGGACCCGCTGCCCGCCGGTGGTCATCCCGAACAGTCGGCACATGCGGCCCACGATGACGCACGCACCGGGCGCCGCGACAGCCCCGGGGGAGCGCGAACCGGCCGGATCGCTGTACCGTCCGGTATATGGGGTCGCCGCTGGTGCTGTTGGACGTCGACGGCGTCCTCAATCCGTTCTCCCGGCCGCATCGCGGCTACCGCCGCCACCGGTGCTCACCGAACGGCATCACCTACCGCCTGTGGCTCAACGCCCGGCACGGGCGATCGCTGCTGCGGCTCGTGGAGGACGGCGGCGCCGAGCTCGCGTGGGCCAGCTACTGGTGCGCCCACGCGAACGAGTGGATCGCCCCGCGGATCGGCCTCCCCGAGCTCCCGTTCGTGCCGATCCCGGTGTTCCCCGGGGTGGAGGAGGGCATGACGCTCGGGGCGTGGAAGGCGCGCCACGTGGCCGCCTGGACGCGCGGCCGGCCGTTCGTGTGGTTCGAGGACGAGCCCGACGCCACCGCGTGCATCGCCGCCGAGACCGGCATCGGCGAGCATCTCCTGGTCGCCATCGACTCCCAGGTCGGCCTCACCGACGACCACCTCGACCGGGCCCGGGAGTGGCTGCGCTCCCTCGCGGGCTGAGCCAGGGCCCGCCTTCGCCGGGCCGCCGGGGGCCGCCGCCGAGAGGTCCCATTCGTCCAATACGGCCAGGCCGGCACCTGCCTAACGTCGCTCTCGTAGGACCTGACGAGAGGAAACGACGATGGCGCGCTCACCCTTGCTCGACCTGACGTTCGGCTACATGCCCGCGCAGCTGCTGTACGCGGCGGCGGAGCTCCGGCTGGCCGACGCGCTCGCGGACCGGACCCGGCCGACCGGAGACCTGGCGGCCGAGACCGGCACGCGGCCGGAGGCGCTCCGCCGCCTGCTGCGCGCGCTCACCTGCCTCGGCGTGACGACGCAGGAGGGTCCGGACGAGTTCGCGCTCACCGAGGCCGGGCGGCGCCTGCGCGGCGACGCGACCGATTCCGTCCAGGGCCTGGTCGAGCTGTTCTGCGGGCCCGAGGTATGGCGCTCCTGGGGCGATCTGGTGGAGACGCTGCGCACCGGCGAGCCCGCGTGGGAGCGGGTCACCGGGACGACCTCGTTCCAGTACTTCGAATCCCACCCCGAGGAGGCGGTGACGTTCAACAAGGCGATGTCCGAGCACACCCGCGAGGTGGCGCCCGCCATCATCGGCGGGTACGACTTCACCCGGTTCGGCGCCATCGCAGACCTGGGTGGCGGCGACGGCACGCTGCTCGCCGCGCTCCTGCGCGCGGTGCCCTCGGCGCGCGGGGTGCTGTTCGACCTGGAGGCGGGGCTGAACGAGGCGGACGTGACGCTGAAGGCCGCCGGGGTCGCCGACCGGTGCGAGCGGGTCGCCGGCGACTTCTTCGAGAGCGTGCCCGCCGGCTTGGACGCGTACGTGCTCAAGAGCGTCATCCACGACTGGGACGACGACAGGTCCGCCGCCGTCCTGCGCAGCGTGCGGAAGGCCGCGGGCGCGGACGCCAAGGTGCTGCTGCTCGAGACCGTCATGCCCGAACGGGTCACCCCGGAGAACGGCGGCGTCACCCTCAACGACATGAACATGCTGGTCTGCACCGGCGGGAGGGAGCGCACCGAGACGGAGTTCCGGGACCTGCTCGACGCGGCGGGGTTCGAGCTCACCGCCGTCGCAGGCCCGCTGCTCCCCTCCAACTACAGCGTCGTCGAGGGGACGCCGAAAACCTGAGCGCACTTTGTAAGGGGGTGCTTATGTCCGGTCGGCGTCCTCGGGCAGGATGGGAACGCGGATCACCACCTGATGAAGGAGCCCCCCGATGAGTTCACTCGCCGGACGCGTCGCCCTGGTCACCGGCGGCAGCCGCGGCATCGGCCGTGCGATCGCGCTGGCCCTGGCCGCCGACGGCGCCGGGATCGTCATCGCCTACCGGCGGGACGAGGAGTCGGCGCGCAAGGCGGTCGCCGACATCGAGGCCCTGGGCGTCACCGCACGCGCCTACCAGGCGTCGGTGGACCGGGTCGACGACTGCCGCGCCCTGGCCGCCTCCATCGAGGCCGACCTCGGGCGGCTCGACGTCCTGGTGCACAGCGCCGGCATCGCCAGCCGCGGCCAGAGCGTCGCCGACACCGACCCGGCCGAACTGGCCCGCGTCCTCGGCGTGCACGCGTTCGGCCCGCACCACCTCAGCCAGGCGCTGCTGCCGCTGCTGCGCCGCGCGGACCGCGGCGACATGGTCTTCATCTCCAGCGTGATCACCGGGATCTACCCGGCGTTCAGCGGCCCGTACGCGATGGGCAAGGCCGCGATGGAGGCGCTCGCGCACACCCTGGCGAAGGAGGAGCGGGGCAACGGGATCCACGTCAACATCGTGGCGCCCGGGCTGGTCGACACCGAGATGGGCCAGCGGCTGGTCAAGGCCACGCTGGGCGTCGACGACATCCGGCAGCGGGACGCGGCCTCGCCGTTCGGGCACGTCTGCTCGCCCGAGGAGGTCGCCGACGTGGTGCGCTTCCTGGTCTCCGAGGGCGCCTCCTACGTCACCGACCAGCGGATCGTGGTCGACGGCGGCACCTTCTGACCTCGCGTCCCGACGGGACGCTCACCTGCTGGTCCAGTCGGGCTGGACGAAGTCGGCGACCCTGGCCTCCCGGCCCAGCAGCACGACCTCGCGGAACTGCCACAACATCGCCCCGGTGGGGGCGTGCACCAGCCATGCCGGACCCAGCCTCATCTGCAACATCCGGCCGCCGCCGAGCTGCGGCACCCAGCGGGGGGTGTCGTCGGCGGCGAGCCGGTCCAGGGTCACCTCGTGCACGGAGTGCACCTCGTCGGGGCTGGGGCTCAGCGGCCCCGGGTCGGCGAGGGCCACCACGAACGGGGTGATCGCGAACCCGGACGACGCGGGGAAGTCGTCCAGCCGCCCGAGCACGTCCGCGGGCTCCGCGATGAGCCCGATCTCCTCGTTCAGCTCGCGGAGCGCCGCCTGCTCCGGCGTCTCGCCGTCGTCGACCCGGCCCCCGGGCAGGCCCCACTGGCCGGCGTTGCGGCCCCGGTACGCCCGCTTGATCACGATCACCGAAGGCTCGTCCGCCGCCGGCACCACGCACACCACCACCGCGGCCCGGCGCAGGCCCGGCGCGTCGGGGACCTCGGTGTGGGAGAAGGCCGCCAGGCGGCGGGCGGCGAGCTCCCGGAAGGCGGGCAGCCCGGCGAGGGGTTCGCTCATGGGCCGATCCTCTCAGGCGGCGCCGTGTCGCGTTTCTTCAAGACGGCCGGGCTCCCTCGGGATAGCTTTGGATCAAACGTTCGAAGACGGCCTGACGGCCCAGGTCAACCAGTCGATCATGAGGTGAAGATCATGGAGATGCGAGCGCTGATGATGCCCGCGGCGGAGGCGGCGACGCGGATCGTGCGGGCGGTACCGGACGAAGCCCTGACGGCGCCGACCCCGTGCCCGGACTGGGACGTGCGAGCGACGATCAACCACCTGATCTTCTGGACCGGCCACGGCGCCACCGCCGCCGGCAAGGCCCAGCCGCCGGAGGGCCCGGGGGAGGAGCACGACTTCGTCGCAGACGGCGACTGGGCCGGGACCTACGCCCGGCTGGCGCGCGAGAGCGCCGAGGCGTGGTCGAAGCCGGAGGCGTGGGAGGGGAACACCAGCCTGACGGGCTCCCAGCCGGGCATGCCCGCGGCGATGATCGGCGGCATGCTGCTCAGCGAGTACGTCCTGCACGGCTGGGACCTGGCCGTCGCCGCCGGGGTGCCCTACGACGTCCCGCAGGAGGTCGTCCAGGCCGCCTACGACCACATGGTCCCGACCGCCGAGATGGGGCGCCAGTACGAGGCGTTCGGGCCCGAGGTGGCCGTGCCCGAGGACGCGCCGGTGCTCGACCGGCTGCTCGGCCTGTCGGGGCGTAATCCGGATTGGAAGGCGTGAGCGAGGCTCTAGGCTTGTCCGCATGTCTTCCACGTCTTCGATCCGTGTACGTTTCGCCCCTTCGCCCACCGGCATGTTCCACGTGGGCGGGGCGCGGTCGGCCCTCTTCAACTGGGCCATGGCCAAGCAGGCGGGCGGGACGCTGGTACTGCGGATCGAGGACACCGACGCCTCGCGCAACAGCCCGGAGTGGACCGAGGGCATCATCCGGGCGCTGGCCTGGCTCGGCATGGACGGCGGGGAGTACGAGGGCCCCTACTTCCAGTCGGCCAACGCCGACAAGCACGCCCGGGCCGCCCGCACGCTGCTCGACCAGGGCCGCGCCTACTACTGCGACTGCACGCGCGAGGCCGTGATCGCCCGGACCGGCGACCAGAACCGCGGCTACGACGGCTTCTGCCGCGACCGCGGCCTGGAGCCGGGGCCGGGCCGCGCGCTGCGCTTCCGGACGCCCGACGAGGGCCAGACGGTCGTCGTCGACCTGCTGCGCGGCAAGCCCGTCTTCGAGAACGCGGTCCTGGAGGACTTCGTCATCGCCCGCGCCGACGGCTCGGTCACGTTCCTGCTGGCCAACGCCGTGGACGACATGAGCCAGGGCATCACGCACGTGGTCCGGGGCGAGGAGCACCTGTCCAACGCCCCCAAGCAGCAGCTGCTGTGGGAGGCGCTGGGCGGCGAGCCGCCGGTCTGGGCGCACGTCCCGGTCATCGTCAACGAGCAGCGCAAGAAGTTGTCCAAGCGCCGCGACAAGGTGGCGCTGGAGGACTACCGGGCCGAGGGCTACCTGGCCGAGGCCATGCGCAACTACCTGATGCTGCTCGGCTGGGCGCCGTCCGACGACCGCGAGATCGTGCCGTGGAGCGTCATGGTCGACGAGTTCCGGATCGAGGACGTCAACACCTCGCCCGCGTTCTTCGACGTCAAGAAGCTGCGGGCGATCAACGGCGAGTACATCCGGGCGTTGCCGGTCGAGACGTTCACCGCCGAGTGCCTGCCCTTCCTGGAGGAGGCGCCGTTCGGCTACGACCCGGCGGTCTTCGACCAGTTCGCGCCGCTCGCGCAGACCCGGGTGGCGGTGCTGTCGGAGATCGTGCCGATGGTCGACTTCGCCTTCCTGGACGAGCCGCCGTTCGACGAGCAGTCCTGGAACAAGGCGATGAAGGAGCCCGCGGCCGAGATCCTCGCCGCCGCCGAGGAGGCCTACCGCGACGCACCGTGGGAGGCCGAGGAGCTCAAGAACCGGCTGGAGCAGGTGGGCGCCGCGCGCGGCCTCAAGCTCGGCAAGACCCAGGCGCCGGTGCGCGTCGCCGTGACCGGCCGCACGGTGGGCCTCCCGCTGTTCGAGTCGCTGGAGATCATCGGCCGGGAGCGGACGCTGGCCCGCATCGCCGCCGCCCGCGCCAAGCTGGCCCCCTGATCCGCCCGATCCGCCCGATCCGCCCGATCCGCCCGATCCGCCCGCGGGCCGCCCGGCGGCTCACCGGAAGGTGATCGCCCCGGGATAGTGGCCGGACGCGCACACGAAGCGCATCCGGCCCGGCCCCGGCCTGCCGAGATCCAGCCGGGTCTCGCCGTCGACCGGCAGCACCACGTCCAGGTCGCGGGCCGGGAGGGTGAACGCCCGGGTGTGGCCGCGGGTGTCCTGGGTCCGCAGCACCAGCACCGTGGGGACGCCCGCCCGCGCCGTCACGCGCGCGGGACGGTACCCCTGGTCGAGCGCCCAGACGGTCACGATCTGCCGCCCCGCCACGTCCGTGCTGACGAACGGGGCCGCGTCGGCGGCGGGCGCGGTGCCGCCGCTCTGGGGGAGCCAGCCGCCCAGCCGCAGCCCGGAGAGCGCCGTCCAGCCCGCCACGGCCAGCAGCACGACCGCCGGCAGCGCGGTCAGCCGCCCGCGGAGCACCGCCATGACCCGGCCGAGCGTGAGGCCGATCAGGCCGAACATCGGCGCCGTGCCGAGCACGAAGCCCGCCATGACCGCCGCGCCGGCCGGAGCGGACCGGGAGGAGACCGCCAGCAGCTCCGCGGTCAGCGTCAGCCCGCACGGCACCAGGACCGTGGCCGCGCCCAGCGCCACCGGCCCGCGCAACCGGGCTCGCCGCCCCGGAGGAACGCAGTGCCCCGCCGCGCCCGCCCCCTTCCCGGGCACGGCCGTCCCCTCCGTGGGCGGCGTGCAGAGCGCCCCTCCGGGCAGCGTGCCGGTCGTACCGCCGGGCATCGTGCCGGTAGCCCCATCGGGTGGGGTGTCGGCTGGGCGGCGGCGTTCGGGGGTCAGGCGCCGAGCTGGGGAGACGCCGAGCAGATCCAGCGCGAACAGGACGAGGACGAGGGCGGCTGCCACCAGCAGCGCCCCGCGGATCCGCGGCCCCGGTTGCAGGACGCCGCCCAGCAGGCCCAGCGCCGCCCCGAGGACCGCGTGCGCGGCGAGCTTGGACGTGAGGAAGGCCGCGATCGGGCCGATCCGGCCGGGCGTCGACCGGACGGCACCGGTCAGCAGCCCCAGCTGCACGGCGGCGCAGGTGGTGGCGCCCGCGAGCAGCCCGGTGCCCGCACCGGCCAGGAACAGCGCGGCGGTGTCCATGTGGTGCCACCTCCGCAGCGGGACCGTCCCCGGAGCAGGCGGCCACCATGCGAGACCGCTGGGTAGCCGTGGGTGTCCGGCGGGGTTCCTTCAACACCCGGCGAGGGTTATGGACAGGATCGTCAGGCTGTGGACTGCGCCTCGCCTCCGGCGGCGGCGTCCGCGCCGGTGCCGTTGGAGGCGCCCCCGGGGCTCTCCTCGCCGTTCGGCTTGGGCCCGGGCGTGCCGGGCAGCGCCGAGCGCACCTCGCCGACCATCCGGTCGAGCTCCTCGAACTCGGGCCGCAACGCCGGCGGGACCCGCTCGACGAGCGTCGCGACGTGGGCCTCCAGCGAGTCGAGCCGTGCCTCCGCCTCCGACCCGGCGCCGAGGTCGTCGGGGCCGGTCTCGGGCGTGCGGGTCTGGAGCAGGGCCGCCTGCTCGCGCAGCAGGGCCGCCTGCTCCCGCAAGAGGCTGGTCTGCTCCTGGAGCTGCTTGTTCTTGTTGTGCAGCTCGACGAAGACCGACACCTTGGCGCGCAGCACCCACGGGTCGAACGGCTTGGAGATGAAGTCGACCGCCCCGGCGGCGTAGCCGCGGAAGGCGTAGTCGGGGTCGCTGTTGACCGCGGTGAGGAAGATGATCGGGAGGTCGCGGGTCTTCTTGCGGCGTTTGATGTCGCGGGCGGTCTCGAAGCCGTCCATGCCGGGCATGACGACGTCGAGCAGGATGACGGCGTACTCGTCGGTCAGCAGCGCCTTGAGCGCCTCCTCGCCTGAGCGGGCCCGGACCAGGTCCTGATCGAGCGAGCTGAGGATCGCCTCCAGCGCGATGAGGTTCTCCTCGCGGTCGTCCACGAGCAAGATCTTCGCCTTGTCGTCCACGCGCGATCTCTCTCCGATTCGTGTCCCTGCCCTGCTGCCCGGCGTCCCGGGCATGGTCCGGTCGTCCGCGGCGGTCCCCATCATCCGCGCGTCCCTGCCCTTCTTCCTAGCGGACGGTCGAGGGTTGCAGCCAGTTCCTCATCACGTCCAGGAGATGATCGACGTCGACCGGCTTGGGCACGTAGTCCGAGGCCCCCGACGCCAGGCTCTTCTCCCGGTCGCCCTTCATCACCTTGGCGGTGATCACCACGATGGGCAACTCGGCGAACTGCGGCATCTCACGGATCGCCGCCGTCGTCGCGTAACCGTCGAGGCCCGGCATCATCACGTCCATCAGGACCAGCGCGACGTCGGGATTGCGGTGCAGGACGTCGATCCCGGCCTGGCCGTCCTCGGCGTACAGGACGTCCATCCCGTACCCCTCGAGAACGCTGGTCAGGGCGAAGACGTTGCGCACGTCGTCGTCCACGATCAGGACCTTGCGGCCCGACAGGACGGTGTCGAGGAAGTCGGCGGGCGGCTCGTCCAGCAGCCCGGTCAGCGTCGGCTCGGGCTCGCCGGTGCGCGACGCCTTGCCCGGGTCGTCGATGGGCAGGCCCGGCTCCCCCTGGCCCGCGCCGATCATCGGCGGCAGGCCGGAGCCCGCCCGCGACCCGCCGCCGTCGGCGATCGCCCTGGCCACGCCGCTCGTCAGGCCGGCGGACATCCCGTTGCCGGTGGGCACCGGCTCGTCCAGCGGCATGCCCGTCCGGCGCCGGCCGTCCGGCTCGGTGTACTGGGCGGGCAGGTAGAGCGTGAACACGCTGCCCTGGCTCAGCTCGCTCGCCGCGTGGATCTCGCCGCCGAGCAGCCGCGCGATGTTGCGGCTGATCGACAGGCCGAGCCCGGTGCCGCCGTAGCGGCGGCTGGTGGTCCCATCGGCCTGCTGGAACGCCTCGAAGATGATCTGGAGCTTGTCCTCGCTGATGCCGATGCCGGTGTCGACCACGCGGAACGCGATCACGTCCGGCGTGTCCCAGAGGGCGGGCAGCGTGAAGTCGATGTCGCCCGCCCGCTCGATGCGCAGCTCCACCTCGCCGTTGGAGGTGAACTTGACCGCGTTCGACAGCAGGTTGCGCAGCACCTGCTGGAGCCGCTGCTCGTCGGTGTTGAGGGTGGCCGGGACCTGCGGCGCCACGTGGACGTCGAACTCCAGGCCCTTGTCGATCGCCAGCGGCCGGAACGTGGCCTCGACGTAGTCGACCAGGCTGGACACCGGCAGCCGCTGCGGATGCAGGTCCATCTTGCCCGCCTCGACCTTGGCCAGGTCGAGGATGTCGTTGATCAGCTCCAGCAGGTCGGTGCCGGACTCGTGGATGGTCTTGGCGAACTCGACCTGCTTGTCGGTGAGGTTGCCGCCGGGGTTCTCCGACAGCAGCTTGGCCAGCACCAGCAGGCTGTTGAGCGGCGTGCGCAGCTCGTGCGACATGTTGGCCAGGAACTCGGACTTGTAGCGCGAGGAGATGGCCAGCTGCTCGGCGCGCTCCTCCAGCGTGCGCCGCGCCTGCTCGATCTGGAAGTTCTGGATCTCGATCGCGCGGTTCTGCTGGGCCAGGAGGGCGGCCTTCTCCTCCAGCTCGGTGTTGGAGTGGCGAAGCTCGCCCTGCTGGCGCTGCAGCTCGTCGGACCGTTCCTGCAGCTCCTGCGCCAGCCGCTGGGACTCGGAGAGCAGCGCCTCGGTGCGGGTGTTGGCGCTGATCGCGTTGAGCGTGACGCCGATGGTCTCGATCAGCTGGCTGAAGAACGCCAGGTGCACGTCGCTGAACCGGCTGAACGAGGCGAGCTCGATCGCGCCCAGCACCGCGTCCTCGAAGATGATCGGCAGCACGATGATGTTGACCGGGGCGGCCTCGCCGAGCCCCGATCCGATCTTGACGTAGCCGGCCGGCGCGTCGGTGATCAGGATCGTCCGGCGTTCGAGCGCGGCCTGCCCGACCAGGCCCTCGCCCAGCGCGAACCGCAGCCGCCCGGTGCGGCCCTTCTTGACGCCGTAGCCGGCGATGAGCGCCAGCTCGGTCTCCTCGGCGGCATGCTCGGCCAGGTAGAACGCGCCGTACTGGGCGCTGGCGGTGGGCGTGAGCTCGGTCATGATCAGCTCGGCGACCTGCATGAGGTCGCGGTGGCCCTGCATGAGCCCGCCGATCCGGGCCAGGTTGGTCTTGAGCCAGTCCTGCTCCTCGTTGGCGCGGGTGCTCTCGCGCAGCGTCGCGACCATGAGGTTGATGTTGTCGGTGAGCTCGGCGACCTCGCCGCGCGCCTCGACCGCGATGTTGCGGGTCAGGTCGCCGCGGGCGACCGCGCTGGCCACCTCGCCGATCGCCCGCACCTGGGTGGTGAGGTTGCCGGCCAGCTCGTTGACGCTCTCGGTCAGCCGCTTCCAGGTGCCGGACACGCCCTCCACCTCGGCCTGGCCGCCCAGGCGGCCCTCGCTGCCCACCTCGCGGGCCACACGGGTGACCTCGGAGGCGAACGAGGAGAGCGTGTCGACCATGGTGTTGAGCGTGGTCTTCAGCTCGAGGATCTCGCCCTGGGCGTCGACGTCGATGCGCCGGGTCAGGTCGCCGTGCGCGACCGCGGTCGCCACCTGGGCGATGTTGCGGACCTGGTAGGTCAGGTTGGACGCCATGCCGTTGACGTTGTCGGTCAGGACCTTCCACGTGCCGCCCGCGCCGGGCACGACCGCCTGGCCGCCCAGGCGCCCCTCGGTGCCGACCTCGCGGGCGACGCGGGTGACCTCGTCGGCGAACGCCGAGAGCGTGTCGACCATCGTGTTGATGGTGTCCTTGAGCTGGAGGATCTCGCCCTGCGCGTCGACGGTGATCTTCTTGCCCAGGTCGCCCTCCGCGACCGCGGTGGTGACCTGGGCGATGTTGCGCACCTGGGTGGTGAGGTTGTTGGCCATCGAGTTGACGTTGTTGGTCAGGTCCTCCCACACCCCGCTGACGCCGGGGACGCGGGCCTGGCCGCCCAGGCGGCCTTCGGTGCCGACCTCGCGGGCGACGCGGGTGACCTCGTCGGCGAACGCCGAGAGCGTGTCCACCATCTGGTTGACGGTGTCCTTCACCTCCAGGATCTCGCCCTGCGCGTCGACGGTGATCTTCTTGGTCAGGTTGCCCTCGGCCACGGCCGTGGTGACCTGGGCGATGTTGCGGACCTGGTAGGTCAGGTTGGACGCCATGCCGTTGACGTTGCTGGTCAGGTCCTTCCAGACGCCGCTGACGCCGGGGACGCGGGCCTGGCCGCCCAGGCGGCCTTCGGTGCCGACCTCGCGGGCGACGCGGGTGACCTCGTCGGCGAACGCCGACAACGTCTCGACCATCTGGTTGACGGTCAGCTTGAGCTGGAGGATCTCGCCCTGCGCGTCGACGGTGATCTTCTTGCCCAGGTCGCCCTCGGCCACCGCGGTGGTGACCTGGGCGATGTTGCGCACCTGGGACGTCAGGTTGTTGGCCATCGCGTTGACGTTGTCGGTCAGGTCCTTCCAGACCCCGCTGACGCCCCGCACGTTGGCCTGGCCGCCCAGCTGGCCCTCGGTGCCGACCTCGCGGGCGACCCGGGTCACCTCGTCGGCGAACGCCGACAGCTGGTCGACCATCGTGTTGACGGTGAGCTTCAGCTCCTGGAGCTCACCGGACGCCTCGACCGTCACCTTGCGGGTCAGGTCACCCTTGGCCACCGCGGTCGTCACCTCGGCGATGTCGCGGACCTGGGAGGTCAGGCGGCCCGCCATCGCGTTCACGGCCGCCGTCACGTCCCGCCAGCGGCCGGACGTGCCGCGCACCGGCGCCTGCCCGCCCAGGCGGCCCTCGGTGCCGACCTCGCGGGCGAACTGGGTCACCTCCCAGGTGAACCGGTCGAGCAGATCGACCATGCCGTTGACCGACTTGGCCATGCGCAGCAGCTCGCCCCGCATCGGCCGGCCGTGCACGCGCAGCTCCATGCGGCGGGTGAGGTCGCCGGCCGCCACCGCCTCCACCACGTCGAACATGCCGGTGGCCAGGTCGGTCAGCTTCTCCAGGCTCGCGTTGGCGTCCTCGATGGTCGAGGACCAGGCGCCCTTCTGCGCGCCGAGCGTGATGCGTCCCTGGAGGTGTCCCTGGCCGATCTCCCGGCGGACGCGGCCCAGCCCGGAGGACAGATGCGCGGCGTTCTCGGCGATCTCCCCCAGGAGCGCCCCCGCCCGGGCCACGGCGCCCTCGCCCCCGACCTCCATGTCCGCGTCGAGCCTGCCGTCGCGCACGGCGCTCAGCGCCCGCAGCAGCGGCTCGAGATCGGCGTCGCTGTAGCGCGGCGTCGTGTCGGCGGACGACCTGCCCTCGCGGTGAGGGCGAAGCTCGTTACGCGGCATGCTCTTCATCCTCCTGGCCCGCGAATCGGGGTGCCCGGGGACCAGGACACCGCATCAGGCCCGTATCTGTACTCTACGTCGCCACAGCTCGGAGATCCCTGCTGCCGGGCACCGTATCCCCCCGGCGGAGGGCGTGCGGGCACTCCAGACCCGCCCGGTCGCGCCTGTAGTCTTCGTGTTACGGTCTGTCGAGTCGTGGCGTTCACGACCGCGTCGGCCCGGCCCCCGTGCCGGGTGCCCCACCCCTACGCCAGGGCTCGCCCGCGCGAGCCTGGCCGAGTGGTCGGCAGGTCTGTCACGATAGCCAGGATTGGCGTACATCCGGTTCGAGGTGAGGACGACGACGTTGGAACGGCAGGCGGTCTCGGCCACCTTCCCGTCCGCCGCGACCTCGGTGGCGGACGCCCGCCGCTTCGTCCGGCGCACCCTGGCCGAGTGGGGCATGGACGAGGCCTCCGACGACGCCGTTCTGGCCACCAGCGAGCTGGCCACCAACGCGGTCACCTACGCCGGCACCTCGTTCGAGGTCGCCTGCCGGTTGGCCGACGGCCAGATCCAGGTCGAAGTACGTGATCTACATCCCACCCGCGGCATCGCCATGCCCGGCCTCAACGCCTCCAGTGGCCGCGGGCTGCCGTCCATCGCCCGGCTGGCCGCCTCCTGGGGCGTCACCTACGAGGGCCGCACCAAGGGCGTGTGGTTCCGGCTGCCGCAGCCCAGCGTCAACGGCATGGCCAACGGCGGCGTCAACGGTGCGCCGGCCGCCTTCGCGGGCCCCGGCGAGGAGCAGGGGGTCACTGAGGCGGCGCGTACGGCCGAGCAGGGCCCCCACCCCGCGCAGGACGTCATCGACCTCGGCGCGGCGGACGTCCGCCGCGACGGTTCCGCCCCAGGCTCCGGCCCGGGCGGCGCCCGTACGGCCGACGCCATGATCGAACGCTCGGAGGCCGCGCGGCGAGCCGCCGGACCGGCGGGCGGCGGCCTGGACGCCGGCATGGGGATGGGCATGGGCACCGGTGCCATGGCGGCCGCCACCGCGGGCGTGCCGCGTCCCGGCCAGGAGATGCCCGTGGCCGGCGACCGGGTGCTGCGGTCCCCGGCCGCCCTGGAGGCGCTCGAGGACGCTCTCACGGCCGTACGGGACGCGCTGGGGGCCGAGGCCGCCGCCGTCCTGCTGACCGAACGCGACGGGAGCCTGGTCATGGGCGCCTCGTCGGGGCTGCCCGACGAGCTGGCGTTCGGTGATCTCTCGCTTGCCAGCCTGGGCCCCGCGGTCCGCGGCGGGCCCTGGGTGTCGAGCGACTCGGCCGACCCGATCGCGGCCGCGCTGCGCGCCCGGTCCGTGGCCGCCGCGCCGATCGAGGCGCAGGGCCGCTTCACCGGGCTGATCGTGGCCGTATCCGGCGAGTCCGGGCGTTTCACCGAGCCCGACGGCGTGCGGATCGGCCGGATCGCCGACGAGACGGCGCTCACCCTCGAAAAGGCCAGGATCGGGGAGCTGGAACGGTCCTGGCGGGGCTGGCTGAGCTTCGTCGCCGAGGCGAGCGACCTCCTGGCCGGCACCCTCGACCAGGAGCGCACCATGGCGCTCGTCGCCCAGCTGGTGGTCCCGCGGCTCGCCCAGTGGTGCGCCGTCTACACCGGCGGCGAGGGCGATCCGTCCGGGCTGGCCTACGTCTGGCACGCCGACGAGACCCAGGCCGACGGGCTCCGCGACCTGCTCGAGCACGCCGACCTGGCGCCGTCCATGGACGCGCCGGGGCCCTGGCACGGCCTCACCACCGCCCCGCCCGACGTCCGCGCCGCCGCCGGGGCCACCGCCGCCGACCAGGCGTACGCGTTCCCGCTGATCGCCCGCGGGCGCCGGATCGGCACGATCGTCATCGGCCGCCCGCACGGCGACCGGTTCCCGCGCAGCGCCATCGAGCTCGCCGAGGAGCTGAGCCGGCGCGCCGCCCTGGCCGTCGACAACGCCCGCCTCTACTCCGCCCAGACCGCGATGAGCAGCGCCCTGCAGCGCAGCCTGCTGCCGCCCGGGGTCCCCGACATCCCGGGCCTCGAGGTCGCCGTGGTCTACGAGCCGGCGGGGGAGGGCAGCGAGGTCGGCGGCGACTTCTACGACGTCTTCGAGACCACCGCGCGCGCCGACGACCCGTTCCCCGGGCACGGCACCGCGCCGCCCTCGGCGTCCCGCTGGCGGTTCGCGATCGGCGACGTGTGCGGCACCGGCCCGGAGGCCGCCGCCGTCACCGGCCTGGCCCGGCACGCACTGCGGATCCTGGCCGCCGAGGAGATGTCGGTCCCGGACGTGATCGCCCGCCTCAACCGGCTCATCCTCGGCGAGGGCGAGCGCGGGCGGCTGCTGACGCTCCTGCACGGCGAGATCAAGCCGCGGCCGCGCCGCGACGGCGTCACGATCAGGCTGACCAGTGCCGGTCACCCCCCGCCCCTGGTGCTCGACCCCGACGGCTCGGTCCGCGACGTGGCCTCGCCGCAGCCGCTGCTCGGCGTCTTCGACGAGGTCGACTTCCATACCGACACGGTGGACCTGCGTCCCGGACAGGTGCTGCTGTGCGTCACCGACGGCGTCACCGAGCGGCGGGCCGGCGCCCGCCTGCTCGGCGACGGGCACGGCCTCGAACGCCTTCTGGCCGGGTGCACCGGCCTCAGCGCGGGCGCCGTGGCGGCCCGTATCCAGCGGGCGGTGCGGGACTTCGGGCCCGAGCCGTCGAACGACGACGTTGCCCTGATAGTTCTCCGGGCGTCATGATGAGACTCAGCAATCAGTAAGGTGGGGTGGCGTGGGGCTTGCCTTGCACACGACTCGACAGGACGGCCGCGCGACGATAGCCGCGCGCGGCTCCATCGACCTGCACTCGTCCGACGAGTTGCGGGCGCGGCTGACCGAGCTCGTGGACGCGGGAGAGCGAGAGGTGATCGTCGATCTCACCGCGGTGGACTTCTGTGACTCCTCCGGCCTCAACGTCCTGGTCCGCGCCTACAAACACGCTCGTGCCCAGAACGCGACCCTCACCGTCACCGGTGCCTACGGCCGGGTCGAGAACGTTCTGCGCACCACGGGCCTCGATCGATTCCTGATCGGCGGCACCGCGACCGACGGATCCCCGGGCCGATAGTGGCGGACGACATGACCGAGACCACGCTCCGAGCAGCCCCGCAGACCGAGGCCGTCGAATACGCGCGACGCCTCGCCGCGCGCACGATGCGCGCCTGGTCGCTGATCGACCGGGAGGAGCTGGTCACCGCGATCGTGGCCGAGCTCGTCGCCAACGCCGTCCTGCACGCCGGCACCGCGCTGGAGCTGCGGCTGCTGCGCGGATCGGGCCGGGTCCGGGTCGAGGTGCGCGACCGCGCCACCCAGATGCCGCGGCTCACCGTTCCGGGCCCGCTGGACGAGTCCCATCGCGGGCTGTTCATCGTCGACCGTTTCTCCAGCTCCTGGGGGGCCGAGCCGGTCACCGGCGGCAAGGTCGTCTGGGCGGAGGTCTCCGTCTGACGGCGGCGGCCCCCGACCCCGAGCCGTGCGGCTCAGGACCAGGGGCCGCGACGCGCCGGCCAGGTCGGGTCAGGTGGTCTTGCGGTAGAGCTCGGCCACCATGAACGCCAGGTCGAGGGACTGGCCGCGGTTGAGACGCGGGTCACACGCGGTCTCGTACCGCTGGTGCAGGTCGTCCTCGTTGATCACGGTGCCGCCTCCGACGCACTCGGTCACGTCGTCGCCGGTGAACTCGATGTGGATGCCGCCCGGGTGCGTCCCGAGCGCCCGGTGCACCTCGAAGAAACCGGCGACCTCGTCCAGCACGTCGTCCAGGCGCCGCGTCTTGTGGCCGCTCGCCGCCTCCCAGGTGTTGCCGTGCATCGGGTCGCAGATCCACGCCACCGGGGCGCCGCTGCGCGTGACCTTCTCGATCAGCGGCGGCAGCGCGTCGCGGATCTTGCCCGCGCCCATCCGGGTGACGAACGTGAGCCGGCCCGGCTCGCCCTCGGGGTTGAGCCTGTCGATCAGCGCCAGCGCGTCGTCGGCGGAGGTCGTCGGGCCCAGCTTCACGCCGATCGGGTTGCGGATGCGGCTCAGGAAGTCCACGTGCGCCCCGTCCAGCTGCCGGGTGCGCTCACCGATCCACACGAAGTGCGCCGACACGTCGTAGGGCAGGCCGCTGAGGTGGTCGATGCGGGTCATCGCCCGCTCGTACTCCAGCAGCAGCGCCTCGTGGCTGGAGTAGAACTCCACGCTGTGGAACTCGTCGGGGTTGGCCCCGCAGGCCTTCATGAACGTCAGCGCGCGGTCGATCTCCCCGGCGAGCTGCTCGTACCGGCGGCCCGCGGGGCTCTGCGCGACGAAGTCCTGGTTCCAGGCGTGCACCTGCCGAAGGTCGGCGTAACCGCCCTTGGTGAACGCGCGGCACAGGTTCAGCGTGACCGCCGAGGCGTGGTAGGCCTTGAGCAGCCGCCACGGGTCGTTGCGCCGCGAGTCCGCGTCGAAGTCGAACCCGTTGACCGCGTCGCCCCGGTACGCCGGCAGCTCCACGCCGCCCCGCACCTCGGTCGGCTTGGAACGGGGCTTGGCGTACTGCCCGGCCATCCGGCCGATCTTGACCACCGGCACGCTGGCGGCGTACGTGAGCACGACCGCCATCTGCAGCAGGGTCTTGAGCTTGTTCTTGACCGCGTCGGCGTTGGACCCCTCGAACGTCTCGGCGCAGTCGCCGCCCTGCAGCACGAACGCCTCGCCCCTGGCGACCTCCGCCAGGCGTTCCTTGAGCTGGTCGCACTCACCCGCGAAGACGAGCGGAGGCTGCCTGGCCAGCTCGGCGGCGGCCGCCGCCAGCTCGGCGGGCGAGTCCCATTCGGGCTGCTGGAGGGCGGGGAGGGCGCGCCACGCGTCGAGCTCCCCCATGAAGTCTGTGGCCATCGAGTAGTACCTGCACTGGTAGGTGATGCGCTTGTCTGATTGGACGCCCGGAATCGTCCCATGGTTGGGACGCCCTCCGTGTCAGGCCCGAGGCTATGCCACCGGGCGCCGCGTACACCCGCCATCCGCGCGAGACAGGCGAACGGCGGCCCCGGTAGGGACCGCCGTCCATGGTCGTGCGGGGGATCGCCGGCGGGGTCAGGCCGCCTTGCTGCTCACGGCCTCGGCCGTGAGCAGAGCGGCGCGCCTCCCGGTCAGGTCCGCCTCGCCCGCCAGCTGCCGCAGGCGCCGCAGCGAACGGTCGGTGATCTGCCGCACCCGGTTGTGGCTCAGGCCGTAACGGGCGCCGATCTGGGCGTACGAGAGGGGCTGGCCGCTGTCCATGCCGAACCGGGCCCGCAGGATCGCCGCCTCGCGCTCCGGCAGCCGTTCGAGGAGGCGGCCCAGGCCCTCGATGTCGTCCAGGGCCATGACCTCGGCCTCGGGCGTGACCGCGTCCGGGTCCTCCAGCAGGTCGCCCATGGACGTCTCGCCGGCGTCGTCCACCGTCGCGTCCAGGCTGGCCGGGTCGCGCCGCCAGCGCAGGAGCTCGTCGACGTGCTCGGGCTCGGCGCCCACGGCCTCGGCCAGCTCCTCGCGGGTGGCCTCGCGGCCCAGCTCACGGCTGAGCTGCCGTTCGGCGCGCCGCAGCCGGGAGAGCTCCTCCTCCACGTGCACGGGCAGCCGGATGGTCCGGGCGGTGTGGCTCAGGCCCCGCCCGATGGCCTGCCGGATCCACCACGTCGCGTATGTCGAGAACTTGAATCCGCGGCGGTAGTCGAACTTCTCCACCGCGCGCATCAAGCCAAGGTTGCCTTCTTGAATGAGGTCGATAAGGGGCAACGAGTCGGTGGGGTACTTGCGCGCGATCGAGACGACGAGGCGCAGGTTGGCCTCGACGAAGCGCTGCTTGGCCCGCAGGCCCGCCTCGACCAGCTCCTCGAGCTCGTCCCGGGTCACGCCCTCGTGCGGCGTCCCCTGCTCGAGCAGCTGTTCGGCGTACAGTCCCCCTTCGATCGCCTTCGCCAGATCGACCTCCGCCACCGCGTCGAGCAGCGGGGTACGGCCGATCCGGTCGAGGTACGCCCCGACGAGGTCCTTGTCGGGGGTGTCGACCCTGTCACCCTTGGTACGGGTTGCAGCCATCCTGACCCTTCTCCGGTGCGATCTCCCTAGGAGGAGAACGCTCATTACAGCCTCGTGATTCCCAGTTGCGGAATACTCCGGAGCCGTGCACCGCTCTAGGACCTGATACCCCGACCGAGGAGAAAACGACATGGCGACGGTCACACTGACCGCGGACAGCTTCGACGATGTGGCCCAGGGCGAGGGCATCGTCCTGGTGGACTTCTGGGCGGCCTGGTGCGGCCCGTGCCGTCGATTCGCACCGGTGTTCGAGAAGTCCGCCGGGAAGCACGAGGACATCACGTTCGCCAAGGTCGACACCGAGGCCGAGCCGGAGCTCGCCGAGCGATTCAAGATCGCCTCGATCCCGACGCTCATGGCGATCCGCGACGGCGTGATCGTCTTCGCCGAGCCGGGCGCGCTGCCCGAGCAGGTGCTGGAGAACGTGATCGAGCAGGTCCGCGGCCTCGACATGGACGACGTCCGCAGCCGCATCGGCGCCTGACCGCCGCCAGCCCGGCCCGACCGCCCAACGGCCGCCGCCACAGGGCCGTGGTGGTCGTTCATCGGGGCGGCGGGGTGGCCGATGATGGACGGGTGCTGGCAGACGTCGTCGAACACCTGATGTGCCCGCTGTGCGGGACCGATCTCGTGCTGGAGGAACGCGCGCTGCGCTGCCCGTCCCGGCACTCCTTCGACATCGCCAAGCAGGGCTACGCGAACCTTCTGCCGGGCGACGCGCGCACCGGGACCGCCGACACCGCCGAGATGGTCCGGGCCCGCGAGGCCTTCCTCGGCGCCGGGCACTTCGCCCCGGCGGCGCAGGCCCTCGCAGGGCGGGCCGACGGCGGGCGCGTGCTCGACGCGGGCGCGGGGACCGGCTACTACCTGGCCGCCGTCCTGGAAGTGCGGCCGGACGCGGTGGGCCTGGCGCTGGACATCTCCAAGTACGCGGCGCGGCGTGCCGCGCGCGCCCATCCGCGCGCCGGCGCCGCCGTGGCCGACCTGTGGCGGACGTTGCCCGTGCGGAGCGCGAGCATGGACACGATCATCAACGTGTTCGCGCCCCGCAACGCGGCGGAGTTCCGGCGGGTGCTGCGCCCCGGCGGAGCACTCCACGTCCTGACTCCCTCGGCACGCCACCTGGACGCGCTCGTCGAGCCGCTCGGGCTGCTCTCGGTCGACGGGGAGAAGGGCGAGCGCATGGAGCACGCTCTCGGCGGCCACTTCGAGCCGGACGGCCGGGAGGCCCTGGAGTACGAGGTCGAGCTGGGCCGCGCCGACGTGCTGACGCTCGTGGGCATGGGCCCGAGCGCGCACCACGTGCCGCCCGGGGAGCTCGCGGCGCGGGCGGAGAAGCTACCCGACCCGGTCCGGGTCACCCTGTCGTTCGTGCTGTCGGCCTTCCGCCCGCGGCGGTAGGGCCGTCGAGACCAGCTCGAGCACCACCTGGGGAACGTCGCCGTGCTCGAGGGCCGGAACGTCGGTGACGTCGTACCTGAAAGACGCCGAGACCGAGCGGGCCACGCCGGTCAGCAGCACTCGCTGGAGAGCCTGGCCCGCCCTGAGCCATTCGGCGGGGGAGGACCCGCGCGTGGTGAGCACGGCCGGCCGCACGTCCGCGCCGGCCGGGCCGAGGGTGTGCAGCGTGGCGCCTTCGAGGCGGGCGGCCTCGCCCAGCTCGTTGAGCACCGGAAGCGGCGGCGGACCGCCGGCGGCGGGCCTGCGCGCCGCGAACGGCTTGAGAGTCGCGGCGAACAGCAGGCGCTCCGCGCGCGTCACCCGATGACGCCCCGCCAACCGTACGGTGGCCAGGAGCGTGGGACGCTCGGCGTCCGGGAGCAGGCGCACGACCGCCTCGTGGCCGAGCTGGGCGGCGGCGAGCCGCAGATTGACCAGTGCGGCGCCGCAACTGAGATGGAGCCCTCGCCCGGCCGGGTCGTGCCGGGGCCGCAACCGCGCCGGATCCGCCAGCACCTCGATGGCTCCCGGCGCCACCGTGAAACGCCAGGCATGAACGTCGTGAATCGTGGGGCCCATGGTGGCCGCGACGACCCGTCGCTCCGCCGAAGTGTTCAACGGATCCCCTCTCCTGACAGCCGTCGCGGGCGCGGCTGAGCGAACCGTACCGCAATGTGAAGTGGCACACGTAGTGCGTGACCTGCGAAGTTTCTGGTTCTCGATGCGGGCTCGTCCACAGGGGAGACGAAAGTCGCGCGCGTGATCAGGGGGAGTCGAGGGCCTCGATTTGACGCTTTGGATGGGCGCGCTTAATGTCATCCGTGCCCCGAGGGATGCGGGACGCCGCAAGGCGGACGGCCCCGGGGAGTCCAGATCGGAAAAACCGGTTCGAGCGTCGCTCGGGCTGATGTACGATGGCCTGGTCAGCCCGGAACGGGGTGCAGGACACCGCAAGGTGGCCGACCCGATGGGCACTCCTACAGGACGAGCTACAGATCTTGGATCTGCCGCGCCGTCGTGTGGGAACTGATTCCGTCTCTCGAGTCACATCGATCCTTCGCCAGGGTCAGTTTGACAAGGGAGTTGAATCAAGTAAGTTTGAAGAGTTGCCCCGGAGTCAGCCGCCGCGAAAGCGGGGGTTCGGCGCGGTGGGTGTCCGTTTCTTGAGAACTCAACAGCGTGTTAAAAGCCAGTGCCTTTATAGATCAGGCTGTGTGCCTGGTCTCCCCGTGGCTGTGACTTTCGGGTCATGGTTGGGGATTTCTTTGAGGCAAGCGATCCTTGGATCGCATTGCTGGGATTTTCTTCAAGGTTTGGCAGCCTGGGTTCGCTCCCGGGTTGTCGTGTGGCCTTAATGGAGAGTTTGATCCTGGCTCAGGACGAACGCTGGCGGCGTGCTTAACACATGCAAGTCGAGCGGAAAGGCCCCTTCGGGGGTACT
>NZ_JBEYUA010000020.1:0-172811 GCF_040643285.1 Spirillospora sp. NPDC047279
GGACAATCTCGTCCTTGTGCTCCTGGGTGAAGTGCCGCCTTTGTCGCGCCAACGACCTTCCTTTCCGGTTCTCCCCAACCCTAGTTGGGGACCTGTCCGGAAGGTTCGGGGCACCTCAGGTTGTCGGTTTGTGGGCTGGGGCTGGTGTGGGGGGTCGGGCTTGGTGGCGGTGGGCGAAGGGTGCGGGGCTTGGGGTTGTGGGTGGGGTGGTAGCTGGGGGTTAGGCCGGGAGGCTGGCTGCTGTTCGCCGGGGTGCGTGTGAGTGGGTGTGGTGGGTTGTGTCTGTTGAATGTGGGGTGGTGGCTGTTGGCGTCAGCGTGGCCCCTTCCGGCGGGTGGTTGGGGTTGGGGGTTGGTTGTGGGCGTGCCTGTGGGCCCGGTGGACGGGTGTCCGCCGGGCCATGAGGCTGGCGCGGGGTTGTGGCTGCTTGTGGGCGATCAGGCTGCGAGATGGTGATCGCTCCACGGGTTATCGCCGCCGGGGTCGGGTGATCGTCCGGTGGGCCATCTGCCGCGTCTCGATCTTGCGGTCCCGTCGGGTGGCAGTGTCCGGTAGACGTAGCGTGCGTGCTGGTCTTTGGTGATCTGTATCTGGTCGGGGTGGGTGTGTTTCCACCGGTTGTGCCAGCCGCAGCACAATGCGAGTTTGTTGATGTCGGTGGGGCTGTTTCCCAGCGCCCATCCGTTGATGTGGTCGACTTCGCACAGGAAGCCCGGCACCTCACAGCCGCGTACGGCGCAGGTGTCGTATTGGGTTTCCAGGACGCGGCGTTGGCCCGAGCTGGCGATGCGGGTGGTGTGGCCCAGGTAGAGCGGCACGTTCCCCGGCCCCAGAAGCAGCGGTGAGACTCCGGCGGTGAGCGCCAGCCGCCGTACCTGCTCGGCAGGGATGGGGGTGCCGTCCCGCAGCCAGCCGGGCGCATCCTCGCCCATCAGCGTCTCCAGGTTGGCGATGACGGTGACGCGGGTGTCCTTGTGCCCGTGCGACAGCACGGTGGTCAGGGCCGCTGCCGTCCGTTCGCCCAGGTCGCGCCGGTCGTCGGTCCCGGCTGGTTTGGTCAGCGGGCCGAGGACGCCGTCCAGGATCGCGGTGTCTTCGGGATTGAGCCACCCGTTCACATACGACCCACCATCCAACGACCGGCTCAACGTCAACCAGGACCGCTCATAACCGCGTTTGACGTCCTCGGGGGCTTTCTCGGTGCCGTTCTGCTCGGCCACCAGATCGTGGATCTTGCGGCCGAGCCGGGCGACCTTGCCCGCCGAGAGTCCGTCGTTGGCGGCGTTCAACAGGATGTCTTCGGCGGCGGCGCAGTCTTCGTCGTTGAGCCGTTGGACGGCGTCGGCGACGGTGGCGGCGTAGCCGAGGGACAGGTCACCGGTGGCCAGGTCCTTGCTCACCCGCTCCAAGCGTGGGAGTTGCCGGGCCAGGGTGATGCGTTCCTTGGCGCGGCCTTCCCGCATCCCCAGACGGCACCGCAGCCACGCCTGCGTTGAGGGGAGGCCCCAGTGCTTCATTTCGCCGGTGCGGTCCACTACTGCGATCGTGCCCGCGAGCGCGAATTCGATTTGATCTGCGGCCCTCGCGAGGGTCTCGGTCAGCTCCATGCAAGCGGCGCCGGAGTCGGGTGCGGGCCGGTGTGCGAGTTGGGTGGCGATCGCGGCTACCGCTTCCACCAATTCTGCGGTGGAAGCGGTCTCTAGATCCGTCGCGATCGAATGCATGTCTTGATTATATCGATGGTGACGGATTGCGATTATCTGATTACGGACATTTCGATTGGCCGCAGGTGGCCAACAATTCCCTGGCAGGTGAGCGGGTGGGTGGTTCGTCCCACGGTGGGTGCGTGGCCCGGCACGGGTGAGTCGCAGTCTCAGTCGGTTGCTGCTGGTGGATGGCTGAGCGGAGCCGGACTGACCCACCACGCACACACCTCCCGCCCGTTCGAGCGTTACTGTCACGTTGGCTGAGGTCCCAGAAACCCAAGGGTGCGATTAAGGGGAGGCGGCGCTGCCGCCTGAGGTCGCGGCGAAACCCGCGCTTCGCGCGGCCCTAAAGTTCGAACGTCAACCACCAGCAGCACCCTCACAATGACAGGAAAACCCTGACCGGCCGCCTACTTTCTTGTCGATGCCGAGCTTGAACAGCAGACCGCACCCACCCCGCACTCGGGAGATAGGCGCTGGCCAAAGGGGTGACCGAGGCCGCCATCCCCGAAGGGGCTAGTGATCTAGCCGAAGAAACGTTGACCCGCAGTGAGTCATCAAGGCACAAACCGCCCGCCTACCTTCTTGTCGCCGCCGAGCTTGAGCAGAAGGCCCACTGACTCCGCACACGGGCGGACAACTGGGCCAGAGGGGTGACCGATCCCGTTAATCCCGAAGGGAAAATGCTCTAACCAAGAGATGTGGTGACCCGCAGCGAGGCACCAAGCCCCCAGGCCCCGCCCGCCTTCTTGTCGCTGCCGAGTTTGAGCATCAGACCGCGCCCCACCCGCACCCGGGCACTACGGAACAGCCAAAGGGGCGACCGATGCCGCAAAACGCAAGCGCCTACCAGGAGGTGAGGCGTGCTGGCCCGGCAGCAGGTACAGCGCCCCGGCCTGCCGGCGCCTGCTCTGCCTTCGCCGCCCTCTGCCCAGTGGGGTGAAGATGCGACTGACCGCGAATAGGCAGGGAGCCGCGAACGATAGCGGGACAGGAGACCTGGCAGCCTGCGGCGATGTGGGAGTGGAATGGAGGACAGTTCGGGAGAACGAGCGACGGAACAACGCCGGCACTCACCGAGGGGGCGGCACCTCGCTAGCGCGCATGGTCCCTCGTCGCGGGCGGCCAGGCCTTGGCCTTCCAGACAACAGAGCCGCTCGTCCAGGGCAGGGGCGGTCCACCGGTGCGCAGCGCTCATCCAGCGGCAAGGACGGCGGCCCGGTGGCTGAACGTTCAGCCAGTGCAGGCGCGGTCCGCCAGTGCAGAGGCGGCCGGCCGATGGCGCAGCGCTCCTCCAGGCATGGCCAGCCGAGGACGAAGCGGTCGGTCAGTGGCCGGGCGGTCTGCGGGTGACGGCACGGCGGTCAGTGGCAGGACGGTCCACGGGTGACGCAGCACTGGTTCAGTGGCAAGGACGGCTGGCCGATGACTGAGCGTTCAGCCGGTGCAAGCGCGGTCTGGGCATGGCGGTGCGCTCGGCCAGTGCAGGAGCGTTCGGCCGATGACGCAGCACTCGTCCAGAGCATGGCCAACCGAGGGCGAAGCGCTCGGTCAGTGGCAGGAGGGATTCTGCCGGTGGCGGAGCGGTCGGTCAGTGGCAGGGGCGGTCTGCCGGTGCACGGCGCTCATCCAGCGGCAAGGACGGCCGCGCGGTGGCTGAACGTTCAGCCTGTGCAGGCGCGGTCAGCCGGGGCGGAGCGGTCGGTCAGTGGCAGAGGCAGCGGCGGCCGGCCGAAGGCGGAGCGCCCAGTCAGCAGCAGAGGCGGGAATGCCCAGTCAACGGCAGAAACGGTCGGCCGAAGGCGGAACGCCTGGTCAACGGCAGAGGGGCGACGGGGGCGGTTAGTGGCAGGGGTGGTCGGTGGGGTGGACAGGGGCGAGCGTTTCGGGTGTGGACGATGGGTGGGGGGTGTTGGGGGGCTGGGCGGGGTGGGGGCGGAGGGAGAGGATCTCGGCGAGGATCGAGAGGGCGATCTCGGGGGCGGTGCGGGCGCCGATGTCGAGGCCGGCGGGTGTGTGGACGCGGTCGCCGTGGGGCAGGGCGGCGGTGACGGCGGTGCCGCGGGCGCGGCTGGCGATCAGGCCGATGTACGGGATGTCCGCGTCGAGGGCGGCGGTGAGGATGGCCTCCTCGTTGTGGCCGTGGGTGGCGACGACGAGGGCGGCGGCTTCGGGCAGGACGGGGGCCGTCAGGCCGGACGGGTGGAGGGCGTGGCCGGCGGCGGTGCCGACGGAGATCAGGGCGGTCGCGACCGGGCCGTCTCCGTAGACCTGGAGGAGGGCCGGCGGGATGACCGCCTCGAGGAAGACGTCGAGGGTGCCGCCGGACAGGCAGGGGTTGGTGACGGTGACCAGGCCGTCCTGCGGGTGGGCGGGTTCGCCGGGGGTGATGCGCAGGAGGGTCGACTCGCCGGATTCGAGCTGGCGGAGCGCCTGGGTGCGGACGGTCGACGCCGCGCAGGACCCGCCGACGAAGCCTTCGAGCGTGCCGTCGGGGAGGACGAGCGCGCGGTCGCCCGTCCTGGCGCTGGTGGGGCGTTCGGTACGGACCACCGTGGCCAGGACGAACGGGGTGCGGGCGCTGCGCAGGTCGTCGGCGCGGGTCAGCAGGTCGGTCATGGGGCACCGCCCGATGACCCGCCGCGCGGACGGCGCGGCCACGAACATGTCATGGGCACCTCAGGGGATCGCGAGGTCGGTGCGGAACGGGCGGCCCTGCATGACGCGCCACACGTTCGCGGGCGTGAGGGGCATGTCGGCGTGCCGGACGCCGTACGGGCTGAGCGCGTCGACGACGGCGTTGACGATCGCGGCGGGCGAGCCGACGGTGGCGGACTCGCCGACGCCCTTGGCGCCCAGCGGGTGGTGGGGCGAGGGCGTGACGGTCTCGCCGAGCTCCCAGGACGGGCATTCCATCGAGGTGGGCAGCAGGTAGTCCATGAACGAGGCGCCGAGGTGGTTGCCGTCCTCGTCGAACGCCATGACCTGCATGAGCGCCATCCCGACGCCGTCGGCGAGGCCGCCGTGCACCTGGCCTTCGACGATCATCGGGTTGATGCGCACGCCGCAGTCGTCGACGGCGATGAAGCGCCGCACGGTGACCTTGCCGGTGCCGGGGTCGACGTCCACGACGGCGATGTACGCGCCGAACGGGTAGGTGAGGTTGGGCGGGTTGTAGACGGTGGTGGCGTCGAGGTGGCCTTCGACGCCGTCCGGCAGTTCGACGCTGCCGTGGGAGGCCATCGCGATCTCCTGGATCGTGGCGCCGGTCTCGGCCTCGCCGCGCACGGAGAACCGTCCCGGCGTCCACTCCAGGTCGTCCGGGGAGACCTCGAGCATCGCGCCGGCGACGATGCGGGCGCGGTCGCGGACCTTGCGGGCGACGACGGCCGCCGCGGCGCCGGACACGGGCGTCGAGCGGGAGCCGTAGGTGCCGAGGCCGAACGGCGTCTGGTCGGTGTCGCCGTGCACGACGTCGACGTCGTCCACCGGGATGCCGAGCTCCTGGGCGACGATCTGGGCGAACGTCGTCTCGTGACCCTGTCCCTGGGTCTGGACGGAGATGCGCAGGACGGCCTTGCCGGTCGGGTGGACGCGGAGTTCGGCGCCGTCGGCCATGCCGAGGCCGAGGATGTCCATGTGCTTCCGTGGCCCGGCACCGACGGCCTCGGTGAAGAAGCTGATGCCGATGCCCATGAGCGGCGCGTCGCCCGCCGAGCCGTCGGCCTGCGCGGCGGCGGCGCGGCGGTCGGCCTGTTCGGCGCGGAGCTTGTCGTACCCGGCGATGTCCATCGCCTGGCGCAGGGCCCGCGGGTAGTCGCCCGAGTCGTACTCCCAGCCGGTCGCGGAGGAGTACGGGAACTGCTCGGGCCGCAGCAGGTTGCGCAGCCGGAGCTCGGCCGGGTCCAGGTCGAGCTCGGCGGCCAGCACGTCGATCATGCGCTCGACGAGGTAGGCGGCCTCGGTGATGCGGAACGAGCAGGCGTACGCGACGCCGCCGGGGGCCTTGTTGGTGTAGACGCCGGTGACCGCGCAGTGCGCCGCCTCGATGTCGTACGACCCGGTGAAGACGTGGAAGAAGCCCGCCGGGAACTTCGTCGGCTGCGCCGTCCCGTTGAACGCGCCGTGGTCGGCGAGGACCGTGACGCGCAGCCCGCGGATGCGGCCGTCGCGGGTCGCCGCGATCTCGCCGCGCATGTGGTAGTCGCGGGCGAACGAGGTGGTCATGAGGTTCTCGGAGCGGTCCTCCATCCACTTGACCGGGCGTCCGGTGACGATGGAGCCGACGATCGCGCAGACGTAGCCGGGGTAGATGCCGACCTTGTTGCCGAAGCCGCCGCCGATGTCGGGCGAGATCACCCGGATCTTGTGCTCGGGCAGCCCTGCGACCAGGGCGTACACCGTGCGGTGCGCGTGCGGTGCCTGCGTGGTGGACCACACCGTGAGCTTGCCGCTCACCTTGTCGAGGTCGGCGACGATCCCGCAGGTCTCCAGCGGCGCCGGGTGCACGCGCGGGTAGAGCACGTCCTGCGCGACGACGACGGACTCGGGATCGGACCCGGACTCGGTGAAGACGCGCTCGGTCCGGGCGGCGTCGCCCGCCTCCCAGTCGAAGATGTGGTTGTCGGTGCGTCCTTCGAGGTCGTCGCGGATGACGGCGGCGTCCTCGTCCAGCGCGCGCCGGGCGTCGATCACCGGCGGCAGCGCCTCGTAGTCGACGTCGATCAGCTCCAGGGCGTCGCGGGCCGCGTAGTGGCTGTCGGCGATGACGAACGCGACCTCCTGCCCCTGGAAGCGCACCTTGTCGGTCGCCAGCACGGCCTGCACGTCGCCGGACAGCGTCGGCATCCACGCCAGGCCGAGGCCGGCGAGGGTCTCGCCGGTGATGACGGCCCGCACCTGCGGATGCGCCTCGGCCGCCGAGGTGTCGATGGACGTGAGCCGCGCGTGCGCGTGCGGGCTGCGCAGTATGGCCCCGAACAACATCCCGGGGAGCCGGACGTCGTCGACGTAGTGGCCCTTGCCGCGGATGAACCGGGCGTCCTCCTTGCGCGGCACCCGCCCGAACCCGTGGTGCGGCCGTTCCTGTGTCTCGGTCATGGCGCCACGCTCTCCTCGCTGCTCGCCGGGTCACCGCTGCCCGCCGACGCTCCGCCGTTCGCCGGGCCGGGGTTCTCGGCCGCCCACCGCACGGACTTGACGATGTTCTCGTAGCCGGTGCACCGGCAGATCTGCCCCGACACCGCCTCGCGGATCTCGGCCTCTGACGGGTCGGGGTGGTGGTCGAGCAGCCACCGCGACGTCATCAGCATCCCGGGCGTGCAGAAGCCGCACTGCAGGCCGTGGCAGGTGGAGAAGCCCTCCTGAACGGGGTCGAGCACGCCGTCCCGTTCCAGGCCCTCGACGGTCCGCACGGCCTTCCCGTCCGCCATCACGGCCAGGACGGTGCAGGACTTCACCGGCACCTCGTCCAGCCACACCACGCAGGCGCCGCAGTTGGAGGTGTCGCAGCCCCAGTGCGTCCCGGTCAGCCCGATGTCGTCGCGCAGGAAGTGCACGAGCAGCAGCCGGGGTTCGACGTCGCGCGCGTACGCCTCGCCGTTCACCGTCACCGTGATCTTCATATCCGGCACCTCTCGTAGGCGCGGCGCAGCGCGCGCGTGGTCAGTTCGCCGGCCAGGTGCCGCTTGTAGTCGGCGGGCCCGCGCTGGTCGGATCCCGGGTCGCAGTGCTCGGCGGCCACCCGTCCCGCCTCCCGGAAGACCTCCTCGGACGGGACGGCGCCACGGACGACGTCCTCGGCCTCGGCGGCGACGAAGTGCTCGGCGCGCACCGCCGTCAGGCCGATGCCGACCTCGGCGACCCGGTCGCCGTCGAGCCACAACGCGGCGCCGGCCGCCGCCAGCGGCCAGTCGCCCACACGCCGCTCGACCTTCTCGTACGCGCTGCTCCCGCCGCCGCGGATCGGCACCCGCAGCTCGGTGAGCAGCTCCCCCTCCCCCACGACCGTCTCG
The DNA here is from genome assembly GCF_040643285.1 of Spirillospora sp. NPDC047279. Classification (NCBI taxonomy): domain Bacteria; kingdom Bacillati; phylum Actinomycetota; class Actinomycetes; order Streptosporangiales; family Thermomonosporaceae; genus Spirillospora; species Spirillospora sp. NPDC047279. Next base: position 7,721 of record NZ_JBEYUA010000020.1, read on the forward strand.
TACGGCCCCGTGTGGAACTCCCTGATCGGCACCGTGCGCTCGCCGTCCCGGCTCCGGATCACCGCGCTCGCCCGCAGCGCCGCGAACGCCGCCGACAGGTCCTCGGACGGGTCGGCCTGGCACAACGAGCCCCCGACCGTGCCGCGGTTGCGGACCACCGGGTCGGCGATCACACGTTCGGCGTCGTGCAGGATCGGGAAGTGCTCGCCCGCCACGGCCGAGCCGAGCAGCTCCGCGTGCCGGACGAGCGTTCCCACGCGCAGGTGGTCGCCGTCGACCCTGATGAACGACAGCTCGTGGACGTCGTTGATGTCGATCAGCGCCTCGGGCTCGGCCAGCCGGAGCTTCATCATCGGCAGGAGGCTGTGCCCGCCCGCGACGACCCGGGCCTCGGGGCCGTACCGTTCCAGCAGCACGAGCGCCGCCTCGACGCTCGTCGCCTTCGCGTACTCGAAACTGGCGGGAACCTGCATGGCGCGCTCCCTGCTGCCTGAATCAGGTGAAGTGCCCGGATTCTGATCGCGTCCACCCCCGGTCACAACAGCTGATTAACGGAAGCCTTAATCCCACAATGGAGCCATGACGCTCACACAGCTGAGAGCGTTCGTCCTCGTGGCGCGCCTGGGGTCCGTCCAGGAGGCCGCCCATGCCCTCGCCGTCAGCGAGCCCGCCGTCTCCCAGGCCCTCGCCGCGTTGCGCCGCCACCTGGGCGACCCGCTGCTCGTCCGCGGCCAGGACGGCATGACGCTCACCGAGGCCGGGGCCCGGCTCCTCCCGATCGCCGCCCAGATCCTGACCCTGGAGGCGGAGGCCCAGAGCTCCATCCACGCCCCGCAGACCCTCCGCGTGATCGCCACCCCGGCGCTGGCGGAGTACGTGGCGACCCCGCTGCTGGACGCGTTCGTCGGCCGTTCCGCCGCCAAGCTCGACGCCAACGCCAGCACCGTCACCACCCGCGAGATCCCCGGGCTCCTGCACAACCGGCTGGCCGACATCGCCCTGGGCCCGTGCCTGAACGACGATCCGACGCTGCGCTCCACGCCGATCTTCAGAACGACCCTGGTCGCGCTGGGCGTCGGGCCGCACGCCCCGCACACGACCTGGCTCGTGGACCCCTCGGGGACCGACCCGCGCAGCGAGACCGCCGCCCTGCTGCGGCGCCTGAAGATCAGCGAGGAGCACATCCGGGTCCACCCGACGCAGACCTCCGCCTGCTCGGCCGCCGCCGAGGGCAACGGCGTCGCCATCGCCGTCTCCCACCTGCACCGCGGCGGCCTGGCCACCGCGATCACCACCCCCGCGACGCCCCTCCCGATCACCTGGCACGCCACCACGCTCGCCGACCACGGCCACCGCCTGGCCGGCGCGTTCCGCCGCTACCTGACCACGCCGGACGCCCTCCACATCATGCGCAACCCCACCTCGGGCGTCCCGCCCTCGCGCTTCCGCCCACCCGTCCACGTCACCATCTGGAGCTGACCTGATCTGGACCTGAGCTGGACCTGAGCTGGACCCGAGCTGGATTGGACCTGAGGCGATCCGAAGCCGAGCTGATCTGGAGCCGAGCTGGTTCTGGGGCGAGCTGGTTCTGAGGCGAGCTGGAGTTCAGGTGATCTGGAGTTAAGGTGAACGTGTGGATCAGGCGCGCGTGGACATCTGGCTCTGGTCGGCGCGGCTGACCAAGACCCGGTCGATCGCGTCGAACGCCTGCCGCGGCGGCCATGTCCGGATCAACGACGTGCGCGCCAAGCCCGCCCAGGCCGTCCGCGTCGGCGACGAGATCCGCCTCCGCCACAACGGCCGCGAACGCATCGTGATCGTGTCCAAGATCATCGTCAAGCGGGTGTCGGCGCCGCTGGCCGCCGAAGCCTACGAGGACAAGAGCCCGCCCCCTCCGCCGCGCGAGCTCACCACCGCCTGGGGCACCCGCGACCGCGGCGCCGGCCGCCCCACCAAGCGCGAACGCCGCGAGATCGAACGCCTCATGTCCCGAGGCGCCCCCACCCCGCTCAACGACGACTGACCGCGCCCCGGTAGACCGGCCCCGCCGGGACAGCACCTGCCCGACCAGGCCCGTCGTCTCAAGGCGGGCACCCGTCCACTCTGGGTCTCGTGCACCCCGGTCTCGTGCGCCCGGGGAGCCGCGTTCGCGTGATCGTTCGTGTGCGAATTGATTTCGCGTTTTGTGGCGAATAGCGGCGTTCCGTTGCACGCGCACGTAACCGCATAACTCGCAGCACAGTGGTCACATAGATCTATCCCCCAGGAAATGAACGGAACGCCCTCGCGGTGCGTCTTTTCTCCAAGGCCACCGGTTTCAGGACGCGGAGCGATCATCGCCAGCGGCCGGCACCAAGCGGCGAGCGGCGGGCGGCGTGAGCAGGGGCACGCCGGCAGGGGCAGGGGTGCCCGGAGCGGCTCCGGACTGACGTGGCACACGGCACGGGGCAGCACGGGGAGATCATTTGACTGCGGACATCCGCGAGCGGGTCGGCCGTTTGTACGACTATCTCGGGGCGCTGGCGCAAGAGGTGCACGCGAAGCCGATCCGCAGGCTGAGCGGGCACGATCTCGCCGCCGCCCCGGAGGACATTCCGGTCCATCCGGCCGTGTCGTCCGGCGCCGCCGCGGGCGGGGCGTGGCTGCGGGTCGCCAAGACCGCCAAACCCCTGCCTCCGGCGCTCCCCCGCGCCCTGGCGCCGTACGCCGACCGGATCACGCGGGACGACCCGTTCACCGAGCCGGCACTCCCCGAAGATCTGGGCCTGGCGGCCGGCGACGCCCTCGACCCGGACGACCCGGACGCGGCCCCGACCCTGATCACGACGTGGGACCGCGACCGGGCGACGCGCGAGGCGTTCGGCGCCTGGGTCGAGCGCGTCTGGGTCCCCTGGGCGGAGGGCGCGCGCCCGGCGGCCTCGGCCCGCGCCCTCTACGAGAGCCTCTTCCGGCTGCGCCAGCGGCTGCGCGCGGACGAGGCGACGCACGAGCTGGTGTGGGGCCACGGTGTCCTGGGCTGGCAGTACGCCGGTCAGCCGATCTGCCATCCGCTGCTGATCACGCCGGTGCGGGTCGAGTTCGACGAGGACTCCGGCGACCTCTCGATCGTGCCCGACGGCCTGCCCGCCCTGGAGCTGGACTGCCTGCAGGGCCTGGGCGTCCCGGACTTCAGCCGCCTGAACGAGATCGCCGAGGATCTCCGGGACGACCCGGTCGACGTCTGGTCCCCCGCCGAGACCCGCACCACCTACCAGCGCGTCCTCGCGCCGCTCGGGCTCGACGACCGGATCGACGACGGGCCGGACCTCCCCGAGACCGGCACGGCCCCTGTGATCACCACGACCTGGCGGCTGTTCGTGCGCAAACGCCGCGTCATGTTCCTGAAGTTCTTCGACCGGCTCAAGGTCTCGATCACCGACGGCGACCATCTGCCCGCGCCGATGGCGGCGCTCGCCGGCGACGAGGAGGCCGCCCGGCTGCTTCCCGGCGCGGGCCACGCCGACTGGGCGCCGGTCGCCGAGCAGCTCCTCATGCCGCTGCCGTCCAACGCCGAGCAGGAGCAGATCGCCCGCAAGCTCGCCCAGCACAGCGGCGTCACCGTGCAGGGCCCGCCCGGCACGGGCAAGAGCCACACGATCGCCAACCTGGTGTCGCACCTCGTCGCGCACGGCAAGCGCGTCCTGGTCACCGCGCACAAGGACCAGGCCCTCGCCGTCCTCCGCGACAAGATCCCGGTCGAGCTGCGCGATCTGTCCCTGGCCGTGCTGGGCTCGTCGTCGGCCGACATCACCGCGCTCCAGCGTTCGGTGAACGCCATCACGGCCGCGGCCGACCAGGTCGACGAGACGCGCGAGGCCCAGGCCGTCGCCGTCCTGCGCGAGCAGCTCGACGCCGTCGAGGCCGAGGCGCTCCTGCTCGGCAAGCGGCTCCGCGAGTCCCTCGAACACGAACGGGACGAGTTCGACTTCGGCCGCGTCCGGCGCCGGGCCCCCGAGACCGCCGAGTGGCTGGCCCAGCACGAGGCCGGCCTGGGCCTGGTCCCCGACTCCGTCCGGCCCGGCACGCCCTGTCCCCTGACCGAGCACGAGCTGTCCGAGCTGTTCACCCTCGCCCAGCGCATCGCCCCCGAGGACGCCGCCGCCGGGATGCTCAGCCTGCCGGACGTCCAGGGCCTGCCCGGCGGCGAAGACCTGGCGCGCCGCCGGCACGAGGTGCAGCGCCTGCGCGAGACGCTCAGCACCTACCAGGGCGCCGACTGGGCCGCGATCGACGCCATCGGCGGCCAGCGGCTCGCCGAGCTGAGCGAGACGACCGGCCAGGCCGCCGCCTTCCTCGCGGCCCTCGAAGCCCCGTGGCTGCTGCGCCTGCGCGACCAGGTCACCCAGTCCCAGCAGTGGGAGCACCTCTGGGCGGGCCACCGCGACCGTCTCCAGGCGGAGGTCGCCCGCTGCGCCTCGTTCCGCACGACCTGCGCCGGGGCCCGCGTCGAGCTGCCCGCCGGCATCGGCGACCGCGAGCTGCTCTCGCTCCTCGCCCAGCTCCACCACCGCTACCGCGAGGGCAAGAAGGTCGGCGGCCTCACCCAGCGCCATCTCGCCGGCCTCACCAGGTCGACCCGCGTCGACGGCGAGACCCCCACGACCGTCGAGGACGTCGAGAAGCTCATCGCGTTCGTCGAGCTCCGCCGCGCCCGCACGTCCCTCGCGCAACTGTGGATCGCCGAGGTCGCCGGCATGCTCGCCGCCCCCGTCCTCCCGCCCGACCTCCCCGCCGTGGAGACCTGGATCGACGCGCGCGTCCAGGAGATCTCGCAGGTCCTCGCCTGGGAGGGCACGCACTGGCCGGCCCTGCGTTCCCAGCTGGCCGTCGTCCTCCCGCCGGAGGCCCTCCCGCCCCGCCCCGGCCCGGCCGACCTGCACACGCTCGCCGCCACCGTCGGCGGCCTGCGGGCGCGCCTCCGCCTGCGCGAGCTCGAAACCCACCACCACCAGCTCACCCAGATCCTGAACGCCGAGCAGAGCCGCCCCAACGCCAGCGGGCTGTGGGCCGAGCTCTCCCGCGCCCTGGCCCACCAGGACTGGCGGGGCTGGGACAACACCCGCGTCATGGCCGCCCGCCTGCACGCCCTGCGCCCCCAGCTGGAACGCCTCTCGTCCCTGCACGCCCGGCTCTCCGCCGACGCGCCGCTGTGGGCCGAGCGCGTCCTGAAGTCCCGCGGCGACATCGACGCCTGCGGCCACCCCGGCAAGCTCGCCGACCTGTGGCAGTGGCGCCAGGCCGAGACCTGGCTGCGCGCCCTCACCGACACCGACGACCTCGCGGACGTCCAGCGCCGCCTCGACCAGGTCCACGAGGAACGCCGCCGCCTCACCCTCGAGCTGACCCACCGTTCCGCCTGGCTCGCGGTGAAGCGCAACCTCGGCCACGCCGAACGCCAGGCCCTGGTCGGCTGGCTGCAGACCCTCCGCAAGATCGGCCGCGGCACCGGCGTCAGCGCCGGCAAGTGGCGCGCCGAGGCCCAGCGCCTGATGCCCCAGGCCATGAGCGCCGTCCCCGTCTGGATCATGCCGTACTACCGGGTGGCCGAGTCCTTCGATCCCGCCGCCGCGCCCCCGTTCGACGTCGTCATCGTCGACGAGAGCAGCCAGTGCGACGTCTTCGCCCTGGGCCTCCTGGGCCTGGGCCACAAGGTCGTCGTGGTCGGCGACGACAAGCAGATCAGCCCGTCCGCGATCGGCGTCAACCGCGACCGCGTGGACGACCTGATCCGCACCTACCTGCGCGACTTCCCCAACCCGCTCCTGCTCGACCTCGAATCCAGCCTGTACGACGCGTCCGCCCGCCTCTTCCCCGGCGTCGTACGGCTGCGCGAGCACTTCCGCTGCCTGCCCCGCATCATCGAGTTCTCGTCGCAGCTCTACTACGGCGGCGAGATCCAGCCGCTGCGCGAGGAGTCCCCCGACCGCCTCCCCGGGGCCGCCGTCCAGGCCGTCCACGTCCCCGACGGCGTCCGCCGCGACACCCACCTGGGCGACATCAACGAGGCCGAGGCGCACGCCCTCGTCGACCGCGTCGTCCAGTCCTGCTCCGACCCCGCCTACGACGACCGCACCATGGGCGTCATCTCCCTCCTCAGCAGCACCCGCCAGGCCCAGTACATCGACGAGCTCCTCCTCGACAAGCTGGGCCCCGAGGAGTACGAACGCCGCGACCTGCGCTGCGGCGACGCCTACAGCTTCCAGGGCGACGAACGCGACGTCATGTACCTCAGCATCGTCGCCGACGACAACCGTGGCGCGTTCACCTCCAAGGTGTACGAGCAGCGCGTCAACGTCGCCGCCAGCCGCGCCCGCGACCAGCTCTGGGTCTTCCACAGCGTCCGGCCCGACATCCTCAACCCGGCCGACCAGCGCGCCGCCCTCATCCGCTACGCCCGCGACGGCCAGCGTTCCGCCGACCTCGCCACCGATCTGGAGTCCCGCTGCGACTCCGAGTTCGAACGCCGCGTCCTGCGCATGCTCCTGGCCCGCGACTACCTGGTGACCCCCCAATATCCCGTGGGCAGCCTCCGCATCGACCTCGTCGTCCGCGGCGCCAACGGCCGCAAGCTCGCCATCGAATGCGACGGCGAGAAGTACCACGGCCCCGACCAGTGGGAGGACGACCTCCGCCGCCAGTCCGTCCTCGAACGCCTCGGCTGGCGCTTCTGGCGAGTTCGGGGCAGCGCCTTCTTCCGAGACCCCGAAGCCGCCCTGACCCCCCTCTGGCCCCTCCTGGAAACCATGACCATCCACCCCGCGTCCTCGGCCGAGCCATCCCCGACCCCAGCGAACGACCAATAACGCCTTGACCGCAGGTCAGAGGGAGGGCTCGGGGTTCCGCGGCGTCTCCTTCCACCAGATCGTCCCGTCGGCCGACGCCGTGGAAGAGGCCATCGACAAGGCCGCGAAGGCCGGCGCGACCGTGGTGAAGGCGGCCGAGAAGGCCGAACGGGGCGGCTGCGACGGCTACTTCAGCGACCCCGACGGCTACCTCTGGAAGGTCGCCAGCGCTCAATAGACGGCGGCGCGGCCCATGGCGACCATGGGCCGCGCCCACCTACGCGATCTTGCGGAGGGTGGCCCTCCAGAAGTCGAAGCCGACACGGACGCCTGACATCCCCCGCCCGACGTCAGGTCCGCAGCACGTTGTCGGCGAAGGCGCCTTCCATGTTCCCCGGCGCCTCGAAGACGAAGACGATGTACGTCTCGTAGTACTTCGGTCCCTGACCCGAGACGCGCCCGATGCCGACCTTGGTGCTGCCTTTCCAGACCAGCTGGGTGAAGTGACCGGCGTCCGGGGTGAACTTCGGGTCGCTGAAGTCGTAGTCGCTGATCTCGCTGTACCAGGACTTCACCGCGTCCGCCCCCGGCAGCGGGGAGCCGGAGGAGCCGCCCCAGTAGATGTTCTCGCCCGTACCGTCACGCAGGTCGGCGTGGCCGGCGTTGAGCATTTCGGACTGGGAACGGGAGGCCGCCCGCTCCATCGCGTACTTGCTGAGGTCGGAGTCCATCACCAGCGGCGGCGCGTGGTGCCTGGCCCGGTCGGCGTTGGCCGCGGCGAGCGCCTCGTCCTGGAACTCCTTGGTCGTGCTGTCGGGCAGCGCGGGGCGGGTCGTGGTCATGAAGCACCTCTTCACGGCACTCGGGAGTGCCGGCCAGGGGCGCGATCTCCTCCAGCCGCGCCCTCTGCGCCCAACCTTCGCCCCAGCCCGCCGGGCCGCAAGCACAGGGAAGGTGACCACGTCCCGCACGCGGGGCTGAAATGGATTCGGGCAGCGGCAAAGGGAGTGAGGACGGAACCGGTTCTCGTCTCCTGTGGAACAGGTGTGACCGAGGACTGTTCCCTGGCCGCAACGAGCGGATGTGACCGTCCGCGGGCCGGAGTCGGCCAAGCGCGGAGAGTCAGGGCCAAAACCATGTCCCAAGGTCACAGGTGACCTGGTCAGGTGCGGGGGATGGTCAGGGATCGGGCTATGAGGGTCTTCTGGATTTCTGAGGTGCCTTCGTAGATGCGGAGCGAGCGGATCTGGCGGTAGAGGCGTTCGGTGGGGGTGTCCGCTACCAGGCCGGCGGCGCCGTGGAGTTGGAGGGCGGCGTCGATGATCTCTTGGGCGGCCTCGGTGGCGTGGAGTTTGGCGATGCTGGAGTGCTTGGCGAAGCGGCGGTTGCCCTGGTCCAGCTCCCAGGCGGCACGGGCCACCAGGAGGGCGGACGCGTTGAGTTTGACCTCCATGTCGGCGAGCGTCGCGCGGACGGTGGGGAGGTTGATGAGGCGGTCGTCGTAGATGGGACGGGCGGCGGTGTGGATGAGGGCGGTGTGCATGGCCCGGCGGGCGAAGCCCACGGCGGCGGCGCCTACGGTCATGCGGAAACGTTCCAGGACTTCCATGGCGACGACGAAGCCGTGGCCTGGGCGGCCGAGCACGCTGTCGGGGGGCAGGGAGCAGTCTTCGAAGGTCAGGTGGGCCAGGGCTCGGGGGGCGATGGTGGTGACGCGTTCGCGGATGTGCAGGCCGGGAGTCCCGGCGGGGACCAGGAAGGCGGTGAGGCCTAGGGCGCCGGGGCCTTCTCCGGTGCGGGCGATGACGATGTAGAGGTCGGCCATGCCGCCGTTCGCGACCCAGGCCTTGTCGCCGTTCAGGACGTAGCCGGTGGTGGTGCGGTCGGCGCGGAGTTGGACGGCGGCGGCGTCTGAGCCTGCCTTCTCCTCGGAGAGGGCGAACGCGGCGACCTGCTCGCCGGAGGCGAGGGCGGGGAGGTGACGGTCGCGTTGGGCGGGTGAGGCGTGGCGGAGGACGGGGGTCGTGGCCAGGGCCTGGATGGAGAAGGCGTAGTCGGCCAGGTCGTCGGCGTACGCGAGGGCCTCGCGGATCAGGCAGATGGAGCGGAAGTCGGGTGGGTGGAGGTTGGTGAACCAGCCGTCCCTGCCCAGGGCCCGGATGATGTTCAGCTCGGTCTTCTCCGGGGTGGACGTGTCCGTCCAGAGGGATGAGTTGTCTTCGCACCAGGTGGTGATCTGGGCGGCGAGCGCCCGGTGGTGGTCCTCGTAGAACGGGAGGGCGACGATGGCCTCGTCCAGCACTTCAGATCACCAGCTCCGCGTCCTTCGGGAGCGAGCCGACCAGCTGGTGTTCGGTGAAGAAGGCGAACGAGGCGTAGCCGCGCCAGATGCGGCGCCAGTCGTCGCGGGCCGCTTCGGCGCCGTGGTCGCGTTCCACCTCGTCCAGATAAGTGGTGATCACGTCGATGGCCTGGCGGGTGTGGCCGGTGGAGACGTTGTCGATGGAGAGGTGTGCTTCCTCGTAGGCGATGTCGAAGCCGTGGGCGCGGAGCTTCTCGATCTCGTGCATGCGGATCTCGCCGAGCCCGTACATCTCGATGCCGAGGTTGTAGCCGAGGATCTCGCAGTAGAGGGAGTCGGGGAACAGGCCCAGGCAGAGCTGGTCGATCGCGAAGTAGTAGTGGCTGTCGGGGATCTCTTCCTGTTCTTTGAACGCGGCGTCGCGGACGTGCGGGAGGTCGATCTCCATGCTCTCCATGACCTGGTGGATCAGGGTGATGTGGTTCTTGCGGACCTCGCCTCGGCCCATCTCGTCGGCGTAGATGGCGAACATCAGCTCGTCGCTGCGGCGGCGGTCGTGGCCCAGGTTGCCGGTGCGGTGCGCCCAGGCGGCCTCGATCAGGTTGCCGAGGGCCATGGTCTTCTGGTGGAAGATGACCTGCTCGCGGTCCGGGATCTCGGCCAGTGGCCTGTACGGGTTGACCAGCTTGTCCCAGTAGATGGCCTCGACACGGTGACGGAGGGCGTCGGGCGTGTAGTCGAAGTAGCTCGCGTCGGTGTAGCGGCCCGCGGCGCCATGGGTGAAGAGGACTTCGCCGTCGACCAGGCCCGCCAGGGCGCGTTCCCTGGCGAGGGCGAGGGTGTTGGGGAAGTGCTCGATGTTGACCAGCCGGTAGAGGAACTCGCGGTCGTCGGCGATGTGCGCCTTGGCGTGGACGACGTCGGGCGGGGCGCTCGTCTCGACGGCTGTGCGCCATCGTTCCGCCTGGGTGTCTCCGGCCCGGTTGACGGGGAGTTCGACGGGCGGCGGGTCGCCGTCGGACGCGTGGACCTCGGCGGCCCAGGCGGTGAGGACGGCGGACTCGTTCTCGTCGAAGATCGCGAACATCGGGCCGCCGAACCTGATGGCGTCCAGGAAGCGGCACCCGCCGTCCGGCCGCCGCTTGAGGTAGGGCGTCCGGCGGAACGTGGTCAGGAACGCCGCCGCGTCGAAGTCGGGGGCGGCGAAGGTCTCGGTGAGGGGCCGCCCGGCCACGCGGAGGTCGCGGTGGAGGCGTCCGGCGTACGGGGCGTGGCGTGCGACGATCTCGGCGGCTCGGGCGTCCAGGGACAGGCCGGCGCGCCAGGCCGAGAGCTCGGCGAGCATCGTGACGTGCTCGCGTTCCAGGTCGAGGACGCGGCGGACGGCGTTCAGGAGGCGGGCCCGTTCGGCAGGGCCGCTCAGGTCGAGGTACTCGGCGAGGACGGCGCGCAGCTCGGATTCGGGGAGGGGGGAGGGCAGGCCGAGGAGGGTGTCGTCGGCGGCCAAGGCGTGGAAGGCGTAATGCACGCCGACGACCTCGGGCAGGAAGCTCGCGGGCAGCCGTCCCAGCGCGACGTAGAAGCTCGCGTGCAGGGTCGTGAGCGGGCGGGCCTGCGCCTTGTCGAGGAAGTCGGCGGCGGTGATCCAGGGCAGGTGGACGCCCGCGTTCTCCAGGGCTCGGCGGCGCGCGCGGTGGACCGACCGGCCGGGCCTGCCCTTGCCTCGCAGCTCGAAGTGGTGCTGGAAGAGGCGGTTGACGATGACCGAAGGCTGGGTGACGGGCTGGGAGACCGTGTCCAGCCAGCAGCCCCCGACGAGCCCGAGCGTCGCGCGTTCGCGCAGGACGTCGCCGTCCTCGGTGAGCGCGCGGAGGGTGGCCGCCAGCTCGGCCCGGACGGATTCCACCTCGGCCGCGATCGCGCCGGCGGACACGCCGGTGTCCGGCTGTGAGGACGGCAGCGGGAGGAAGGCGTGGACGATGCGGCGGGACGCCAGCAACATCGCCTCCGACTCCTGGTCGCGGAGGAGCCGGTGGAACGTCGCCGCGGGCCCTTCCGCCAGCAGCGCGTCCGCCTCCCCGTCGACGCCCGGGCTGAACTCGAACGGGGTCAGGGGCAGGGAGGCGATGAGGTCCGGCAGCCGGAAGATGGGCAGCGACATCGTGGTCCTCCGTTCAGGGAGTGAGGGTGCGCAGCAGGACGCCGATGCGCGAGCCGGGGACGCTCGCGGCCAGGAGGTAGTGCCCGCCGGGACGGAGGGGCTCCGCCGCGGCCCGGTCCACCAGGTTGATGATCGGGTCGGCGGCGAAGCAGTGTCCGATCCGCGCGATGTTGCCGGTGAACAGCTGGGCGGGCACGAAGCCCGCCTGCATCTCCTTGAGCGTGACGATGGGCCGGAAGATGTTGGAGTGGCAGAGCCCCGCGACGTCCTCCACCGTGAGGCCGCGCGGTTTGAGCACCCGGTCGTTCACCTCGCGCGAGAGGTCGGAGTCGATCTCGTTCGACCAGTCGAGCCGGTGGACGTCGTGCGCGGCGGCGCAGCCGACGATCTCGAAGACGGAATCGCCGGAGGTGCCCGGGCACGCGTCGCTGTCGGGCGCGGCCATCACCAGGCAGCTGGCGGCGCCGTCGCTGAAGAGGGCGAACTTCTCGACCCGGTCGGTCGCCTCGGCGCGGTCGGTGGTGATCACGAGCACCCGGCGGTAGCGGCCACCGGCGACCATCGCCTCGGTCGTCTGGAGCGCGGACAGCAGGTTGACGCACCGGCCCAGCGTCACGCCCACGAAATCGGCGTTCTCCAGCCCGATGCCGGTCATGATGTCCTGGACGAACCGGCCGTGGTCGCGGGTGTCGGCGGGGATCCGCGTCGAGCAGAGCACGAGCGCGTCGACCGCGGCGGCGTCGAGGCCGGCCGCGCGCAGGGTCGCGGTGCCGGTCTCGACCGCCATCGCGGCGACGCCGCGTTCGGTGCGGCGGATCGTGCCCCAGCCCCAGAAGTCCGCCTTGGGAAGGATCTTGTACTCGGCGATGCGTTCTTCCAGGTTGGGGATGGTGGCGTGGTCGTCGGCATGCTCGCCGAGGACGTAGCGCGGCGCCCTGAGCCGTACGGCCGTGCCCGTGTCGGTGCCCGTCGTGGTCATGGCTAGATCATTTCGATGTGCTCGGCGACGGTGAGGGGGCGCAGGACGTCGAGCACCTTGCCCGGGTCCCGGTCGAGGTAGAAGTGGTCGCCCTCGGGCCAGTGCACGCGCGCTCCGGACTCGCTCTCGTGCCGCCAGTCCTCGACGGCCGGACGGTCCGCGTGCGGGTCGTCCCCGCCGCAGATCACCGTGAGCGGGATCGTGAGCGGCGGCGCGGGACGGTAGCGGTACGCGGCGAACAGCCGGACGTCGTCGCGGAGGTCGGCGAGCAGCATGTCCTGGACCTCGCCCTCGGCGCTGACGAACTCCTCGGGCAGTCCGAGGAACTCGGCCGCCGCCTCGGCGAACGGGCGCCCGTGCCTGCCGTCCGACCAGGTGATGTACGCGGAAGGGTTGTGGCGTGGCGCGGTGCAGCCGGAGACGACCAGGTGGCGCAGCCCGCGGGCACCGGCGGCGTCGAGGCGCCGCGCCACCTCGAACGCCGTGATCGCGCCCATGCTGTGGCCGAAGAGCAGGTACGGGCGGTCGTCGTCGCCGGCCGTCATCAGTGCGGCCACGGTGTCGGCCACGTCGGCGAGGGACGCGGGCGGCGGTTCCTCGGCCCGGTGTGCACGCCCCGGCAGGCAGACCGCGGTGACCTGGGCGGCCTCGCCGAGCAGCGGCTGCCACGCCAGGAAGCTCCGAGGGTCGGCGCCCGCGGGCGGGAAGCAGACCAGCCGTACCGGAGGCGGCGGCGCGCCCTCCGCCTCCGGTGACGACAACCAGCGGTCGTCCGCCATCTCCGGCGTCACCTCTGCCCCGTCGCCGGGGCGGCCGTGGTCCCGGTCCCGGTGTCGGCTCCGGCGGGCGGTGGCGCGCCCCCGTCCGCCTCGACGGTTGCGGTCGGCGCGGCCTTGGCGGTTGCAGCAGGCTCGGCCTGGGCGGGCTCGGTGGGCACGGCCTTGGCGGGCTCGGTGGGCACGGCCTGGGCGGGCTCGGTCGGCTCGGCGACGGCGGCCGGGCGGGAGCGCGGCCTGCTGCGCGAAACGGCGACTCCGGCCAGGCACAGGACGCCGCCGATGAAGGCCAGCAGCGTGGGCACCTCGCCCAGGAAGATCCACGAGATGAGGATCGCGAGGGCGGGCACCGCGTAGGTGGTGGCGCTCAGGCTGCCCGCGCTGAGCTTGGACAGCGCGTACGCCCAGGTGGTGAACGCGAGCGCGGTCGGGAACGCGCCCAGGTAGATCATGTTGAGCGTCGCCTGTGCCGGCGCGTCCGCGACCTGGGTCACGAGCTGGTAGCAGAACGGCAGGGTCACGACGGCGGCGATGGCGCAGCCGAAGGTCGTGGCCTGCAACGGCGTCGCGTGCTTGAGCGCGGACTTCTGGCTGACCACTCCCCCGGCGAAGCCGAGCGCGGCGACCAGGCAGAACAGCACGCCCATCACCGAGGACTCGTCGCCGGAGTCGGCGGTCGCGAAGCCGACCACGGCGGCGCCGGCGAACGACACCGCCATCCCGGCCAGCAGCCGGGCGGGGAAGCCCTCCTTGAGCAGCCAGCCACTGACCAGCGCGATCAGGATCGGGCCGATCCCGATCAGCAGCGCGGCCGTACCGGCGTCGACCTCTTCCTCACCCCAGTTCAGGGCGACCATGTAGAGGCCGAACCACAGCAGCCCCGACAGGATGATGCCCGGCCACGCGGCACGCGGCGGCAGGCCTTCGCGGCGGTACGCCAGCAGCGCGCCGAGGACGGCCGCCCCGACGAGCAGCCGGCCGAGCGCGAGCGCGCCCGGTGAGAAGTGCGGCGCCGCGCTGCGGATCGACACGAAGGCCGAAGCCCAGAGCACCATCGTGACGGCCGCGGCGGCGATGGCCGCCCGCGCGGCCCATGCCTCGGACGGGGAGTTCTGAGTCATTGGGCAGTTCACCAGCCTCTGCGGGTCGTGCTCTGCGTTCGAGGGTCGCTGCAGGCTAACTCCGGGTGACAGGCCTGTTCGGGGCCGTGGCAGGAAGCTGAAGAAGGTGGCAGGTAGTGGCAAGCACCCGTTGGCGGGCGCCACGACCATGCCTACGTTTCAGCCATGACCACTGCCGCTGACGACCGCATGGCGAAGATGCGGGACATCGTGTGCGAGATCCTCGAGATCGACCCGGACGAGCTCACCGACGAGAGCCTGTTCAAGGAGGACCACGACGCCGACTCGATGGGCTCCATCGAGATCCTGGCGCTGCTCGAGAAGGAGTACGGCGTCGTCATCGACGAGAGCGAACTGATCCGCATGGTCAACCTGAACGGTGTGTACGCCGTGGTGGCCGAGGTCGCGGGATGGGAGCGGGCGACCGAGCCGGCGTCATGACCGGCCGCGTCGTCGTCACGGGCATGGGCGCGGTGTCGCCCATCGGCATCGGCGTGGAGGCGTTCACCGGCGGGCTGCGGTCCGGCCGGAACGGCGCAGCGCCCGTCCAGGGGTTCGACACGACGGGGTTCGAGCACGACATCGCCTGCGAGGTGCGCGACTTCGAGGAGCCGCCGGAGGCGGGCCGCGCGAGCGCGTTCGCCGTGGCGGCGGCGCGGCTGGCCGTCGAGCACGCGGGGCGCCCTGAGCTGCGCGAACGGCGCGGGCTCGTCGCCATCGGCTCCACGATGGGCGAGTCACGCGACATCGACGTGCTCGTCCGGCAGGAGCTGGCGAACGGGCCGGGCGCGATGGACCCGGCGGTCGTCCGGCGGATCAACGCGGGAAGGCTTTCGGCCTCGATCGCCCGCGACCTCGGGCTCACCGACGTCGAGGCGGTCACCGTCCCGACGGCGTGCGCGGCGGGCAACTACGCGATCGGGTACGGCTACGACGTCGTCCGGGCGGGCGAGGCCGACTTCGCGTTGTGCGGGGGCGCCGACGCGCTGTGCCGCAAGACGTTCGCGGGCTTCTACCGGCTCGGCGCGATGGCGCCGGACGCGTGCCGCCCGTTCGACCGCGGGCGCCGGGGGATGCTGACCGGCGAGGGTTCCGGCGTGCTGCTCCTGGAGGGTCTGGACGCGGCGCGGGCCCGGGGCGCACGGATCCTCGCCGAGGTGCTCGGGTACGGGCTGAACTGCGATGCCGCCCATCCCGTCGCGCCCGACTCCGACAGCGTCGCCCGCTGCATGCGGCTGGCCTTGAAGGACGCGGCCGTCAAGCCGGAGGAGGTCGACTTCATCTCCGCGCACGGCACGGCGACCAAGGCGAACGACGTCGCCGAGGCCCGGGCCGTCAAGCAGGTCTTCGGCGCCGAGAGCCCGCCGCGCACGGTCTCGATGAAGTCGATGCTCGGCCACACCCTCGGCGCGGCGAGCGCCCTGGCCGCGATCGGCTGCGTGGTCGCGCTGACCGAGGGGTTCATCCCGCCGACCGTCAACCATGTCGAGACCGACCCCGAATGTGGCCTGGACTGCGTGCCCAACCACGCCGTCACCGCCGACCTGCGGGTCGTGCAGAACAACGCGCTGGCGTTCGGCGGCAACAACGCGGTCCTGATCCTCGGCCGGTACGAGGAGGCCGCGTCGTCATGACCACCACCGCGACCACGATCTCCGGCTGGTCGGCGATCTCCCCGTTCGGCCTCGGCGGGGCGGACTTCGCTGCGGGCGTACGGGCCGGGCGGAGGCCCGCGACCTGGGCCGTGCCGGACTTCGACGCGCGCGAGGTCCTGGGCCGGAAGGGCACGCGCACGATGGACCGGGTGACCGCGCTCGCCGTCGCCACCACGCGGTCGCTGGTCCCCGGCCTGGGCGAGGAGACCGCGCTCGTCCTCGGCACGAACGTCGGCAGCGTGAAGAGCAGCATGGACTTCGCCCGCGCCACCCTGACCGAGGACAAGCCGTTCTACGTGGACGCGGGCCGCTTCCCCAACGCGGTGCTGAACTGCGCGGCCGCCCAGTGCGGCATCTGGCACACGTTGAAGGGCCCGAACGCGACGATCTCGGGCGGGCGCGCGACAGGATTGCTCGCACTCAACTACGCGCGCCGGCTGCTGCGCTCCGGACGCGCCTCCGGGGCCGTGCTGTGCGGGGCCGTCGAGGAGTACTCGGCCGAACGGTCGTGGCTGGAGAACGGCTCGCCACTGGGCGAAGGCTGTGCGATGTTCCGCCTCGAACGAGCCGGGGGCGGCGGCGTCGCGGAGGTCCTGGCGCTGGAGTTCACCGTGTCCCCTGATGACGACCAGGCCGCGGACGCGCTCGAACGGTGCGTCCACCGGGCGTTCACCACCTCCGGCGAGACGGTCGAGGACCTCTGGCTGGCGGTCGGGTCGGGCGGCGACGGCGAGGACGAGGTGGTCGGCGGCCTCGGCGAGCGGCGGCTGAACGTCACCGACCTCGTGGGCGACACCTTCGCCGCGTCGTCGGCGTTCGGGATCGCCGCGGTGCTGGCTTTCGGCGACGCCGGAGCCGGGCGGACGGCGCTGGTGACGGCGACGGACCGGGACGGCGTGGCCGGGTGCGTCCTGCTGAGGCTTGCGGGAGCGGGAGAGGGAACGTGATGAACGAACGAGTGGCGCTGGTCAGCGGCGGTTCCCGGGGCATCGGGGCGGCGATCGTGCAACGGCTCGCGGAGGACGGCTTCGACGTGGCGTTCTGCCACCGTTCCAGCCCGGAGGCCGCGCGCGAGGTCGAGAAGAGGGCCCTGGAGTCGGGCGTCCGGGTGATGTCGCGGCAGGCCGACGTCACCGACCCGGACGCCGTCGCGGAACTGCTCAAGGCCGTGCGCGAGGAACTGGGCCCCATCGGCACCGTGGTCACCTCGGCCGGGATCGTCCGGGACAAGCCGCTGGCGATGATGGGCGGGGACGACTGGCGGCAGGTGCTCGACGTCAACCTGCACGGCACCTACAACGTGTGCCGGGCGGCGGTCTTCGACATGATCAAACGCAGGGTCGGCACCGTCATCACGCTGTCGTCGGCGGCGGGCGTTCAGGGCAACGCGATGCAGACCAACTACGCCGCGTCCAAGGCGGGGATCATCGGCTTCACCCGCTCGCTGGCCAAGGAGGTCGGCCGGTACGGGATCCGTGCGAACGCCGTCGCGCCGGGCTTCATCGAGACCGGAATGACGGCGGAGCTGCCGGGCCCGGTGCGCGAGCAGGCGCTGGCCCGCATCCCGCTCGGCCGGATGGGACAGCCCGAGGAGGTCGCCGATCTGGTGGCCTTCCTGGCCTCCGACCGCGCCGCCTACGTCACCGGCGCGGTCTTCCAGATCGACGGCGGCATACTCGGATAACGGCGAGTCGCTGCCCCCTGGACCGCTGATACCGCGGACGATCGAGGGCGAGGCGTCCTGGTGGAGACGGACGTGGCGTAGACGAACGTGGTGGAGACGGACGTGGTGGAGACGGACGTGGTGGAGACGGACGTGGTGGAGACGGGTGAGCTCCGGTCCGGCGGGGTCTAGGCGCGTGGGAGCAGGCCGAGTTCGGCGGCTCGCGCGCCCGCCTGGAAGCGGGAGGCGGCGCCGACGTCGCGCATGATCTCCGCGACGTGGCGGCGGTAGGTGCGCACCGAGAGGCCGAGCTGGCGGGCCGCCGCGTCGTCCTTGTAGCCGGCGCCGAGGAGGGTGAGGATGCGCTGCTGGAGGCCGTCCCAGCCGTCCTCGTCTTCAGGCGGTCGCGGCCGGTCGGCGACGGGGACGGCCGACTCCCAGGCGCCGGAGAAGAGCCCGCGCAGCGCGCGCAGCATGGCAGGTGAACGGATGACGAGGGCGTGCGGGCCGGTGCGGACGGCCGCCGCGCGCTCGTCCACGAGCATGAGCTCCTGGAGGGCCGTCTCGGCCACCCGGACCTGAACACCCGCGGCCTGCGCCTTGCCGAGGAGGCGTATCCCCCAGGGAACTCGGAGCGCCTCCCTGGCGCACAACATCCGTACCGCGACACCCGCTCTGATCAGGTCGGGCAGCGCGGGCATCACCTCGGCGGCCCAGTCACCGCCCGCCATGACCAGGACGAGTTCCTCGCGGGCCGACTCCGCCAGGGTGCGCGGCGCTCCGGCCGCGGGGTCGTCACCGTCCGCGGCCTCGGTGACGGCGACCGAGGTCTCGGTGACGGCCGTCGAGGCCACGGTGGCCGCCGCGAGCCTGCGGCGGTGTTCGGACATGGCCGACTCGACCAGCGTCCGGGCCTTGAGCAGATCCCGTTCCACCTCGTCGAGGGGCGTCGGCGCCGGCAGCGGCGGCTCAAGGGCCGATTCGGCACTCACGGCTCGCTCTCCCTCCTAGTCGAGCGCGAACGTGTGGGTCCGCGTTCCGGGGTGGGACGGATCGCCTGGCCGGACGTACATCCGTCCCTGGTCAGGACGCATGACGACGGCGGCGACGGTGCGTTCCAGGCGGATGTCGCCGTCGTCCGGAACGCAGATGGGCGGCGCGGAGAGGAGGGCGAAGTGCTCCTCGGGGGCGGCGGACGGCGGGAGGGCCGTGAGGCGTTCGGCGCAGGCGTCCAGGCGGCGTTGCGAGGAGTTGCGGGCGAAGACGTTGATCTCGTCGTCCGGGGCGAGATCGGGATGCAGGTAGTGGTTGGTGTGGACGGTCCACGGCGCCTCGGTGACGCGCGTCCGGTCGTCGAGGATCTCGACGTACGCGGCCTTGCCGGGCGAGCAGAGGGTGAGGCTGCGGGAGCTGGACAGCTCGAGCCCGGCGAGGATCGTGAGCGCCTCGTCGACGCTCGCGGCGTTGTCGAGGAGGTGGCGGATCGCCAGGTAGGGCGGGAGCCCGGGGCGCCAGGTCCCGCCGAGGAGAAGGTTGAGGCCGATGGCCAGGCCGGCGGAGTTCATGCCGAGATAGCCGAGGAGGCCCGCGAAGCTGAGGATCAGCGAGCGGCGGGCGGACCCGGCCGGCGTGATCTCCAGGACCGCGATCTGGTCGTCCAGGTCGCCGTTCAGGTCGACGGTCTGGGCGACGACCTCCCCGGCGCGGGCGTACGTCGTGCAGTCGCCGCGGGTGGGAATGCGGCTGTAGCCCATGACCTCGCGGCGGATCTGGAGGAGCATCGCCTCGTCTGCGGTGAGCCCGGCGCCCTCGGCGAGACCGCGGATCTCGGCGGCGAGGTCGGGGGTCTGGCCCTCGACGGCCTCGCGGTGGGCGGTGATCGTGGGGCCGAGGTCGTCGAGCGTGAACGGGGCGGCGTTGGCGGGACGGAGGTGGTTGAGCCTGGCGAGCCCGTCGTCCAGGAACGCGCGAAGCTGGGGCGCGCGAGCGGCGCCGTGCCGGCGGCCGATCTCGGCGGGGTCCCCGGCCAGACGGACGTGCGGAACGTCCAGGCCGTCCGCGACGTCCGGGCGCCCCGGAACACTCGAGTCACCCGGGATGCCCGGGATGCCTGGAACGCTCGGCCTGTCTGGCGCGCGCTGGACGCCCGGCGCGCCCGCGACGTTCGGGCTTCCCGGCACGTCGGAGCCTTCCGGCATGTCCGGGACGTTCGGGCTTCCCGGGACGGTCGGGCGGCCGGTGGGGGCTCGGGTCACTGGCGCACCTTCGGGTGGTTCTCCAGCTGCTCCTTCACGTGCGGCCATTCCGCGCGGAGGACGCTGTAGAAGATGGCGTCGCGGCGGCGCCCGCCGGGCATCGGGTTGAAGCTGCGGAGCACGCCCTCCTCGGTGGCGCCGATGTTGCGCAGGCCGCGACGTGCCTGCTCGTTGAGCACATCGGTCTTGAACTCGACCCGTTCGGCGCCGAGCGTCTCGAAGGCGTGCCGCATGAGGAGGTACTTGGCCCACCGGTTGACGCCCTGGCCACGGAACTCACCGCCCAGCCAGGACCAGCCGATCTCGATGCGCCGGTCCGCCTCGGCCAGGTTGCCGAAGCTCATGCTCCCGGCGACGCGGCCGGAACGTTTGTCGGTGATGACGAAGACCGCGCGGCGGCCCGCGGCGTGGTCGGCGAGGGTCGCGTCGAAGAACGCCTCGAAGTCGGCGTCGGTCTCGACGCGGCTGACGAAGTAGCGCCAGATGTGCGAGTCCATCGCGATCTTGTGGATCGCGGCGCGGTCGGACGGCTCGACCGGGCGGAGCAGGACGTGCTCGTTCTCCAGCGTGGCGGGCGCGAGTTCGCGCCAGCTCTGGGCGGCGGCGGCCTTGGGGGTGTCGGTCATCGGGCGGGCTCGCTTTCGGCGTGGCTTGCGAGGAGATCGGTGACATCGCGGAGCGTACGCATGCGGGCCACGTCGCGTTCGGTGAAGCGGGAGAGGGCGACGCCGGTGTCCTCGCACACCGAGGTCAGGAACAGGACCTTGTTGAGGGAGGTCAGCCCGTAGTCGTCGGCGAGATCGCGGTCGGGGTCGAGCTCGCCGGGCGCGATGTCCCGGTCGAGCAGCGGCGCGAGGTTGCGGCGGGCCGCCTCGTCGACCTCAGCGGGTACGGGCATGGATCCCCCTGTCGCTGTCGTGGATCTCGGCGCGGTAGAGCTCGAGGATCCGGCTGCGCTTGGGCTTGTACTGGGAGGTGAGGGTGTCGCCGTCGATGCTGAACGGCGGATCGGCGATGACGATCTTGGTGATGCGTTCGTCGCGTTCGAGCGTGGCGTTGGTGTGGTCGAGGTGCGCGGCGATGGCGTCGCCGTCGGGGGGCGCCTGGGTGGGCGAGACGACGGCGACGAGGGCGGTCTGGCCGGGGCAGAAGATCACACATTCGGCGATGGCCGGGCTGGCCTTCATGGCCTCCTCGATCGGCCGGACGACCACCTTTCGCCCGTTGTCGAGGACGATCGTGTCGTCGGCGCGGCCGTGGATGTAGAGGAAGCCGTCCTCGTCGATGTGGCCGACGTCGCCGGTGCGCACGGTGCCGTCGGGCGCGAACATGCGCTCGGAATCGCCAGGTCGCGCGTAGGCGTAGCGGGTGTTGACGGGGTGGTCGCCGCGCACGCTGACCGCGCCGGACGCCGGGTCGATGAGGACGTGCTTGCCGGGCAGGACGCGGCCGACGCTGCCTTCGCGGTGGGCGCCGGGATGGTTCTTGCTGACGATGCACGTCTCGTTCAGGCCGTAGCCCTCAAAGATCGGGAGGCCGAGGGACGTGAAGAAGCGGAGCATGGTGGCCGAGGCGGGCGCCGAGCCGGTCCAGAGGTAGCGGATGCGATCGCCGAAGAGCCGTCGTGCCTCGTCGTGCGGGGTGCGGCCGGTGGTCGCGGATCGTGCCCCGATGTGCTTCATGGCGCTCTCGTAGAACCCGGGGACGCCCATGACGACGGTCGGGCGGGTCTGGCGCATGGCCAGGAAGGCCGCCTCGTAGGTGCTGACCGTGACGTCGTGGCCGAAGCGGAGCGCCGAGTAGATCCAGTAGCGCTGCTGGAGGAGCGAGAGCGGCAGGAAGACGAACAGGTCGTCGCCCTCGCCGTGCTCGAACATCCCCTGGACGGCGTGCAGGGACGAGTCGATGCTGCCGACGCTCGCGGCGAGGCCTTTGGGCTGCCCGGTGCTGCCGGAGGTGAACTTCAGGGTCGTCACGTCGTCGGGCGCATAGTGCGGTACTGGTGGTCGCGGCTGCCGGCGTGGGAAGGCGGCCGCGGTTGCGGCCGCCGCTTCTTGGCGGGCCTCTTTGGCCGTCCGGTCGGTGAAGAGGAGCTTGAGGTCGTAGCGGGTGCGCAGGTCGTCGGTCGCCTCGAACTTGCCGGGCTCGAATCCGGCGGTGACCGCGCCGAGGCGGAGGGCTGCGAGGTCGAGGAGCACCCACTCCAGGCAGTTGGGGGCGAGGATGCCGATGCGGTCGCCACGCCTGACGCCTTGGTCGTGGAGGTGGGCGGCCAGGCGTCCCGCCTCCTCGTAGAGGTCCGGGAGTGAGATCGTCTCCGTGCCGTCCAGGCCGATGACGCGGAGATGGTGACCGGGACCGGGCGGTCTGGACACGATCGTGTTGATGATCGACTCCATCAGTGGCCCTCCCGTTCGATGTAGGCGGCCATCGCGCGAACCGTGGCGACCTCCGGGAGGCGGTGCAGCGGGATGGTGATCCCGTAGCGCTTCCGCACGCCGGTGGCGATGGTGGCCGCGGCGATCGAGTCGCCGCCGAGCTCGCCGAACGGGAGGTCGGGAGGAACGTCCGGGCGTTCCAGGACTCCGGCCCACAGCTCGGTGACCTGTTTCTCCAGGTCCGATGCCGGGGCGACGGTGGCGGCGGCGGTGGGAGCCGCGGTGGTGGGAGCCGCGGTGGTGGTCGTGATCAGGCGGGCCCGGTCGACCTTGCCGTTGCGGGTGAGCGGCAGGCTCTCATGCCACACGTAGGCGGACGGGATCATGTAGTCGGGCAGGTGCGCCCGCAGGGCCTGGGTCAGGTGCGCGTCGGACGGCCGTTCGGCGGTGCTCGTCGCGATCGTGGTGGTCGCGGCGGCGGTGGCCGTCGCTGTGGTGGCCGTGGTCAGGTGGGCCACGAGGCGGTCGCCGCGGGTCGCCTCCTGGCGGACGACGACGGCCTGGCCGACCTCGTCGATCGAGGTGAGCCGGGTCTCGACCTCGCCGGCCTCGATGCGGTGCCCGTTCACCTTGATCTGATGGTCGGCGCGCCCGACGATCTCGATCTCGCCGGTGGGGAGGTAACGGCCGAGGTCGCCGGTCCGGTAGAGCCGCTCGCCGAGGCGTTCGTCGAACGTGAAGCGCTCGGCCGTACGTTCGTCGTCGGCCCAGTAGCCGCGGGCCAGGCCGACCCCGGCGGCGTAGATCTCGCCGGTGATCCAGTCTGGCCGGTCCTGGTGGGTGGCGGGGTCGAGGACGTAGGCGCGGTTGCCCGCGTTGGGCCTGCCGTACGGGACGCTGCTCGATCCATCGTCGTCCGGGCCGATGGGGTGCAGGATGTTCCAGATCGTGGTCTCGGTCGGCCCGCCCAGGGAGACCAGGGTCAGGCCTGAGCTGAGTGCTCGGAGGGCCGCGGGCAGGGTCGGCGGGATGCGGTCGCCGCTCATCATCACCAGGCGCAACGTCGCGAGCGCGGCGGGCTCGGCCCGTGCCTGGTCGTGCAGGAGCGAGACGATCGCCGGGACCGAGTTCCAGACGGTGACGCGGGCGGAGGCGCAGAGCTCCAGCCAGTGGGCGGCGTCGATGGCGCGGTCATGGTCGGGCAGCACGATCGCGGCGCCGGCGCCGAGGGCCCCGAACACGTCGTAGACCGAGAGATCGAAGTTGAACGCGCTGATGCCGAAGAACCGGTCGCCAGGACCGATCCCGAACCGCGCGTTGCAGTCGTTGACGACGTTCACGACGCTCCGGTGGCTGACCATGACGCCCTTGGGATCGCCGGTCGTTCCGGACGTGTAGAGGACGTACGCCAGGTCGTCGGGGTTCGCGTCGTGCGGGCGTGCCGTCTCGGCCGCAGGCGGGGGCGATCCGGCGGCGTCGAGGGTGAACGACTCGGCCTTGGCAGCGGCGGCGTCGAGGGTAAGGGTCTCGGCGCCGGAGCCGGAGCCGTTCGCGCTGTTGGTGTTGGTGAGGACGAGGCGTACGCGGCCGTTCTCCCGCATGTACGCCTGGCGCCGCGCGGGCAGTCCGGCGTCGATGGGCAGGTAGGCGGCTCCGGCCATGACCGTGGCCAGGATGCCGATGATCTGTTCCGGGCCTCGCGTCATGACGAGGCCGACGAGTTCGTCGCGTTCGACGCCGTGGGCACGGAGCCAGGCGGCGGCGTGGCGCGCGTGGGCGAGGAGTTCGCCGTAGGTGAGCGTCCGGTCGGCGGTGATGATCGCGGGTGCGTCCGGCGCGCGTTCGGCCTGGGCGAGGAACGCGTCGGGCAACATCTCGCCGGTGGGTTCGACGGCCGTGTCGTTCGCCTGCGCGCGGCGCGCACGCTGGGCGGCGGGCAGCAGGTCGAACGTGCGGGCCGCCGTCCAGCCGTCGTTGTCGAGGAGGCTCCGGAGCAGGGTCTCGTAACCCTCGACGAGATCGTCGAGCAGGCCCTCGGGGAAGAGCTCGTCCACCCCGTCCACCTGGACGACCAGGCCGCCGTGCTGCTCGAACGCGAACACGTTCACCCACACCTGCGGCGTCTGGCTGACCGTGTGAACGCGGGGCCCGAACAGCTCGAACGCCGAGCCGTCCACCCCCGGATAGCCGATCGCGCTGTTGAACGTGAACGGCATCCGCGCCTGGACGGGACCGTAGCGCCGCCCGATCTCCCGCATCACCTCGATGCCGGAGAAGTGCCGGTGGTCGAGGTCCCGGCGCAGCCTGGCCTGGATCGCGCCGGCCCGTTCGGCGAACGTCGCGTGGCCGTCGAGCGCGATCTCGACGAGCATCGTGTCGGAGAAGGCCCCGATCGTGTCGGCGATGTGCGGGTGGATCGGCGGCCGGTCGGCGACCGTCGTGGTGATCGTGAAGTGCGATCCGGCGCCCCAGGCCGCGAGGGTCTCGGCGTACGCGGCGAGGAGGAGCCCCGAGGGGGTCAGCGTGTGCCGTGCCGCGGCCTCGGTGAGACGGCGCCAGGAGTCCTCGTTCAGGCGGATCGTCCTCGGGACGAACGCGGGCTCGGTGATCTCGGCCGGACCGGTCCGGAGCGGCAGGTCGGGATGCGCGGGCAGGTCGTCCAGACGTTCGTACCAGTAGGCGCGCGAACGTTCGGCGGGCGGGCGGGTGCGCGCGGCCTCGACGGCCTTGACGTACGCCTCGAACGGAGCCGCCTCGTGGGTGGTCGGGCGGCCGTCGTAGGTGTCCCACCACTCGCGCATGAACAACATCGCGCTGATGCCGTCCATCACGAGTCCGTCGTTGCTGATGTGCAGCAGCATCCGGTCGTCGGCCAGGATCGTCACGTCGGCGGCGATGAGGGGTGCCCGGTCGAGCGGCAGCTTGCGGTGTGAGAGCTCCTCGCGGCGCCGGATCCGGCGGCTCTCCTGGTCTGTTCCGGTGAGGCGCCGGAGGTCGAGGCGAGGGATGCGGACGGCCGGGGTCTCGTCGTCCTCGATCTGGCCGTCGACGGTGAACGTGGTGCGCAGTATGCCGTGGCGCCGGACGACCGCGGCGAGCGCGGCTTCGAGGCGGTCGAGGTCCCAGTGGCCCTCGATCTCCTGGTAGACGTGGTTGGCGACGTTCCCCATCTCGAAGATGTCGTCGCGGCCGAGCAGGTAGACGCGCTGGAGCTGCGTCAACGGGAAACGCCTGTCCGCGGCCTCGGCGATCGCGGCGAGGTGCGCGATGAGGTCGGTCTTGCCTTCCTTGATGCGTGCGATCAGCTCGGGGTCCATGCGGTCGCGCGGCCCCTGGAGGCGCAGGTCCGAACCGGTGGCGGTGATGCGCAGGCCCCGCGACTCGATCTCCTCCAGGAGTGCGGCCGCGGTGGCCTGGTCGAGGCTCGTCGTCATATCCGGATCGCCTCCGCTCCCTTGCCGTCCAGGAGGGTCGCCAGTGCGTTCAGGTCGGCGGCGGACAGGAGTTCCTCGCCGGAGATGTCGACGCCCAGCTCGTCGAGGATCTGGTACTGCAGGGCCACGGTCTGCAGCGATTCCAGGCCGAGTTCGTTCAGCGGCCGGTCGTCGACCGGGACCTGGTCGGGGAGTTGCAGGGTGGTGCGGAGCAGCGTGCGGAGCCAGGGAAGGAGCGGCTGCCCGGACTCCTGACCCACCGTGCCCGGCCGCTGGTCCGTGGTCGGCGGCGGCCGGTCCATGGTCGGTCGCTGGTCGGCGGTCGGCGGCCGGTCCACGGTCGGCGGCCGGTCGGCGGTCGGGGGGCCGAAGAAGGTCTGGCGAGCGAGCTCGATCCGCGTTCCCGGTGGGACGAACGGCGGTCCCTGCGGCCATCCGGTCGGCTTCGGAACGCCGAGAGCCGCCGCGAGCCGTTCGGAGAAGCTGGGCATGACGGGCGACGAGCAGTGCGCGAGCAGGTTGGCCGCGGCGGCTTCCAGGACGATCGCCGTGCGCGTCTGCCGGGCCCAGCGGTCGTTCTCGGCGATCGGGCTCTGCTCGTGGGCGAAGCGGCGTGCGTCCTCGACCAGGCCGTGCAGCTCCGCCGCCGCCCGGTTGAGGGAGAAGCCGTCCGGGCCGAGCGCGTCCGTGATCGCGCTGAGCCGGTGGCCCAGGCGGGCCTGGAAGGCGTGGTGCTCGGGCGTCCAGTCGCCGTCGCCGTCGCCGGGGTCAGGCAGGATGCCGCCGTAGAGCTTGTCGACGCGCGCGCCCAGGTCGTTCAGCCAGTGCTGCCAGGTGCCGATCAGGTCGTCGCGCAGGGCGGCCTCGTACGCGGGGCGCGAGAAGTTGGTGCGGCGCCCCTCGGGGCGCGACCGCGACAGGAAGAACCGCACGGCGTCCACGGAGTCGGGGCCGAGCACGTCCTTGCCCCAGACCGCGTGCCGCCTGCTCGTCGAGAACTTCTCGCCGTCCAGCAGGTAGAACTCGTTGACGTGGTAGTCGATGTCCGGCGTCCAGCCCGGATGGGCCAGCCGGTAGAGCACCGGGTAGAGGA
Organism: Spirillospora sp. NPDC047279; assembly: GCF_040643285.1. NCBI lineage: Bacteria > Bacillati > Actinomycetota > Actinomycetes > Streptosporangiales > Thermomonosporaceae > Spirillospora > Spirillospora sp. NPDC047279. Next base: position 34,359 of record NZ_JBEYUA010000020.1, read on the forward strand.
TCGAGTGGTAGAAGCTGTTGTCGTAGCCGAAGAAGTGGACGATCTTCCAGTCCGGTGACGGCGCGTCCGCCCGCCAGCCGTCGCCGCGCCGCCGCAGCTTCCGGCCGAGCTCCTGGATGCCGTGCAGGAAGCCGTACGACATCTCCGGCCACACCCAGATGACCTGCCCGTCCACGTCGGTCTCGACGGGCGGCACGCCCCAGGCGGCCGGATGGGTGATCGGCACATCAAGGCGTTCCCTGCGGAACAGCCGTTCGGCCAGGTCCTTCAACCGTGCCGGAACGCGCCCGCTCGCGTGGTGCTCGGCGACCTCGTCCGCGAACTCGTGCAGCGCGACCGAGTGACGGACGCAGCCGCCGGCCCGGGGCGTGCTCTCAGACCGGCCTGACCGGGCCTCCAGCAGATCGACACAGAAGTTGGGCTCGCCGCACTCCTCGCAGATGTTGCCGCCCGCGGGCGCGTGGCACGTCGGGCAGCCGCCGGAGACGTCGACCTCGTAGAGGTAACCGCCGGTCTCGGCGTCGAACAACGCCTCGTTCCGGGTGGGCGTCACCCGCCCGGACGCGACCAGCCGCGAGAAGAACGCCTGAAGCCCCTCCCGATATCCGTCCGCCGCGTCCGTCACCGTGTACTGATCGGGCCGGATGTCCATCAGCGCGAGCGTCTCGGCGATCTCCGCGCTGTAGTTGGCGGCGGTCTCGGCCGGGGTGCGCCCGTCTCGGCGAGCCCGGTCGACCACGTAGCTCTGGTAGTCGTCGCTGCCGGTCAGATGCCAGGCGTCCGCGCCGTTCATCCGCTGGAACCGGACGAACGCGTCCGCGCCCAGGTACGGGCCCGACAGATGCCCGAGATGCAGGTCGCCGTTGGGTGTCGGTGGAGTGGAGAAGACGAAGATCGGCTTGCTGGTGCTCATCGGTGTGCGTGCCTCCGCCCCGCGGATTTCGTGACTAGGGATGGACCTGCGCCCGAGCGGCGGCCCCGCCGGGCACCGTCGGGCCGACCGCATCGGACGCCGGAGTTCCTGCGCCGGACGCCGCCGCCGGGGTGACTACCTCGGACGCCGCCGAAGCGACCGCGTCGGACACCGTCGCGGCGCCCGCGTCAGTCGCCGTCGCGGTGACCGCGTCGAGCGCCGCCGCCGCCAGTCCCGGTGCGAGCCGTACGCCCGACCCGGATCCGCCGCGGACCGCGGCCAGCCCCGGCAGCGCCGGCGTCGTGGTGACCACCGGCAGCCGGTGGTCGGTGTAGAGGTCGCAGAAGGCCCGGCCGCCGACGACCGCCGCCGCGGCCGTCGCACTGCGCCGGCCCAACGCGGCCCGCCCCTGTCGCAGGTCATCCGCGTTGGGCCGGCCGTCGCAGGTGTCCGGCTCGGTGTCCCACTCCTCCCGGTAGAAGCTCACCAGGGCGACCCCCGCGGCCAGCGGCAGCAGGAAGAGATCGTCGTCGACGAAGTAGACCAGCGCATCGTCCAGCTCGACCGGCAGGCGGGCGTGCAGCGCCGCGATCCTCTTCCGCCGCGCCCCCGAGGGCTCCGCCAGCCCGTCCACCGGCGGCGCCCAAGCCCCGCACGCCAGCACGACCCGCCGCGCTCCCCACTCCCCCTGCGCGGTCCGCAGCCGGTAGGAGCCCCCGCCCCCATCGCCCCGGATCTCCTCGACGCGCTGCCCGAGCTGGACCTCCGTCCGCGACGCGGCCTCCGCGACGAGCGCCTCCGCCAGCGGCCGGGCCGCGACCACGAAACCCTCCCCGTCATGGGTCACCATCGCCTCATCGGCTTCCACCCGCAGATCGGGCATCACCCCATGGACCCGCTCCCGCTCACGACCGGTCACCGGCCGCAGCGGGGCCCCGACCACCCGTTCCGCGAACGCCGCCAGCCCGCGCTCCCTCATCACGTAGATCATCCGCACCGGCCGCAGGAAGGCCCCCGCCGCCTGATCCCGCAGCGCCGCGTACCGTTCCCCGCTCGCCACCACGAGCTCGCGATGCCGGGCCGTCGCCGCCAGCGGGAAACTCACCCCCGCCGACCAGGCCGTGGCCCCCGCCCCGATCCCGCCGCGCTCCAGCAGCAGCACCCGCCAATCCGGATGCCGCGACAACGCCTCACGCACCGCGAACGCCCCGATCACCCCGCCGCCCACCACGGCCAGATCCGCGGTCATGAGACGGCCCACCAGACGCTGAACAGCCGCAGCTGCTCCTCGCCCGTATTCGTGATCTGATGCGGCACCCGCCCGGCGAGGTAGACCATCTCCCCGGCCCCCACCGCGATCCGGGTCTCCCCCGAGACCACGGTCCCGGTCCCGGTCCGCACCATCCAGAGCTCGGCGACATCATGAACGTCGAGCTCCGAGGTCCGTCCGGGCGGCACCTCGAACCGCGAGGCCTTGAACGGCCACTCCCCCACCGCGGCCTCCTCGATCACCATTCCGCTCTCGTAGCGTTCCGGCGTCCGGTAGCCGATGCGTTCCGGCACACCCGTCATAGCGCCTGCACCTCCCGGCCGCGCCAGGCGATGGTCGCCTGCTCGTCCTCGATCCGGTACACGATCCGTCCGTGAATGGAGTTGATGATCCGAGCGCTGCGCCACGAGGAGAGGCTCAGATTCGGGTCGGCGATCCCGTGACTGCCCTCGGCCGCGTTCTGCACGAACAGCCGCAGCCCCTCGGGCCCGTCCCACTCCAGCGAGTAGTCCCGCCGGACCTTGAGCCGGCCGTCCCCGTTCAGCAACCGCCCGCGCAACGGCTCCAGGTACTCCGGGAACTCGGACCGGTAGCCCGTGCAGCAGATGACCACATCCGCCCCGTGCGCCTCGACCGTCCCGGTGTCGTCGTCCCGCAGCGCGGCCGCCAGCCGCCCGCCCTCGCCCCGCTCCAGCCCGACCATCCGCCGGCACGCGAGCAGCCGGTGCCGGAAACGCGACGGCAGCAGCACGTCGAGCTCGTACAGCCGCCGGTAGATGTCGCGTAGCAGCGACTCGGTGACCCCGTCGCTCGCCAGCCGCTGCCGCGCGAGCAACTCCCCGCGGCGCGCCGCCGGCAACCCGTGGAAGTGATCCACGTACGCCGGGTGGAACCACTCGTTCGTGAACGGCGAATCGTCCAGCGGCAGGAACCCCACCCGGCTCGACACCCACGTCAACGACGCGGGCATGGCGTCCCCCGACAGCAGATGATTGACGACCTCCGCGCCGCTCTGCCCCGCGCCGACCACCATCACATCCCGCCCGCCGACCTCAGGAGCCACCCGGATGAGCTCACTGCTGTGCAGCACGTCCGGCCCCCGAAACCTCTGCGCGAAAGAGGGCATGAAAGGCTTACGCCCCGACCCGAGAACCACATTTCTCGTCCCCACGGGATCAGCACCCTGGGACACGACTTCGAGCAGGTGACCACGCAGATCGACTCGCTCGACCCGGCTCCCCCACCGCACGCTCTTCAACTGATCGGCGGCCCATTGGTAATAGCGCTCGAACTCCTGCCGAGAACACCTGTCGGCATGCGCGATCAGAAACCGGTAGAGCCGGCCTTCCTGCGCGAGGTAGCCGAGAAATGACAGTGGGTTGCTAGGGTCCACGAGCGTCACGAGGTCCTTCAGGAAGGAGACCTGCAGCTGAGCACCCGGCACCATGATCCCGCAGTGCCACCGGAACGAGTCCGAAGCCTCATAGAACCGTGTGCGAACGTCCAGCGGCTCCAGAAGGGCCGCCAGGCTCAGATTCGACGGCCCCAGCCCTGCGCCGACGACGTCGAACTCCTCCACTGCCCACCCCCCGCTCCGCTGTTGAACGCTCCAACGAATAGAGGTGGAAGCAATCCGCCGAATGGCGGTGATCGGTGCATGACTTTCTACCTCCGTGGGAGGGGCACAAGCGCAACCCTGACACGCATCCCGCGCCCTGAAAAGACCCCGTCACCACAAAGGCGTGATATCTCACATATATCACCGTCTCAGCATGGAACAAACAATAACTACTCGTTTGATATCCCCTATGCCCACCCCGCCCCAAAGGTGAATATCCCATCAGTCACACCATTAACAAACCCTCGCATGACCTGGGGGTCATCCGCCACCCCCAAAAGTCAAGCGAAGAATATTCACAAACAGATATTATCGAATTCCGCCCATGCCGATCATCGATTGCGTCACTATCAGCCATAGCCCACCACCCACCCAAAGTGATATCAATCAAGATCACGAAACCTCCCGTTAATTTGACAGTTCAATTAACCATCCAGACCATTCCTGCCCCTGGCAGATGATGACGACGAACGCCTCCTCACGTAGGCGCCCGCCACGAACCCCCGGCGACCCGACCGCTCCATCCCCGGCGGATTCCTCCCCAAGGCATCGTTCTCCCTCTACACGTTTCCCGAACCGGCCGACCCTCCACTGGCGGTCGTCGACACCGTCACCACCGACCTCGTCCTCACCCAGCGCCGCGAGCTCGCTCGATACACCGGCCTCTACGACCGCCTCCGCGACGTCTCCCTATCCCCGGCCAACAGCGTCGCCTTTCTCGGACGGGTGGCCGAGACGCTGACTGACGGGGCAGGATCGAGAGCATGACCGAGCACTACAGCGGCTGGCGGAAGTCGAGCCACAGCGAACCGAACGGCGAATGCGTCGAGGTCGCCAGCAGCTCCGATGGCACCATCGCCCTGCGCGACTCCAGGGCCCCCGCGAATCCGGTTCTCGAACTCACCTCGCGTGAGTGGGCCTCGTTCCTGAATCGTCTGCGCGGCGTGTGCTGACACCGGACCGGCTTCAGTGCCAGTCGGCCTGACCGGTCACGGAACGGCGTGTGCCTGATCAGGCGCGGAGCAAGGTGACCGATCTCCCGGTGGGAGTGCGCTCCTGTGTGATGGTGGTCCGCTCGGGTAGCGGCGGGGCGTCGGGGGTGCGATCGAAGATGACCAGCGTTCCCTGGTCAAGGCCCAGCCTCTCCAGGTAGCCGTCGAGCTGGACCAGGCCGTCGGGCAGCGGATCGGGCCGGCCGGGATGGCGGACCTTCAGCTCGATGGCCTCCCATTGCCAGGCGCGCTCGCCGCCGGGCAGCGCGCACGGCCGGCGGACGACGATGTCGATGCGGCCTCGCCCGACCCCGTACTCGCGATCGATGTACCCGCCGCCGTTGATGACCCGGTGCAGGAAACCCATGAACACGAGCTGGCAGGCCACCTCGTGGTAGGTCTCGCCTTTCGCGAGGATCTCGCCGTGCAGTTTCCAGAACGCGACGAACTCGGTGAGCAGCCGGGCGAAGTCCAGGCGCCCGTCAGCCGTGACGAAACTGCGGGGATCGGCCTGGACGTGCTCTTCGGTGCGTTGCCCGAGGACCCGCAGGACCACTTCCTGGTAGATGGGGTTGGCCACGTACGGCGGCCGGGAGCGTGACACCAGGCCCAGATCCCGCACGTACGCGAGGTCCTCGTTGAAGGTCTCGTCCCCCGCCACCTCCGAGCCCGCGATGAGCGGCTCCAGGATGCGTTTGATCCGGGGTTCGTGCAGGCGGGCCACCAGCGAGTCCAGGTGGGTGGCGCGCGAGACGATCAGGCGCTCGACGGCGCGTTCCATGTGGTCGTCGGTGATCGGTTCGGCCGGGCCGATCCGCATCACTCTGATGATCTCCCAGGCCAGCGCGTTGACGAGCCACGGCTGGCCCTGGGTGGCCTCGAACGCCCGCTGCAACGCCTCCTTGGTGAAGACCTGCCCGGTCGCCTCGCTGTGCTGGTCGTACAGCTCCGCCACCTGGTCGAACGTGAAGTCGCCGAGGCGCAGCGAGGCCACCTTGATGTTGAACGGACTCGACGAGCCCAGCCGCGACGGATCACCACCCGACGCGGCCTTGTAGTCGCGCACGTCCCGCAGTCCGCACAGCGCCACACTGTGCGGAAAGGGCGCCGGCCGCGAGTTGTGGCCCTCCCTCAACTGCCGCAGGACGCTGAACAGCTGCTCCCCTCGCAGGGCGTCGATCTCGTCGAGCAGGAGCACCACGGGCCGCGGGGACCGGTGGGCCCAGTCGGACAAACCCTCCAGCAGACGTCTCCCCGCTGGAGCCGCGGGCCATGGCTCTGGAGGCAGGCAATCCTCCGGCAGTCCCGAATACCTGGCCATCCGCGAGATCGACGCGAGCACACGGTCCTCAGCGGTGGCGTCCCCCGCCGCCATCGACGACGCGCTCTCGCACGAAGCGCACACGGCGGCGTACCTGCCCTCGGCACGCAACCCTTCGGCCAGGGCGAGCAGCGTGGTGGTCTTGCCCGTCTGGCGGGGCGCGTGCACCACGAAGAACTTCCCGTCGGCGATCAGCTCGCGCGCCTCGGGAAGCCGCGGCTCGGCGGGCAGCATGTAGTGCCTGTCCGGCAGGCACGGCCCGGTGGTGTTGAACGACCTCACGTTCCGTACGCTACCGGCCACAGGACGCGTGGCTCCGCCGTTGAGCTGACGTCGTCAGTGATCGTCGGTAATGTGCCCACTGCAAGTTGCGGCCCGACGGGCTTCCGCTGATCGGCTGATCACGGACACGCCCCCACCCGCACGAGATCTTCGTGCTGCCTGGGGGTTGGTCGGTGACGGCGTTTCGGGTTTCCGCCGAGAGTCTGGTCGGATCCCCCTTGGAACGTCAGCTCGTGGGCATCTTGAACGACCATCTGAGGGCCACCGTCGGCCGCGCGGCGGGTGGTGCCGAGCAGAAGTCCTGGCGGCGCAGCATTCCCGTGCTGGCCCGTGACCTCGTCGAGGCGGGGCTGGGCAAGCTGGAGATGCTCATCGAGTACCAGCTGCCGCGGACGAGCAAGCGCGCCGACGTCGTCCTCGCGGGCGTGAACCGGCGTACGGGCGACGACCTCTACCTGGTCGTGGAGCTCAAGCAGTGGAGCAGGGCCGAGCTCTTCGAGGACAACGAGAACCTCGTGCTCGTGCCCGGTTACCGGCACGAGGTGGAGCATCCCCTCCTCCAGGTCCAGGGCTACTGCGACACCATCGTCGACTTCGTGGGCGCCCTCGGCGGAGCCCCCGAGGCGGTGCGCGGCGTCGCGTACCTTCACAACGCGGCGGATCTCGAGGTCGAGGACCTCTTCGATCTCGTGCAGAACGAGCGCACGCGGCTCTTCACCAAGACCCGGCGGGGCGCGTTCCTCGACTACCTTCGCGCCCAGTTCGCGGACGAGCCGGGAGCGGGTCCGGCGGACCGTCTCCTGACCAGCGCCGTCCGCCCGTCCAAGCAGCTCATGCGGCTCGCCGCCGCGGAGATCAAGGACAGGGAGCAGTTCGTCCTCCTCGACGAGCAGCGCCGCGCCTTCGAACTCGTCCTGCACGCGGTCAGGAAGTCCGCCACGTCGGACTCGAAGCGGGTCGTCGTCGTGACCGGCGGCCCCGGGAGCGGCAAGAGCGTCATCGCCCTCTCCCTGCTCGGCGAGCTCAACCGCCAGGGCCGCACCGTCATGCACGCGACGGGCTCCCGCTCGTTCACGCAGACGATGCGGCGCCATGTGGGCAAGGGCGACCGGCGCGTCCAGAACCTCTTCAAATACTTCAACAGCTTCATGGACGCCGAGCGGAACGAGCTCGACGTCCTCATCTGCGACGAGGCGCACCGCATCCGCGAATCGTCGGTCAACCGCTTCACGCCCGCCACGCATCGCACCGGCCGCCCGCAGGTGGACGAGCTGATCGCCGCTGCCCGCGTCCCCGTCTTCCTGCTGGACGAGCACCAGGTCGTGAAGCCGGGTGAGACGGGCACCGTCGAGGCCGTCAAGAGCCACGCGGAGAGCCTCGGCCTCCGCGTCCACCATGTGGATCTCAGTGGCCAGTGGCGTTGTGGCGGCAGCGAGAAGTACGAGGAGTGGGTCCTGAAGCTCCTCGGCCTCGCCTCGGGCGAACCCGAGCCCTGGACGGGTGACGACCATTTCGAGGTGACCCTCGCGGAGTCTCCCGCCGAGATGGAGTCCCTGCTCAGAGACAAGATGCGGCAGGGCTTCTCCGCGCGCGTCTCGGCCGGCTTCTGCTGGCCGTGGAGCAACCCGCGCAAGGACGACACCCTGGTGCACGACGTCCAGATCGACGGCTGGTCACGCCCGTGGAACGTCAAGGGCGACCGAGCCGTGGGCGACGCCCCGCCGAGCGCGCTGTGGTCCACGTTCGACGGCGGATTCGACCAGGTGGGCTGTGTCTACACCGCGCAGGGCTTCGAGTACGACTGGTCGGGCGTCATCATCGGCCCCGACCTGATCGCCCGTCACGGCCGCCTGGTCACCGTCCGCGACAGGAACAAGGACCCCGAGCTCACCAAACGGTCCGTCACCGACCTCCAGGTCGAGCGGCACATCCGGAACATCTACAAGGTCCTCCTCACCAGGGGAATGGCCGGCACGGTCATCTACGCGGCGGACGCGGAAACCCAAGACTTCCTCGCCGACCTGCTCGAACGCCCCTGAGCTCGACAGCACCGATGGGCATCTCTGCTCTCGCGCCATGCACGGTCTGCGGTGGGCGTCAGGCCGGCTCGACCCACAGCTCGGCAGGTCGTCGGATGGTCGTGGCGGTGTTCCAGACCACATCGTGGGGCGCGGTGTGCAGCCGCAGGCTCGGGACGCGCCGGGTGAGGACTTCGAGCACGACGTTGAGCTCCAGCCGAGCGAGCGGAGCCCCCATGCAGACGTGCGGGCCGTCGCCGAATCCCAGATGAGGCTTGGCGGTGTTCTCGAAGTCGAGCCGCTCCTGGGCGGGGAATCGGCGTGGGTCGCGGTTGGCCCGGTCGATCGCCGGAATCACGAGGTCGCCGGCCTCCACGCGGACGCCTCCCAGCTCGGTGCCGGCCCTCGCCCGGCGAGGCTGTGCCGTGTCGAACACCGAGTTGGGAGTGGTGCGCAGCAACTCCTCCACCGCGTCGGCGATCCGGTCGGGGCGGACGCACAGTTGCCGGTAGAGCGTCTGGCCGTCCTGCCCGCGGCCGGTGAGGAGGCGGAAGACGAAGGCCGCGATCGCGGCGGCCGTGGTCTCCCATCCGGCGATGACCAGGCTGGCGGCGAAGACCACCGCGTCGGTCATGATCTGCTCGGCCTCATCGGGATTCTCGGCGATCTGCGCGGCGGTGCGCACGGCGATGGACGTCATCAACTCGTCCGCTGGAGCGCTGTCCGGGGAGGACATGCGCGCCCCGATGTGCTGGGCCATGTACTCGACCATCTCTTCCATGGCGCGACGGTTGTCGTCCCGCCCGTCCGGCCCGGCCGACAGGAACAGGTCTCCCCACGTGGCGAACCGGGGCAGGTCGCGCCCGGGAACGCCGATGACGTCTCCGATGATGCCGAGTGTCAGCGGCATTCCCAGCCGCTGGTTCAGCTCGACCGGGCCCGGCTCGCTCAGCATCTCGTCCAGGAGCCTGTGGGTGAGCGTCTCCACCATCGGGCGGTACCGATCGATGCTGGCGGGCCCGAAGGTGTTGCCGGCCAAGCCGCGGACGCGCCGGTGACGTTTGCCGTCCATCGCCATGAGGGTGGGCTCGGTCACCGGGTACGGGGTGATGCCGTCCGCGGTGGGCAGGTCCCCGGTGGAGCCGCGGGCGAAGAGGGACTCGTCGCGCAGGACCTTCACGCACTCGCGGTAGCCGGTGACGAGGTGCGCCTGCTGTCCATCTGGCAGGACGACGCGGGCGACGGGACCAAGCCCCTCGTACAAGGGCGACAAGCTGAGCGGATCATGGTCCGGGGCGAGTGCCTGCCCCTCCTGCGGCAGGTCTCGCCGGGGAAGGGGAAGTGGGGACATCCGGTGGACACGGTGGGCTGCTCGCTCAGGGCCAACGTCGATCCCTTGTTCGGTCCGCCTCTTTGGCCACAAATCAACAGAAGCGGCCGGCCGGTGTCAATCATCGCCGGGGTAAGGCGCCCGCCTCATGGGCAACGCACCCAGCGCTCTCTCTGAGGAGCTTCGGTCGTTACTCGACCGCGGGTTTGATCGTGTGCTCCCCGAGGGCGGCGGGGTCACTTTGGGGATGGGTGGCGAGGTAGGTGGTGGCGCGGCGGGTTGAGGCTTGGGACAGCCAGGCGTCTTGGACGATCTCCGCTAGTTCGCGGCGGGAGAGTTCGCCGATGCGGGCTGCGCGCAGGAGGACGGAGCGGTGGCCGTTGAAGTGCGGGGTGGTGAAGAACGGGGACGCCTCGTCCTGCACCAGCGCCTGCTTCTCCGCCTCGGACGCCACCCAGAAGACGATCACGTCCTGGAGGCGCTCCCCTGTCTCGGCGTCGACCGCGTCCGGCCGCGGGTTGCGGAAGAAGACGAACGACTTCCGGCCCACCTGGTAGATCGGGTTGTCGCCGGTCCCGTGCTCGACGGTGACATGGGGCATGGCCAGAGCGAGCTCGTGAACGTCCTCGACCCGGGCGGGCCGGCTCTCGTCGCCTCTCATGTCCTGAGGGTAGGCGGTGCGGCGCCTGAGCGAGCACCGCCGAGCGGGCCCGAGGGGTTCGAGCCCTGGGAGCAGGTGAGGGGCCGGGGCTTTCGCTGAGTCGCGATCGGTGATCTCGATGATCGGGAGCGGGGACTTGGCGTTCATAATTGCGAATATATCAACTCAAATTGGACGTCGCGCGATCCATTCTGGTGATCGTGGGGCTGGTTACTTGCGGGTGTTTTTCTAAATGAGACTTTCTGCTTGTCGCCCTTGTTCTTGATCGGGGCGTCTTACTGGTTGAAAGGGCAAGTAGTAGCGGATCTACGGTTATGCGGGGGCATGGTTCATGACGCTCGTGGTCATGGTGGAGGTCTCGGAAGAGGGCGCCGACGCGGTGCGGATGGACCAGGCGAGCAGGCGGTTGCTGACCGATCTGCGGAGCCGCGGGCTGGACGCGGAGCGGGCGGCGGTCCGGGCTCCGGAAGGGGCCAAGTCGGCGGCGGCGACGAGCCTGGCGACCCTGCTCATCGGGCTGGCGAGCACGTCCGCGATCGGGGCGATGGTGAACGGGATCTTCGGCTGGCTCGGTCCGCGCAAGGGGAGCGTGAAGGTCAGCTGCGGCGACCGGTCGATCGAATTGTCGGCGGCCACCACGGCGGAAAGGGATCAACTCATCGAATGGCTGAATGCATGGGTCGAACAGGACAACGGCGGCGGGCGCTTCTCGTAGCGTCGGATCGGTATGAGGCACCGGATCTGAGCGGGCTGCGGTCGCCCGCGCACGACGTGGAGGCGCTGGCTTCGGCGTTGTCGGATCCGGAGATCGGGGCGTTCTCGGTGACGCAGGTGTTCAACCGGCCGGCGCACGAGGTGAATGCCGCGATCGAGGATTTCTTCTGTGAGAAGCGGCCCGACGACGTGCTGCTTCTGTACGTGTCGTGCCACGGGGTCAAGGACGACGGCGGGCGGCTGTACTTCGCGACGACGAACACGCGGATCAACCGGCTGGGGTCGACGGCGGTCGCGTCGACGTACGTGAGCGAGCAGATGGCGCACAGCATGTCGCGCAACATCATCCTGCTGCTGGACTGCTGCTACAGCGGGGCCTTCGTGGAGGGCATGGTGCGGCGGGGCGGGCCCGGGGTGGGGATCACCGAACGGCTGCAGGGGTCGGGGCGGGCGGTCCTCTCGTCGTCGTCCGCGCTGGAGTACGCGTTCGAGCTGGACGAGCGGCACCTGACCGTGTCGAGGGCGGGCGGCGGCCGGCCGTCGGTCTTCACGGCGGCGCTGGTGGAGGGGCTGACCAGCGGGGAGGCCGACCACAACCGGGACGGGCGGATCTCGGTGGACGAGCTGTACGACTTCACCTACGCCAGGGTGACGGCGGCCAACCCTCATCAGACCCCGACCAAATACTCGGACGTGAGCGGCGAGCTGGTCGTCGCCTACAGCCCCCGGACGGCGGAGCCTCCGTCGCTGCCGGAGGAGGTGCTGTCGGCGGTGGGCCACCCGCTGCCGAGCCTGCGGCTGGCCGTGATCGAGGCGCTGAAGGGGCTGGCGATGGGCCGGGGTAAGACGAGCACGCTCGCGAAGGAGCAGCTGGGCGTTCTGCTGGACGACGACAGCCGGTCGGTGGCGGCCAAGGCGCGGGACGCGCTGGACGAGATCGAGGGAAGGGGTCCGGCTCGTGGCCGGGCGTGGGAGAGCAGGCTGGATGGGGAACGGCGGGCTCCAAGCCGTCGCCTCCCCCGATGCCGCCGCATCCGACGGGGTCAGCCGCGATGTCGCCGCCGGAGACGATCGCGACGGGGCCGATGCGGACGGGGCGGCTGGAGACGGGTCCGATGCGGCAGCCGTGGACCGTTCCGCCGCCCCGGCCGGCTCCGGTGGGGCCGCCGCCCGCCGTACCGCCGCCCCGGCCACCGGTCGAGGACGACCGGCTGCGGGCGGCGTCGGTGCTGGTGTACTTCCTGCCGCTGTTCACCGGCCTGCTGTTCCTGGTCAGCAGGAGCCGGAACGTGAAGTACCACGCGTTCCACTGCGCGCTGATCGACGTGCTGACGACCGTCTACTTCCTCGCGTTCGCGATCGTGGTGGCCGTCTACTCCGCCGTCCGGTACGGGACCGAGGAGATCCCGCCCGGGGACGTGGTGATGAACTTCTGGATCGTGTCGCTGTTCGCCGTTCCGTGGGGGTTGCGGGGGTGGTGCCTCGTTCAGATCACACGCCGGGGGACGGCACGGATCAAGGGTCTCGGGAGCCTGGCACGGCGTCTGGTCTACGGTGACGGGTCACTACCGGTCGGCCGGTAGCCCGGGTCAGGGGGCGGACTGGCACGAGCCGCCGAAGCGGTGGCCGCGGGCGGTGGGGCCGGCGAAGAAGTCGCTGATGACCTTGATGCCGGTGAACTCGCGGTGGTCGGGGCGGCCGATGACCGACTGGCGGAAAGCGGAGGCGTTGGCGTCGCCGGAGAAGTCGCCGGCGGCGCTGGGCAACATCCCCTCGTAGTCGACGACCTTGGTCTGCTTGAGTGCCTCCAGGAGCCCCTCGCGGGTGAGGTCCTTGTTGCCGGCCGCCTTCTGCAGGACGGCCTTGAGCGGGTAGGACGAGGTCCAGCCGGAGGTGTAGTTGTCGCTGGGCTCCACGGAACCGAGGGCGGCCCGCATGGCGGTGTGGCCGGGCGAGTCCGTGGCGAACGGCTTCCAGGGGGCGGTCAGGAGGTAGCGGGCTTTGATGGCCCCGGCGGCGGGGTTCTTGAGCAGGGACTTGTCCCAGGTCGGGTTGGTGCCGAAGAAGCGGCCCGCGTAGCCGCGCCGGACCGACTCTCCGACGATCTTGGCGGCGTCGGCGGGGCCGGTGGTGACGATGACCAGGTCGGGCTTCCCTGCGACGATCGCGTCGACGGCCCCGGACGGGTCGCCCTGGGCGGCCTCGATCTCGCTGAAGGTCAGCTTGTGGGCGCCGGCGGCGACCCTGGCCCCGGCGGCGGCGTCCTCGCCGTAGTCGCCCGGGTAGTGGACGGACATGACGCGCTTGAGACGGGACCGCTGGGCCGCGTAGTCGATCGCGTTCATCGACTCGAAGCAGTAGCTGGCCCCCGATTCGAGGATGACGTCCTCGGCCTCCCACTTGGACGCCCACGACGCCGGCACCGCGATCGTCTTGGACGCGCGGAGGTCGGGCAGGATCGCGTCGGTCATGGGCGAGCCCAGCGTCTGCGCCAGCGCCAGCACCTTGCCCTTGATCTCGTTGTAGGCCTGCCGGTGCACGGCGATGTCGTACTTGTTGTCGCGCACGTAGGTGACCGCGTCGACGTCGTAGCCGCTGACGCCGCCCTGCTGGTTGACGCGCTGCCAGAAACGTTGCTCCGCGCGGGTCATCGGGCCGCCGAGGGCCTGGAACGGGCCGGTGGTGAGGTCGGAGATGATCCCCAGGTAGATGCAGCCGTTGTCCCTGTTGACCGCGTTCGGGCACGGCTCGTCGGTCACTCCCGGGCCGGTGGCGCCCTGCTCGTCCGATCCGGCGCAGGCGGCGAGCGTCCCCAGTAGGAGAGCGGCGCCGGCCAGGGCCTTGAGCACGGAGGTCCTAGAGCGCGCGGAGTCCATCGATCACTTCCTTCAGCAGACTGTGGTCGGGCAGGGCCTGGACGGCGGGCTGGCGTACGTCGATCAGGCCCTGGTCGGCGAGATCGCCGAGGAGGACGCGGATCACTCCGAGCGGCAGAGTGAGGGCGGCGGCGACGTCCGCGACGGTCAGGGGGTGCAGGCAGAGTTCGAGGATCGCCTCGTCCTCGGGCGACAACGTCCGCGGATCGGGCATCGGCACCTCGGCGGTGACGACGACCGCGATGAGGTCGAGCTTCTGCCTGCTGGAGTGCCGGGTCCTGCCCCTGGCCACGGCGAACGGGCGCACGACGGGTCCGGCCGCCTCATCGACCCACAGTTCCTCGTCCGGGCCGGACATGTCTCACCTCGCCGCCCTGCCGTCGCTCCGCCGGTCAGTCATCGCCGCTCCCGTTCGGGCCGGTGCCGTCCGCGGGGCGTGCCGACTCGGCGCGGCCGCGCTGCCAGCCGCGTTGCATGGCCGACATGAGGGAGCGGGCCCGTTCGGGGGACGATGGTTCAGCGGGCTGTACGGATGGCGAGGGGTCTTCGGATCCGGTCGTACGGTCCTTGCGGAGTTGCGGTGCGAGGTTCTCCTGGCGGCGGCGGGTGGGCAGCCCCGGCAGAACGGTCTCCCCCGACTCACGCGACGTCCTGATCTCGCCGGACGTTCGCGTCTCGCCGGACGTCCTCGTCTCGCCGGACGTCCGTGAGGCGGGCGAGGCGGGGATCTCGCCGGAGCCCCTCGTCGCGGGGACGGAGGCGACCGGCGGGGCGAGCGCCGGGGCGGCGAGGATCGGCGTGCCGCCGGAGGCGGTCGCCGGGCTGTCGGCGGCGGCGAGGGGCAGCGGCTGCGGGCGCGTGGTCCTCGACGCCTCGGGCAGCGCGCTCGCGGTGGCGTCGGCGAGCAGCGCGGACGGGATCAGGACGATGGCCAGGACGCCCCCGTACGGCGAGCCGCGCAGCGTCACCTTGATGTCGTGCCGTTCGGCCAGGCGGGTCACGACCGAGAACCCGAGCCGGGCGCTGTCGTGGAAGTCGCCCTCGGACGGCTTGTGCAGCCGTTCGTTCACCTCGGCGAACATCTCGGGCGTCATGCCGAGGCCGCGGTCCTCGACCTCGACGACGAAGCCGTGCGCGGCCTCCTGGCCGGTCACCCGCACCTTGTTCTCGGAGGGCGAGAAGGCCAGCGCGTTCTCGATCAGTTCGGCGAGGAGGTGGATGACGTCGGCGACCGCGCGGCCCTGGAGGGCGACCCGCGGCATGGGGATGACCTCGACCCGGGTGTAGTCCTCGACCTCGGAGCTCGCGGCGCGCGCCACGTCGATGAGGCGCACCGGCTGCCGCCAGGTGCGCCCGGCGGGACGGCCGGACAGGATGACCAGGCCCTCGGCGTGCCGGCGCATGCGGGTCGCGATGTGGTCGAGCTCGTACAGGCGTTCCAGCTGGTCGGGGTCCTCGACGTGCTGCTGCATCGTCTCGAGCATGCCGAGCAGGCGCTGGAGCAGCACCTGGTTGCGGCGGGCCAGGTTGATCAGGATCTCGCCGAGGCGCTGGTGCGCCCTCGCCTCGCTGGTCCCGGACCGCACCACCGCGCGGCGCGCCTCGGTGAACGCCCGGTCGATCTGGTTGATCTCGCTGATGGTGAAGCCGCCCGGCGGCTGGTCGTCGGTGACCTCCCTGCCGGTGCGGGCGAGCTCGGCGATGCGCGGGAGCCGTTCACTGGTGAACGTGTGCATGGACGCGGCGACGTCGCGGCTCTCCCGGATCATCCGGCGGCCGACGCGGAACGCGACGCCGATCGAGATGGCGATCGCGAGCAGGCCCAGGCCGCCGGCCAGCGACAGCCGGATCAGCACGCCGGTCGCCTGGTCGGTCGTCCGCGCGGACGTGCGGGCGCCCAGGTCGCGGGTGAGGTCGGCGAGCCTGCCGCTGACGGCCTCGGTCGTCGTGCGCCACTCCCCCACGTCCACCGGTGGGCGCTTGCCGCTGCCGCCCTGCGTCATCAGGCGGTCCTCGAGCTCACGGAACCGCCCGTACTCCCGGCCGGTGACGATCTGCCGGTAGGGGCCGCGCACGGCGGCCGGCAGCGCCCGCGCGGCCTCCTCGAACAGGAACCGCTGCGCGCCGACCGACCGCATGAACTGCAGGTACTCCAGCTCGGTGAGGGTCCCGGCCGCCAGCGCGCCGGTCACCAGCGCGTCCTCGCGGGCCAGGTGCTCCCTGGCGCGCTCCAGGGCGACGAGCGCGCGGACCGCCTCGACCAGCTCGCGGCCGTCCGGGTACACCTCGTCGAAGACGACCGACGCCTCGTCGATCAGCTCGGTGTACCGGCCGAGCGCCGCCGAACGTTCGATCTGCTCGCCGTCGATCGTTCCCCGCAGGCCGCCGATCCGCCCGAGCAGGTCGACGACCTTCGCCATCTGCCGCCAGGCCTCGGGCGTGGTCGCGGCGCGCACCTCGCGCTGGGTCGCGGACTTCCGGTAGAGCGCCGCGATCCGGTCGGTCTTCGCCCGCTGCGCGTCCAGGCCCGCCCGCCCGATCGTCGCGTCGTCCCCCAGATGCGCTACCGACATCCGCCGCTCGTCCTGCAACGCCGCGATCAGCTCCGACGTCGGCTTGACCACCTTGGCGTCGAACGTCTCCGCCCGCACCTGCCGCAGGCTGTCGCGCGACGTGACCGTCGCCGCGTACGCCCAGAGCACCACCAGCGCGGTGATCGGCGCGATCAGCAGAACAATGATCTTGGTTTGGATCGATTGCGCTCGTCTGGTCACACGGCCCCCACGCCCCGTACCGAAAGGATCGAGAAGCCGAGGTGAACCGTATGACATGGATCACACCGGCAACGGGACGCTACTCCTGAACTTTTGCACCACGAAGGGATACCTGCGACAGGCCGGTCAATTGTTACTTGTCCGACATCAATACCGCCCAGTGAACGTTCACTGGATCTCCGAAAACGCCGCGACAACGGCCTGGAAAACAGACCTTCCCCCCGGGCGCTCCCCACGTCCGCGCATCCCGTCCCGACCCAAGGGCAAGCCGGGCCCGTGCCGGAGGCGGTCAGGGGTCCGCTGCGCGGGCCGGACGGGCGGGCCTGTCAGGGCTTGCGGGCGAGGGCGCCGAAGTCGTCGATCGGCTGGGGCTGTTCCAGCTCTGGCACCTCGGGCCGCCACAGGGTGGTGGGGACCACGCCCGGCTCGAGGACGTGCAGGCCGTCGAAGAACCGCTCGACCCTCTCGACGGTACGGAGGGAGAGCCGCGGGGAGCCGCCGCCCTCGTTCCACTGGCGAACGGCCTCGTCCATACGTTCGCCGCGGACGGCGTTCGTGGGGTGGGTCAGCACGAGGTGGCTGCCGGAGGGCAGCGCGGACATCAGGCGCCGCAGGATGGAGTCCGCCTCGGCGTCGTCCTCGACGAACTGCATGACGCCCACCAGCATCAGCGCGACCGGCCGGGAGAAGTCGAGGGTCGCCGCGGCGGCGTCGAGGATCGCCTCCGGGTCCCGCACGTCCGCGTCGAGGTAGTCGGTCGCGCCCTCGGCCGTGCTCGTCAGCAGCGCACGCGCGTGAGCGAGAACGAGCGGGTCGTTGTCGACGTAGACGATGCGGGATTCGGGGGCGATCCGCTGCGCGACCTCGTGGGTGTTGTCGACGGTGGGCAGCCCCGTGCCGATGTCGAGGAACTGTCGAATGCCCACGTCGGCGACCAGATGGCGCACCACGCGGCAGAGGAAGTAGCGGTTGCCCCGCGCGTTCTCGACGATCTCGGGAAAGAACTTCATGATCTGGTCGCCCATCGCCTGGTCGGCGGGATAGAAGTCCTTGCCGCCCAGCCAGTAGTTCCAGATCCGGGCCGAATGCGGAACGCTGGCATCGATCTCGGGCTGCTTCGGAGTGCTCTCCACCGTTGGAACTCCCTTTGCGTGTTCGTACCGCACGAAATCGCCGCGACCAGAGTCGGGCATGACCGCATGCTCCGCAACGCGTCCCGCGCACGCGATCGACGACAAGTCACCGCCCCACATTCACCCAGGGGGCGGACGATCCGGCGCGCACGCGCATTCCGGCGCGACGCATCTTCCGGTGCGCGCGACCCGGTGGGTGTGTGCGACCCGATGCGGCACATCATCCGGCACGCGCCCACAATCCAACATGTGCGAGATTCGGTGTGTCGAATGGGACCGTTACCAGGATTTCGAGATCTGACCGTTCGCGGCGGGGACCGTCACGCGCCATCCGTTGTCCCGGGCCGTTCGTTCGAAATGGCCGATCTTGAAGGCAAGGCCCTCGGGGTCGCCCAGGTCGGCGTGATGGGGAGCCTCGGCCCATGCCTCCTCGGAACGGATGAGAGGCCAGCCCCGGGCGGCCAGCTGGAGCGCGAGCGTGGAGCGGCCGTAGAGCAGCGTCGTCCAGTGGTCGTCATCGTCCCGCAGCGCGCGATGAAGGGGCGCCTCCTCGAGAACGAGCCGTTCGCCGTCGCGCACGGCGACGAGGAGCGGGGACATCTCACCGCGATGTGCGAGCAGGAACGCCAGCGAGTGGCGGCCGGTCTGCCGGACCTCGTACCGAGGAAGCCCGCGCTGCCGGGTGAAGCCCAGGTCGTGCTTCCACGAGCACGTCCAGAATCCGCGCGACAGGTAGTAGCGAACGGCGTCCTGCCACGTCCACTTGGTGTCGAGACGGATCCCTTCGAGGCCCTCGTCGATCGCCGCGCGATAAACGGTGTCGAGCGTCCGCGAGGCCACTCCCCGGCGACGGGATTCGGAGTGAACGTAGAGCGAGGACACGTAGGCCGAAGCCCAGCCGGACAGGCCGCGCCGGATCCCGAGCGTTCCGATCACCTCCTGGCCGGACGTGATCCAATACCGGTGGGTGAGCGGGTCCTCGTCGTACAGAACGCACTGGCCCTCGCCGAGCCGCCGCTGCCAGGCGCGCTCGTCGCCGGCCGTGATGGTGTCCGGGTCGAGGATCTCGCCGAGGGCGCCTTCGACCAGGGAGGCCAGATCCCAGCGGCAGAAGCGCCGCCCTTCCTGGGACGGGACCGGACGGAGGCCCGCGGTCGAGTCCAGCCGGTCTCGTAGCCGTTCCAACTCTTCGTCGCCGCGCATCGCCTCTCCGGGCCGGCCCGTCTGCCTGTCCGGCCGAAGTTAGCCGAGCAGCGAACCGAGCGCGATCGGATTGTCACACTTGGTCAGAGTCGCCCTCTGTCCGTGCGGCACCGGACACCCTTCGGCACCGACGGGTGATTGGCGCCGGGGGCGCCTGCTGACGGCGCAGGCAGGTTGTACATCCGGGCTTCAAGACATGACAGGAGTCGCGGGAGACATGACTAGACTCGTCAGGGTTCCCGTGATTTGTCCTGGCCGCAGCGAGCCTGAGAGAGATCGGTGGCTAATCCGGACTGGCAGCACGAGGTGCTGCAGGAGCTCGGCGTCATGGATGCCGGGCTCGTCCCGCCCGCGCCACACCCCCCGACCACACCTCTCCACGGAAGCCCCGCCTCGCCGATCTCCAAGACGGCCGCACCGTCGCCCGCAACTCCGCAGGCCGCACCACCGCCGCAGATCGCACCACCTCCGCAGATCACGACACAGCCGCCGCCTGGAGCATCGCAGGTCACAACGCCGCCCCCGGTCGACGCCCACCCAGCCCGAACGCCGCCACCCGAGAGCCATCAGGTCGGAACGCGGCCGGGCGACGCCCATCCGGCCGGTGCGCGACCGGGTGGAGATCGTCCGGCCAGGACGCGACCCGGTGAAGCCCAGCCGGCCGGGGCACCGCAAGCCAGGGACGAAGGCGCCGGGCACAGGCCGGAACTCCAGCGCGGCGGCCGGCTCGGCCCGCAGGCCGTCCAGCCCGCTGCCGGTACGCGAACGAACGAAGCCCAGCCGGCCGGAGCACCGCCGGGAGAAACGCCTCCGAGCGAAGCGCCGCAGGTCGAGGTTGTGCGCGGTGACAGGTCGGCGACTGCCGCATTCGGTCTTCCGGTGCGGGGTGATGCGACGGTTCAGAAGTCGGCGTTCAGGGTCCCGAGCGATGAGGGCGTCCAGACGAACGGCGGCGCGGCACCCAGGTCCGTACCGGCGGACGAGCCCCCCACTCGACCGGAGTCCCTTCACAGGCCACCGTCCCCCACCGCCCACGGACGGCCACCGCCCGCCGCCGTTCCAGATCCGCAGACCACGGCCGTTCACGAACCGCAGGCCTCGACCGGACACGAGCCGCGAGGCCCCGCCGGGCACGCACCGCCGCCCGCTGCCGTGCACGAACCGCAGAGTCCTACCGGGTACGAGCCGCACGCCCCCGCCGTACACGAGCCGCCAAGCCCTGCCGGGCACGAGGCGCAACGCCCCACTGGGCACGAGGCACAGGCCCCCACCGTTCACGAAGCTCAAAGCCCTGCCCCGCACGAGGCACCGCCTTTTACCGGGCACGAATCCCAGGCACCTGTCGGGTACGGGCCGCCCGTTGTTCACGAGCCGCAAGCCCCGGCCGTACACGAGCCACAGGCGCCCATCGGACCCGCGGGAGGTTGGTCGACCGGGCAAGAGCCTCCACCCAATTTCGGACACGAGGCCCCACCCCAGCCGCAGCAGCCGCCGCCAGAAGCGGGACACGGCGAGCAGCCGGACGTTCAGCAGTGGCCCCAGCCGCCCCCGCACGAATCCCCGCGCTCCGCCCCTCGACCACCACCGAGTCCCCCACCCACCGACACTGCGGGTTATGCGCTGGCCAACGACCTGGTGCGACGCCACCCCCACGGGGATCCGGTCGGGCGGCGTATGCGGCGCGGCATGCGGAAGGTCGTCGGGGCCTCGGCCGCGATGGACGTCCGCGACTCGGCTCAGCTCGACGCGGTGCTGGGGCAGCCGGTGCCGTCGTGCCGCCGGATCGTGGTGTCGAGCATCCGCGGCGGTGCGGGGAAGTCGAGCGTGGCGGCGCTGGTGGCGGACGTGATCCGGCAGCACCGCGGCGATCGGGTGCTCGCGGTCGACGCGGATCCGGGGCTGGGGTCGTTGCCGCTGCGCCTGGGCGTGTCCTCGTCCCGCTCGTTGCGCGACCTGGCGTCCGCGCGTCCTCGTTCCTGGGAGGAGGCGGCCCCCTACCTGATGCGCACGGACGAAGGCCTGTGGGTGTTGTCCTGCAACGTCGGCCAGGAGGTCGGCGCCGAGCTCGGCTACGACGTGTTCCAGGCGGGCGCGGGGCGGGTGAGCCGCTACTTCTCGACGTCGGTGATCGACTGCGGGGCGGGGCTGGTCGGCGGGCTGCAGAAGGACATCATCGCGTCGGCGCACGCCCAGGTCTTCGTGGCCCCGGGGACGGGGGACGGCGCGGCGAGCGCGATGGCCGCGCTGCACTGGTTCGTGGAGCAGGGCTTCGGGCCGTTGCTGGCGCGGACGGTCATCGTCCTGACCGCCCACACGCCCGACCCGGACACCGATCTCGTACGGGCGGGGCGGATGCTCGCCGGCGGCGGCCTCGCCGTGGAGATCATGCCGTACGACCGGCATCTGGCGGCCGGGGTCACGATCGCGGCCGAACGGGTCGGCGCGGCCAGCCGGACGGTCGCGACGCGCGTGGCGGCGCGGGTGTTCGCGCACTCGCTCAGCTGGGGAACGTCGTGAGCCGGGAGTTCGTCGCGCTGCTCAGGGAGCGTCCGGAGATCGCGGCGGCGCTCCGGCACGTCGAGATCCCCGGTGGCGCTCCGCTCGAGGTCGGCTCGCAGGCCGGGGCGACGCAGGTCTTCGACGGCAGCGGCCGCATGCTCGTCATCATCCGGGAACCCGTGCTGGTCGAGGTGCCGGACGAGGCCGAACGGCTGCTCGGGGTCGCCGTCCCCTCGCCGGTGTGGTGGGTCGAGATCCAGGCGGCGGCCGGGGCCGGCGACGCGGCGGACGTCGCGGCACGGCTCGCCGAGGCGATGACCGGCCGGTACGGCGGAACGGTGTGGAACGGGCCGGGCCGTTGAACGCCCCGCCCGAGTCCGCGCACGCGTCGGCCGGCGGCGCGGACCTCCTGACCGAACGCGCCGCCGTCGTGCTCACGGACCGCCCGATCGTCGCGTTCGGCCCCGGCCTGGTCGAGGCGCAGCGGGAGTACGGCACCTCCGGTCGGAAACTGCAGGTCGTGACGCCGTCGGGCAGCCGTGTGACCGCGCCGCTGTGCCAGCAGGTGGCGGCCGGCCGGGCGGACTGGGTCGTACGGGCGGACGGCGGATACTACGCCGGGCTCACCGGACGCCCGCTGTACTGGGACGGTCAGGCGTTCACGCCGTCGCCCGACGCCCAGGACTACGCGCCGGGCTTCAGGCTGCCGCCCGCCGAGACGCCCGGCATCCTCCTGACGCTGATCCTGCGGGCGCGTCACACGGCGGACGGGTCGGCCGGCGGGCCGGTCACCGACCTCATGCGGATCCTCACCGCCGCGGACCCCGCGGGCTGGGGCACGTTCGAACCGGCCTCGCGCACGTGGGCCGCGGCGAGCCTCGACCCGGCCGTACGCGAGGACGCGCTCGCGGGGGCCCCGGTCGTGGTGGTCGGCGGCGGCATGCGTACGGCGATCGCCGTGATGGAGTTCTCCCGGACGGAGGACGGCGGGTTCACCGAGCAGGCGACGATCGACTTCGGCTACCGCCCCGGCGAGCCCCTTCCTCTGGAGGACCTGCCGTCACTGGTCGGCGACCTCGGCGGCCGGCACCCGATCACCTCGCTGCTGGCGCAGGTACGCCCCGGCCGCGCCGACCTGACCGTCGAACCGCGCTGGACGGGCACGCCCTCCCCCATCGGCCTCGCCATCACCGGCACCCATCCGGCCCTGGACGGCATCCGTTCCGGACGGGTCGGCTCACCGCCCACCCCCATGACGTGGTTCAACCTGGGCGACGGCCGTTCCCCCGATGGCTGGCACCACTACCAACGCCTCCTAGAACACCTCAAATCAGACCCCTGACCACCCCGCCTCGCCCCGCCACCAGGCTCACACCACGGCGGCCCGCGTGCCGAGACGCGCCCGAGCCGACCGAGCCGCCTCGACGACCTCGGGCTGCGGATGATGGTCGATCATCGCGTCCAGGACGCGCTCGGCCCAGGGATGGTCGACGTCCCCGAAGAGGCCGATGAGCCTGGCCATCTGATCGCCGGGCTGCCCGACGTACCCGAGCGTGTGGACCATCTCGAACGGCGGCGTGCCGGCCTGCAGGCTCATGGCGGCGAGGTCGACGAGCGCCCACGTACTGGCCGCCCGACCCGGGACGGGCACCTGTTCCCTCTCCGCCACCGTCAGGTAGTTGTGCGCCAGCGACCCCAGCCTCGGGTCCTCCGCGAGACTCATCAGCGCCCGCCGCCCCTGCGTACCGAAAGCCGTGTCGAACGTTCCCGCCAGGAGATCCAGGCCGGCACGCCGCGCCATCGGGCTCGCCTCCGGCAGCGCCGCGCAGATCTCCGCGACCCCGTGCTCCACCGATCGCGCCGCCAGCCAGCCGCTCACCTCCTCCGATATGTAGTCGACCCGATAGACGGTGAGGGCCTGAAGGAGCGTTCCCGCGTCGGCGTCCAGCTGGCATCCGACCGTCGGGATCACCAGCCCGGTCGCGTCCTGGAGCAGTTCCCTGCACACGAACGTGCCCAGCGGCGAGATCCAGACGTCCCCGCCCTCCTGCTCGACCAGCCCGGCATGTGAGAGCACGTCGATCCGGAAACGGATCCCGGCCTGGGCCCGCGGGTCCATGAGCGGTGCCAGGTCCTCCCGGACGACCCTCTCGCTGCGCGTGTAGAGGAAGACCAGCAGATTGGTGGACAGCCCCTCCACCTCGGGATTGCCCTGCCCGACCCCGCTCCAGCGATCCAGCATGGCGATCAGCAGAGCGCGCCACGCGGCAAGCGCCCCCTCGTCATCAGCGCCCGCGAGCGCCACCGCGCACGGCCCCGGCCACACCAGCGAACGCACCCCGTCCACGTGCAGGATGCCCACCTGGATCAACGTGTCCCAGAACCGCCGTACCGACTGCGCGATCTCCTCCGACCGCGCCGCCGCCCGCCGCACGCTCTCGTCCATCAAATCGAGCAGCTCTTCGAACCCCTCGACGGACAACTGACCATCCGGCTCCACTTCGCGCCCGGCCCGCGCCCATCCGACCTGCGCCTGCACGATCTCGTAGAGCGGCGACCGCCGAGCCGCCGCGATCAGCTCTCCCGCCGGCGCGAGCCTGATCGGCGGAACCAGAACGGCCCCCGGCGCAGGAGCACCCGACAAATAGGTCCGCCGCGGAGGCCGCTGCTCGATCGCCCGCCCGGCCAGATCCTCACGGATCGCGTGAGTGGAGGTCACAAAACACGGAGCGTATGCCACACATCACCCACCGACACCGACTTCCCGAAATCAGCGCCTCGCCCACCCGCCGTCCTCGACCCCGATCGAGACCATCAACCACGCGAACCCACCGGCGAAGAACAGCGCCACCGCGACGACGCCACTCAGAACACCAAGCCCCATCAGGGCTCCAGCCCCCACCCGCCCCCGCGAGTAGTGCACCGCCGACCGCAGCACGGCGACCACCGCGTTCACGAACGCCAGCGCGCAGGGCACCCAATAGAGAGGCATCCATTCAGAGTTCTTGTAGACCGTTATCCACTCCGCCCCCTCCGCCAGCAACACCACCGCCCCCAGGATCGCCGCCCCAACCCCCAAGCCCGCCCCCACGTGCCACCCACGCCAAAGCCCCTTCGCCCCACCATCAAGTCCAGTCATGCCCGCCACCCAACCACCGCCCTCGCTCCTCCACCTCCGCCCGCCTACTCACCCCCCACCCCGCCAAACTACTCAACCCGCCAACGGGCGTGCCGTGACTATGGAACGTCTACCAGAAGGCCCAACCCCAGACGAGCAGCGCCGTCAAAACCCGATCGCGGCGCTGGCAGGTGCCACCACCATGCGCGCCGCACTGGCCGTTGCCAAGCTCCTCAGACCGTCAACCTCATCGCGGTCGGGGGCCCACACCAAAGCCCCCGGTCTCCGCGTCCTCGAGGCCGAAAATCGTCGACGAGAACGGAACGGGCAACTGGACGAGCGGATGTCTCACACGCCATCTCCGTAATGCATCACCAGGCTCCGACCGGTCCCTGCTCGTCGCATACCCGGTCTGGGGCGCGTTGGGTCTGCTTCCGCAAGCATGCCGACCGGCACCGCCCTCCCAGAACCAGCTTTCAGTCCTTCAAATATCTGCCGGAAAGGGCCCACGACTCGGGGGACAGCCCGCGCGCCATCCAGATCTTCCTTCTGATCGTCTCCTCGTTCTCTTCGTAGGTCCTGGAGACCTTGTAGAGCGCCAATGCTGAATCTCGAAGATTCTTGACCCCCTCCTCCAGCGTAGTGATCGTAGACGAAATCACGTTGGCATACTTCAAGGGAATACCAGCCTCGTCTCCCACAATGCCAAATGTTCCCGTCGCAATGAAGGCACTGTTCATTGCCCTAATGGAGGCTACCCAGTCCAAGGCGGCATCCTGAACTCTATCGCCAGACTTGTTTATGTGACGAAGCTCGTATGCGGTGTAGTCTCCAGCCATCGCTACATCCCCTTGGATACATGCTGAGCAACCTTCTGGGCCAAGGCTGAAAGCTTTTGAGAGTCCTTGGAACCAAGATCGCGATATTGAATCTGAACCGTGGTCACGACATCTGATTTTCGCAGATGAACACTCATTCCCTCGACCGCCCTGCGTTGCCAGCAAGCAGTCGCAATCAGTACCTTCAACGGCACACAGCCCTTGTCCGTGAGTTGCCTGTAGATCTCATCCGCTTTATCGGAGTTGCGCCGCAGGTCGCGCACTCCAGTGTAATGAATGCCCTCTCGCACAATGACAGTTAAACTGCGATCGGTCTGCTTTACGCGCCAGTCACAGCCGCGAAAGATCGGAGTTCTCGATATTTGCCCATAACCCAGTATCTGCGCACGCAGTTCGGCATCGGTCAAACTGCAAGGATCAGGGCTATGCCACGATTCCACTGACGGTACGGCCCCTACAGAGGATGGCCTTGTGGTACTACCGACATTCTCTCCATCGTCGGTACAGGAAACCCCGAACGTCAGCGTGAACACTATTGGAACCAGAATTATCTTCGGTGCCATCAAGTCTTCTCCCACTTCTTCCTATTCAGTGCCGAATCCGGAAAGACGCCCGGTGCGCTGACGGAGAGGACCTCCCCTTCAATGCTCTTGATGTCCGCGGTATAGCTGGCCAAGGTTGACTGCAGCGTATTCTTTATTTCCGAATACTCGAGCGCGAAAACCTGCAACGCATTTTTCACTTGCGCCTTCTCGGCTTCATTCTCCGTCCCATTGCCGAGCCAGAGGCCCGCAGCATCTGAAATCGCTATAAACGCCTTGGCGATGGCCGTGTTTCGATGTCCGCACGCGGTGACGACTTCTTTGTATGTGTTGATCAGCTGCATTCCAGCGGCGACCAGCGCATCGAAACTGGCGTCAGTCAGATCTATATTTCGCTGCATGAACTCCTGATATGTCTTGAATGCCGGCCCCTCCCAATTCGTTCCGAGGTCGTTGTACGATGCGAACATCTTGTTCGTCGAATCATCAAGCTTCTTCGCCGCGTCAAACCAACCATCCACCGCACTTATCACCTGGTCGGGCCTGCCACCGAGCTTTCTCGCGTGCAGGAGCATCTCGGCTGCCAGCCCCACATAAACCACGCTGGAAAGGGCCCTCTGGAGCGTAGAGACCTGATTTGCCGGCGGGTCGGTCTGCGCTGGCGGTGCAGGTGTGGCGGGCCGCCTCCGCCCGCCGCCACGACGCCCACCGCCGGGTCGAGGTCCTTGGGCCATTACATTCTCCCTGTTTAGAAGAGCTGCCTGAAAATCTCGGCCCGTCTGGCCGACCGCTCAGTGGAGATCTGCAGCTGCGCCTGGCGCACTGCATCGAGGACCCTCTTGCCGATTTCATCGGGATTTATCTCACGCAACGTTCTCGCGTGAAAATTGATCGCTGCGATATGACCATTGCCATGCATAGTCAGCTCGCCCAGGTCCGATCTGATCTGCTCTCGAAAGGCCATCGCGGCCAGGCGCTCGTCTAGATGAGCCGACCGCTGGGCGCTGTCCTCAAAGGCTTCGGCCTGTTTCTGCAGCCGAGCGATCTGGTTCATCAGCTCAGCCCGCGCCTGCTGCATCAGCCTCAGGCGCTCCCCGCGATCATCCCTCATGCTGAGCCTCCCCCAGATGGGCAGCTCGCCGCGAACGCCTGTGCCTTTCCCCTTCACGTTGAGCCCTGTTAATCACTTCGACCATCTCCTTGCCTAGGGCCAATGCACCCACTCGTTGTGCTTCCGCGTCGACTTCGATCGCCAAGATCTGGCCGTAGCCATCGATGCGAACGCGAAGATGTCCGTCGAAAGCCACTTGCTCAAGGACCGTCGTGCCGAGTTCGCGAGCGAGCCGTGCCTCGTTTTCCTCCCTATACGGATCAGAGGCCGCCTGAGCCAATTCATCAGAAATTTCGAAAAATACATCCTCATCGGACTGACCCGCATCAGTAATAACCGATGGAGAACTATCAGCCAATTTCCGATGCTTCTGGTTCGAGCTGACGTCGCCAGAACTCTCATCGTCAGCTTCAGGTTCGGGTGGCACGAGAACATTGCCTTGCTCTGCCTGAACAGAAGCCGCTGACTTGCGCTGACTTATCTCGGTATCACTCGTCGGAGCGAAGGGAACGCTCTGATTGATGGCTCTCCAGAGCTCGGATCTGTCGTTCAAGGCGTCACAACCTTAATCCTGATCGTCATGCCCTCTTCCTACGAGCTAGCAGCAAACAACCAATCGAGCGAGTCTGGTGTAGACGGGGTTGGGGGCTGTGGTGGGGACTTTGTCCACCAGGGTTCTGTAGGGGCGGACCAGGCCGTAGCCGGTGACGTCGTCCCAGCCTGGTTTTCCTACGTCCTTGGATTGTGGCGAGGATGCGCTGGACGATCTCGCGAGTCGGCATCTCGGGGTATCTGGAGCTCACCAGGGCCACGACTCCGGAGGTCAGGGCGGTGGCGGCGCTGGTGCCGACAAGCCCTGGCTTCCGGAAGACGCCGCTGTTGTCGATGCTGGGGACATGCACCGCAGGTGCCGCAGCCGTGACGTATTCGCCTGGAGTCGTTCCGGACCACGGCTTGACGAGCCCGTCCAAGCCGCCAGCGGCCAGCACTCCAGGGCAGTTGGCCGGCATGCTCCGCCAATCACGAGCACGGCCTTCGTTTCCTGCCGAGGCGACGACGACATCTCGCGACACCGCATAGGAAACGGCCTCCTGGAGGTAACTCGGGCAGGACTGGAAGCTCTCCGAGCCGAGGGACATGTTGATGACCTTGACCCCGTGATCGGTCGCGTAATGGATGGCTTTGGCCCATGCGTAACCGCCGTTGGCGACGCTGGCCGCCCCGGCCCACAGGTTTGCAACATCATTCACCGCATCACCTGCCTGGATGATATGTTCATCAGTAAACCTCTCTGCGGTCGAGCTAGGAAGGCAGATTACCGGCAATGTCGGTGACCAACTTGCGACTGGTCATCGGGCGCCGGCCAGGCTGGAGCGCTGGAGAATTTATGGCGGTGGCCGTGAGCGAGACGACGAAATAGCCGCGCCGCATCACCAGGCTCAACCCTTTTTCTTGGCCGTACCAGCATGACTCCTCGACCGAAGTTGTGATGGTGAGGCACTTGTTCCCCACTTGAAATCCACGATAATTGACCTTGGCCTCATCAAATTTGTCCACCCCAACAGACTCCTTGCGCTGAACATATGCTTGAAGGATGATAAGACCCGCCTTTTCGGAAGGCTTTGCCTCTTTGCCGGATCGCCACTGGCACTCGGCCCGCCCTATCTCAGTCCCTCTCTTGACGGACGCCGAACCAACCATCTCGGTCGCCAGGTCGGCACTTATCAGCGCACAAGGGTCAGAAACCTTCGCTCCGGTCTCCCTGCGTTCGGGGAACGTTCTCTTCTCCCTGTCTGTACATCCGACCACTCCCGGGACGAGAAGCGAAGCTGCGCATATCCAGAGGAGCCCTCGGCAAGAGCTTCGGAGGCCCTGCCGAGTACACTTCGAGGGATTCATCTTCTTGGCGTCACCTTCCATCCCCAACCGTTTCACCACCACCTGGAGCTTCACGAAGCGCGACAACTTAACACTGGCCGTAAGGCTTCGTCTTGGATCGACGATGAGCATCATTAGGGGTCGGATGCGCTTGTCTTTCCATTCTCGGCGACTACTTTTGCGGCATCCTGCAACTCTTTATGCCTCTGAAAGTATGGATAAATCCCAAAAACGATAACGACGATAGGTGCCAGTACCAATGGCCCGGGAAAGAGACAGAAGAATCCAGTGATTAGAAAGGCAGAGCCAATGATCAGGTTGACATGGCTCGCACGCATTCGAGGCTGTCGAGGAACGTCTCGGTAGGAGATGCTGGTTCCTCGCGCAATGTTTGCGGCACCCAACCCCCGCCGCAGGCGCAGGGCCAGAATGAAACACGCGAGTCCGAGACTGAACGGACCAATCGCACTCAGCGCCGCCATTTTGCTCCTAGAGCTTAGACCCAGTCGTCCACTTGCTCGATGGCCCATACGTGACATCCCGACAAGAGGCAGGTATACGAATGGAATCACGGGTACCAGAAGTGCGAGAATCTCGTCCGTGCTGAACTTGAACAGAGCCAGCAGGGCGCCCATAGATGAGGCCGGTAGTCGTCATAGGCCAGCTGGTGAGCTCGTTTCTGGCGTTGAACCGTAAATAGTGAAAGGCCCATAGTCTCATCCAGACGGCGCACTCCCGCTACCCTCCATAAGTCGGCATCAATCAGTGCGGACGGGCAAGAGGTTGACCCAAAGCGCGATCCCGAAAATGCTGGCGATAATCGCGCACATCATTGAGAATCCTGCGAGGCTCTGATAGACGCCAAAATCAGACTCTTGCGTGGCCACACCGACTTTAACGCCCACCGGAATCAGTCCGAGCACTGTAACTACCATCGATAGCAGCCCAAGCAGGCCCGACACATGCCTAGTCGACCGCAACCGCGTCGGCGGCGAATTATTCAGGAATACATCTCTGACCGCTTGCCACCCGAAGAGACTGACCAAAATTGACGCTGTTGCGACAGTAAGTGCCAGCAACAGAAGGGCGAGCGAAAGAGCAAAGCCATTATCCTCGGCCGCAATAGCAAGAACCATGGACGCGAGTGCGGTAACTACTCCCGCGGTCGCGATACCAGCCGCCACGCGAAGTCTCTGGGCCCTTCGTCGCGCGAGTTCAAGAGTGGTACGGCGCTGCTCAGGCGACCATGAACGCAGCCACTCCTCTGAACCTACTGGAAGCATCGTTGAACTCCCCACCGGCAGACAAGTTCTCAGGTTCTCAGCCGCCAGTCACTGGAACCATCTTTGTCCTTCATCGAGCCATCAGACATCGACGCCACAGTCGCCCGAGGCCATCGCCCTTCGGGAAAGGCGGGATTCGCCGAAATCTTGCCGTCATAGTCCGTCAGCATCTGGGTCTGCTTGGAAATCAGCGCACCGAGAGCCGCAATGAGACCGATGATCGCTGTGAACGTAACCCCCGAGCTCGCGCCCGCCGCCGCAGCCGCCGGCGGCGCTCCGGCTCCGGTGGTGGCAGCGGCGGCCGAAGCCGTCATCGCCGCGAGCCACTGCTGAACCAAGACTCCTAGTGCAACATAGAACCCGCCTACTATTCCCGCCAGGGCCCACAGTCTTTCTTTAATATCCTCCGCAATAGTCGCCACCTCACTCAACGCGGTAGTCTGACCTGCTTGCCCGTTAGGGGCTCCCATAACGGCCGCCTTATAGGCGAAGGCGGCAGGCCCCTGCCAGAACTGATCTATCTTTGAGTTGTCGTCGGATATCGATCCGATCACCTTATTGATAGGATTCTTAATAAGGTCGATCCAATCATCTGCCAGCAAGAAGGCCATGATCGGAAAAGCTAGACCCTCCAGAATCTCGTTGACCTTCTTGACGATCTTCTCGACCACGTCTCTGAGGTTTTCAAACGCCTTGATGTGTGTCTCAATCACCCAGTCCAGCCAGTCTGGAGCTTTTTCCAAGAACTTGTTTCCTTCATGGATTATTTTGTTGACCGACTCAACCCCTTTTTGCAGATTTGCGCTGATCTCAATGCCTAGTTCAGATACAGCCGTCGGACTGAGTAGCTTTGCTGTAATATCGGCCATCACCATTCCTCACCCAGTAAGAGTCACCAGATCTTCTTTATCCGGTGCACACCCTCTTGCTCCTCCTTTCTATACTGTATAGACGCACCCTCCAAGGCTTTACCGATCGCCGCAGCCTCCTGCGCCCCTTCCAGAAGGCGAGCTTGGATTCCCGCACGCACTTTTTCGTATACACCACGAACTGGTGCGGCTAGACCCATCTGAGTGCTGTTCATCTCCAGGGACGCTGCATTGTTGGCGATACGCTTGAGCTCTCCACTTTGCTTGGTCCATTCTCTTCCGGCAGAGTAGAGACTGCTGATCGCCACCTCAATTTTATCGGGATCTGGTGCCATCACGCCCCCTTTGAGTGCGAGAGATATTGGTGGTGTCGATTCCCAGTTGCGCGGCGTAGTTCAATAGCGAGCCTGCCGGATCTTCGCTTATTGCCGCGAAATCTTCAGATACAGCCGCCGAGTGCTCAGGTTTCGAGCACATGGCGCGATCAAAGGAAGCGTAAGCCATTTTGAATGAATCATTGAGACCGTCAGAGAGTTGGGACAGGTCTATTTTCTCCACCCAGCTCGTATTTATGTCGATCCGGGAGGGAAGTCCATCGGCCGCAAAGTCCATCAAAACTCGGTGATCTCTGTACAGGTGCTCGCGGATTTCTCCGGAGTGATCGCGGATTACAGCATCAGTCGCGGATTGCAAGGCATGCGACTTTCTCAGAAGTTCATCGAGCACAGCGATAAAGTCAATAGGCGCTTTCGACTCCCGGGTTGGCGGCTCTCGAGTCGTCGCGACGACCGAAGAGGCGGTCTCTGCCCGGGATTCCTGAGAGGTATTCACCGGCGACAGCCAACGCTCGAATCTTAGGGAGACCGCAGATTGGACTGCGTCCAGCAACGCCGACCCCAGTTCATCGGCTGGCACTTTTGCTCGCCAACGGCTATTCGGCCGTACTTTGACTATCCGGTTAGATGAATCAATCTTGACTGTGAAAACACTTCGTGAATCAGCTGCCTCTACTGGCTCAATCAAGTCATCTGTTCCGGGCAGAGCGCGAATCACGCTCTCAAGTTCACCTACAGCCGCCTGAATTTCGACTGCAATCTGCCCAAGGCCGGTGAAGTCTTCTTGGGCATCTGAGTGACGTGATGCTGCCCCGGCACGTGATTCCCTCATACTCACCTGCGGTCTTTTTGGCTGTGAAAGCGACCAAGCCTCCTCATTGAAACTAGAAGATCTGTCCCGTTCAGCTTCGACTTCGGGTCCAACTTCTTCGGCGAATTTTATGCGGGTTTTCACTTCCTCAGCCCCATCGGGGGCGAAAGGAACATTCGTGTTAAGCTTGCCTTTGAGGGGATTATCGCTGTTTGACATTTACTCTCCAGAAGACCGCGCCTAGGCAAAGAGCGAGCATCCCGCCAACTAGCCCCAGAAGAATCACGGGTTCCCGGTACAGAGGTCCCGAGGAGGCTTGAGGCTTCGGCGTTACCTGAGGGCTCGGAGTTCGACCCTTTGAGGCTCGCGATTCGCTCCTGACCTTCCCATTGTTCTCTTGCGACCTGTCGAAGCTGGCGTAGACGGGGTTGGGGGCGGTGGGGGGGACTTTGTCTGTTAGGGCTCGGTAGGGGCGGACCAGGCCGTAGCCGGTGACGTCGTCCCAGCCTGGTTTTCCTACGTCCTTGGAGGTTGCGAGGATTCGTTGGACGACTTCGCGGGCCGGCATTTGGGGGTACTTGGATCGCACGAGGGCTACGACGCCGGAGACCAGGGCGGCGGACGGGCTGGTGCCGGCGCCGCGCCATTGGAACTGGCCTCCGCCGTTGATGGTGCCCGCGCCGACCGCGGGGGCTGCGGCCATCACGTACTCGCCGGGGGTCGTGCCGGCCCATGGTTTGACGAAACCGTCCAGGCCTCCGATGGCGAAGACGCCCGGGCAGTTGGCCGGTGTGCTCCGCCAGTCGGCGTGGCGGCCCTCATTGCCCGCGGAGGCCACGATGATCACATCGCGCCGGACGGCGTAAGCGATGGCCTGCTGGAGGTCGGGAGGGCACGGCAGGAACGTCTGGGAGCCGAGTGACATGTTGACGACCTTGGCTCCGTGGTCGGCGGCGTACCGGATCGCCAATCCCCAGGTGATGTCGCCATGGGCGATCAGGGGCAGGACCTTCGCTCCGGGTGCGACGCCGACCATGCCCGTTCCGCGTCCCTGGCCGACGATGAGCGCGGCCATGGCCGTGCCGTGCCCACCGTTCTTCGGATCGGGGCGGACGCGGATCTCGTCGAGGTTGACGTTGGGCAGGACCGATCCGCTGAGGTCCGGCAGGCCGCGGTTGACCTCCTCGTCCACCACGGCCACCGTCACCCCTTTGCCCGTGGTGAGGGGCCAGACCTTGTTCTCGAGCTCCCACCAGTCGAACCAGTACAACTCTTTGCGAGGCTTGGGCTGCGCCAGCGCGGGGGTCTGCGACGAGAGGACCAGGGCCGCCACTGCGGCGAGTCCCGCGCTCCATCGCCCTACGGCCTGCACGGTCACTCCTCTCTCAGCGAATCACCGGTGGTGTCGTGCCTTCGTCGCCGTTCCAGACGTCCTGGTCTTCGGTGAGCCCTGTCCGGCGTTCCGCGTCGTTGGCACGGTTGCGGGAACGGGCACCGCCTGCGGAGGAGGCGGTATGGCCAGGCGACATCCCACGGGCGGTCGACGGCCCGCGGGGCGCAGAGCCTGTTGACGGCCCGCGGGTCGCCGGGGCGGTTGACGGCCTCTGGCCGGAGGGTCTTGCGCCGCCGATGACGCTGCCTGTGCCGGCTGTTCGTGGGGTGCCGTTCGCGGTGCCGGGCGAGCTCGAACGGCCGGCTCCACGTGCGCCGCCTCCTTGGGTCGGAACGGTGGCACCGCCGCCGATCGCGCCGGGAGCGATGGGCCGCGTTGGCTGCGGCGTGGCTCGCGGGGCCGGCGGCCCGGTTCTCGGGCCGATCGGGCCGGAGCCTGGAACGCCTGGTGCCGGGGCGAAGGGGCGCGGACTCGCGCCGCCTGGCCGGAGGGCCCCGGCGCCGGGTCCCACGGTCCCGGGTGCCGGTCTTGGAACGACCGGCGCGGGACCTGGAACGACCGGGCCGAGGCCCGGGCCCGGCACGTTCGGCCCCACTCCACCTGGGCCGAGCGCGCCGCCAGGGGTGCCGGGACCGGGGCCCGCGGGCGGGATCCCCGGTACTCCGGGCGTCGCACCTTCGAGGTCCGTTCCGCCACCGGAGCCGCCCGATTCGCCGCCTCCGCCTCCGGGGCCGGGCTGGCCTCCGCCCGGCAGGTCCGGGCGGGGTGTGGCGGGAGTCTCCGGGGCACCACCGGGTCCTGGAAGCGGCGGCCGGTCACCGGCTCCGCCAGAGCCGGCACCGCCGGTCGCGCCTGGCGCGCTGCCGTTTCCCGGTGCTCCGAACCCCTCTTGCTGCCCGGAACCCGGGAAGTCGAGGGGGATCGAGGTGGGGATGACGGAGTAGACGTCCGCGAGGGTCTGGTTCAACCGGGCCATGTACTGCTGGGCCTCGCGGTCCTTGGCGTACTTCTCCATCAGGAGTTCGGTCTTGGGGTCCTTGGGCCGCCCCAGGAGGTCGGTCGGCTCCGAAGGGGCGTTGGCCTTGAAGGTGTCGACCTGAACGCCGGCCTCCTTCAGCACGAAACCGAACGTCAGGCTCGCGGCGGCCAGCTCGTTCGCGGCGCTCTCGAGCCTCGCGATCTGTCCCTGCGCCGCCTCCGAGGACGGGCCGGCCGGCCAGGCGGTCTTCAGGCGACCGCGGTGGAAGGCCAGATCCGCCAAGGCCCGTTCGAGCAGTTTGCTCAGCGACTCGTACGTGCCGCCGAGGCTGTGCAGACCGGACGAGTCGGAGGCTTTGATCTTCTGAATGATCTGGTGGTAGTCGAACTGTTCTGGGTTGCCGGCGCCGATCGCGCCGCGTCTGATCGGGTAGGCCTGCTCGCCCATACCCTCGTCCCCTCGAAAGCTGTCGAACTCTTAGTTCTGGCTCTCACGCGTCGCGGGCGGCTCGAGGCCCCGGCCCGCGCCGCTCGCCGCGTCCTGGGCGGCCAGATCGCTCAGGTCGAAGTCCTTGGCCGACGTCTCGATGCGCGTGATCAATGCTTGATAGGCGGCGACGAACTGGCCCACGTACTTGGACATCGACTGGTGAGCCGTCCCGACCCGTTCCGCGAGCTCTTCGGGAACGTCCCACGCGCCGACCGTGCCGACACCGCCGGAATGGCCATCCGTGCGGGCCGTCAGCTTCGCGAGCTCGGCGCGCATGGCTCGGGCTACCTGGCGCATCTTTTCGGGGCTGTGCTCGATGTCCGGTCTGGGTCCTGGAGCCGGTGCTCCTGTGCCCTGCATGGGGGCCGTCAGCCGCTGAAGCGGGAGGTGTTGCGGTTTTCGGTCGTGCGATAGCCGTCGTGGGATTCGCCGATGGCGGCGCCCATGCGGTGCACGACGTTGCCGAGCTCGTTGCCGGCCTGGTTCCACTGGGTCTGCATCCGCAAGTAGGCCTGCTGGGCGTCGCCCTCCCACTCGGCAAGGGTGGACTTGACCTTGCCTTCGAGCTCCTGCAACGCCGCCTTGTACTCGTTCAACGCCTTCTGGAAACTCGCCTGGGCCTGCTGCATGGATCCGAAGTTGACCTTCGTCAAATCACTCATCGTTCAGTTCCTCCTAATGAACAAAGGGGGGTCGGCTAGTCGTTGATGAGGCCTTTGAGGGCGTTCACGCGGGCCACGGTCTCGGACTCGTTCGCCGCGTAGGTGACGCGGGCGTCGCCGAGCTTCTGCTGGATGTTGTTGAGGTCGGTGAGCACCTTGACGAACTGCTGGTCGAAGCGCTGGAAGACGCTGACGAACGCGGTCGCGCCCTCGCCCTTCCAGGTGGCCGCCAGGGCCTTCTGCTCGGCGTCCAGGCGGGCGCGGGTCTTTCGCAGCTTGTTCTCGGCGTCCTCGATGGCGTTGGCGCCGGACTGCATTCCTGCCCGGCTGTGCGCTGATTGCTGGCTCATGCCGATCGCTCCTTGGGGCGGTGGGGTGAATGGATCACGACGCGCCGCCGCGCGAACCAGCTGATGTCGTTCAGTAGCGCCGGTTCGGCGACACACCCCGTGACATTTGCGGAAGACGGTAGTTGGGTCATGGACTACCTGTCACTAGTCAGATTCATGGTCAAGCTGAGCTGACTGAGGTGGCTTGCCGTGGTCTTTGCTGTTGTCAACTGGGGGTACGTAGTCAAGGGGTTGAATAGGTCAGGGGTTGAGTGGCCGGAACCGGCCGTGCGGCCGCGGTGGATGTCAGCGCAGGTCCGGGGCGGAAGAGCTGGAGCAGGTTGGCGGGGATGGGGGCGGCAGAGTCCTGGGTGTAGCCGAGCTTGGTCGCGTCGTCGGGGGTGGGGACCGGGTGGCGGAGGCCCTGTTCGGTGAGCAGGGAGAACGACTGGGGGGCGCGGCCGGGGGCGGTGAGCGTGCCGGCGAAGGTGCCGCCGCCGGGGAGGATGACCTGGTCCAGGCCGTTGGAGGTCGGGGCCGCGGCGGGGAGGCTGCCGCCGACGGTGAAGCGGGCGCTGGTGGAGCGGTCGGGGTAGACGGCGCAGAGGGGGGCGGCGGGGTCGTAGGCGGCGGGTCTGGGCGGGCTCTCGGGCAGGGACCTGTTGTAGAGGTTGGTCGAGGAGGTGCTGGCGGCGGCCGCTCCCGGGGTGATGACCTGCTCCTGGGCGGTGGCGTTGGCCAGGAGGAGGCCCGCCTGGGTCTCGGAGATGCCCGAGAGGCCGTCGGGGAGCTGGACGTACCAGCGTTCGGCCGAGCCTGCCACGGCGCGGACCTTGTAGATCTGGCCGACGGAGGCGGTCTGGCCGCCGGGGCCGGTGGCGAGGGCGCCGATGTTGGGGATGGTGGGCGCGGCGTAGTCGGGGCCTTGCGGGAGGCCGTTCAGCCAGCGTTCGTCCACGGGGGTGGGCGGCGCGGGGGTGAGGGTGCGGGCGGCGGCGGGTGAGAGCCGCATGCGGGTGTTGCGCCAGATGAGCCACGACTGCGGGCCGCCGCGGACGAGGACGGCCTGGGTGTCGGTGAGGGGGGTGCCGCCCACGTCGCGGCCGCCGATGAGGGAGACGCCGTTGCTCACGCACAGGGACCAGGGCGCGCGGACGACGGTGGGCAGGGACTCGGGGGCGCCGGGGATGCCGGTCAGGGGGCCGCGGGGGTACTTGGCGAGAGAGCGGCTGGACACCAGCTTGCGCTGGATGGAGGTGCCCGACATGGCGAGGCGGGCCGAGGTGTAGTTGAGGAACGGGATGAGGCGTTTCTGCTGGGCGCTGTAGGAGTAGGCGGCGCCCGTCTCCTTCTCGATGAGGACGAGGCCGGGCTGCTCCAGGTTGCGGGCCC
Source organism: Spirillospora sp. NPDC047279 (assembly GCF_040643285.1). Classification (NCBI taxonomy): domain Bacteria; kingdom Bacillati; phylum Actinomycetota; class Actinomycetes; order Streptosporangiales; family Thermomonosporaceae; genus Spirillospora; species Spirillospora sp. NPDC047279. The sequence goes on from NZ_JBEYUA010000020.1 coordinate 71,993, forward strand.
CTCCCTTGAAGAGGAGGCCGGTGATGCCGAAGCCCGCGGCGACCAGGACGACGACCATGACGCCGCAGAGGGCGCCCACGCCGGTGCGGCGCAGCGGCGACTCGGCGGCGCCGGGCTTGCCCTGCAACAGGGCGAGCGCGACGCGCTGGGTCATCAGCTTGTGCGCTTGGTAGAGGTCTTTGCGCGTCTGCATGTCAGCCCGCCAGCCCGCGCAGCCATGAGTAGAGGTTGAGGAGCCCCATGGCGAAGGGGAAGAGGCTGACGATCAGCATCAGGTCGAGGATGTCGCCCGCCCTGCCCCAGAACGGCGAGGGTTTGTGGGCGGGTAGGCGCATGGCCATCACGAGCATGACGGTGACGGCCAGGGCCATGGGGACGGCGACGGTGAGGACGATCGTGGCCGGTGAGGACGTCGCGCCCCACGACCAGCTGAGGAGGGCCAGGCCCGCCAGGCCGCTGCACAGGAGCCACAGGCGCTGGGCGTGGCCGTGGAAGACCCGCGCGCGCAGGAGCAGGACGAGGGAGACGCAGACGCTCATGGTGGTGGCAAGCCAGGTGCGTTCCAGGGCGAGGAACGGTTGCGCGCCCAGGCAGACCAGGGCGACGCCGGCGACGAGGCCGGTGCTGAAGCGGTCGGCCTCCCGCGTGCGGCGCAGGAGGGTGGGGCCGTCGAAGGTCTGGGCGCTGCGCAGCTCTTCGGCGTTCTCCGGGACCGGCGGCAGCGGCAGCCTGGCCATGCGGAACGCCAGGGACGGGATCAGCGCGGTGAGGACGAGGCAGAGCGCGGCGGTGATGGCGGCCATGCCGGCGGGGTCGGTGGAGAGGCCCTCGGCCAGGGCGGCGCCGAGCGCGCCCAGCAGGGCGGCGAACGCGACGCCCAGGAAGGTCGGGAGGCCCTCGATGATGGCGAACGCCGCGATGACGGCGGCGAGCGCGATCGCGGCCGTCGCGGACAGGACGTGCACGGCGCCCAGTTCGGACAGGCCGACCGGGCGGGCGGGGGCGACCAGGCCGGCGAGGAAGGCGTACGGGAGCGCGCTGAAGCCGAGGGCCGCTCCGGCGCCGGCGTCGCTCAGGGCGCGGGAGAGCACGACGCCGGCGAGCAGGAGGATGACCGCGATGGCGGCGGAGGCGAGGGCGATGAGGGTCCACCCGGGGCCGGAGAGGGCCAGGCCCACGGCGCCCGCGACCAGGAGCGCGGCGCCGGCGGTGAGGCCGAAGCGGCGGGTGTTCTCGGGTCTCCAGCGGTCGGCGTGCTCGTTGATCCCGGTCGCGACCACGTCGGCGACGTCGTCGAAGACGACCTCGGGGAGCTGGGCGATCTCGGGACGGAAGTAGAGCACCTCGCCGTCGCGCACGCCGAGCGCGCCCAGGGTCCTGGACTCGTCGAACGGCGCCTCGTCCAGGCGTTGCAGCACCCAGCCCGAGTGCGCGAGCCCGGCGTTGGCCAGGTCGCGGCCCGCCGCCTGGAGCAGCGTGGGCAGCATGTGGGCGAGCGGGACGTCGGCGGGGAGCGACAGGTCGATGCGGCGGCCGGGGGCCACGAGCGCCACGCGGCAGAGGTCGGCTCCCGTCGTCGGATTCACCAGCGCCTCCCGGTCGGCTCGCGGCGGTCGCCGCGACGGCCGCCGTGAGCGGCCGTCATTGACTGCCGGTCCGACAGAACTTACGCCTCCGTGAAGAGTTCAGGGCAGATCTGCCGCAAAGGACCATGAACCGCCATTAAGTCATGTGGCGTACCACCTTCCGCGGAGATATGCGATCACTAAGATGACCCGCCGTTGACCGCCGGTCATGGTGATCGGTTTCCATTCCGAAAGGCCAGAACGGTGAGCATCGTTCTCGTACGTCGCCCGGAGCGCCGGCCGCCTCCGCAGCTGCCGGAGGGCGAGATCATGCTGGAACCTCCCCCGGAGGTCCCCGAGACCATCAAGCAGGGATTCGCGAACGCGCTGATGTACCTGCCCATGGCGGCCAGCGGCGCGGCCATGGGGCTGATGTTCATGGGCGGCGCGGGCGGGGCCGGTGGCGGCAACCCGATCATGTGGGTGGCGAGCGGGCTGTTCGTGCTGTCGATGGTCGGCATGGGCTTCGGGCACATGGGCCACAGCGCGGGCGAACGCAAGCAGCAGCTGAACGGCGCGCGGCGCGACTACTACCGCTACCTCGACCAGATCCGGACACGGGTGCGCACGGCCGCCCGGCAGCAACGCGAGGCGCTGGAGTGGACCGGCCCCAGCCCCCGGACGTTGTGGTCGATGGTGATGAGCCACCGGCTCTGGGAACGCCGCGCGGCCGACGACGACTTCGGGCATGTGCGGATCGGGCTGGGACGGCAGCGGCTGGCGCTGGAGCTCGTCGTTCCGGAGACCAGGCCGATCGAGGATCTGGAGCCGATGTGCGCGGGGGCGCTGCGGCGGTTCCTGCGCGCGCACTCGACCGTTCCCGACCTGCCGGTGTCGGTGTCACTGCCCGCGTTCGCGCGCATCGTGACCACGAGCCCGAGCCCGACCGCGACCGCGACCGCGACCGAGCCGAACGCGGCGCGGGCGATGGCGCGGGCGATGGTCGCGCAGTTGGCGGCCTTCCACACGCCCGACGACCTGCGCATCTCGATCTGCGCGTCGCCGGAGCGTCTGCCCGAGTGGCAGTGGGCCAAGTGGCTGCCGCACTGCCTGCACCCGAGCCGGCACGACGCGGCGGGGCCCGTGCGGCTCCTGACCGGCACGCTGACCGCGCTGGAGGAACTGCTCGGCGACGAGATCAAGGACCGGCCGCGGTTCAGCGCGGGCGTCGGACCGCAGGACCTGCCGTACCACGTGGTGATCGTGGACGGCGGCACCGTGACCGCCGACTCGCAGCTCGGCGCGGACGGCATCAAGGGCGTGTGCGTGATCGACCTCAGCGGGTCGGTGACGCCGACGGCGGACGCCACGATGTTGCGGCTGAACGTGGCGGCGGACGGCCTGGAGATGCTGGAGCGCGACCGTACCGGCAAGGACGTCGCCACTCCCCTGGGCCGCCCCGACGCCCTGTCCTGCGTCCAGGCCGAGGGGCTCGCGATGCGGCTGGCGCCACTGCGCGCCGGCGCGCCGGAGGAGCCCGAGCAGAACGTGCTGGCCGCCGACCTGACGCTGACCTCGCTGCTGGGCCTGCGCGGCCCGGAGGCCATCGACCTGCGCGCGAGCTGGCAGCCGAGGGCGCCGCGCAACCGGCTGCGCGTCCCGATCGGGGTCGACGCCGACGGGCGCCCGGTCGAGCTGGACATCAAGGAGTCGGCGCAGGGCGGCATGGGCCCGCACGGGCTGCTCATCGGCGCGACCGGCTCCGGCAAGTCCGAGCTGCTGCGCACGCTGGTGCTCGGGCTGGCGATGACGCACTCCTCCGAGACGCTCAACTTCGTGCTCGTCGACTTCAAGGGCGGCGCGACGTTCCTCGGCCTCGACCGGCTCCAGCACGTCTCCGCCGTCATCACCAACCTCGAGGACGAGCTGCCGCTCGTCGACCGCATGTACGACGCGCTGCACGGCGAGATGATCCGGCGGCAGGAGCTGCTGCGCGCCGCCGGCAACCACGTCTCGCTGCGCGACTACGAGAAGGCGCGCGAGCAGGGCGCGCGGCTCGCGCCGATGCCGACGCTCTTCGTGGTGCTGGACGAGTTCTCCGAGCTGCTGTCGGCCAAGCCGGAGTTCGCCGAGCTGTTCGTGATGATCGGACGGCTCGGCCGGTCGCTGGGCGTCCATCTGCTGCTGGCCTCGCAACGCCTGGAGGAGGGCAGGATGCGGGGCCTCGACACGCACCTGTCGTACCGCATCGGCCTGCGCACGTTCTCGGCGATGGAGTCGCGCGTGGTGCTGGGCGTGCCGGACGCCTACGAGCTGCCGTCCGCGCCCGGCAACGGCTACCTGAAGGTCGACGTCTCCGGCATGGTGCGGTTCAAGGCCGCGTACGTGTCGGGGCCGGTGCACGCGGAACGGCGGGCGGCGGCCGAGCACGGACCGGTGGCGCAGCGCCGGATCCTCCCGTACGGCGTCGGCTACATCCAGCCGCAGTACGTCCGGCAGCCCGAGCGGAGGCCCGCCCCGGCCGAGCGCGAATCCGGGGAGAGCCTGTTCAGCGTCGTCATCGCCCGGCTCGCCGGCAACGGGCCCGCCGCGCACCAGATCTGGCTGCCTCCGCTGGACGTCCCGCCGACGGTCGACCGGCTGGTGCCGCCGCTGTCGGTGTCGCCGCGGCACGGGCTGACCTCCGCCGGGTGGGAGGGGCGAGGCACGCTCTCCGCCGTCGTCGGGATCATCGATCGGCCGTTCGACCAGCGCCGCGACCCGTTCTGGATCGACCTGTCGGCCGCGGCGGGCCATGTCGGCATCGCCGGGGCGCCGCAGACCGGCAAGTCGACGATGTTGCGCTCGATGATCGCGTCGCTGGCGCTGCTGCACACGCCGGAGGAGGTGCAGGTCTACTGCCTGGACTTCGGCGGCGGGACGCTGAGCGCGTTCGCGGGGCTCCCGCACGTCGGCGGCGTGGCGAGCCGGCTGGACGCCGACCGGGTGCGGCGCACGGTCGCCGAGGTCTCCACGCTCCTCGACCGGCGCGAACGCGAGTTCACCGAGCGCGGCATCGACTCCATCGCCACCTACCGGCGGATGCGGGCGGCCGGCACGGTGCCGGGCGACGGTTTCGGCGACGTCTTCCTGGTGGTGGACGGCTGGACGACGCTGCGGCAGGAGTACGAGCAGCTCGAGGAGACCGTCACCGACCTGGCGGCGCGCGGGCTCGGCTACGGCGTGCACGTCGTGGCGACCGCCGGCAAGTGGTCGGAGTTCAGGATGGGCATCCGCGACGTCTTCGGCACCCGCCTGGAGCTGCGGCTCGGCGACTCCTACGAATCGGAGATCGACCGGCGGCTGGCGGAGAACGTGCCGAAGGGGCGGCCCGGCCGCGGCCTGACCCGCGACGGGCTGCACTTCCTGGCCGCACTGCCCCGCATCGACGGGCGCGGCACCACCGACGACCTCGCCGACGGCGTCGCCGCGCTGGTCACCGCGGTGGACGAGGCGTGGCGGGGGCCGAAGGCGCCGCCCGTACGGCTGCTGCCCGGCCTGCTGCCGGTGTCGGCCCTGGCGTCCGTGCCCCCGCAGCGCTGGCGGGTGCCGATCGGCATCGACGAGAACGCGCTCGCGCCCGTCGTGCTCGACTTCCAGGCCGATCCGCATTTCGTGGTCGTCGGCGACACCGAGAGCGGCAAGTCGAACCTGCTGCGCCGGATCGCCGACGGCATCGTCGCCCGGCACACGCCCGGCGAGGCGCGGCTGATCTTCATCGACTACCGGCGTTCGCTGCTCGACACGGCCGACACCGACCACCGCGTCGGCTACGCCGCGTCCTCGACCGCCGCCGCGGAGCTGGTGGACAACCTGGTCGACGCGCTGAACGACCGGCTGCCGCCCGCCGACCTCACCGCCGAGCAGCTGCGCAACCGTTCGTGGTGGAAGGGCAGCGACGTCTTCCTCTTCGTCGAGGACTACGACCTGGTCGCCACCGCGTCCAACCCGCTGCTGCCGCTGGTGGGGCTCCTCCCCCAGGCCCGCGACATCGGCGTCCACCTCGTGTTGTCCCGCGCCATGGGCGGCGTGAGCCGGGCGCTGTTCGACCCGGTCGTCCAGCAGCTCAAGGACATGGCGACCCCGGCGCTGATCATGTCGGGCAGCGCCGAGGAGGGCCCGCTGTTCGGCGAGGTGCGCCCCTCCCCGCTGCCGCCGGGCCGCGGCACGTTCACCGAACGCCGCGGCGGCGCGCGGCTGATCCAGACCGCCTACGGCGAGCCCGCCCACCAGCAGCCCGCCTGACCGGCCCGCCCACCGGAAGACCGCCTGACGGGTCGGCCATCAAGAGTCCGCGTGGCGGGGCCGCCCAGCAGGAGTCCGCGTGGCGGGGCCGCCCAGCGGGACACCGCGTGGCAGGGCCACCCAGCAGGAGACCACGTGGCGGGGCCGCCCAGCGGGACACCGCGTGGCAGGGCCACCCAGCAGGAGACCACGTGGCCGGTCCCTCGGGGCCGGTCAGCGGCCTATGAGGCCGCCTTCGGTGCGGACGACCTCGGTGGTCTCGTCGGGTCGTTCGCGGTGCGGCTCCGCGCGGCCGGGACGCCAGCCGCGCCGCCGGCCCAGCGGGAACACGATGCCGCACACCGCCGCCAGCGCGGCCACGCCGAGCGCGCCGCCCGTGACGGCGACCGCCACCGTGCGGGTGCGGTCGTCGGTGCGCTCCGCCGCCTCGAACCGGACCGGCCCCGCCGCGGCCGGCGGGACCGCGGCGGCGGTGCGCTCCTCGGGGAGCACGGCGGTCACGGCCTGCGTCGGGTTGACCATGCCCTGCCCGGTGCCGTCGCCGGCGTTGCCGTCCGCCGTCGCCGTGATCCGGTGGGCGACCTGCCGCGCGTTCAGCCCCGGGTGGCGCGCCCTGACCAGTGCCGCGACGCCCGAGACGTACGCGGTGGCGAAGCTCGTCCCCCGCGCCTGGAGGTTGAAGCCGCCGCGCGTCCAGGCGGTGGGGACGCCCTCGCCGGGAGCCGCGAGGTCGACCTTCGAACCGAGCCCGGACGTCTCCGCCCGCGCCCCGTCCGGCCCGAGCGACGCCACCGAGATCACGCCGGGGTAGCTCGCCGGATAGGCCGGGCCGTCGTTCCCGTCCGCCTTCCTGGCGTTGCCGGCCGCCGCGACGACGACGGCGTCGCTGGCGACGGCGAACCTGACGGCGGCCTCGAGCCGGGGCGAGTGACCGGTGCTGATGGAGATGTTGACGACCTCGGCGCCGGCGGCCACCGCCGCCTGGATCGCGGCCGGGAGCCGGTCACCGCCCGCCTGGTCGCTGTCGTCGTTCTGCTGCTTGACCACGACGAGCGTGCTGGCGGGGGCGACGCCGGTGAGCGGGATCCGCCGGTCGCTCAGGTCGCGCCCGCCGATCAGCGCCGCCACGCCCGTCCCGTGGCCGACGCAGTCGGCGCGCCCGGTGCGGGTCAGGTCGGTGTACCGCGCGATGCGCCCGGCGAGCATCGGGTGGTCCTCCTCGGCGCCGCTGTCGACGACGGCGACCGTGACGCCCTTGCCGCGCGTCAGCGGCCAGACCTGGGTGAACGCCAGCCGCTTCTGCGCCCATGACTCGCCGACCGCGCCGCGGAAGCCGCGCGGCGGGTCGCACGCGGGCGCGCTGGCGCGGGCGGCGGGCGCGAAGACGGCGACCGACGTCAGCGCCAGGCACGAACCTGCCGCCGCCCACCGGACCATCACCATCGCAGCCTCCCCACGCCGGCCGGTCCCGCCGCACGACTGTAGAGAACGGGCATCTCCGCCCTGGGGTACGGAGGCGCGCGGCGAGTGCGTTCAGGCTCAGCGGGGCTGGGGGTACGGGGGCTGCTGCGGCGGTCCGGGGTGGGGCGGGCCCGCGGCGGGGGACGCGGGGAAGGCGACCGGCGTCGGGGCGTGGCGCGGGGCGACCAGGCTGCCCAGCTGGAAGCCGACCGAGGCGATCATCAGGCCGACGCCGCCGAGCGAGACGCTGAGACCCGAGAACGACTGGGCCCGCGCGTCCAGCGCGCACTGGGCGGACACCGTGCGGTCACCCGGCCCGGGGCATTTGTTGTAGGCGCTCGACGTGGCGATGACGCCGGCGACCAGGGCGGCGAGGCCGCCCAGGAAGAACAGGATGAATCCAGCGTTGACTCTCACGGCGCGCGAGCTTACTGACCGCACGTCTCCGGGTCGAGATCGTCTTGACGGCGGGCTCAGTGATCGGCGCGGCGGGACTCGTACCAGGTCTCCCCGGCCGGCTCGCCCGCCATGTTCCAGCTCCACGACACGGTCGGGCTGATCCGCATGTAGAAGCCGGGGCCGACCATGCCGGTCCGCTCGACCGGCGGCTCGGCGACGCCGTAGACGCGGATGCCGCGGGCGATGAACGGCTCCATCGACACCACGTCGTCGACGACCAGGGCCACCTTGGTGTTGCCCGCGCCGACGTTGCGGACCTTGCGCGTTGTGAGGGTGGTCTCGCCGCCGCCCACCCAGAAGGCGGTCCCGTCGTACTCCAGCGCGACCGGGACGGCGTCGGGCTGCCCGTCCGCGGTGACCGTGGCCAGGCGGCCGAACGAACGCGACCTCAGGTAGGCGATCTCTTCTTCGGTGAACGACATCTGATCTTCCTCTCTCCGGACAGGATCCTCCCCTTCTCACACGAACGGCCACCACTGATTTCGACACCCGCCCGAGATCACCCGCCATGATCGATTAGTCCCATGGCCATCTGCGGCACCACCGGCCGCGGGGCGTGTGGCGGGCACGCAGGGGCCGCGCTCCGCGCGAGGGCGGCCCCTGCGTGGTCCGGACCGATCAGTGGCTCTTGATCCACTGGTCGATGAGCTGGAACGACGCACCGGCCGAGGGGTGCAGGGCGACCGAGTGGCCGGTGCCGGGGATCGCGCGGGCGGTGAGGCTCGGCGCCTGCGGGTAGTAGGGCGCCTCGTTGGCCTGGACGGCGCCCTCGCGCGTGCAGTCGAGCAGCAGGCCGCAGAAGACCTGGTCGTGCGCGCCGACGACCACCATGACGGGCTTGCGGACCCGGGCGGTCTCGTTGAGGGCGGCCGCGGCGACGATCCGGACCGCGGCCTCGGCCAGCTCGGTCTCCGACATCAGCGCCTTGCGCTTCTCGTCGGCGGCGATCACCGCGGGGTCGGCCGCCGGCAGGTGGTAGAACGCGATGCCGCGGGTGCCCGGCACGGTGGTGAAGTAGCCGGGATCGAGGAGCCGGCCGGCGAACTTCGGGTCGAGGACCGCGGGGTAGAAGCTGCCGAACACCAGCGCCGCGCCCGCGGACAACCCCGGCGGGTGCACGACGCCGGTCACCACGAGCCGGTCGGCGTCGTCGTAGACCGCGGCCTCGGTGATCGCCACGGCCGAGCCGAGCGAGTGGCCGATGACCGTGACCTCGTCGAAGTCGCCGCCGCGCAGCCACTGGACGAGCCGGTGCATGACGTGGGCGTCGGCCGGGACGGAGAGGGCGGTGCTGAGCGGGCGGCTGCCGCCGCCGGCGCCGAGCCGGTCGTAGGCGAACGTCGCGCGGCCCTCCGCCGTGGTCTTGTCGACGAAGGAGTACCGGCCGGGATCCTGGGGCCAGTCCCAGTAGGTGCGGTCGTACGTGCCGCCGTGGGCGAGCAGGTCCACGCGCTTGACCCCGCCCGCGTAGGACTCGGGCGTGCACAACGTCCCGGAGATCACGTGGTCGTCGGGCCGGCCGGGCCCGAGGGCCACGGGGACGGTGACGTTCGTGCACCCGCCCGTGGCCGTCGCGGGCACCGCGGGCGCGGCGATCGCACGAGGCGACGCGGGCGCGGCGTGGGACGCGGGCACGGCGTGGGACGCGGGCGCGGCGTGGGCCGTCCGGGGGGCGGCGGCGAGGGACAGGGCGATCACGAACGGCGCGAGCCCGGCGATCGTCGAATGCATGGGATGGTGACGCATAAGGATGCTCCCCGGTATCTGAATTGCCGGTCACCCGATCTCGGGGGAGGCTGAAATATAGCGCGGATTCAGGCGATCTTAGTGGTGCTCCCGAGCCTTTATGTGAGGCATCCTATTTGTAGTGATTTGGGAGCTGGGAACGCTCCAACGAGAAGCGCGCATTGTATTGGCGATTGAACGAGACCGCAGGGCTCCCAGGGGTTACGCTCATGGAGTCTCGACCGTGCAGGCGGACGCGGGACGACACGGGAGCAGCACGATGACCGAAATCACCGATCAATCAGGCGGTGGGCGAGGTAATCTCCCCGCCGAAATATCGAGCTTTGTTGGACGGCGCCGTGAACTCGACGAAATCGGGCGGTTGCTGGCGACATCGCGCGTGGTCACGGTGTCCGGGCTCGGCGGCGTCGGCAAGACCCGGACCGCATTGCGCGCGGCCACGGAGGCGGCTCGCGACTTTCCCGACGGGGTGTGCCTGGTCGAGCTGTCGGGCATTCGCGACACCCGTCTACTCGTCCATGCCGTCGCGCACGCGGTCGGCCTGCAGGACCAGACCGCCCGGCCGCCGATCGACGCGCTGACGGCGTTCCTGTCCGACCGGCGCCTCCTGCTGGTGCTGGACACCTGCGAGCACATGGTCGACGGCGTGGCGATGCTGATCGAGCTGCTGCTCGCCGACTGCCCCGGCGTGCGTTTCCTGGTGACCAGCCGGCGTCCGCTGGAGGTCGCGGGCGAGCAGGTGTTCGCCGTGCCGCCGATGTCGGTCCCCGACCCGGACGCCCCGCACGACGACGACGCGCGCTGCGACTCGGTGGTGCTGTTCACCGAACGGGCGGCGGCGGCCGACTCCGCGTTCGCGCTCACCGCCGGCAACCGGGACGCGGTGATGCGGCTGTGCCGGCGGCTGGACGGCCTCCCGCTGGCGCTCGAACTCGCCGCGGTGTGGCTGCTGGTGATGCCGGTGGCGCAGGTGGTGCGGCAGCTGGACCAGCGGCTCGACCTGCTGTCGGGCGGCTCGGGAGCCGGATCGCGCCGCCAGGAGCAGGCGTACGAGACGTTGCCGCACGACACGCGGCGGCACGAGACGCTGCGCGCGGCGATCGGCTGGAGCCACGAGCTGTGCGACCCGCTCGAACGCCTGCTCTGGGCCCGCATGTCGGTCTTCGCCGGCCCGGTCGACGCCGCCACCGTCCAGTCCGTGTGCGCCGACGGCCGGCTGCCCTGCGACGAGATCCCCGCGCTGCTCGACGGGCTCGCCGACAAGTCCGTGCTGCTGCGGGAGCCCGGCGCCCCGGTGCGCTACCGGCTGCTCGACACGCTGCGCGAGTACGGCGAGGAGTGGCTGAAGATCCTCGGCGTGCACCGGGCGTTCCACCGCCGGCACCGCGACCACTACCTGGTGCTGGCCCGGCGCTGCGCCGCGTCCTGGTGCGGGCCGGGCCAGGTCGAGTGGTGCCACCGGATGAACGCCGTCCACGCCGACCTGCGCGCCGCGCTCGACTTCAGCCTGTCCGAGCCGGAGGAGCACGGCGCCGCGCTGAGGATGGCGAGCGACCTCTACTTCTTCTGGGTGACCAGCGGGATGATCCCCGAGGGCAGGCACTACCTCGACCGGGTCCTCGCCGTCGATCCCCCGGCGGGCCCCGGGCTGACCAAGGCGCTGCGCGAGTGCGCCCGGATCGCCACCGCCCAGGGCGACCTGGCCACCGCGTCCGGGCTCCTCGAACGGTGCAGGCCGTTCGCCGTCGAGCAGGGCGACGTCACCACGCGCGCGCACATCGCCTATCTCTCCGGCTCGATCGCGATGCTCAAGGGCGAGCACGAACGTTCGGTGGAGCTGCTGGAAGAGGCCGCCAGGCTGCACGAGGAGGACGGCGAGGACGGCATGGGCCTGCTGCTCACGCTGGCCATGCAGGGCATGGTGCGGGCGATGCGGGGCGAGGGCGACCGGGCGGTCGCCCTCCTGGAGGAGTGCCGGGAGAGATGCGACGGCTACGGGGAGCGCTGGGTGCGTTCGGTGGCCGACTACATGCGGGGCCTGGCCGAGCTGAGCCGCGGCGACGTCACGGCGGCGGTCTGGTACGGCCAGGAGTCGCTGCGGTTCAAGGAGCGGCTGCCCGACCGGCTGAGCTCGGCGCTGGCGCTGGACCTGCTGGCCGCGGCCACGGCCGCGGCCGGCGACGGCGACCGCGCGGCCCGGCTGCTCGGTTTCTCGGATCGGCTGTGGCACAGCTTCGGCCTGCCGCAGCTCGGCTCCCCCGAACTCTCGGCGAGACGGCGGCAGTGTGAGGTCAAGGTCAGGGAGATGCTGGGTGAAGACGTCTACCAGAGCGCGTTCCGGGACGGCGGCAAGCTGGACTTCACGTCCGGCGTCGGCTTCGCCCTCGACGCCGGCCCATCGGGTCCGGGAGGCTCCTGAGCCGGCCCCCGCCGGGCTCGCGGAGTAGTCGATGCCCCGAGAGGAATCCCGCGACACCGCGCCGTCCCCCGGCGCTGAACCGCGCACCGGCGACCGGCCCGCGGAGCCGGCCCCGCCGGTCGCGCCGGCCGGCGACCCCGAGCGGGCCGCGCGCCGGCTCGCCGCGGCGATCGTGCCGCGCTTCGCCGATCTGGCCGTGGTGCACCTGTTCGATTTCCGTGCCGCGGCGCGCGAGCCGCGGCGGCCGGTGCTGCGGACGGCCGCGTCCGCGGCGACGGAGGCGGCCGGGCATCGCCTCGCCGCGTTGCTGGCGGGAGACCTGACCGCCGGGTGGGAGACCGCCGATCCGGTGCCGGCCGCGCTGGCGCGCGGCGAGACCGTCCACATCCACGACCTGGACGGGCCGACCGCCGGGTTCCTCTCCGTCCAGCTCGGCGTGCCCGGGCTCGCCGGCCCGCTGCGCGGCCGCTCGGCGCTGCTGCTCCCGCTGCGCAGCGGCGGAGCGCTGCTCGGCGACGTGCTCCTCGTCACCGAGCCCGACCGGCCCGCGCACCGCCCCGACGACCTGGCCGCGCTGGAGGCGCTCGTCTCCTGGACGGCCGACGACATCGCCAACGGGCTCCTCAGCGAGGACGAGCACCCGCTGGCGCACCGGCTCTGGACCGAGGCCGGCCCCGAGCTGCCCATCCGCGCCCCCGGCCTCGACCTGCGCTACCGCTACCTCCCCGACCAGACCAGCGCCACCGGCCGGCTCGGCGGCGACTGGTTCGACGTCATCCCGCTGCCGGGCGGGCGGACCGCGCTGGTGATCGGCGACGTCGCCGGGCACGGGCCCGAGGCCGCGCTCCGGATGAGCCAGTGCAAGGCCATGGTGCGCACGCTGGCCTCGCTCGACCCGGCGCCGGAGGTGCTGCTGCTGCGGTTCGACCGGCTCATCCGGCGGCTCGCCGCGGAGTACGAGCGTTACCAGGGCCTGCTGGTCACGTGCGTGTACGCGGTCTACGACCCCGAGTTCCGGCGGTGCCAGATCGCCAACGCGGGGCACGTTCCGCCGGCGCTGGTCACCGGCGAGGGCAGGTGCGAGTTCGTCACCGGCGCCGCCGGCGTGCCCATCGGCGTGGGCGGCGTCCCGTTCGAGCCGTGCACGGTCGACACGCCGGACGGCAGCCTGCTGGTCCTCTACTCCGACGGGCTGGTCGAGACCGGGCACCTCGACATCGAGGACGGATTCCGGGCCATCGCCGACCGCCTCGGCCGCCCGGCCGGGACGCTCGACCTGACCTGCGACGGTCTGCTCGCCGAGCTGCACGCGGGAGCGGCATCCGGAGCCGGGGAACGCTCCGACGACGTCACCCTGCTCGTGGCCCGGCTGCTCGGGCCGCCGGCGGACGCGCTCGCGACGCCGTCCCCGTCCGAGGCCGCCGCCGGAGACGCTCCCCCGGACGTGGCGGCCGGCGCACCGGCGGCCGGGCCGCCCGCGGCGGAGGCGATCCTCGTCGGCCGCGACCGCGAGCTGATCAAGATCGACCGGCTGCTGGCCGCCGCGCGGCTGGTGACGCTGACCGGGCTCGGCGGCATCGGCAAGTCCCACCTGGCGCGGTACGCGGCCGACCGGTGCGTGAAGGGCAGGAGCGGCTTCGCCGACGGGGTGCGGATCATCGATCTGTCCGCCGTCCAGGACCCGGCGCTGCTCCTCCCCTCCGTCCTCACCGCCCTCGGGTTCGTCCGGCGCCCCGGCGACGTCCCCGACGAGACCGTCCTGCGCCAGGTCATGGCCGACCAGCGGCTCCTCCTGGTGCTCGACGGCTGCGAGCACCTCGCCGAGGCCTGCGCGGTGTTCGTCCGCGGGTTGCTGCGCGCCGCGCCCGGCGTGCGCGTGCTCGCCACCAGCCGGTGCCCGCTCCGCGTGCCCGGCGAGCACATCCTGGTGATCCCGCCGCTCGACGAGGACGAGGCGCTCGCCCTCTTCCGGGCGCGCGCCGCCAGGACCTCCCCGGACCTCGGCCTGTCCGGCACCGCGGAGCACATCGCGCGCGGCCTCTGCGTGCGCCTGGACGGCATCCCGCTGGCGGTCGAGCTGGCGGCGGGCCGGCTCCGGCGGCGGTCGCTCGACGACCTGGCCTCGATGACCGGCGACCCGTTCGAGCTGCTGACCAGCGAGCACGAGGTCCGGCCGATGCGGCACCGCAGCATGCGGTCCTCGATCGGCTGGAGCCACGAGCTGTGCGAGCCCGCCGAGCGCCTGCTGTGGGCCCGCCTGTCGGTCTTCGCCGGAACGTTCGACCTGGCCGCGGCCGTCGCGGTGTGCGCCGACGACGAGCTGGCGCCCGACGAGATCCTCGAGCTGCTGGGCCGCCTGGTGCGCACGTCGATCCTGGTCGCCGAGCGCGCCCCGGACGAGGAGGAGGCCGGCGAGGGCGGCGCGCGGTACCGCATGTTCGACACGGTCCGGCGCTACGGCCTCGAACGTCTCGCCTCGCTGGACGACCGGCGCGGCGTCCGGCGGCGCCATCTCGACCACCACCGCCGCGTCGCGGTCGACGACGGCGACCTCTGGTACGACAAGGACCAGGCCGAACGGTTCGACCGGATGGAACTCCACCATCGCGACCTGCGCTCGGCCCTGGAGTTCGCCTTCAGCGAGCCGGGCGAGGCGCGCGGCGGGCTGGCCCTCGCCACCGCCCTGTGGCCGCACTGGGGCATCCGGGGCTTCGTCACCGAGGGCCGGACGTGGTTGTCGCGCGGCCTCACGCTGGAGACGGCGCCGAGCGCGCTGCGCACCCGGGCGTTGTGGGTGCACGGCTGGCTCGCCGGCCTCCAGGGCGACCAGACGTCGGCGCTGCTGTCGCTGGAGGAGTGCTGCGCCCTCGCCGACCGGCTCGACGACGAGCGCGCCGGCACCCAGGCGCTGCAGTTCTCCGCGGAGATCGCGCTGCGCCGCGGCGACCGCGCCGTCGCCGTCCCGCTGTACGAGGAGGCGCTGGCCGGCCACCGCGCGCTGGGCGACACTCCGGGCATCGTCACGTGCCTCCACCAGCTCGCGCTCTGCCACGCCCTGTCCGCCGACCCCGGCACCGAGAGCGGCGCCCAGGACCTGCGGCTGGCGTTCGTGCTGTGCGACACCGCGCTGGACGTGTCCGCGACGACCTCCGACCACTGGCGGACCTCGGCCACCCTCTACTCCTACGGGGTCAGCCTGTGGCGCCTGGGCGACGGCCGCGCCGCGGAGCGGGCCGTGCTGCGCAGCCTGCGGCTGAAGCGCCCGCTCGGCGACCGGGTCGGCATCGGCCTGGGCCTCGCGCTGCTCTCGTGGATCGCCGCGGAGCGCGGCCGGCCGGAGGAGGCCGCCCGCCTGACCGGCGCCGCGCAGCGGATCTGGAACGAGACGCGTTCCCCGCTGGCGGGCTTCCGCCAGATGAAGCGGCTCGACGACCGGATCTGGGCCATCGTCTCGACCTCCTGCCACGACGCCGCCGAACGCGCCCGCCGCGCCGCCGCCGAACCCCTCGCCCCCCTCCTCGACGACCTCCTGGAGGGCACCCCGCCTGACTCCGCCGGATGACGCCGCCAGACGATGCGTTCCGGGGGTGGGCGGGGTGGGCGGGGTCAGCGGACCTTGCCGAGGAGGGCGGTGACGGCGCCGCGGGCGGAGGCGGCGAGGAAGGTGGCCCAGTCGAAGTAGTCGCGCCACAGGGTGATCTTGCCGTCGTGGACCTCGAAGGTGCCGCACACCCAGAACTCGGCCCGCCAGGCACCGGCGACCAGGACGTCGGTGCGCTCGGTCAGCACGACCGGCCCGTTGGCGGCGATGTTGTGGATGCGGGCCTCGAACCCGCTGCCGTAGCGGCCCATGGCGCGCAGCGTCTTCTCGACGGCCTTGATGCCGCGCGCGGGCGGCAGCGGGACGTTCTGGTAGACGATCCCGGGCGCGGCGTAGGTGAGCGCGTGGTCGATGTCGAGGGCCTCGAGCGCGGAGAGGAAGTCCTGGACGGTCTCGATCTCGGACATGGGCGTCCTCCAAGGCGTGGGTTTCCCTCACGCTAGTGGAGTCCGCCACAATCATGACCATGCGGTTCGGCATTCTGGGGCCGGTGGAGGCGCGCCGGGACGGGGAGCCCGTGGCGGTGGGCGGACCCCGCGTGCGGGCCCTGCTGGCGATGTTGCTCCTGGACGCCGGGCGGCTGGTGGGCAACGAGCGGCTGATCGACGGGCTCTACGGCGAGGAGCCGCCCGCGGGCGCCGCCAACGCGCTCCAGTCCCAGGTCTCGCGGCTGCGGCGCGGGCTGGGCTCGGCCGATCTGGTCGAGGGCCACGCGGCGGGCTACCGGCTGGTGGTCGATCCCGAGGACGTGGACGCGCACCGGTTCGAGCGGCTGGCCCGGGAGGGGCGGCAGGCGCTCGGGCGCGGCGATCACGCGGGCGCGGCCGGGGCGCTGCGGGAGGCGGCCGGGTTGTGGCGCGGGCCCGCCCTGGCCGACGTGCCCTTCGCCGGCGCCCGGGCGGCGCGGCTGGAGGAGCTGAGGGCCGGGGCCGTCGAGGATCTGGCCGAGGCCGAGCTGGCGCTGGGCGAGTACGGCACGATCACCGCGCTGCGGGAGCTGGCCGCCGAGCATCCGCTGCGCGAGCGGGCGCGCGGGCTGCTGATGCGGGCGCTGTACGCGACCGGGCGGCAGGCCGAGGCGCTGGCGGTCTACGAGGACGTGCGGGCGGTGCTGGCCGAGGAGCTGGGTGCCGATCCGTCGGCCGAGCTGGCCGGAGTGCACCTGGCGATCCTGCGGGGCGAGGCGGAACGTCCCGAGGCCGCCGCCCCGGCGGCCCTGACGGCGTTGCCGGCGCAGCTCACCACGTTCGTCGGGCGGGACGAGGAGCTCCGGCGGGTCGGCAAGCTGCTGGCGGACGGGCGGCTGGTCACGCTGCTGGGGCCCGGCGGCACCGGCAAGACCCGGCTGGCGATCGAGGCGGGCGCGCGCGAGCAGGGCGAGGTGTGCTTCGTCGATCTGTCGGCCGTGGTGCAGGGAGCGGAGCTGCCCCAGGCCCTGCTCAACGCGCTGGGCGTGCGCGAGCACGGGCTGCAGGCGGGGCCGCGGGAACGCGCGGAGCCGATCGACCGGCTGCTCGGGGCGCTGAGCGGGCGGCGGCTGCTGCTCGTCCTCGACAACTGCGAGCAGGTCGTGACGGACGCGGCGCGGCTGACGCACCGGCTGCTGAGCGCCGCCCCGGAGCTGCGCGTTCTGGTGACCAGCCGGGAGGCGTTCGGCATCACCGGCGAGTCGATCATGCCGCTGCCGCCGCTGGCGCTGCCGCCGGAGGGCGCGCCGCTGGCGGACGCGCTCGGTTTCCCGGCGGTGCGGCTCTTCCATGACCGCGCGGCGGCGGTCCGGCCCGACTTCGCGATCACCGAGGCCGAGCTGCCCGCCGTCCTGCGGATCTGCGCGGCTCTCGACGGGCTGCCGCTGGCGGTCGAGCTGGCGGCGGCGCGGCTGCGCTCGCTGCCGGTCGAGGAGATCGCGGCCCGGCTGGGCGACCGGTTCCGGCTGCTCTCGCGCGGCGACCGCACCGCCGCGCCGCGGCACCAGACGTTGCGCGCGGTCGTCGAGTGGAGCTGGGAGCTCCTGGAGGAGGACGAGCGGGCACTGGCGCGGCGGCTGACCGTCTTCGCCGGCGGCTTCACGCTGGAGGCGGCCGAGAAGGTCTGCGGCATGCCCGCGTACGAGGTGGACGATCTCCTCGCGAGCCTCACCGACAAGTCGCTCGTGCAGGCCGGCGGCGGGCGGTACCGGATGCTGGAGACCATCCGCGCCTTCGGTGCCGAACGGCTGGCCGAGGCGGGCGAGGACGACCGGCTGCGCCGGGTGCACGCCGCGTACTTCCTCGGCCTCGCCGAGACCGCCGAGCCCCGGCTGCGCTCCGGCGGGCAGCTGGAGTGGATGGCGCGGCTCGGCCGGGAGCACGGCAACCTGCGCGCGGCCCTGCGCTGGGGGGTCCGGGAGGATCCGGACACCGCGATGCGCCTGGTGAGCGCGCTCTCCTGGTACTGGTGGCTGCGCGGTGTGCGGGGCGAGCTGGCCTCTCCGGCGGCCGAGCTGCTGCGGCGGTACGGCACCGAGGCGCCGGAGGGGATGGAAGAGGAGTACGTGTTCTGCGTGATCAACGCGGGCGCGGGCGGCGTGCTGGGCGACGCGACGGCCGACTACAAGCGGGCCGCCGATCGGATCATGGACTACACCTCCATGACCGCGCTGCCGCGCCGGGTGAGCCTGCTGGTCCTGTGGGCGATGTCCAATCCCATTCCCGGCCGTGAGGAGATCGACGAGCGGCGGCAGCAGCTGATGCTGAGCGCGGACCCGTGGATGCACGCGCTGGACGGCTTCAGCAACGGCTACCAGCAGCTCTTCAGCGGCGAGATCGAGCCGGCGCTCGCCGCGTTCGAGGAGTCGCTCGTCCGGTTCCGCGCGCTCGGCGACCGCTGGGGCATCGCCAACACGCTCGACGGGCTGGCCATGATCGCCGAACTGCACGGCGATCTCGGCCGCACGCTGGAGCTGATCGACGAGGCGTACGCGCTGGTCGCGCAGCTGGGCGTGCCCGAGGACATGGTCGACCTGCTCTGCCGCCGCGCCGAGATCCTGCTGCGCCGCGACGACCCCGAGACGGCGCGGGCCGAGTACGAACGGGCGGTCGAGATCGCCGTCCGGGCCGGGTCGCCGCGCAAGGTCCGGGCGGCGCGGGCGGGCCTCGGCGACGTGGTGCGGCTCGGCGGCGACGCGGGAGCCGCGCGCGCCCTCTACGAGGAGGGGCTGAGCGGCGCGGAGTCCGACTGGGGATGGAGCGCGGAGACCGGGGCCCGCGCCCGCCTCGGCCTGGGCTGGGTGGCGCTCGGCGAGGGCGACCTCTCCCTGGCGCGCTCGCACCTGTTCGCCGCGCTCGACTCCGAGTTCGAGAACGTCTACGGGCAGACGGTCGCCGAGGTGGTGGCGGGCCTGGCCGCGATCGTGCTCCGCGAGGGGGACGCCGAACGCGCCGCCACGCTCATCGGAGCGACCGGTGCCGTCCGGCCGTTCGCCGGGCACGCTCCGGACATCATCAGGGTCACCGCCGAGGTCCGGGAGGCCATGGACGGCGCGGCGTTCGAGCGGGCCCACGCGCGCGGCACAGCGCTGACCAGGGAAGAAGCGCTGGCGCTCGCCCGCGCCTGACGCCCGCCGGCCGGGGCGGCGCGCGGCGGTCAGCGGACGGTGCGCGGACGGTCAGCGGGCCCTTCCACGCTGACCGCATGAACTCCTCGGCCGGCGCTCCGGCGCTCTCTCCAGCCCGCAAGTGGGGCACGTTCGCGATCTGCGTCCTGGTCGCGCTCGTCCCCAACATCGACCTGACCGCGCTCAACCAGGCGATCCCGCACCTGACCGCCGACCTGAACCCCTCGTCCACCCAGATCCTCTGGATCGCCGACGCCTACGGTTTCGTGCTCGCCGGCCTGCTGATCACGATGGGCGGCGTCGGGGACCGGATCGGCCACAAGAAGCTCCTGCTCATCGGCACCGTGCTGTTCGCCGGCGCGTCCGCGCTCACCGCCTACGCGCCGACCGCCGAACTGCTGATCGCGGCGCGGGCGCTGCTCGGCGTGGCCGGGGCGACCCTCATGCCGTCCGCGCTCTCGCTGCTGCGCCGCGCGTTCACCGATCCCAAGGAGCGCACGGCGGTGGTCGGCGTCTTCTTCGGGATCGCCGGCCTGGCCGTCGGGCTCGGCCCGGTGGTCAGCGGCGCGCTGCTCGACCACTTCTGGTGGGGCGCGGTCTTCATGATCAACGTCCCGATCATGGCCGTGGCCCTGGCCGCCGGGGTGGTCGTGCTGCCCGAGTCGCGCACGCTGGTGCCCGGCCGGCTCGACCTGCCCAGCGTGCCGCTGTCGATCGGCGGGATCCTCGGCCTGGTGTACGCGATCAAGGAGGCGGCGGTGCACGGCGTCGCCGAGCCGAAGGTCCTGGTGGCCGCGGTGGCCGGGGCGGTCGCGCTGGCGTTGTTCGGCGTCCGGCAGACCCGGCTGGCCGAACCGCTGATCGACGTGCGGCTCTTCCGCCGCCGCGCGTTCACCGGCGCCGTCAGCACCACCATGTTCGCGATGTTCGCCCTGGTGGCGCAGTCACTGATCTTCTCGCTGTTCTTCCAGCTCGCGCTCGGCTGGTCGCCGCTGAAGGCGGGTCTGGCGGGCCTGCCCGGCGCGGCGGGCGCGATGGTCGGCGGCGCCGCGCTCGCCCCGCCGCTGATCGGCGTGCTGGGCCGGGCCCGGGTCGCGGCGGCGGGGCTGCTGATCTCGGCCGCCTCGTTCGCCGGGTACCTGACCGTCGGGCTGGACACCGGCTACCTGGCGATGGTGCCGCTGATGGTGTTCTCGGGCGTCGGGATGGGCCTGGCGATGACGGTCACCGCCGACACCGTGCTGGCGTCGGTGCCCAGGCGCCGGTCCGGCGCCGCGTCCGCGATCTCCGAGACCGCGAACGAGCTGGGCGCCGCGCTGGGCATGGCGGTCCTCGGCAGCGTCCTGAACGCCGTCTACCGCGACTCCGTCGAGCTTCCCGCCGGCCTGCCCGCGGACGCCCGGCACGCCGCCGCCGACTCGCTCGCGGGCGCCGTGCACGTCGCGGCCTCGCTCCCGGCCCGGCTCGGCGAGCAGGTCGCCGGCGCCGCCAGGGTCGCGTTCGTGGACGGCATGCACGCCGCGCTCGCGTGCAGTGCCGTGTTCGCCGCGGCCATCGCGATCGCCGCGCTGTTCACGCTGCGGCACGTTCCCAAGGTCATTCCCGAGCTCGTCGACGGCGAGGAGGACGAGGGCGCGGAAGGCGAGATGGAAAAAGTGATATCACTTTGATAGTTTGAAGCCATACATGAAGGAGGCACCATGACCGAGCCGAACCTCGACCCCGCCGCCCAGGTGGACATGCCGGCCCCGCAGATCTCCGAGCGCCCCGCGCGCGACACGAGCGGCTGGCCCATGGTGGGACTCGCGGCGGTCCTCATCCTCGGCGCGGTCGGGATCATCATCCTGGGTGTGATGGGCGACGGTGCCGCGCGCGTCACGCTGATCACGGTCGGCGTCGTCCTCGAGCTGGCGGGCTGGGTGATCGCCGTGGGGCTGACCCCGGTGGCGCCGAACGAGGCGCGGGTGCTCCAGCTGGTGGGCGCCGGCTACGTCGGCACGGCCCGCACCGCCGGGCTGCGCTGGGTCAACCCGATCACCGAGCGGCGCCGGGTCTCCACCCGCATCCGCAACCACGAGACCGGGCTGGCCAAGGTCAACGACCTGGACGGCAACCCGATCGAGATCTCCGCGGTCGTGGTGTGGCAGGTGCAGGACACCGCCCGGGCCATCTTCGAGGTCGACGACTTCGTGGAGTTCGTGGCCTTCCAGACCGAGGCGGCCGTCCGGCACATCGCGGGCAGCTTCCCCTACGACTCGGCCGAGCGGGTCTCGCTGCGCGAGAACGCCGACGAGATCACCGGGCAGCTCTCGGAGGAGATCTCCGCCCGGGTCGCCTCCGCCGGGGTGAGCATCATCGAGTCGCGCATCACCAGCCTGTCGTACGCGCCGGAGATCGCGCAGTCGATGCTCCGCCGCCAGCAGGCGGGCGCGGTGGTGGCGGCCCGCAAGCAGATCGTCGAGGGCGCGGTGGGCATGGTGCACGCCGCCCTCGAACGGCTGGACGAGCAGAACGTGGTCGAGCTCGACGAGGAGCGCAAGGCCGCGATGGTCAGCAACCTGCTCGTGGTGTTGTGCGCCGACCGGGACGCGCAGCCCGTGGTCAACGCCGGTTCGCTCTACCAGTAGTCCGTGGCCTCCGAGCGCAAGAAGGTCCTGCTGCGCCTCGATCCCGCCGTCCACGACGCGCTGGCCCGGTGGGCGGGGGACGAGCTGCGCAGCACCAACGCCCAGATCGAGTTCCTGCTCCGCCGGGCGCTGGCCGACGCCGGCCGGATGCCCGGCGACGCGGGACGGATGCGGCGCCCCGGGCGGCCGGCCAAGGCCTCCCCGGACGCCGGACCGAGCGCCGCGACGCACGACCCTCCGGACGCCCCGCCCGATCCGCCGTCCGCCCGGCGCCCCGAGGCGGCACCCGATACCGCGGCCGCCGGGCCGCCCGAGACAATCGACACTGAGGACGCGGACGAGGAGTAGCTCATGGTCGACGTGCCCGATTCGCTGCCGGCCCGGATGTTCCTGCTGGCGTACGACCTCAACAAGCAGCGGCTGACGGCCCGCTCGCAGCTCGGCTACGTGCTGCGCGGCGCGGCCCTGACCGAGCTCTACCTCGACGGGCGCCTGGCCGAGCGGGGCGACAAGCCGTACACCGACACCGACGGCGCCGACCCGTACGGCGTGCTCACCCAGATCTCCGGCTCGCGCCCGCACTCCTGGCAACACTGGGTGCGCAAGGACCACCGCGCCATCGTGCGCACCGTGCGCGAGGAGCTCGCCCGCGACGGCTGGATCCGCGTCGAGTCGCGGCGCGTCCTCGGGGTCTTCCCCTCGACCCGGATCACCGTGCGCGACCCGCGCGTGGTGAAGGCGCTGTGGGGCGGCGCGTCCTCGGCACTGCGCGGCCGGCCGGTCGCGCACGCCAACAGCTGGGACGCCGCCGCGGTCGCGCTGGCCGCGGCCGGCGACCTCAAGACGGTGCTCCCCAAGTCCGACCGGCGGCGGCACCGGCGCCGCATCGACGAGCTGACCGCGCGCAGCGGCCCGGCGCCGCACGCCGTGCGCAAGGTGATCCGGTCCCAGCGCGCCGCCGAGGCGGCGGGCTGATCCCGGCCGGCCGGCTCCGGGGCGGGCGGCCGGTTGACATCCCGGGCACTCACGGGAAAGGGTGGAATTGATCTAGAACGCCGCTCTAGTACGGCTGACGTGCTGGATCGTCGCGTTCCGCCGACCCGGGAGAGGCGTGTCCGAGGGATCCGGGGCCTGGCGGGTGCTCTCGGTCGTCACCCTCGGCACCCTGCTGCTCGTGGTCAACATGACCACGCTCAACATCGCGCTGCCGGTCGTGGTGGGCCACTTCGAGGCGGGCGCCTTCGCGGCGAGCTGGCTGGTGCTGGGCTTCATGCTGGTGCAGACCTCGCTCCTCATGGTCTTCGGCCGCATGTCGGACGTCTTCGGCCGCCGCCGCATGTACCTCGCCGGCCTCTCCCTCTTCACCGTGGCCTGCCTGCTCTCCGGCTTCGCGCCCACCATCGAGGTGCTGATCGCGCTTCGCGTGGTGGCGGCGTTCGGCGGGGCGGTGCTGCTGGCGAACGGGACGGCGATCATCGCGCACGCGTTCGGCCCCAAGCGGCTGAGCGAGGGACTCGGCGTCTACTTCGGCGTGCTCACCGCCGCCCCGCTGATCGGCCCGTCCGCCGGTGGGCTCCTGGCCGAGGCGGCCGGATGGCAGTGGGTGTTCTGGTTCAACGTGCCGTTCGGGCTGGTCGCGCTGGTCTGGGCGGCGTGGTCGCTGCCGCGGGTGCCGCCGGGCGCGAGCGAGCCGATCGACGTGCTGGGCGCCGTGCTCCTGTGCGGCTGGCTGGGCGGCCTGATCCTCACGCTGTCGGAGGGCGGCTCGCACGGCTGGACCACCCCGGTCTCGCTCGGCGGCGCCGCCGCGTTCGCCCTCCTGCTGCCCGCCTTCGCGGTGCGCCAGCGCCGCGCCCGCCACCCGCTGGTGGACGTGCGGCTCTTCGCCGACCGGCATTTCACGCTCGCCAACCTGGCGGCGTTCTGCAACAACATCGGGCGGGTCGGCAGCGTGCTGCTGATGGCGCTGTTCCTCCAGGCGGTCAGCGGCATGACCCCGGCGGAGGCGGGCGTGGCGGTGCTTCCCGGGCCGCTGGCGGGCATGGTCGCCGCACCGATCGGCGGTTTCCTCGGCCGCCGCGTGCACGCGCGCACGATCGCCGCCGCCGGGTCCGCGGCCGCCACCGCCGGGATGCTCGTCGCCCTGCTCGTCATCGACGAGGACACCCCGTACGCGCTCATCGCGCTGTCACTGATCCTGGTGGCCGTCGGCAGCGGCGTCTTCACCACCGGCAACACCTCCGCCGTCCTCGCCGCGGTCCCGTCCGACCGGCTCGGCGTGGTGAACGGGCTGCGGATGACGCTGCTGAACGTGGGGAACGTGATGGGCGCGGCGTTGTGCCTCATGCTCGCCAGCTCGGCACTCGATCCCGCCGACCGGCGCCTGCTCTACGGGGGCGCCGCCGCGGGCCTCTCCCCCGCCGAGCTGGGCGGCCTGGTGACCGGGTACCACCGCGCGTTCGCCGTGCTGTTCGCCGCCTCGCTGATCGCCACCCTCGCCTCCCTCACCAACCGGCGCCTCTCCGCCCCGGCGGACGACAAGGACGCCCAGGCTGATGACAAGGACGCCTAGCGAAGGGTTTTGACCCCGTCACGCCCCGCCCATGTCACCGCTTCGCGAGAACCCCCGGCGCCCTGGCTGGCTAGCCTGGCCTCATGCGAGAGCTCCCTGTGACGGTCGCGGTGACCTTGGCGTTCGCACTCGCGGGTTGCGGCGGCGGCACGGACGGTGACGGCGCGGACGGCGGCACGCCGACCGCGGGTCCGTCGTCCACCGCCGGCACGCCGGGGGCCGCGTCGCCGGGAGCAGGGTCTCCAGGAGCGTCGCCGGGAGCAGGGTCTCCAGGAGCAGGGTCTCCGTCGGCGCGGCTGCGTTCGCTGCCCGCGCCGCTGAAGTTCGAGGCGACGACCCTGGACGGCAGGCCGTTCACCGGGGGCAACCTCGCCGAGCAGCCCGTGGTGTTCTGGTTCTGGACGCCGTCGTGCGCCGGCTGCCAGGAGGAGGGCAGGGCCGTCGCGGCGGCGGCCCGCGAATACCAGGGCCGCGTCACGTTCGTCGGCGTCGCCGGGCGCGACCGGAGCGGGGAGCGGCCGGGCCGGTTCGTCACGCGCACCGGCACCGGCGGCATCACCCAGCTCGACGACCGGTCCGGCGGCCTGTCCGAGCACTTCGAGGTCACGTCCCGCCCGTCGTTCCTGTTCATGAGGCGGGACGGCTCCGCCGACCGTGCCGCCGGGCCGCTCGGCGCCGAGACGCTGGACGAGCGCGTCCGGGCGCTCGCGGGCGGCTGACGAAAAGCCGGTGCCCTGAGCGAGGAGATCGCCCTACAGTGTCCGGATGTTTCGCAGACATCAGAAAGGGCGGCCCATCTCAATCTTCGACCACCTCCGCGCGCACGTCCGGGAGGACGGCCCCGGGCTGCGGGAGGGCGGCGAGACCCTCCCCGACGAGGGCACGGGACGTATGTGGGCGCCGGGCGCTCAGGACGGCGTGCTCATCTACCACTGGCGCGGCTCGGCCGAGCCCGCCGAGGTCGACCGTGTGCTGGCCGCAGTGACGGCCGCCACCGGCTCGGATCAGGAGTCGGAGCAGGAGTACGACGCGCTGGTCGACGCCGTGCGCGAGGCACGAATGATCTCCATGGTGGACGACCTGCTCGACCGGGTGCGGGAGTCCGGGCTCCCCCCGGCCGAGGTCTACGGCCTCGGTCACCGGCTGGCCACCGAGGCGCACGACCGGGAGGCGGTCAAGCTCGGCATCGCACTGCTCGGCCTGTTCTCGGCAGGCCACCACCGCGACGAGCTGATGACGCTGGCCCGGCACGACGAGTTCACGATCTTCGCGATGGTGGCGCTGGCCAACCGCGACGACGAGGCCGCGGTCGAGGCCGACCTGTGGGCCCTCGCCCGCGACGTGCGGGGCTGGGGCCGCATCCATCTGGTGGAACGCCTCGCCTCCACCGCCGACCCGCTCATCCGCGACTGGATCCTGCGGGAGGGTTTCCGCAACGACGTGATGAACGAGTATCTCGCCGGCGTCGCCGCGCGGGCCGGTGACCTGGCCGGGCGGCTCGCCGACGCGCCGGACGACGACCTGCTGATCGCGGCCGCCGACATCTTCGACGCCCTGTGCGAGGACGGCGGGCCGACCCAGGGCATGGCCGGGTACGACGACGGCGAGCGCGCCGCCGGGCTCTTCCTCGGTCACATGGCCGACCGCGCCGACGATCTGCGCCACTACTTCGCGGTCCGTTCGATCCGGACCTACGCGGCCGACCACTGGCCCCACCTCGAGCCCGGCTGCGCCGAGATCCTCGAACGGCCGCTGTGGTCCGACCTGGCCCGGCTGGGCCTGACCGCGACGGACGACGGGGAGTTCAACAGGGCCGCGCGGGCCTGCCGCCTGCTGGGCGTCCCGGCGCTGCGGGCGCACCTGTCGAGGGTGCGCCGCGATCCGCTCGCCGCGCATCACTGGGCCTTCGCCCTGAAGGAGGCGGACGAGGACACCGTCGGCGAGATCGTGGAGCTGGCGGTCTCGCTGCTGCCGCTCGACGAGATCGCCTCGGGCCCCACCGAGGAGTCGGGGCTCGGCCCGGGGTTCCGGCCTCACCTCAGCCTGGACGCGTGCCTGCCCGCCCTCGGCCGGTGGCCCGGCGTCGGCTGGCCCCTGGTCGCCGCCGGGCTGGCCAGC
Source organism: Spirillospora sp. NPDC047279 (assembly GCF_040643285.1). Classification (NCBI taxonomy): domain Bacteria; kingdom Bacillati; phylum Actinomycetota; class Actinomycetes; order Streptosporangiales; family Thermomonosporaceae; genus Spirillospora; species Spirillospora sp. NPDC047279. The sequence goes on from NZ_JBEYUA010000020.1 coordinate 98,440, forward strand.
CCGGCCGTCAGCAACCGCAACACGGCGATCCGCACGCTGGCCGCCTGGGACGGCGAGCACTGGCCGGCGGGCGCGCGGGACGCCGTCGTCCGGGCGGCCGCCCGGGAGCCCGTCGCCGAGGTGCGCGAACGCCTGGCGATGTTGCTGGACGGTCAGCCCGTGGAGTGACGGTCAGACCATGTACTGGTCGTGGCGGAGGTAGATGTCGGTCCACTCCTCCTCGGTGAGGGCCCGGCCGCTGGCCGCCACCTCCGCCAGCTCCTCGAAGTAGCCCTCGCGCGGCGCGCCGGGCGCGAAAAGGATCAACATCGACGCCGGTCCCTCCGGGTTGCGGAACGCGTGGATCCCGCCCGGAGGGACGAAGAGGAAGTCGCCGGGGGACGCGTTCACCCACGCGTCGCCGTCGTAGAGGCCGACGACCCCCGACAGCACGAAGAACGCCTCGGACATGGTCTTGTGGAAGTGCGCGCCCGGCCCGCCGGGCTTCTCCCCCATGTCCCAGCGGTAGAGGCCGTACTGCCCGTCCGTGGATCGCCCGGTCGCCAGGTAGTGCACGTTCGTGCGCCCGCCGATCACGAGGTCGGGCGCCGTGTCGCCCTTCCAGAGCGTGCCGCTCACCTCGCCCTGGTCGGCGTGGTAGAGCTCGCGCGGATACGACATGCGTCCTCCTCGTCGAGGGCCCGGTCGTGTCCTATTCGATCACGAGGTCGACCGGAATGTTGCCGCGGGTGGCGTTGGAGTACGGGCAGACCTGGTGCGCCCGCTCGATCAGCTCGCGGCCGCCCTCCAGGTCCTCGGGAAGCTCGACGCGCAGCACCACGCTGAGCCCGAAGCCCTCCTCGACGCTGCCGCCGATGCCGACCTCGGCGGTGACCGAGACGTCCTTGACGTCCTTGCGCTCGGCGCGGGCCACCGCGCCCAGCGCGCTGGCGAAGCAGGCGGCGTATCCGGCCGCGAACAGCTGCTCGGGGTTGGTGCCCTCGCCGCTGCCGCCCATCTCCCGCGGCGGTGCCAGGCGCAGGTCGAGGCGCCCGTCGGAGCTGACGGCACGGCCGTCCCGGCCGCTGGCGGTGGCGACGGCGGTGTAGTGGGTGCTCATGATGTCTCCCTCGTCGATCTCGCTCGTGGATCTCGGCTGCCTTCAAATTCAACTTAGCACAATTCAATTGCACACAACTAAGTTGTATGATGTGAACATGACCACGGCCTCCGACGAGCTGCTGCGCCTGGACAACCAGGTCTGCTTCGCCCTGCACGCGACCTCGCGCGCCTTCGACGCGATGTACCGCCCGCTGCTGCGCGACCTGGACCTCACCTACCCGCAGTACCTGGCGATGCTCGCGTTGTGGGAGCACGGCACGCTGACCGTCAAGGAGCTCGGGCTCGTGCTGCGCCTCGACTCGGGCACCCTCTCGCCGCTCCTCAAGCGGCTGGAGGCGGCGGGGCTGGTCCGGCGCGAACGCAGCGCGCGGGACGAGCGCTCGGTGATCGTCACCCTCACCGCCCAGGGCGAGGCGCTCAAGCGGAAGGCGGCCGCCGTGCCGCGGCGCGTCCTCGACGCCACCGGCCTCGGCCCCCAGGAGCTGGTCGAGCTGCGCCGTTCCCTCGAACGCCTCACCGCCGCCCTGGACGCCGCCGGCAGCGCCGACTGACCTCCGGCCAGGGTTCCGGCCTCCCGCCCCGCTCGGGCCGCGGGCAGGCCACGAGCCCTGGGCCGCGGCGCAATGTGGGCGTCCTACAAGATCCCGGCGCGGGATCTTGTCTCGCGCGGGCAGCGTGCCCGGGAGTGACGGCTCCCTAACGTTCAGGACATGAACGTCGAACGCCTGATCTACCCGCTGATGAAGCACGTGGTGCTGGGGCCGCCGATGCGCCTCGCCTTCCGGCCCGAGGTGACCGGGCTCGAGCACCTGCCGCGCCGCGGGCCGGTCATCCTGGCGGCCAACCACCTGGCGTTCGTCGACTCGTTCGTGCTGCCGCTCGTGGTGCCCCGGCAGGTGTTCTTCCTCGGCAAGAACGAGTACTTCACGCGCCCCGGGTTCGCCGGGCGGCTCCAGGCCGCGTTCTTCCGCGGCGTCGGCGCGATCGCCGTGGACCGTTCGGGCGGCACGGCGGGCGAGGCGGCCCTGGCGGCCTCGGCGGACGTGCTGGAACGCGGCGAGGTGTTCGCCATCCACCCCGAGGGCACCCGCTCCCCCGACGGGCGCCTCTACCGCGGCCGCACCGGGGTCGCCCGGCTGGCGCTGCGCACCGGCGCGCCGGTGGTGCCGGTCGCGCTGGCCGGGACCGACCGGGTGCAGCCGCGTGGCCGGGTCGTGCCCCGGCCGGGCCGCATCGGGGTACGGCTCGGCGCGCCGATGACCTTCGGCGCGGACGCGGACGTGCGCGCGACGACCGACACGATCGTCCAGGCGATCCAGGGGCTCTCCGGGCAGCGGTACGTGGACGAGTACGCCCCGCGGCCGGGGGCGGCAGGGCCGGTGGACGACCCGCGTGGTTAAGCGGGCCCCGCCGGGGGACAGGGTGGGGAGGCAGTCGTCGTCCGAAACCGGGGGCCGGTGTGCTGTTCAGTCTCGAACTCCTGCTCCCGCGCGACGCGGCGAGCGTGCCCGTGGCGCGGCGGCTGCTGGCGTCCTCGCTGGAGGCCCTCGGCGTGACCGAGCCGATCCTCATCGACGTCGAGCTCATGCTCACCGAGGCCTGCACGAACGTCATCCGGCACGCGACGGCGAGCGACGCGTACGCGGTGCAGCTCGTGATCACCAACGACCGCTGCGTCATCAAGGTCCTGGACCACGGGTCGGGCTTCGACGCCGCCTCCCGGGGCAACGAGCCCGACTTCGTGCACGAGCACGGCCGGGGCCTGATGATCATGAAGTCGCTGTCGGACGACATCAGGTTCCAGGCGTTGCGGCGCGAGGGCGCCCTGGTGGCGATGGAGAAGGAGCTGGAGTTCCGGGCGGACGCGCTGGCCCCGATGCTGGCCGAGGCCGAGGCGGTCGTCCTCGATAGGGTCGCCGTCATGGACGAGCCCGCGGATGGGCCCGCGGACGAGCCCGCGCCTGATTCCGAGCCGGATCCCGAGCTGGAGGAGTTCGCGACCAGGCTGTTCGACCTGGCGCGCACCGGCCAGACCGAACGGCTCGCCGCCTACGTCGACGCGGGCGTGCCCGTCAACCTGGCCAACGACCGGGGCGACACCCTCCTCATGCTGGCCGCCTACCACGGGCAGGCCGGGACGGTCACCGCGCTGGCCGCGCGCGGCGCCGACCCGGAACGCGCCAACGACCGGGGGCAGAGCCCGCTGGCGGGCGCGGTCTTCAAGAAGGAGCCCGCCGTGGTGCGGGCCCTCCTCGACGCCGGCGCCGACCCGCACGCGGGGGAGCCCTCGGCCGTCGACACCGCGCGGATGTTCGGCCACACCGAGTTCCTCGCCTGGTTCGGCGCTGGCTGACCGCCATCTGCGCCACCGCCCGGCCCCGCTGCTGAACGCCCCCTCGCCGCGGCACCCGGACGTGCGGCTCATCCGCTGACGACGGTGCGGGGGCGGCCGTTGCCGTCGAGGCCGGTGTCGGCCATCACGATCTGGCGCATCGGGAACGGGATGTGGATGCCCTCGGCCCGGAACCGCCGGTGCAGGCGCTTGATGAACTCGTGCTTGATCCTGAACTGCTCGCCGAACTCGTTGATGCGCAGGATGACCGTGAAGTCGATGCTCGACTCGGCGAACGTGTGGAAGCGCACCAGGATCTCGGCGTCCTTCACGCCGCCCTCGACCTCGTTCATGACCTCCTCGCCGACCTCGATGACGACCTTCTCCACCCGCTCCAGGTCGCTCTCGTAGGCGACGCTCGCCTGGACCAGCAGCGACATGTCCTGGGCGGGGCGGTGGAAGTTGGTGAGGATCGACTTGGAGAACTCGGCGTTCGGGATGACCTCGATGTTGTCGGAGAGGGTGCGGATCGAGGTGTTGCGCCAGTTGATGTCGACGACGTACCCCTCCTGGCCGCTGCTCAGCTTGATGTAGTCGCCGGGCTCCATCGTCTTGGACGCCAGCACGTGCACGCCAGCGAACAGGTTGGCCAGCGTGTCCTGGAGGGCCAGCGCCACCGCCAGGCCGCCGACGCCCAGGGCGCCGAGCAGGGGCGTGATCGAGACGCCGAGGCTCTGCAACATCACCAGCATGCCGATGCCGAGCACGACGACCCGGGTGATGTTGCCGAAGATCGTGACCGAGGAGTCCGGGCCCTGCCGGGCGAGCGTGACCGAGGTGACGATGCCCGCGATCAGCCTGGCCAGCGCGAACGTGACGCACAGGATGATCGCCGCCGACAGCACCTTGGCGACGATGTTCTTGGTCTCGGGGTCGAGGGGCAGGATGAGCGCGGCGATCCAGCCGCCGCCGGTGAGCGCGGCCGGGATGGCGAGGTCGTGGAGCAGCTTGGCGACCAGGTCGTCCCAGGCCCAGCGGGTGTCTCCGGCCCTGCGGTTGAGCCGCCCGGCGGCCAGGCGGAGCACCACCGCCAGCACCAGGGCTCCCACCACCACGCTGATCGAGGTGACGATCTCGGTCAACGACGGCTCATGCATGTGCGGATCTCCCTCTCGGCGACGACGGCTGAGCCGATAGTCGCCCCTAAACGGCATTACTCCCAACCCCGCCCGATGGTAGTGAACCGTCACCACCCCGGGGACGAAGCCGAAATCTCACATATTACGATCGAGTACGTGGAAGGCCTGGGACTGATGCGCCGCCTGGGGGTAACGGCGCTGGGACTCACGAACGGCCCCCATAAGGTGACGGTGCGGCGGGACCTCGAGGTTCCCGTCGCCGACGGGGTGACCCTGCTCGCCGATCATTACGCGCCGGCGGACGCCGACCGTCCGCCGGCGATCCTGGTGCGCTCGCCGTACGGGCGGCGCGGGCCGTTCGGGCTGATGTGCGGCCAGACGTTCGCCTCGCACGGCTTCCAGGCCGTGGTGCAGAGCGTGCGCGGCGGGTTCGGCTCCGGCGGCGTGTTCGAGCCGCTGGACGAACGCGAGGACGGGCTCGCCACGGTCGAGTGGCTGAAGGCGCAGCCGTGGTTCGGCGGCACGTTCGCCATGCACGGCCCGAGCTATCTCGGCTACGTGCAGTGGGCGGTGGCCGCCGAGGCCGGTCCCGAGCTGCGCGCACTGTCGATGCAGGTCACCGCGTCCACATTCCGCGACGCGGTCAACGTCGGCGGCACGTTCGCGCTCGAGTCCGCGCTGATCTGGGTCGACCTGACCGCCCGGATGAAACATCCGCTGTCCGGTCTCACCACCGGGATCATGTCGCCGCGCCGCGCCCGCCGGGCCACGCTGTCGGGCCGGCCGCTCGCCGAGCTCGACTCGCTGGCGACCGGGACCACGCAGCGGTTCTTCCAGGACCTGCTCACCCAGGGCCCGGACACGCCGTTCTGGGACAAGCGCGACTTCAGCCCGACGGTGTCGGAGGTGCGGGCGCCGGTCAACATGACGGGCGGCTGGTACGACATCTTCCTGCCGTGGCAGCTGAAGGACTACGCGGCGCTGCGCGCGGGCGGCCACCGCCCGTACCTGACGATCGGGCCGTGGTTCCACGCCGACGGCAAGATGATGCGCGACTCGATCGGCGAGTCGATCCGCTGGTTCCGCGCCCAGCTGCTGGACGACCCGTCCGGGCTGCGCCCCGACCCCGTGCGGCTGTACGTGACCGGCTCGGACGAGTGGCGCGACTTCCCCGACTGGCCGGTGCCCGGCATGACCGAGGAGCGCTGGCACCTGCAGCCGGACGGCGCCCTGTCACCGGATCCGCCGCCCGAGTCCGAGCCCGCCTCCTACCGGTACGACCCCGCGCATCCGACGCCGTTCCTCGGCGGGCCCACGCTGCTCGGCGACACGCACCCGCAGACCGACCAGCGCCGGCTGGAGCGCCGCCGCGACGTGCTCACGTTCACCTCGGCGGAGCTCGCGGACGACCTGGAGATCATCGGCCCGGTCTCCGCCGACCTGTACGTCCGGTCCGACCGGGAGCACACCGACTTCGTGGTGCGGCTGTGCGACGTCGCGCCCGACGGCGCCTCGCTCAACCTCTGCGAGGGCATGCGCCGCCTCGTCCCCGGCACGCCCGAGGCCGACGGCGACGGCGTCCGCCGGGTCGCGGTGGAGCTGTGGCCCGCCGGGCACCGGTTCCGGGCCGGCCACCGGGTGCGCGTGCAGGTCTGCAGCGGCGCCTACCCGCGGGTGGCCCGCAATCCGGGCACGGGAGAACCCATCGGGACGGCGACCCGCATGGTCACCGCCGACCAGGAGATCTTCCACGCCCCCGGCCGCCCGTCGGCCATCGTCCTGCCGGTCATGCCCGGCTGAAATGCCGGCCGGATGGGCGGGATCGCCGGCCTGTGCCGGGATCAGGACCCGGCGCGGGCGCGCAGGGCCTCGATCGCCTTGTCCGCGTGCGCGTTCATCCGGATCTCGCTCTTGACGATCTCCAGGACGCGGCGGTCGGTGTCGATGACGAACGTCTGCCGCTTGGTGGGGGCGAGCGCGATCCCGCGCTTGACCCCGAACGCGGCACGGACGGCGCCGTCGGTGTCCGACAGCAGCGGGTAGCCGAAGCTGTGCTTGTCGGCGAACTCCTTCTGCTTCTCGACCGTGTCGGAGCTGATCCCGACGGGGTGCGCGCCGAGCTTGGCCAGCTCGGACGTGAGGTCGCGGAAGTGGCAGGCCTCCGCGGTGCACCCGGCGGTCATCGCCGCCGGGTAGAAGAACAACACCACCGGGCCCTGTTCCAGCAGGCCGCCCAGCGTGCGCGGCGTACCGGTCTCGTCGGGCAGTTCGAAGTCGTCAACGACGTCACCGACCTTCATGGGTAGAAGTTATCCCATCGCCAAGAAAGCCCGGCCGTGACGGAGGTCACCCCAGCAGCGTGACGATGCCCGCCTCGGTCCACGCGCCGTGCGCGCCGGGGCGCCCGGCCAGGTACGCGGCGGTCCGGCGGGGCTCCCAGCCGTGCGCCTCGCGCAGGCCGCCGCCCAGCATGGCCAGATACGGCGCGGTCGGCGCGTTCAGCTCCGCGCGGCCCGCGCCGTCGGGCGAGGTGAACGTGAGCATCGGGTGGCCGCCCTCCTCCCCGACCCGGACGACCGTCTCGTACCGGCCGGGGCCGAGCCGCTGCCTGCCGGTGGCGAGGGCCTCGCCCAGGTCGGGGTCCTCCCCCACCTCGCGGCGCATCTCCTGCGACATCACGTCGCAGAACTGCTGCCGGGTGAGCAGGTACGCGCGGGCGGCGGCGCGGCCCGGCAGCTCGGAGTCGTAGAACGCCATGCCGCCGCCCCAGGTCAGGGACGTCAGCGCGAAGTAGATCCCGCCCGGCAGCGTGACGGGCCGCTCGGCGCGCGCCGGGCGCGGGTCACGGCATCCGGTGTAGTGCCGCGCGCCGCCCCGGGGCCGTCCTCCGGCCAGGTAGCAGGCGAACCGCTCGCGGAAGAGGTTGGAGCCGTACGCCACGTACCAGAGAAGGTCGTCGTCCACCCGTTCAGGATGCCCGAGGCCCGCCGGGCCGGGACGCGCCGGTCAGGAGGCGGACGGGTCGGCGACGCGCGCCAGGAACAGCGGCTGGCCGGTCCGGGTGTCGCGGACGAGCACCAGGTAGGGCCGGTCGAAAACGATCTTCTTCTCGGCGGCGGGCGGGGCCGAGGTGACGCCGATGCCGGTGCCGGTGGCCGCGGCGGCCTCGGTGCCCTTCTCGTCCACGCGCAACGTCGCCGCGTGCCGGACGAACTGGATCTTGTCGGCGTGCGCCGAGAGGCCCGTCAGGTCCGCCTGGTCGCCGAAGGCCACGCCCATGCCGAGCCTGGTGAGCAGCGGCTTCATGTCCTCGTTCGACTTGAGGTCGATCTTGGGCAGGTGCAGGTCGAGGCGGGCGGGCCGGAGGGCCGAGGTGACCTTCCGCAGCGTCGCGGCCGACAGCTCCGGGCAGCCGGTGGAGCCGGCGTCGTCGGGCAGCAGCGCGGTCATGCCGAGCCGGCCGCCCTTGTAGGGCAGGTCGACCGCCGTCCAGCCGCCGGCCTCGGCGTGACCGAACATGCCCGCCCGGCTCATCATGTCGGCCTGGATCCGCTTGCCCGCCGCCGTGGTGAACGGCTCGGGCCCGGTGGCGGACTTCTTGAACGGCGTGGCCCAGTCGGCCTTGAGGTAGACGGCGTCGGTCAGGACCCAGCCGGTCTCCTTGGTGATCGAGTCCTTGGGGAGCAGCGAGGGGATCTTGCCACCGGTCGTCTTCTTGACCGCGCTGTTGATCGTCTTGCGGGCGCCGTCGGGGTCGCCGGCGATGTCCAGGAGTTCCAGGCTCGCGTCGTACGCGGTGGCGACCCGGTCGAGGTAGGCCTTGCCGGGCGTGACGCGCTCGTCGGACCACACCTGGTCGCTGGTGGTGAACGTCACGTCCTTGCCACCGAGTCCCTCGAACGACCGGCCGCGGGCGTGCAGGCCGGGCAGCGGGTCACCGGCGGGGAGCCGGAGCGTGCGCGCCATGGCGGCGGCGGTCCGGCCCCTGGCGCCCAGGTGCACCATGCCGAGGCCGCTGGACAGGCTGCTCGGCGAGAACACGACGTTGGCGGCCTTGTCCTCGCCGCACCAGGACTTCAGCACGTCGAGCCCGAAGGCGGCGTCCGCGTCGGCGTAGGGGCGCGGGTCCGCGGCGGGCACCTGGGCGGCGGCCCCGCGGACGGTGCGCGAGCCCCCGCCCTGCTCCGAGCCGCAGGCGGCGGTGAGCGAGAGGGCCGCCATGCCGCTCAGGATCGTGCAGCCCAGCACGGTGCTCGTGCGCAGAAGACCCATGGACGTCAGACGGCACTCCCCCGGTACGGGTTCCCTGTCTCACCGGAGGTTTTTCCTGGGAATCACCAGGACAAGGTTTTGTTCCCCCAAAGACCGGTTAGGGTTTCAGGGGAGTGGTGTCTACGACGACGACACCTCCAGGTAGCCCCTTGCGCGTTTACCGGAGGATGTCTCATGTTCCGCCCCCTCAACATCGCCCTCGTCTCCGCGACCGGTTCGGACGGCGACGACGTTCAGGACGTTCACGTGCGAGAGCTCGCCTGCGCCCTGGGCCGCCCCGACGCCGACGGTCGCGAGGAGCGCCAGGTCACCCTGCACGCCCGCCGCCTCGACACGGCCGCGCGCACGCGGACCAGGCTCGGCCCCGGCGCCACCCTGAGCCGCCTCGACGCCGGCCCGGCCAGGCCCCTCTCCGAGGAGCAGCTGCTCCCGCACGTCCGCGACCTCGCCTCCGGCCTGCGCCGCCGCTGGTCGAACGCCCAGCAGAAGCCCGACCTGGTCCACGCGCACGGCTGGATCGGCGGCCTGGCGGCCTGCGCCGCCGCCCGCGACCTGGACCTGCCGGTGGTGCAGAGCTACCACGGCCTGGGCATCGCCGAGCAGAACGCCGGCCGGTCCGTGCACCCGGCCCGGATCCGCATGGAGAAGGCGATCGGCCGCGGCGCCGACGCGGTGTTCGCCGGACACGCCGGCGAGGTCGAGAGCCTCGTCCGGATGGGCATCCCCCGCGCCCGGATCGGCATCACCCCGTACGGCGTGGACGGCGAGCAGTTCAGCCAGCTCGGCCCGGCGATGCCGAGCGGCGAACTGGACCGGCTGGTCGTCCTGTCGGCCGACCTGGCCGACGGCGGCACCGCCACCGCCATCCGCGCGCTCGTGCACATCCCCGGCGCCGAGCTGGCCGTCACCGGCGGCCCGGCGCGCGAGGACCTGGAGAACGACGGCACGGTCCACACGCTCCGGCTGCTGGCCAAGGAGCTCGGCGTCGACGACCGCGTGATCTTTCTCGGCGCGATGCCCCGCAAGACCCTGCCGCGCCTGCTGCGCACCGCCAAGCTGGCGCTGTGCGTCTCGCCGCGCGGCGACTCGCCGCTGGCCCCGCTGGAGGCCATGGCGTGCGGCGTCCCGGTCGTCGCCACCCCGGTCGGCGCCAACTCCGACAGCGTGCTGGACGGCATCACCGGCCTGCACGTGCCGCCCGGCCGCCCCACCGCCATCGGCCGCGCCGTCCGGCTGCTGCTCGCCGAGCAGACCACGCTGGCCGGCTACGCGATCGCCGCCGCCGACCGCGCGCACTCGCGCTACTCCTGGGACAGGATCGCCTCGGAAACGGCCCGCGCCTACACGGAGATCGTGGAGCGCCGCCACCCGATGGAATACTCGGACGAGTGGGAGACCGTCAGCAGCTGATCGGACGGCGCGCCGAGCTCGGGGAGCTCACCGGCGCGCTCGACCGTGCCGGGGAGGGCCAGGCCGGCGTCGTCCTGATCAGTGGCGACGCCGGGGTCGGCAAGAGCCGGCTGGTGGCCGAGCTCGCCGCCACCGCCCGCGAGCGGGGAGCCGCCGTCCTGGTCGGCCTCTGCGCCGAGCTCGGCGAGGGCATGCCCTATCTGCCCCTCACCGACGCCCTCTGGACCGCCACCCGTGACCCGCTCGCCTCCCCCGCCGAACGCCAGGCGCTGCGCGAGGCCCTCGACGCCCGGCCGGTGCTCGCCCGCCTCCTCCCCGACGGCGGCGGGCAGCAGGCCGGCGCCGCGCCGGACGTGGCCCAGCAGCAGCTCTTCGGCGCCGTCCTGGGCCTGCTGGGCGAGATGTCCGCCGAACGCCCCGTCCTGCTGGTCCTCGAAGACCTCCACTGGGCCGACCCGTCCACCCGGCACCTGCTCACGTTCCTCAGCCGCGTCCTGCAGAACGAGCGGGTCTGCCTGGTCGGCACCTACCGCTCCGACGACCTGCACCGCCGCCACCCGCTGCGGCCCGTCGTGGCCGAGCTGTCGCGGCTGCCGACCGTGTCGGGGGTCGACCTGCGCCCCTTCGGCCCGGAGGAGACCGCCGACTACCTGGCCGCGCTGGAGCCGGGGGTGTCCGCCGAGGTCGCCCGGCGGGTGCACGACCGTTCCGAGGGCAACCCGTTCTACGCGGCCGAGCTGGCCGCCGCCGCGCAGACCGGCGACGACCTGCCCGCCGGGCTCGCCGACCTGCTGCTGTCCCGCCTGGAACGGTTGTCGGAGCCCGCGCAGCAGGTGGTCCGGATCGCGGCCGTCGCCGGACGCCGGGTCGACGACGAACGGCTGCGCGGCGTCTCCGGGCTGGACGAGACGACGACGGGGCAGGCGCTCCGCGAGATCGTCTCGCACCGGCTCCTGCTGCCCGACGGCACCGACGGCTACGTCTTCCGGCACGCGCTGCTGCGCGAGGCCGCCCTGTCCGACGTGCTGCCGGGCGAGGCCACCCGGCTGCACGCGGCGTTCGCCGCGCTGGTGGCGCGCGACGTCGCCGCCGGCCGGCGCGGCGCCGCCGCCGAGCTCGCCCACCACAGCCTCCAGGCGCACGACCTGGCCGGGGCGTTCGCCGCCTCGGTCCAGGCGGGCCGGGAGGCGGAGGATCTCGGCGCTCCGCACGAGGCGCACGGGCACTACGACCAGGCGTTGTCCCTGTGGGACACGGTGCCCGAGCCGGAGGCCGCCGCCGGGATGGACCGGATCCGCCTCGCGCTGGCCGCCGTCCGCGCCTCCGGCCGGTCCGGCGAGGCCAGGCGGGCGGTGTCGCGGCTCCGGCGGATCGTGGAGATGGTCGACCCGGACGACTGGCGGACGGCCGCCGAGGTCCGCGACAGCCTCGCCTACTACCTGGGCGACATCGACGCCGACGACGAGTCCCTGGAGGTCGCCCGCACCGCCCTGGAGCTGGTCCCGGCCGACCCTCCGACGCCGGAGCGCGCCTCCCTGCTCGCCACCTACACGCGCACGATGCTCTTCAAGGAGCAGCACACCGAGATCCCCGAGGTGGCCCGGGAGGCCATCGAGGTGGCCCGGGCGACGGGCGCGGCCGACGCGGAGGCCAGCGCGCTGACCTCGCTCGGCCTCTACCGCGAGTCCCGGGAGGCCGCCTCCGACGTGGCCGAGCTGTTCGTGCGCGCCCGCGACCTGGCGATCGGCGCCGGCAACATGCAGGTGGCGTTGCGGGCCGCGTTCCACATCGCCCGCACCAAGTTCGACCGGGGCGACCTGGCGGGCGCGGCCGAGGCTGCGGACGAGAGCGTGCGCTTCACGCTCGACAGGGGCCTGCGCTGGAGCCGCTACGGCACGACGCTGCGCTGCCTGCAGTTCCTGATCCACTACACGACCGGAGACTGGGAGCAGGCGGCGCGGCTGTCGTCCGGGTTCGGCATCCGGGTCGGCCGGTCGATCGAGGCGGAGGTCTCCTCCTACGCGCTCTTCCTTGAGGTGGCCCGCGACGACTCCAACGTCGACGAGCGGCTGCGCTGGCTGGAGCCCCTCTGGGACGACGACTGGCTGATCTCCTACATCGCGCGCGGGCTCGCCGCCGAGCACGCGCTCTGGCGGGGCGACACCGGCACGGCCCTCGAGCACGTGGCGGGCGCCATCGACGGGCTACTCGACCCGCGCGACACCCCGATCATCCGCGTCGCGGCCACCGGCGCCTGGGCCCAGGCCGACCGGGCCGTGCGTGCCCGCGCCGCCGGCGACGACGCCACCGCGGCGGTGGCCGCGCGGGGCGCCGCCGAGTTCCACGAGATGGCCAGGGGGGCGGCCACGTCCACTCCCGACGGCAAGGACCGCGCCTGGCTCGGGCTCGAAGGGCACGCCTGGCTGGCCAGGGCCGAAGCGGAGGTCGCCCGGGCTCGCGGCGACAACGACCCCGGCCGCTGGCGTGCCGTCGTCAAGGCGTTCGACTACGGCTACGTGTACGAGACCGCCCGGTCCCGCTGGCGCCTCGCCGAGGCGCTGGCCGAACGCGGCGAGCGCGACGAGGCCGCCGCGGAGTGGGAGGCGGCGGTCCGCGACGCCGAACGGCTCGGAGCCGTTCCCCTGCTGCGCGCCCTCCGGGACCTCGGCACCCGGGCCCGCCTGTCCGCGCCCGGCGCGGCGCCGTCCGCCCCGGCCGGCGCGCCGGCGGCGTTCGGCGCGCTGACCGGCCGGGAGCGCGAGGTGCTCAAGCTCGTCGCGGAGGGCCGCAACAACAGGGAGATCGCGGCGGAGCTGTTCATCTCGCCGAAGACGGCGAGCGTGCACGTCTCCAACATCCTCGCCAAGCTCGGCGTGACGAGCCGCACGCAGGCGGCCGCCGTCGCCCACCGCGAGGGCCTGGCCGGCGGGGCCTGACCCCCCTCAGCACCCGGCCGGCGGGCCGGGACCGGCCGGGCGGCTACTTCTCCCAGGCGATGAGGAACTCCGCCAGCGAGATGCGGCCGTCGACGTCCCCGTCGCGCTGGTCCGCGGCCTTGAAGATGGAGTCGAGCTCGGCCGAGGTGACCTCCTCGCCGCGCGCGTTCAGGGCCGCGGCGAACTCCTCGCGCGTGATGTAGCCGTCCCCGTCGCGGTCGAACTCCTTGAACGTGGCGGTCGGGTCGAGATCGGCCATGACGAACCTTTCGCATCGTTGATCCGGACAGGCAGCATCGAAGCACGATCACGAGTCCGAGATGACCGTATTGCGAAGACCGCCGCGGCTACCGCACGAGGCCGCGGCCCGGCACGAGCGGCAGGTCGAGGGCGGTGAGCAGCCCGGCCGGGCCCCGCACGACGGCGGGCACCGCGTTCACCAGCCGCATCGCGGTCGCCTTGAGCCCGGCGGTGTTGTGGTCCCCGTCGGTGCCGAGCAGCTGCAGGTCGAGGGTGTAGTTGGGCTCACCGGTGACGACCACGCGGTAACACCCGGCCCCGGCGGGCTGCGGCCAGTCCGGGGCGAGGTCGTCGCGCAGCCGGGTGACGTGCTCCAGCACCACGACCGGCCGGCCGCCCACCATGCCGCGCACCTCGAAGCGCAGCGCCGCCGCGGTGCCCTTCTCGATGGTGCCGGACGCCACGTCGAAGGTCTCGGGGGCGGGCAGGCGGGTGTGCCACTCCTCCACCGCGTCCAGCTCGACGTCCAGGCCCGCGGCGATCTGGCGGACCACGCTGCCCCACGCCATGGTGAGCACGCCGGGCTGGAGCAACATCGGCGCGTCGTCCAGCGCGCCGCCGAACCCCATGATGTCGAAGAGCACCGTGGCCTGGTCGTAGGTCGCGTAGTTGAGGATCTCCAGGCAGCGCACCTCCTCGACGCGCTCGCTGATGCCGGTCAACGCCAGCGGCAGCACGTCGTTGGCGAAGCCCGGATCGATGCCGTTGACGAAGATCGAGGCGTTGCCCTCGGCCGCCGCCTCGCGTACCGGCCGCGACATCTCCTCGGGCACCACGCCGTCCGGGAACTGCAGGAAGACCGGGCTGCTGGAGACCACGTTGGCGCCGGACCGCAGGATCCGGCACAGGTCGTCGATCGCCTCGAAGATCCGCACGTCCGCCATGGCCGTGTAGACGACGCAGTCGGGCCGCAGCCCGAGCACCTCGGCCTCGTCGCCGGACGCGGCGACGCCGAGCGAACGGCCGAGCCCGGCGAGCTCGCCCGCGTCCTTGCCGACCTTGGCGGGGTTGGACACCCACACCCCGGCCAGCTCCAGCTCGGGATGGGCGTCGATGCCCGCCAGCGCGTGCCGTCCGACGTTCCCGGTGCTCCACTGCACCACCCGGTAGGTCACAGGTCCTCCAGTCCGAGGTCGAGGTTGGGCCGGTCGATGCCGCCGTCGACCTCCAGCACCGAACCGGTGACGTAGGCGCCGGCGGGCGAGGCCAGGTAGAGAACGGCCGCGGCGATGTCCTCCGGCTCGCCGATGCGGCGCAGCGGGGTGTTGTCCTCCATCTGCGTCCGCAGGCCGTCGTCGGTCATCACGATGTCGAGCGCGGACGTGGCCACCGAGCCGACCGCGATCGCGTTCACCCGGATCTTCGGCGCCAGGTCGAGGGCGGCGAGCCGGGTGTAGTGCGCGAGGGCCGCCTTGGCGCTGCCGTACGCGAGGTAGCCGCGCCCGGCCACCCGGCCCATCACCGACGAGATGTTGACGACCGCCCCGCCGGCCGTGCCGCCGGCCGTGCTCCCCGAGGCGGCGCCGCCACCGGCTCGGAGCAGGTGCGGCACCGCCGCGCGGGTGAGCGCGTGCGCGATGCCGACATTGAACTGGAACGCGTTCTCCAGGTGGTGCGGCTTGGTGGCCAGGAACGGGCGCGGCATCGTGCCGCCGACGTTGTTGACGACGATGTCGAGCCGGCCGAACTCCGCGGCGGCACGGTCGGCGAGCGCCGCCGCCGCGTCCAGGTCGCTCAGGTCGGCGGGCACCACGAGCGCGCGGCGGCCCGCCGCCTCGATCTCCGCGGCCACCTTGACCAGCTGTTCTTCGGTACGGGCTGAGATGAGCACGTCGGCGCCCGCCTGCGCGAGGGCCACCGCGCTCGCGGCGCCGATACCGCGGCCCGCACCGGTGACCACCGCGCCCCTGCCCTCGACTCGGAACCGATCCAGGATCACCGAACCCCACCTCCGGGACGCTCGACTGCTCGGCCAGCCTGGCACTTAATAGAACGTGTTTCAATACTGGCTCAGCGGAAATGCGGGATGACTTCGGTGCCCATGAGCTCGATGGTGCGCATCACGGACTCGTGCGGGATCTTGTACGGGTTGACCAGGCAGAGCAGCAGGTCGACGCCCGCCTCCTCGTAGCGGCGGCAGGACTCGACGCAGTCGGCGGGCGTGCCCACCACGCAGGCGCCGGCGTCGAGGAGGTAGTCCATGGTGAGCATGTCGAGCAGGCCCTGCTCGTCGGTCTTCTTCAGGTCGGCGGCGTAGCCGTAGTTGCCCAGGTCGCGCTGCTGTTCGGCCATCCACTCGGCGACGGTGGCGATCTGCCGGGCACCGGTCTTCGGGTACCACTCGAACGACTCGCGGGCCGTCTCGACCGCCCGGCCGGCGTCGGTGTCGCAGAGGGCCATGGTGAACGTCGCCGCGTTGTCGTGCACGGCCGCGCCGATCGGCGCGGTGCAGGCGCCGACGGCGCCGCGGTAGATGTCGATCTTCCGCTTGACCTCGTCGGGCGGCACGCCGACCGCGAACGAGCACAACCCCAGGCCGAGGCCGCCGACCTCGCGGTGCCCCTCGTCGCTGGAGGTGGCGCCCCACATCGGCGGGTGCGGCTTCTGCAGCGGCTTGGGCAGGACGCGCCGGGGCGGCATCCGCCAGTGTTTCCCCTCGTGCGCGTACTCGTCGCTGGTCCAGGCGCCGACGGCGAAGCCGATCGCCTCCCGCCACATCTCCCGGGTCTCGCTCGGGTCGATGCCGAACCCCTCGAGCTCGGCGCGGGTCGCGGAACGGCCGGTGGCGAAGTCGACCCGGCCGCCGGAGATCAGATCGAGGACGGCGACGGACTCGGCGGTGCGGACGGGGTGGTTGTAGGGCTTGGGCATCAGCCGGACGCCGTAGCCGAGGCGGATGCGGGAGGTCCGGGCGGCGATGGCGCCGTAGAGCACCTCCGGGTTGGAGCAGTGCGAGAACTCCTCCAGGAAGTGGTGCTCGACGGTCCAGAAGGCGTCCCAGCCGTACCGTTCTCCCGCGATCGCCTGCTCGATCGTGTTCTCGTACGCCAGGCGCTCGCTGCCGGCGTCCCAGGGACGCGGCACCGGGATCTCGTAGAAGAGGGCGAACCTCATGCCAGGACTCCTTCCAGGTGGAGGCGGACGAAGCGGCGCACGTCGGCGGGGTCGCCGACGTCGACCGCGACCGACGGCATCACGGCGAACGTGAAGCAGAGGCGGACGATCCACTCGCCGGTGCGCCGCGGGTCGAGCCCGGCCCGCAGCTCGCCGCGGGCCTCCGCCGCGGCCAGGCGCGGGCCCCAGAAGTCGACCCACGCCGAGAGCAGCGGTTCGATGCGGACGCTGAGCAGGATCGCCAGCAGCGAGTCGGTGCGGGCGGGGAGCTCGAGCGTGAACGCGGCGTCGTCACGGTGGGCGAGGACGAACAGCACCGCCTCGGCGACCTGGTCGGCGAGGGTCGGCCCGGCGTCCACCCACGGCTCGCTCGCCCGGACGAACGCGTGCGCGGTGCGGTCGAGGACGGCGGTGACCAGGTCGTCGCGGGCCGGGAAGTAGCGGTAGACGGTCCCGCGCGAGACGCCAGCCTCCACCGCGACGTCGTTCATCGACACCCGCTGCAGCCCGTACCGGCTCATGCAACGTTCCGCGGCGTCGAGCACGCGGGCGGAGGTCTCACCGAGCAAATGCTTGGTCTCCACGGTTGAACAAGATCCGCCCAGTTGTTCAGCGTGTCAAGCCCCGATCCCGGCGGAACGGAATCCCGCCGGGCACTCCGGGGCGCACGCGTCAGCCGAGGAAGTCGAAGGAGACGCCGGCGCCGGCCTCCCGGGCGGCCTGGTAGGCGGCCCAGGCGAGCGCGAGGTCCTGCCAGGGCAGGCCCACCGGGGCGTAGACGGTGATCTCGCCGTCCTTCACCCGGCCGGGCACCTGGCCGCGCAGCACGTCGCGCAGCGTCCCCGCGGAGTGCTTGACGTCGAGCCCGGCGCCCGCCAGGACACCCATCTCGACCGCGAGGGCGACGTCGTCGACCACCACGCGGGCGTGCTCCAGCAGGTCGGCGCCGAGCTCGGTCTTGCCGGGCTCGTCGGCGCCGAGCGAGGTGACATGGGCGCCGGCGGCCACGTCGCCGCCGTGCAGCAGCGGCCGCCGCGCCCAGGTCGCCACGACGACGATCCCGGCGCCGTGGGCGGCCTCGCGCGGGTCGCGCTCGACCACCGGCTCGACGCCCAGGCGGCGGCCGTGCCGCCCGGCGAACTCGGCGGCGCGCCCCGCGTCCAGGTCGCACACCGTCAGGCCGCTGACCGGGCGCAGCGAGCTGAGCCCGGTGAGCACCAGGTCGGCCTGGGCCCCGGCGCCGATGACCGCGACCGTGCCGGCGTCGCGGCGGGCCAGGACGTGGGTGCCGAGCGCGGCGGCGAGGCCGGTGCGCCAGGCGGTCACGGTGGCCGAGTCCAGCAGGCCGAGCAGCTCGCCGGTGTCGAGGTCGTGCAGGCACACCACGCCGCGGAGCGCGGGCCGCGAGCGCGGGAACTTGGCGTTGACCTTGACCGTGTACGCGGGCACGCCCTGGATCAGGCCGGGGATCAGGGCGGTGGCGCTGCCCTGGCCGGACAGCGGGGTGACCACCCGCCGCGGCGTCACCTCACCGCGCTCGGCCGCGAACCCCCGCCGCAGCGCGTCCAGGCAGCCGGCCGGGTCGAGCAGGGACTCCAGGTCGGAACGGTTCAGCAGCAGCGTCACCGGTTCATTCTTGCCTCACGACGACGCGGGAGTCGAGCCGGAACATTTCATACCGTGACACAAGGTGGCATATCGTGACCACCGAGTCATGGCAGCGGGAGGCCCGCGACGGCGGCCGCGACGCCGAGCGCACCGGCGCCGAGCAACGTCCCGACGACGCCGCGGCGCAGCATCACCAGCCATCCGGTGGCCGCCGCGAGCACCCCGAACTGCCAGGCGTGGTCCAGGACGAGGGCCAGCGTGAGCGCCGAGCCGCCGATCGCGCCGATCACCGCGGGGCCCGCGCCGTCGAAGAACGCCTGGACCGCGGCGCTGGACCGGATCCGGTCGAAGTGCGGCCCGCCGAGCAGCACGAAGGCGAACGAGGGGGCGAACGCGACCGCCGCCGCCAGCAGCCCGCCGGCGACGCCGCCCGCCGCGTACCCGACGACCGCGACCGTCTGGACGACGGGGCCGGGGGTGATCTGGCCGAGCGCGACCGCGGTGGTGAACTCGGCCGCGGTCATCCAGTGGTGGTGTCCGACCGACTCCGCCTGCATGAGCGGGATGATGACGAAGCCGCCCCCGTACGACAGCGCGCCGACCTTGAGCGCCACCCACGCCAGCGCGCCCAGGCCGCCCGCCGCCGCGGGCGCGGCCACCAGGAGCGGCAGGGCGCCGCTGCGCCCCGGCGGCGGCACCCGCCTGAAGGCGAGCTCGGCGAGGCCGCATGCCACCAGGACCAGCACCAGGTACGGTCCGACGATCACCGCGGCGGCGGCGCCCAGCACCAGGTAGGCGTACCAGCGGACCCGGTGCCGCGCCCGCCGGCGGCTGGCCGGCACGAGATCGGCCGCGGCGTGCACGGCCACCGCCGCGACGGCCGAGCCCGCGCCCGCCGCGGCGCCGCGTACCCACGCCGGGGCGTCGCCGGCCAGGAACAACGCCGCGAGCACGAGGATCAGCAGCAGTCCCGGCACGATGAAGCACAACCCGCCGACGATCGCCCCCGCCGCGCCGCGCAGCCGCCACGCGCAGAAGATCGCGAGCTGGGTGGACGCCGGTCCGGGCAGCAGGTTGCAGGCGGCGATGCCGTCCTCGAACTCCGCCGCGCTCAGCCACCGCCGGTCCTTGACGCACATCTTCCGCAGCAGCGTGATGTGGGCGGGCGGGCCGCCGAACCCGACGCAGCCGATCCGGCCCCACTCGCGGGCGATGGTGAACAGGCCGGGACGGGGAACGTGGTCAGGCTCGGTCACGGCTCCATCGTGCCGCAGGCCGGTGACAGGAGGGTGAAGTGATCACCCGGCTCACTGCGGCCGCTGGCGGGACCGCGACAGGGCGTCCCAGTCGTTCAGCCAGTTGCGCCCCTGGTCGTCGATGAACGACCCGGGCGGCGGTTTGGTGTTGTGCGCCCGCAGCCACTCCCCCGGCCGCCGCATCGAGGGGCGCATGCGCCCGTCGCTGGGCATCAGCTGCGGCGGGATGGGCGCGGGCATGGCCTGCGGGACGTGGCCCTCGCTCTCCACCTCCGCCTGGTCCTTCTCCTCGGCCATGCCGATGGGGCCCTGGCGGCGGGCGTTGAAGAACTGGTTCACCGCCGGGTGCGTGCTCGACAGGATCATCTCGCGCGGCCCGAACATCACCAGCCCGCGCCGGAACAGCAGCCCGAGGTTGTCGGGCAGCACCCGGGCGGTGCCGATGTCGTGCGTGACGATGAGGAACGTGGCGCCCATCTCGGTGTTGAGGTCGACGAACAGCTGGTTGAGGTAGGCGGTGCGCACCGGGTCGAGACCCGAGTCGGGCTCGTCGGCCAGGATGATCTCGGGGTCCAGCACCAGCGCGCGGGCGAGCCCGGCGCGCTTCTTCATGCCGCCGGAGATCTCGCCGGGGAGCTTGGCCTCGGCGCCGGAGAGCCCGACCATCTCCATCTTCTCCAGCACGATCCTGCGGATCTCCGACTCGCCCTTGCGGGTGTGCTCGCGCAGCGGGAAGGCGATGTTGTCGTAGATGTTCATGGAGCCGAACAGGGCGCCGTCCTGGAAGAGCACGCCGAACTTGCGGCGCATGTCGTACAGCTCGCTCTCCCGCAGGCGCGGCACGTCGCCGCCGCCGACGAAGACGTGACCCCGGTCGGGGCGGAGCAGCCCCACGAGGTTCTTGAGGAAGACCGACTTGCCGGTGCCGGAGGGCCCCAGCAGCGCGGAGATCTCACCGGCGGGGATCGTGAAGCTCACGTCCTCCCAGATGACCTGCCGCCCGAACGACTTCTTGAGCCCTTCCACCCGGATCTCGACGCCCATGGCCACTCCCAGTCGGGGCGTCCGGGGCGGGGTTGTCCGCGACTTCCAGCCGGTCCCCCACCACTTTCGACTGTACGTCGATCTCCAGGCGGCGGGGAGACCCCGATCAGCGACCGGTGTCGGACAGCGTGTCCAGCGGGCGGCGTGCGGCGGTCAGGGCCCGGCGGGCACCTCGAGGGTGCGCATGACCTCCGACAACACCGCGGGCTGCCGCGGCACCAGGTAGAAGTGGTCGCCCTCCAGGACGCGCAGCGCGAACCGGCCGTCGGTCAGCTCGCCCCACCGCGCCGCCTGCGCCTCGTTCACGTGCGGGTCGTCGGCACCGATGATCGCGGTCACCGGGACGCCGAGGCGGGGGCCGCCCGGCCGGTGCGCGTACTCCTCGATGAGCGTGAAGTCGTTGCGGACGTAGGGCAGCACCAGCTCGCGCAGCTCGGGCTCCCGGAGCGCCTCGGCGTCGGTGCCGCCGAGCTTCACCAGCTCGGCCACCAGCGCCTCGTCGTCCCTGCCGGCGACCTTGTCGTCACCGCGGTCGTGCGGCGGGCGCGCGCCGGAGGCGAACACGTGGACGGGCGGGGCGCCGCGCTCCTGGAGCAGCACGGCCACCTCGTACGCCAGCACGGCGCCCATGCTGTGCCCGAACAGCGCGACCGGCCGGTCGAGCAGCGGCGCCATCGCGCCCGCGATCAGCCGGGCGAGCTGGTGGGCCTCGGTCACGAACGGGTCGGCCATCCGGTCGGCCCGGCCGGGGTACTGGACGGCGTGCAGCTCGACCGCCGGGCTGATCTCCTTGGCCCACGACCGGTAGAAGACCGCCGAGCCGCCCGCGTGCGGCAGGCAGAACAGCCGCATCGAAGCCCAGGGCCGCGTTTCGGCACAGCGGAACCAGGTCACGAGATCAACTCCTGCTCGTCCAGAATGCGCGGGTTCAACCGAGGATCGTCGGGCAGTGGCCACGGCGCAACCCGAGGGTCGGGGACGAGCTTGGCCGCGGTCTTCTCGGCGGCCACCTTGAAGCCCCGGGCCCGGTAGTTGCCCAGCGCGTTCGGGTGGTCGAGCGTGCTGGTCCGCAACCACACCCGGGTCGCCGGGCCGGTGCGCTCGGCCCACGTCTCCCCCCGCAGCCACGCCCGGCGCACGCACTGCTCGACGAGATGGCCACCGTGCCCATGGCCGACGAAGGCCGGGGTGAGCCCCACCAGATGGATCTCGGTGTCGCCGCCGGGCTGCGCCTCGATCTCGAAGAACCCCGCGATCGTGCCCTCCGCCATCGCCAGCCACGTGCCGAGCTCGGGCCGGTCGACCCAGGCCCACCAGTCCTCGTGCGTCCACGGGAACCGGTCGGTCCAGCAGACCCGGGCGCCGACCGCGGCGTAGAGGGCACGGCTGACGTCGGCCGAGGCGACCGCGGCCCGGGTGAACGTCATCTCGACGCCCGCCGCCGGCGCGGGCCGCAGGTCGGCCGGATCGAGCATCTCCATCGTCCACTCGGTGACGGCGGGGAGCTCGATATCAGCCACCCATCGCCTCGATGAGGCTCTTCGGGCGCATGTCGGTCCAGTTCTCGTTGACGTGGTCCAGGCACGCCTGCCGGGTGTCCTCGGTCTTGGCGACCGTCCAGCCCGCGGGCACCTCGGCGAACGACGGCCACAACGAGTGCTGGCCCTCGTCGTTGACCAGCACCACATAGGTGCCGTCGGCGTCCTCGAAGGGGTTGGTCATCTCGGGGGTACCTCTCTATCGGTGGATCTTGTCGAGGGTGGCGGCCAGGACGGCGCCGATCTCGGCGGCCGGCTCCGGCTCCATGAGGAAGTGGTGGTCGACGTCCAGGTGGTGGTCCTCGATCTGGCCGTCGACCAGCGGTCCCCAGTTGGACGGCCCGGTCGGCATCCGGTCGGTGCGCCCCTTCGTGGCGGTGAAGAAGACCACGTCGCCGCGGTAGGGCCCGGGACGGTACTCCTCGGCGCGGTGGAGCCCGTTCTCGTAGTTGCGGTAGACGTTGACCAGGTCGTCCTCGCCGAGCGTGGACAGCGAGTCCTCGCGCTCGGCCAGCACCGCCATGATCTGTTCCAGGTCCGGGTTCCCGTCGGCGGACACCATCGTGGCGTCGATGCCGATCGACTCCAGCAGCTCGGGCAGGATCTCGCGCTTCTCCGACTCCAGTTCCTGGGTGTGGAAGGCGTCGATGAGGCCGAGCAGCCCGACCTCCTCGCCCGCGGCCTGGAGGCGGCACGCCATCTCGTAGGCGATGAGCCCGCCGAGCGACCAGCCCGCCAGGTGGTACGGCCCGTGCGGCGCGACCTTGCGGATCTCCGCCAGGTAGTCCTCGGCCATCTCCCCGACCGAGCCGGGCAGCTCCGCGCGGGTGAACGCGCTCGCCTGGAGCCCGTACATCGGCTGGTCGGGGTGCAGGTGCCGCTGGAGCTGGAGGTAGCTCCATGCCAGCCCGCCCGCCGGGTGCACGAAGAAGACCGGCGGCCGCGAACCCGTGGTGCGGATCGGCAGCAGCACCTCGACCCCGAGCCGCTCCTCGTCGCCGAGCCGGGTGAGGGCCTCGACGGTCTGGTGGGTGAACACGTCGCGCGGCGCCAGTTCCAGGCCCGCCTGCCGGGCGCGGGTGACGAGCTTGATCGCGGCGATGCTGTCGCCGCCGAGGTCGAAGAAGCTGACGTCGGCGCCCACCCGCTCGACCTCGAGCACCTGGGCGAACAGCCCGCAGAGCAGCTCCTCCTCGGGCGTCTCCGGGTCGCGTCCCACCGCGCCTCCGGCGTAGTCGGGCGCGGGCAGGGCGTTCCGGTCGAGCTTGCCGTTCGGGTTGGTCGGGAACGTCTCCAGCGCGACGAACGCGGCGGGCACCATGTACTCCGGCAGCCGGGAGGAGACCCACCGGCGCAGCTCGTCGGCCGAGGGCGCGACGACGGCCGTACCGGCGGGGCCGGCGGGGCCGACCGTGCCGACCACGTAGGCGGCCAGGCGCTTGACTCCCGGGCTGTCCTCGCGGGCGACGACCGCGACGTTGGAGACCCCGGGGTGCGCGGCGAGGGCCGCCTCGATCTCGCCGAGCTCGACGCGGAAACCGCGGATCTTCACCTGGAAGTCGGCGCGGTCGACGTACTCCAGCTGCCCGTCGGCCCGCCACCGGACCAGGTCGCCGGTCCGGTACATGCGCTCGCCGGGCGGGCCGAACGGGTCGGCGACGTACCGTTCGGCGGTGAGGCCCGGCCGTTCCAGATAGCCCCGGCCGAGACCGGCGCCCGCGATGTAGGCCTCGCCGGTGACGCCGGGCGGCACCGGCCGCAGCCCCTCGTCCAGGACGTACAGCCGCATGTCGTCGATCGGGCGGCCGAGGATCGGGACGCGGTCGCCGCCGGCGAGCGGAGCGCGCATGCCGACCAATGTGGTGTACGTGGTGGCCTCGGTGGGCCCGTACACGTGACCGACCTCGGTGTCCGGGCAGGCCGCGAGGACCTTGCGCATCGCCGCCGGGGAGCCGGACTCGCCGCCGGTGAGGACCTCCCGGAGCCCGGCGAACGTCTCCGGGCGCTCCTCGGCGACCAGGTTGAACAGCGTGGTCGTGATGAAGATCCCGGTGACGTCCTCGGCGTTGATGATCTTTTCGAGGGCGGCGGCGTCGAGCTGACCCGGCGGCGCCACCACGACGGTGCCGCCGGCCAGCAGCGGCACCCACATCTCGTACGTGGACGCGTCGAAGGCGTGCGGCGAGTGCACCAGCACCCGGTCGTGCCCGCCGTCGCGCATGGCCGCGTCGCGGGCCAGGTCGACGGTGTCGCGGTGCCGCAGCATGACGCCCTTGGGCAGCCCGGTCGAGCCCGAGGTGAACAGGACGAACGCGAGCTGTTCGGGGTGGGCGGCGACGCCGGGGGGCGTGCTGGGCTGGGCGGCGGTCTCGGGGTCGTCGTCCACGACGACCACCCGCGCCGCGCCCTCCAGCTCGGCGACGCGGTCCTTCATCGGCGTGTTGACCAGCAGGACGGGCGCGCCGACCTCGGCCACCGCCCACGCCATGCGGTCGGCCGGGTAGGCGTGGTGGATCGGGGCGTACGCGCCGCCGGCCTTGAGGGTCGCGAGGGAGGCCACGACGCTGTCGGCGGACCGTTCGAGGAGCATCGCGACCGGCGTCTCGGGCCCCACGCCGAGCGCGACGAGCCGGTGCGCGAGCCGGTTGGCGCGGGCGTCCAGCTCGGCGTAGGTGATCGACTCGCCGTTCCAGCGGATCGCGACGGCGTCCGGGGCCTCCCGGACCCGGTCCTCGAAGGAGCCGGTGATGGTCACCGGCCGTCCCGGCTCGCCGGGACGGCCGGTGACCGGTCCCTGCCACTCGCGCAGGACCTTGCCGGCCTCGTCGTCGGTGAGGACGTCGATGCGCGCGAGCGGCACGTCGGGCCGGTGCGCGATCGCGGTGAACACGCGGTCCAGCCGTCCGGCCAGGCGTTCGGCGTCCTCCCGGCTGTAGAGGTCGGTCCGGTGGTCCAGCCGCAGCGACAGCTCGCGTCCCGGCACGGCCGCCAGCGCCAGCGGGTAGTGGCTGGCGTCGTAGCCGTCGACGTCCTTGAGCGTGAGCCCGCCCAGGTCGGTGCCCGCGGCGTCGGGGTCGAACGGGTAGTTCTCCAGCACGGTCATGGTGTCGAAGAGCGTGCCGGCGGGGGTGAACCGCTGGATGTCGGCGAGGCCGAGGTGGTGGTGGGGCATCAGGTCGGCCTGCTCGCCCTGGAGCCGGGTGAGCGCCGCGGCGACCGTGTCGGACGGCCGCACCCGCACCCGGATCGGCAGGGTGTTGATGAACAGCCCGATCATCTGCTCGACGCCCGGCAGCTCGGCCGGGCGGCCGGAGACGGCGGCGCCGAACACCACGTCGGTGCGGCCGGTGAGCCGGCCGAGGAGCGTGCCCCACGCCAGCTGCATCACGGTGTTGAGCGTGACGCCCTGGGCCCGCGCCCGCGCGTTGAGGTCGGCGGTCAGCCGCTCGCTCAGCCGCCACCGCACCCGGCCCGGCTCGGCCGGCTCCGCCGCGCCCGCCTCGGGCGCCACGAACGTGGGCTCCTCCACCCCGGCCAGCGCGCGCCGCCACGCGTCCTCGGCGGCGCCGCGGTCCTGCCCGGCCAGCCATGCCAGGTAGTTCTTGTACGGGGCGACGCGCGGCATCCCGGTGTCGTCGCCGCCCGCGAGGTAGAGCGCGAACAGTTCGGTCTGGAGCACCGGCGTGGACCAGCCGTCCAGCAGGATGTGGTGGTTGGTGAACACCATCCGGTGCCGGTCCGCGGCCATCTTGACCAGCGTGAAGCGCAGCAGCGGCGGCTTGGCCATGTCGAACGGCGTCACCCGCTCGCGGTCGGCGACCGCCGTGGCCGCGGCGGCCCGTTCGGCCTCCGGCAGCCCGGTCAGGTCGACGTCCTCCCAGGGCAGCCGCACCTGCCGCTGCACGATCTGGACGGGCGTGCCCTCCTTGCGCTGCCGGAACCCGGCGCGCAGGTTGGCGTGCCGCCGCAGCAGGGTCGCGGCGGCCGCCCTGAGCGCCGCCACGTCGAGCGGCCCCTCCAGCTCGAAGCTCACCTGCGCGGTGTAGACGTCCTGGCCGGTGTCGTGCAGCGCGTGGAAGAACAGGCCCTGCTGGAGGGGCGACAGCGGCAGGATGTCCTCCAGCTGAGACCGCTTCTGCTGCTGCGCCGGTGTCGTCACTCCTGCTCCCATTCTCCGTCGAGCTCCGCGGCCAGCTCGTCGATCTCGTCCTGGCCGACCTCCACCAGGGACAGGTCCGAGGGGGTGAACCCGCCGACCGGGCCGTGGTCGCCGCCCTCCACGACGTGGGCGACCAGGCCGCGCAGCGCCGCGGACCAGCGGTCGGCCAGGGCGCGGATCTCGTCCTCGCCGAACAGCTCGCCGGCCCAGGTCCAGGTGGCGGTCAGCTCGGGACCGCCGGGCAGGTCGCGGGTGTGCGCGTTGACCTCGACGGCGTGCACCAGCCCGAGGCCGTCGTGCTGGCCGCCGGCGAGCGCGGCGTCCTCGGCCGGTCCGGCGGGCGACCAGTCGGCCGCCTCGGGCGCCGCGGTGCGGCCGAGGTAGTTGAAGGCGACCTGCGGGACCGGGCCGGCGGCGAGCACGTCGCGGGTGCCCGGGTTGAGGTGGCGCAGCAGGCCGTACCCGACGCCGTTGTCCGGGATCTCCCGCAGCTGCTCCTTGACCAGCTTGAGCGCCGTGCCGACGGCCTGGCCGCCCTCGGCGACCTCGGCCCAGTCGATCGGGCCCGGGTCGAGCCGGACGGGGAAGATCGAGGTGAACCAGCCCGCGGTGCGCGACAGGTCCACGCCGGGGATGATCTCCTCCCGGCCGTGCCCCTCCAGGTCGACGAGCACCGCCGGGTCGTCGGCGCGGCCGCGTTCGCGCCGCCATTCGGCGACCGCCAGGGCGAGGCCGGTCAGCAGCACGTCGTTGACGCGCCCGTGGAACGCGGCCGGCACGTCGGTGAGCAGCGGCCCGGTGACGTCGGCGGGCAGGACGGCGGTGAGGTGGCGCGCGGTGCCGAACGTGTCGGCGGCGGGGTCGAGCGGGCGGGCGCCGAGCAGCGGGTCGGGGGTGGCCTGGATGTCGGTCCACAGCGGCAGCTCGGCGGCGCGGGCCGGCTCGGACGCCTCGGCGACGAGCCTCTGCGCCCACCGGCGGAACGAGGTGCCGACCGGCTGGAGGTCGCCGCCCGCCCAGGCGGTGACCAGGTCGGGCAGCAGGATGCGCCAGGAGACGCCGTCCACCACCAGGTGGTGCAGCGTGAGCAGGAGGCGGCCGGACGCGGCGGGGCCCGCGTCGAACCAGACGAGCCGCGCCATGACCCCCGCGGCAGGGTCGAGGTGGTCGCGGGCCGCGCGGGACTCGGCGGCGAGGACGTCGTGCAGCGCCTCGGTGCCGAGTCCCCGGACGTCCACGCGCCGGACGAGCGGCGCCGCGTCGACCGTGCCGGGCTCGGTGATCTCGAACCCGTCGCCGTCCGCGCGCAGCCGCACCATGTCGTGGTGGTCGAGCACCGCTTGCAGGGCCGAGGCCAGCCGTTCCTCGCCGAGGTCCGGCGGGACCTGGAGCAGCACGCGCTGGCTGTAGCCGTCCACGGGGCCCTGGAGGCCGCGGAACCACCGCATGATCGGCGTGGCCGGGACGGGTCCGATGCCCGCGCCGGGCGGCTCGGTCTCGACGGCCTCGGTGACCGGCTGGGCGATGGCGGCGAGTTCCTGGACGGTCTGGTGCTGGAAGACGTCGCGGGGTGAGATCACCAGGCCGGACCGGCGGGCCCGGGAGACCAGCTGGATCGCGATGATCGAGTCGCCGCCGAGGTCGAAGAACCCATCGTCGACGCCGACGCGTTCCAGGCCGAGCACCTCGGCGAACAGGGCCGCGAGCGTCTCCTCGTCGGCCGTGCGCGGGGCGCGGCTGGAGACGTTCGCGCCGAAGTCGGGATCGGGCAGGGCCCTGCGGTCGAGCTTGCCGTTGGACGTCAGCGGCAGCGCGTCCAGCCGGACGACCGTCGCGGGGATCATGTGGTCGGGCAGCGTCCGGCCCGCGAAGCGGCGCAGCTCGGCCGGGTCGAGGTCCTCCCCCGCCGCGTACGCGACGAGCCGGTCGTCGCGGACCACCGCGACCGCGTCGGTGACCGAGCCGTGCCGCACGAGGGCGGCGGCGACCTCACCGAGCTCGATGCGGAAGCCGCGCAGCTGGACCTGCTGGTCGGCGCGCCCCAGGTATTCCAGGCGCCCGTCCTTGAGCCAGCGCCCGAGGTCGCCGGTGCGGTACATGCGGGTGCCGGGCTCGCCGTACGGGTCGGCGACGAAACGTTCGGAGGTGAGGGCGGCGCGGTTGAGGTAGCCGCGCGCCAGGCCCGCGCCCGCCACGTACATCTCGCCGGCCACGCCGGGCGGCACCGGCTGGAGGCGGCCGTCCAGGACGTACACCTTGAGGTCGGGGATGCCGACGCCGATGACGCTGCCCGGGTACTCGCGGTCGTCCACCTCGACGTGGGAGACGTGCACGGTGGTCTCGGTGATCCCGTACATGTTGACCAGCGCCGGGGCGTGCCAGCCGCGCAGCCGGGCGGGCTCCAGCGCCTCCCCACCGAAGATCACATAGCGGACCGCCAGGTCGTCGCGCTCGTACGGCATCAGCTGGTAGAACGCCGACGGCGTCTGGTTGAGGACCGTGACCTTCTCGGCTGCCAGCAGCTCCGCGAACTCCTCCGGCGAACGGCTGGTCAGGTACGGGACCACGACGAGACGGCCGCCGTACAGCAGCGAGCCCCACAACTCCCACACCGTGAAGTCGAACGCGTAGGAGTGGAAGAGCGTCCACACGTCGCCGGGGCCGAAGTCGAACCACCGCTCGGTCGAGCGCAGGAGGCGGACCACGTTCTGGTGCGGAACCACGACGCCCTTGGGGCGACCGGTCGAGCCCGAGGTGTAGATCACGTACGCCGGATGATCCGGCGAGATCTCCACCCCCAGGTCGGAGCCCTCATAACCGTCCGGCACCTCGACCGAGTCGAGAATGAGGGACGGCGCGGCGTCCTCCAGCATGAAGGCGATGCGGTCGGCCGGGTAATCAGGGTCGATCGGCACGTACGCCGCGCCCGCCTTCAGCACGGCCAGCACCGCCACGACCAGGTCGGCCGACCGCGGCAGCTTCAGCGCCACGAACTGCTCGGGCCCGACCCCCTGCGCCACCAGGTGCCGCGCCAGACGATTGGCCCTCGCGTTCACCTCCCCGTACGTCCAGGACACACCCTCGAACGTCACCGCCGGCGCGTCCGGGCGCAGCACCGCCTGCGCCTCGAACAGCACCGGAATCGTCGTCCGCTCGGCCGGGGCACCGCCGCCGCCCGCCCACTTGCGCAGGATCGTGCGGCGTTCGGACCGGTCGAGGATCTCGGCGGTGCCGATCGGCTCGTCGGGCGCGTCCACCAGCTCGCGCAGCAGCCGTTCGAAGCGGCCCGCGATCGACTCGGCCGTCGCCGGGTCGAACAGGTCCAGCGCGTACTCCAGCCCGGCGTCGATGCCGCCGGGAGCGCCGTCGTCGCCGTGCCGTTCCTCCAGGTAGAGGGACAGGTCGTACTTGGCGGCCCCCGCGTGGAGCGGCTCGGCGCCGCCGCTGAGGCCGTCCAGCTCCAGCCTGGCCTCGGGGTTGTTCTGGAAGGTGAGGGCGACCTGGAAGAGCGGGTGCCGCGCCATCGACCGGGCCGGGCTCAGCACGTCCACCAGCCGCTCGAACGGCAGGTCCTGGTGGGCGTACGCGGCCAGGTCGGTCTCCTTCACCCGGGCGATCAGCTCGCGGAACGAGGGGTCGCCGGAGGTGTCGGTGCGCAGCACGAGCATGTTGACGAACATGCCGACCAGGTCGTCCAGCGCCTCGTCCGTGCGGCCCGCGATCGGCGAGCCGATCGGCACGTCCGTGCCGGCGCCCAGCCGGGTCAGCAGCGCCGCGTACGCCGCCTGCGTCACCATGAACAGGCTGGCGCCGCTCTCCCGGGCGATCTTCAGCAGGCCCGCGTGCAGGCCGGCGTCGAGCGTGAAGGCGAACGTGGCGCCCCGGTGCGAGGCCTCCGCCGGGCGCGGCCGGTCGGCCGGCAGCTCCAGCTGGTCGGGCAGCCCGGCCAGGGCGCCCTTCCAGTACGCGATCTGCCGCGAGACCAGGCTCTCCGGGTCGTCCTCGGACCCGAACAGCTCCTGCTGCCACAACGTGTAGTCCGCGTACTGCACCGGCAGCGGCGCCCAGTCCGGCGCCGAGCCCTCGCGGCGCGCCGCGTACGCCAGGATGACGTCCCGCGCGAGCGGCGCCATCGACCAGCCGTCCGCCGCGATGTGGTGCAGGACGAGCAGCAGCACGTGCTCGTCGCCGCCCAGGTGGAACAGCCGGGCGCGCAGCGGCGGCTCGACCGACAGGTCGAAGCCCTGGCCGGCGAACGCGGCGAGCGCGGCCGGCAATCGGGCCTCGGTCGTCTCGGTCACGGTGAGCCGGGGACGGGCCTCGGCCGGGTCCAGGACCAGCTGCCGGGCGACGCCCGAGCTGTCCGGGAAGATCGTGCGCAGCGACTCGTGCCGCGCCGTCACGTCGCCGAGCGCGGCCTGGAGCGCGTCGTGGTCGACGGCCCCGACGAGCCGCAGCGCGGCCGGCATCAGGAACGTGGCGGACGCGCCCTCGAACCGGTTGAGGAACCACAACCGCTGCTGCGCGTACGACAGCGGGATCACCTCGGGGCGCACGGCGGCGCGCGACGGCGACGGCCGGACGTCGCCGGACGCCTCGGCGAGCCGTTCGGCCAGGCCCGCCACGGTCGGCGCCTCGAACAGCGCCCGCACCGGAAGCTCCACGCCCAGCGCCGACCGCACCCTGCCGACCAGCCGGGTCGCGATCAGCGAGTCGCCGCCGAGCGCGAAGAACCCGTCGTCCACGCCGACCCGGGCCACGCCGAGCACCTCGGCGAACAGGCCCGCGAGGATCTCCTCGCGGGGCGAGCGCGGCGCGCGGCTGACCGAGGCGGCGGCGTCCGGGACCGGCAGCGCGGCCCGGTCCAGCTTGCCGTTCACGGTCAGCGGCAGCGTGTCGAGGACGGTGAACGACGGGACCATGTAGTCGGGCAGCCGCTCGGCCGCGTACCGCCGCAGCGCCGCGACGTCCACGGTGCCCGCGGTGCCCGCGGTGCCCACGACGTAGGCGGCCAGGCGCCGCTCCCCCGGCGCGTCCTCGCGCACCACCACGGCCGCCCGCGCGACGCCCTCGAACGCGGCGACGACGTTCTCGATCTCGCCGGGCTCCACCCGGAACCCGCGGATCTTCACCTGGTCGTCGACGCGGCCCAGGTATTCGATCGTTCCCTCCGGCGACCACCGCACCAGGTCGCCGGTCCGGTACATCCGCTCGCCGGGCGCGCCGAACGGGTCGGCCACGAACCGTTCGGCGGTCAGCCCGGGACGCTCGAAGTAGCCGCGCGCCAGCTGCGCGCCCGCCAGGTAGAGCTCACCGGGCACGCCGGCCGGGACCGGCTGCAACGCCGCGTCCAGCACGTACGACCGGGTGTTGCGCTGCGGGCCGCCCACCGAGGGCCGCCCGGCGTCCGCCACGACCTGGTTCATCGTGTCGATCGTCGACTCGGTCGGCCCGTAGAAGTTGCGGACCGTCACCCCGTCCAGGCCGCGCAGCTCGTCCCACAACGTGTCGGGGACCGCCTCGCCGCCGAGCAGCAGCTGCGCCGGCCGGTGCCGGCCGTCCTCCTTCAGCAGCCCCGCCTCGCGCAGCGACAGGAAGTGCGACGGCGTGGTGTTGACCAGGTCGATCCGCGCCCGCGCGATGTACGCCGCGTACGCCTCGACGTCGCGCCGCGTCCCGTCGTCGATCAGGTGCAGCTCGTGGCCGTGCGCCATCCAGAGCAGGCCCATCCACGACGTGTCGAACGAGAACGACGCCAGGTGCGCGAACCGCATCCGCCGGCCGCCGGCCGCCGCGATCGCGGGCTCGAAGAACGCGTCACGGTGCGCCGCGTAGTAGTTGAGCAGCCCGGCGTGCGGAACGGCCACGCCCTTGGGACGCCCCGTCGAGCCCGACGTGTAGATCACGTACGCCGTGTTCGCCGCCGCCGCGGTCCGACGCGGGTCGCCCGCGGGCCCGTCCGGCACGTCCGGCACGTCCAGGGGCTCGCGGATCGTCACCGCGGGCCGGCAGTCGTCCAGCATGTACGCGACGCGGTCGGCCGGGTACTCCGGGTCGATCGGCACGTACGCCGCGCCCGCCTTGAGCACGCCCAGGATGGAGACCACGATCTCGGGCGTCCTCGGCAGCACCAGCGCGACGCGGTCCTCGGGGCCGATCCCCCGCGCGATCAGCTCGTGCGCGAGCCGGTTGGCCCGCTCGTTCAGCTCCGCGTACGTCAGCGACGCCTCGCCGCAGACGAGCGCCACCTCGTCCGGCGCCCGCGCGGCCCGTTCCTCGAACAGGTCGGCCACGGTCCCCGAGGGAGCCGCCTCCGCCGTGTCGTTCCACGCGGCCAGCCGCGCCCGCTCGTCCTCCCCGGCCAGCGCGACGGCGCCGATGGCCTGCCCGGAGTCCTCGGCGAACGCCTCCAGGAACCGCCTGACCCGCGCCAGCAGCGCCTCGACGAGCTCCTTCCCGTACACGTCCGGCCGGTAGTGCAGCCGCAGCGACAACCCGGGGCCGGGCGCCGCGACGAACGACAGCGGGAAGTGCGTCGCGTCGTAGGAGTCCGCGCCGACGATCCGCACGCCGTTCAGGGAGCCGTCCATCGACGCGGGGTCGAACGGGTAGTTCTCCAGCACGGTCATCGTGTCGAACAGCTGCCCGTGCCCGGCGGCCCGCTGGATGTCGGTCAGCCCGAGATGGTGGTGCGGCAGCAGTTCGGTCTGCTCGTCCTGCAGCCGTTCCATCAGCGACCCGAGCGGCTCCCCCTGCTCGTAGCGCACGCGCACCGGCAGCGTGTTGATGAAGAGCCCGATCATCTGCTCGATGCCGGGCAGCTCCGCGGGCCGACCCGACACCGTCGACCCGAACACCACGTCGTCGCTCCCGAGCAGCCGCCCGAGCGTCAGCCCCCACGCGCCCTGCAGCACGGTGCTCAGCGTCACCCCGTGCCGCCGCGCGGCCCGCTGCAGCCTCCTGGTCAGCCGCTCGTCCAGCTCGGTGATCGTCCGTTCCGGCAGCACGGGGGGCCGCCCCGCCGCCTCCGGCGCCACCAGGCTCGGCTCCGCGACGCCCTCCAGCGCCCGGCTCCACGCCGCCTCCGCCGCGCCCCGGTCCTGCTTGGCGAGCCAGGCCAGATATCCCTTGTACGGCGTGACGCGGGGGAACCCGTCGTCATGCCCGCCCTGCACGTACAGCAGGAACAGCTCGGTCGCCAGGATCGGCGTCGACCACCCGTCCAGCAGGATGTGGTGGTTGGTGAAGATCAGCCGATGCCGGAGTTCACCCAGCCGCACCAGCGTGAACCGCAGCAGCGGCGGCGCCGTCACGTCGAACCGGTGCGCCCGCTCCCGCGCCACGATCGCGTCCGCCTCGGCCTCGTCCGCCGCGTCGACCTCGTACCAGGGCAGCTCCACCCCGCGCGGGACGACCTGCACCGGCTTGGACAGCCCCTCGTTCCAGAACCCGGCCCGCAGGTTGGAGTGCCGCCGCAGCAGCGTGTCCGCCGCCGTCCGCAGCGCCGCCACGTCCAGCGGCCCGTCGAGGTCGAGGACGATCTGCGCCGTGTAGACGTCCCTCCCGTCCGCGTCGTACGTCGCGTGGAAGAAGAAGCCCTGCTGCAGCGGCGACAGCGGCAGAATGTCCTCGAGATCTCCCCGGTTCAAAGCTTGTTCCTCCAGGCGGACTGCAGTTGGTCGATCTCGCCCTGGTCGAGGTCGACGAGGAGGTCGGAGGGGGTGAACCCGCCGGCCGCCTCGGCGCCGGCACCGGCGACGTGCGCGACCAGGCCGCGCAGTGCCTCGAACCAGCTCGCGGCGAGGTCCTGCACGTCGTCGTCGGCGAGCAGCCCGTCCGGCCAGGTCCAGGTGGCGCTGAGCTCGGGGCCGCCGGCGAGGTCGCGGGTGATGGCGTTGATCTCCAGGACGTGGGCCATGGGCATGCGCGGGTCCTCGCCGGAGGGGAGGTCCTCGGTGGCCAGGCTCCAGTCGCCGTCCCCGCCGGGGTCGACGCGGCCGAGGTAGTTGAACGCGATCTGGGCGGGCGGGAGGTCGGCGAGCTCCTCGGCGGCGTCCTCGTTCAGGTGGCGCAGGAGGCCGTAGCCGATGCCGTTGTCGGGGATCTCGCGGAGCTGTTCCTTGATCTTCTTGAGGGCGGTGCCGACGGTGGGCGTGCCGCCGCGGACCTCGGCCCAGTCGATCGTGCCCGCGTCCAGGCGGACGGGGTGGATCGAGGTGAACCAGCCGGCGGTGCGGGCCAGGTCGACGCCGGGCACGACCTCCTCGCGGCCGTGGCCTTCGAGGTCGAGCAGCACGCCGGTGCCGCGCCCGCCGTGGTGCTTGCGCCACTGGGCCACGGCGAGGGTCAGCCCGGTGAGCAGGACGTCGTTGGCGCGGCCGTGGAACGCGGCGGGCACGTCGGTCAGCAGCGGTCCGGTGACGTCGGCGGGCAGGGTCAGGGTGACCGTGCGGGCGCGGGCGGCGATGTCGACCCGGGGGTCGAGGGCGCGGGACGCGAGGCGCTGGTCGGGGCCGTCCACGATGTCGAGCCAGGTGTCGAGGTCGCCGGTGCGGGCCGGGTCGGACGCGGCGGCGGTGAGGCGCTGCGCCCAGCGGCGGAACGAGGTGGCGACCGGCAGCGGGTCGCCGCCCGCCCAGGCCGTGACGAGGTCGGGCAGGAGGACTCGCCAGGTGACGCCGTCCACCACGAGGTGGTGCAGGACGACGAGGAGGCGGCCCTGGGCCTGGCCCGCGTCGAACCAGACGAGCTGCGCGGTGACGCCGGAGACCGGGTCGAGGCGGTCGCGGGCGGCGAGGGCGTGCTCGGTGACGAGGCCGCTGAGCTTGTCGCCTTCGAGGCCGGCGGCGTCGACGCGGGTGACGAGCCCGGTGGCGGGGACCGTCCCGGCGGGCCGGACCACCGGCTGCCAGTGGCCGCCGGTGACGTCGAGCCGGAGCCGCAGGACGTCGTGGTGGTCGAGGAGGGTCTGGAGCGCGGTCTCCAGCCGGTCCACGCCGAGGTCGGCGGGCGTGCGCAGGAGCGTCGACTGGTGGAAGCCGCGGATGAGGCCGGCGTCGCCGCCGACGCGGTCGCGCAGCCAGGCGATGATCGGGGTGATCGGGACCGGTCCGGTGCCGGTGCCGGGCGCCTCGACCTCGATCTCCTCGCCCTCGCCGACCGGGCGGGCGATGGATGCCAGCTCCTGGACGGTCTGGTGCTGGAAGACGTCGCGGGGTGAGATCACCAGGCCGGACTGGCGGGCCCGGGAGACCAGCTGGATGGCGATGATCGAGTCGCCGCCGAGGTCGAAGAACCCGTCGTCGACGCCGACGCGTTCCAGGCCGAGCACCTCGGCGAACAGGGCCGCGAGCGTCTCCTCGTCGGTGGTGGACGGCGCGCGGCCGGAGACGTTCGCGCCGAAGTCGGGGGCGGGCAGGGCCTTGCGGTCGAGCTTGCCGTTGACGGTGAGGGGCAGGGCTTCGAGCGGCACGACGGTCGCGGGGACCATGTGGGCGGGCAGCTTCAGGCCGGCGAAGGCGCGGAGCTCGCCGGAGTCGATCGTGGCTCCGGCGGCGGGGACGGCGTAGGCGACGAGCCGTTCGTCGCGGACGTCGACGGTGACGTCGGCGATCGAGCCGTGATGGGCCAGGACGGACTCGATCTCGCCGAGCTCGATGCGGAAGCCGCGCAGCTGGACCTGCTGGTCGGCGCGGCCCAGGTATTCCAGGCGCCCGTCCTTGAGCCGCCGCCCGAGGTCGCCGGTGCGGTACATGCGGGTGCCGGGGTCGCCGTAGGGGTCGGCGACGAAACGTTCGGAGGTGAGGGCGGCGCGGTCGAGGTAGCCGCGCGCCAGGCCCGCCCCGGAGACGTACAGCTCGCCGACGACGCCGGGGGCGACCGGGCGGAGGCGGTCGTCGAGGACGTAGAGGCGCAGGTCCGGGATGGCGACGCCGATGACGCTGCCGGGGTGGTCACGGTCCACTTCGACGTAGGAGACGTGCACGGTGGTCTCGGTGATCCCGTACATGTTGACCAGCGTCGGGGTGTGCCAGCCGCGCAGCCGGGCGGGTTCGAGGGCCTCCCCGCCGAAGATCACATAGCGGACCGCCAGGTCGTCGCGCTCGTACGGCATCAGCTGGTAGAACGCCGACGGAGTCTGGTTGAGGACCGTGACCTTCTCGGTCGCGAGGAGGGCGGCGAACTCCTCGGGCGAACGGCTGGTCAGGTACGGGACGACGACGAGACGGCCGCCGTACAGGAGGGAACCCCACAGCTCCCAGACCGTGAAGTCGAACGCGTAGGAGTGGAAGAGCGTCCACACGTCGCCGGGGCCGAAGTCGAACCACCGCTCGGTCGAGCGCAGGAGGCGGACCACGTTCTGGTGCGGGACGACGACGCCCTTGGGGCGACCGGTCGAGCCCGAGGTGTAGATCACGTACGCCGGATGGTCCGGCGAGATCTCCACCCCGAGGTCGGAGCCGTCGTAACCGTCGGGGATCTCGACCGAGTCGAGGGTGAGGACGGGGGCGGCGTCCTCCAGCACGAGCGCGATGCGGTCGGCGGGGTAATCAGGGTCGATCGGCACGTACGCCGCGCCCGCCTTCAGCACGGCGAGGATCGCCACCACCAGGTCCGCGGTGCGGGGCAGCTTCAGCGCCACGAACTGCTCGGGCCCGACCCCCTGCGCCACCAGGTGCCGCGCGAGACGGTTGGCCCTCGCGTTCACCTCCCCGTACGTCCAGGACACACCCTCGAACGTCACCGCCGGCGCCTCCGGGCGCAGCACCGCCTGCGCCTCGAACAACGCCGGAATCGTCGTCCGCTCGGCCGGGGCACCGCCGCCGCCCGCCCACTCGGCGCGAAGGGCGGCGTGCTCGGCGGGGTCGAGGACGTCGATGTCGCCGATGCGGGCGGAGGGGTCGGTGAGCAGCGCGGTCAGGTAGCGCTCGAAGCGGGCGGCGAGCGTCGCGGCGGTGGCCGGGTCGTAGCGGTCGAGGGCGTACTCCAGCTCGCCGTCGAGCCCGTCCTCACGTTCGGTGAGGACCATGAGCAGGTCGAAGCGGGCGACCCCGGCGTGCAGCGGTTCGACCTCGGCGGTGAAGCCGGGCATCTCCAGCCTGGCCTCGGGGTTGTTCTGGAACGTCAGGCCGACCTGGAAGAGCGGGTGGCGGCCGAGGTGGCGCGGCGGGTTGATGACCTCGACGAGCCGCTCGAACGGCACGTCCTGGTGCGCGTACGCCGCCAGGTCGGTCTCGCGGACCCGTTCGACCAGGTCGCGGAAGACCGGGTCGCCGGAGGTGTCGGTCCGGAAGACGAGCATGTTGACGAACATGCCGACCAGGTCGTCCAGCGCCTCGTCGGTGCGGCCCGCGATCGGCGAGCCGATCGGCACGTCCGTGCCGGCGCCCAGCCGGGTCAGCAGCGCGGCGAACGCGGCCTGGGCGACCATGAACGGGCTGGCGCCGGCCTCGCGGGCGACGTTCAGCAGCGCGGCGTGCACGTCGGGGCCGAGCCGGAAGCGGTGGGTGCCGCCGCGGTAGGACGACTCGGCGGGCCGCGGCCGGTCGGCCGGGAGCTCCAGCTCCTCGGGCAGCCCGGCGAGGGCGTCCTTCCAGTACGCGATCTGCCGCGCGATGAGGCTCTCCGGGTCGTCCTCCGAGCCGAAGAGGTCCTGCTGCCACAGGGTGTAGTCGGCGTACTGGACGGGCAGCGGCGCCCACTGGGGGGCCGAGCCGGCGGCGCGCGCGGCGTACGCGGTGATCAGGTCGCGGGCGAGCGGCGCCTGCGACCAGCCGTCGCCGGCGACGTGGTGCATGAGCAGCAGCGCGACGTGCTCGTCCGGGCCGATCTCGAAGAGGTGGGCGCGCAGCGGCGGCTCGGCGGAGATGTCGAACGCGTAGCCCGCCGCCATGCCGAGCCGCGCCGGCAACTCGGCCGCGGTGGTGGCGGTGACCTGGAGTTCGGGCCGGGCCGCGGCCGGGTCGAGGACGAGCTGGCGGGGCACGCCGCCGCTGTCGGGCAGGATCGTGCGGAGCGTCTCGTGCCGGGTGACCAGGTCGCCGAGGGCCTCCTGGAGCGCCGCGGGGTCGAGGGCGCCGCGCACGCGCAGGGCCATCGGCATGTTGTAGGTGGCGGACGGCCCCTCGAACCGGTTGAGGAACCACAACCGCTGCTGCGCGTACGACGGCGGGACGGCGTCGGGGCGGTCGCGGCGCTCCAGCGCGGGACGGCCGGTGGCGCCGGCGTACTCGCCGAGCAGCCGCGCCAGCCCGGCGACGGTCGGCGCCTCGAAGAGGGCGCGGACGGGCAGCTCGACCTCGAGCACCCGGCGGACGCGGCTGACGACGCGCATGGCGATGAGCGAGTTGCCGCCGAGCTCGAAGAAGTCGTCGTCGACGCCGACGCGCGGGACGTCCAGCAGGTCGGCGACGACGGCGGCGATCGTCTCCTCGCGTTCGTCGCGCGGCGCGCGGTACGCGGTGGACGCGGACCCGGCGGCGGTCAGTTCGGGCCGGGGCAGGGCCTTGGTGTCGACCTTGCCGTTCGGGGTGAGCGGCAGCTGGTCGAGCACGACGACGGCCGACGGCACCATCGACTCGGGGAGGTTCTGCCGGACGTAGGCGCGCAGCTCCTCGGGTTCGAGGGACTGGCCGGGCGCCGCGACCACGTACGCGACGAGCTTCTTGGTGGCCGCCCCGGCCCCGGCGGAGGCCTCTGCCGGGCGGAGCTCCTCGACGCCGGGCAGGTCCAGGCCCGCCACGGTGACGGCGGCGTCGGCGGCGACCGCCCGCAGGACCCGGAGGTACCAGGCGGCGAAACGTTCGACGGTCGCGTGGTCGAACAGGTCCCGGGCGTACTCGATCGTCCCGGCCATGCCGTCGCGGCCGTCCAGGCGCTCCTCCAGGAGGAACTCCAGGTCGAACTTGGCGACGCCGGCGTCCACCGGCTCGACGGCCACGGTCAGGCCCGGCAGCTCGACCGACGGGCTGGGGTTGTTCTGCAGGGTGAGCATCACCTGGAACAGCGGGTGCCGGGCGAGCGACCGCGCCGGGTTGAGCGTGTCGACGACGCGCTCGAACGGCACGTCCTGGTGGGCGTAGGCGGCCAGGTCGGTCTCGCGCACCCGGGCGAGCAGCTCGGCGAACGCCGGGTCGCCGGAGGTGTCGGTGCGCAGGACGAGGCTGTTGACGAAGACGCCGACCAGGTCGTCCAGCGCCTCGTCGGTGCGGCCCGCGATCGGCGAGCCGATCGGCACGTCGGTCCCGCCGCCGAGCCGGGTGAGCAGCGCGGCCAGGGCGGCCTGGAGCACCATGAAAAGGCTGACCTGGTGACCGCGGGCCAGCGCGCCCAGGCCGTCGAGGAGCTCGCGCGGCACGTCGAAGGCGACCTGGCCGCCCCGGTACGAGGCGCGGTCGGGACGCGGCCGGTCGGTGGGCAGCGCCAGCTGGTCGGGCAGCCCGGCCAGGGCGTGCTTCCAGTGCGCGAGCTGGGCCTCGGCGAGGCCGTCCGGGCCGGTGCCGAGCAGCTCCCGCTGCCAGAGCGCGTAGTCGGCGTACTGCACCGGCAGCGGCGGCCAGTCCGGCGCGGCGCCGTCGCGGCGGGCCAGGTAGGCGGTGATGACGTCGCGCGCCAGCGGCGCCAGCGACCAGCCGTCGCCGGCGACGTGGTGCATGACCAGCAGCAGCACGTGCTCGTCGGCGGCCAGCCGGTAGAGGAAGGCCCGCAGCGGGAGTTCGGTGGCCAGGTCGAAGCCGCGGGTGGCGTCCATGAAGAGCCGCCCGTGCAGGTCGTCGGAGGCGGCGTCGGCGACGACCAGCTCCGGCGTCACCTCGCCCGCGTCCAGGATCCGCTGGTACGCCTCGCCGTCGGCCTCGCCGAACAGCGTGCGCAGCGACTCGTGCCGCGTGATCACGTCGTGCAGCGCCGCGCGCACGGCGTCGTGGTCGAGCACGCCGGTCAGCCGCAGCGGGATCGGCATGTTGTAGGTGGCGGTCGGGCCCTCGAGCCGGTTGAGGAACCACAGGCGTTCCTGCGCGTACGAGACCGGCAGCGGGTCGGGGCGCCCGCCGGCCTGGAGCGGCGGGCGGGCGGCGGCGCCGGTCGTGGCGGCGGCGACGTGCGCGGCGATCCCGGCGACGGTCGGCGACTCGAACAGCACCCGCATGGGCAGCTCGGCGTTCAGCGCGGCGCGGGCGCGCGACATCACCCGGGTCGCCTTGAGCGAGTCGCCGCCGAGGTCGAAGAAGCCGTCGTCGATGCCGACGGCGGGCAGGCCGAGCACCTCGGCGAAGATCCCGCAGAGGATCTCCTCGCGCGGGTCGCGCGGGCCGCGGCCCGCGCGGGCGGCGGTGAAGTCGGGCGCGGGGAGCGCGGCGCGG
The DNA here is from genome assembly GCF_040643285.1 of Spirillospora sp. NPDC047279. Lineage (NCBI taxonomy): Bacteria > Bacillati > Actinomycetota > Actinomycetes > Streptosporangiales > Thermomonosporaceae > Spirillospora > Spirillospora sp. NPDC047279. Next base: position 139,009 of record NZ_JBEYUA010000020.1, read on the forward strand.
TCGAGCTTGCCGGCCGGGTTGAGCGGCAGCGCGTCGAGCTGGACGATCGCCGCGGGCAGCATGTACTCCGGCAGCGTCCGGGCCGCGAAGTCGCGCAGCTGCGCCGGGTCGAGCGCCATGCCGGGCGCGGCCGGGACGACGTAGCCGACCAGGACGGCGTCGCCGGCGGCGTCCGTGCGGGCGACGGCGACGCTCTGCCGGACGCCGGGATGCGCGGCGAACGCCGACTCGATCTCGCCCAGCTCGATGCGGAAGCCGCGCACCTTGACCTGGTGGTCGGCGCGACCCAGGTAGTCCAGGATGCCGTCGGCGTCCCAGCGCACCAGGTCGCCGGTGCGGTACATGCGGGCGCCGGGCTCGCCGTACGGGTCGGCCACGAACCGGTCGGCGGTCAGGCCGGGGCGCCCCAGGTAACCGCGGACCACGCCGGGGCCGCCGATGTAAAGCTCGCCGGGCACGCCCGCCGGGACGGGCCGGAGCCCCGCGTCCAGCACGTAGGCGCGCACGTTGGCCAGCGGGCGGCCGATCGGGGCCCGCGCCTCGGGGTTGCCGTCGTCGTACCAGCCGGTCACCACGACGGTCGTCTCGGTCGGCCCGTAGATGTTGGAGACCCGGGCGTCCGGCGCCTGCCGCCGCACCTCGCGCAGCAGCGGCGGGGGCAGCGCCTCGCCGCCCAGCGTGATGTGCTCGGCCTCGATCCGCACGCCCTCGCGGCCGATGACCGCCGAGGCCGCCGACGGCACGCCGCCGATGAACGCGCCGGACCAGCCGCCGCGCTCGCCGACCTCCAGCAGGTCCCGCAGGACCTCGATCTCGCCGCCGAGCGTCAGCGGCAGCAGCCACTCCTGCACCGACAGGTCGAAGTTGAGCGAGGTCGCGAACGCCACCCGCCGCAACGTCTCGGCGCCGAAGAACTCGACCACGCGGGTGCGGAAGGCGTTCATGTCGGCGTAGTTGACCGCGACGCCCTTGGGCCGGCCGGTGGAGCCGGAGGTGTAGATGACGTAGGAGAGGTTCCCGGGGAAGAGCGGCCGGACCCGGTCGGCGTCGGTGACGGCGCCGTCGTCGAGCGCGGCGAACGCCGGGTCGTCCCCGATCCGGTCGAGCTCCAGCCGCGGGACGCCGCCCGGCAGTTCGGAGCCGCTGGTGGTGATGAGGCACGCCGGCCCGGCGTCCTCCAGCATGTAGGCGATCCGGTCGGGCGGGTAGGTGAGGTCGATCGGCTGGTAGGCGGCGCCCGTCTTGAAGATGGCGGTGAGCGCGACGATCATGGCGGCGTCGCGCGGCAGGGCGACGGCGACCAGGTCCTCGGGGCCGACGCCGAGCTCGATCAGCCGCCGGGCGAGCCGGTTGGCGCGGGCGTCGAGCTCCCCGTAGGTGAGCGTCTCGGCGCCGTGGCGGACGGCCGGGGCGTCCGGCGCGGCGGCGGCGTGGCGCGCGAAGAGCTCGGGCCACAACGCGGTGGGACGCGGCGCGGCGGGCCCGTTCCAGGTCTCCAGGACGAGCCGCCGCTCGGCCTCGTCCATGATCTCGATGTCGCGCAGCGGCGTGGCCGGGTCGGCGGCGCCGAGCGCGGTCAGCAGCCGCATGTAACGGTCCTGGTGGGCGGCGACCTCGTCCTCGCCGTACAGGTCGGGGTGCGCCTCGAAGTCGACCCGCAGGCCGTTGCCGTCGAAGTTGTCGTAGATGTTGATCGACAGGTCCTCGACGGGACCGGTGGTGATGGCCTGCATGCGGGCGGGCGTGCCGGCGAAGTCGAGCCGGTAGTCGAACGCCATGATGTTGACCATCGGCCCGTAGGTGCGGCGCCGCTCCCCCAGCAGCTTCAGGTCGCGCAGCAGGTCCTCGCGGCGGTAACGCTGGTGCCGCAGCGCCCGCGCGGTGGACCGGGTGACGGTGCGGACCAGGTCCTCGACCGACATGTCCGGCCGGACCTCCACCCGCAGCGGCAGGATGTTGGAGGTCATCCCCGTGGTCTCCTGGGCCAGCGGGGTGGCGCGGCCGCTGACGGCCAGGCCGATGATGACGTCCTCGGTGCCGGTCATGCGCGCCATGTACGCGGCGGTCGCGGCCAGGGCGAGCGCCTGGGTGGCGGTGCGCAGCCGCCGCGCGCCCGCGGCGAGGTCGGCGGTGGCGTCCGGTGGCAGCGTCGTGATCCGGCTGATGGGCCAGGACGCCGGCGTGGTGGCCAGGTCGTCGGTCAGGCCGAGGGCGACCGGCTTGTCGGCGAACCGCTCGGTCCAGTAGGCGCGGTCGCGTTCGTACTTCTCCGAGGTGCGGTACTCGGCGTCCTCGGCGAGCAGGCTCCGGTACGAGCCGCGCTCGGCGGCCTCGTAGGTCCCGCCGCCGGCCAGGAGGGTGTAGACCTCGGCGGCGCGGCGGGCCACCACCGAGCCGGTGAACGCGTCGGCGACGATGTGGTGCGCCCGGATGAACCACCAGTGCAGCTCCGGCCCGAGCCGCAACCACGCGGTGACGTAGAGGCAGTCGCCGTCCAGCGGCAGCGGCTCGTGCATGCGCTCCCGCATCCACGCGCGCGCGGCCGCGCGCGGGTCCTTTTCTCCACTGAGGTCGGTGAGCGGAATCGTCGCCGTCGCGGCGCTGTCGAGGATCTGGTACGGAATGCCGTCACGCTCGACGACGCGCGCGTTCATCGATTCGACCTCGTGCGCCGCGATGGTGCACACCCGGTCGAACAACGCATGGTCGACCGGGCCCTCGATCTCGATGTACTGCGCGATGTGGACCGGCGTTTCCGGGTCCAGTTGCTGCGCGTACCAGACGCTCTGCTGAGCGGCGGAAAGAGGAACGTACTCAGTGGACGACATCGAGAGGCACTTTCCCGGTCTGCGGGGACATTTATAACGCCCGCGTCGAAGGGCGGATCCCCGTCAGGGGTACGGACGAAATGTGTGTGACGAAAGAACTTCGGGCAGTACCCCGTCCCCTTTCCCCGAGTCCCTGCCGGCCTCGCCGTCACCCGTCTGCGATCCGAACGCGCCTCATCGCATGCCGAGCAGCCCCAACCTGTGCAGAGCGCCGCCGCCTTCCCGCCCCCCGGTCAGGGCGAGACCCTCGACACGCTGTACTCAGGAGTAGCGGAGCCACAGTTAACCAGCCTGTCACATGCCTCGCAATCCCCCCGGAAGGAGAACTTAGGCTCAGAAATTGCTCACCACAGTGATAAACAACGCAGCTCGGGACACACTTGATCATCCTTGCGACGCGCGGGAAGTGACAACGGTTGACGACCGAACCCGGTCAGTGCGATTACGGAGAGTTAAAGAAATCCTCACCGCCGCAGCGGCACTTCCCCGCCCCCGTCCGGGCCTAGTACTCGTGCACCACGACCGCGGCGGCGCCGACGGAGGGATGTCTCTGCAGGACGGCCTCGATCTCGCCGAGCTCCATGCGCACCCCGGCGATCTTCACCTGGCGGTCGACGCGCCCCAGGTACTGCAGGGTGGGGCGGCCCGCGCCGGACTCCGACGGTGACAGCAGCCGGACGGCGTCGCCCGTGCGGTAGAGGCGCCGCGTCGGCGACTCGTCGAACGGGTCGGCGTAGAAGGCCTCCCGGGTGCGCTCGGGGTTGCCGAGGTAGCCGCGCCCGACGCACACGCCGCCGACGAACAGCTCACCGGTCTCGCCCAGGTCACAGGCGGTCCAGGCATCGTCGTCCTCCTGCCTGAGCACGTACAGCCGGCTGTTGACGATGGGCGCGCCGATCGGCAGCCGCAGCAGGTCGAGGTCGGCGGCGGTGACCGTGTGATGGGTGACGTCGTCGGAGCACTCGGTCGGCCCGTAGGCGTTGAGCAGGCGCGCGTGCGGCATGGCCGCGAGCCAGCGGCGCGACAGCTCGGTCGGCAGCTCCTCGCCGGTCGCGATCATCCACCGCAACCCGCCCAGCGAATCCGCGGGCGCGTCTCTCAAGTCATCCAGCAGGTGGCGGACCATGGTCGGGACCAACTCGACGATCGTGATGCCCTGGTCGTCGACGGCGCGCGCGAACGCGACCGGGTCGTGCCCGACGTCGTCGCCGATCACGTCCACCCGGCCGCCGAGCAGCAGCGGGCAGAGCATCTGCCAGACCGAGATGTCGAAGCCCAGCGGGGCGGTCTGCGCGACCACGTCGGCGGCGGTCAGCTCCAGGTCGACGATCTTGGCGTAGAGGTGGTTGATCATCCCCTGGTGCTCGACCACGGCGCCCTTGGGGGTGCCGGTGGAACCCGAGGTGAAGAGCACGTAGCGGGGCTGGTCGAGGCTCGCCAGCCGCGGCTCCCCCGCCCACGGCTCGCACCCGGCCGCGCCGGCGGCGGGCACGATCTCGCATCCCGCCTCGGCGGCGCCCTCCACCAGGGCGGGGGCGGACGGGCCGGTGTCGACGGTGACCAGGACCTTCGCGCCCGCCTGGCGCAGCACGTCGCGGACGCGGGCGGCGGGCCAGGTCTCGTCGGCGGGGACGTAGAGGGCGCCGACCAGCTCGATGGCCAGGAACGCCGCGATCACGGTGGCGCAGCGCGCACCGCCGACGCCGACGACCGTGCCGGGCTCGACGCCGGCGCGTTCCAGCAGCGTGGCGAGCCGGCGGGCCTCCGCCGCCAGGCCGGAGTAGGAGAGGGAACGGGTCGCGTCGGTGACCGCGGCGGGGTCACCGGCGGCGGCGAAGCGCTCGACCCGGGTGATGACGGGGTCGGCCAGGTCGACCGGGAGATCGCTGGTCATGCGGTGCCGCGCGGCCAGCGTGCGGGCCCGCTCGGCCTCGGCCGGGGAGAGGGTCAGCACGGGCAGCTCGGCATGGCCCAGCAACCGTTCAGCGACCTGTCCGCCAGCATTCATCATTACTCTCCGTGATGTAGAAATTCTCCACCGTCATCGATTAATCACGTCCGACGCAACAGCATAAGTCCGCCCCGGTCATAGCCTCACAGAAACTCGCATCAACGAGACTACCGGTGAGTAAGTAGGGGGTTGCGAGGCCACATGCCCGAGGGTACGGTGATGCTCCGCCAGAGTTCTGACATGACCTCGCGGCGCGCTTCGGGGGGACGATGGGGGAACACCCGAAATTGCTTTTCGAGGTTTCGAGACAGGGGACGGCGCGGGATCACAAGTCCATGTCCCTCGGCATCAAAGACACATTTTCACCGGACCTGTTGATCGTGATTTGCCTGAGGGTGGCAGCGTGCCCGTAATTACCTCGCCACAGGACTTCAATGTCGAGGATCTCTATGTGGATCTCCGGCCGGTTCTCGATGTCCCGTTGTATCTCAAGTGCGAGGGATTCAATTTCGCCGGTTCGGTGAAGCTCAAGGCCGCCGCCGAGATGGTCGAGGCGGCCGAGCGGGACGGCGCGCTCAGCCCCGGGTCGGTGATCGTCGAGTCGTCCTCCGGCAACCTCGGCATCGCGCTCAGCATCATCGCCGCGAGCAAGGGCTATCGCTTCATCTGCGTCACCGACCCGCGCTGCAACCCGGCCTCGATGCGCCTCATGCGGGCGCTCGGCGCGGAGGTGCGGGTCATCTCCCGGCAGGACTCCAACGGCGGCTTCCTGGAGAGCCGCATCCGCTACGTCCGCGAGCTGTGCGAGCCGCGGCCGGCGGACGGGTCCCCGTACGTGTGGCTCAACCAGTACGCCAACAGCAACAACTGGCGCGCGCACTACCGCGGCACGGCCCCCGCCATCGACCGGCACTTCCCCGACCTGGAGGTCCTGTTCGTGGGGGCCGGCACGACCGGCACGCTGATGGGCTGCGCGCGGTGGTTCCGCGAGCACGACCGGCCGGTGACCCTCGTGGCGGTCGACGCGGTCGGCTCGGTCACGTTCGGCGGCATCCCCGAGCGCCGCATGGTGCCGGGCCTCGGCACCAGCAGCCGGCCCGAGCTGGTGGACGAGTCGTTCATCGACGACGTGGTGCACGTGCCGGAGACCGACACCATCCGCGCGGTGCACCGGCTCTCGTCGCGCGGCTTCCTGTTCGGCGGGTCGACCGGCACGGTGGTGAGCGGCGCGGAGCGCTGGCTGGCCGAGAAGTACCCGGGCGAGTCCCCGGTGGCCGTCGCCATCGCCCCCGACCTGGGCGAGCGCTATCTGGACTCGATTTACGAGGAGAGCTGGCTGCGCGAGAACTTCGGCCACATCCTCGGAGATCTCAATCTGCCCGGCGCCGATATCCTCGGCATCTGATCATCTCTCACCCCTTTCCGATGGAGTTCGACCGATCATGACGCAACCTCCCTCTTTCTCCGTGATCTCCGGCGCCCAGGTGCACGAGGCGGTCTCCGGCCGCGAAGAGCAGGTCACCCGGATGATCGAGGCGGCCTACCGGCTGCACGGCGAGGGGCAGACCGTCAACCCCGACTCCTACTTCCTGCGCTTCCCCGACCGCCCGTCGTCGCGGATCATCGCGCTGCCCGCGTCGGTCAAGGGCGACGTGGACGTGCACGGCATCAAGTGGATCTCCAGCTTCCCCGAGAACGTGCAGGCGGGGATCCCGCGGGCGTCCGCGGTCCTGATCCTCAACGACACCGCGACCGGCTACCCGTTCGCCTGCCTGGAGAGCTCGATCATCAGCGCGGCGCGCACCGCCGCCTCGGCGGCCCTGGCGGCGGTCGAGCTGAGCGAGCGCCGCGGCGTGCGGCCCCGCCGGGTCGGCTTCTTCGGCGTCGGCCTGATCGCCCGCTACATCCACACCTACCTGGCGGGCAACGGCCTCGCCTTCGACGAGCTCGGCGTCCACGACCTGTCGCGCGAGCACGCGGAGGGATTCAAGGGCTACCTCGAACGCTCGGAGAAGGGCACCGTCACGATCCACGAGTCGCCGGAGGACCTGATCCGCTCGGCCGACCTGATCGTGTTCGCCACCGTGGCGGGCGAGCCGCACGTCACCGACCCGGCGTGGTTCGGGCACAACCCGCTCGTGCTGCACGTCTCGCTGCGCGACCTCTCCGCCGAGATCATCCTGGCGTCCTACAACGTGGTCGACGACGTCGAGCACTGCATGAAGGCCAACACCTCGCCGCATCTGGCCGAGCAGAAGGCCGGCCACCGCGACTTCGTGGCGGGCACTCTCTACGACGTGCTCACCGGCGCGGCCACTCCCCCGGCCGACCGGCCGGTGGTGTTCTCCCCGTTCGGCCTGGGGGTGCTCGACCTCGCCGTGGCCCGCTACGTCTACGACCGGGTCGCCGAGGACGGCGGCCTGCAGACCGTGCCCGGCTTCTTCCACGAGCTCAAGCGCTACGGCTGAGGTGTGACGCCCGTCGTGCGGGAAACGAAACGGGCATGGATGAGAAAAGGGGCGACGTCCAGGAACTCTCGGATTTCGAGCTACAGGTCTACGAGACGGTCGCCGAGATCGACAAGGACGGCGGCGCCGCCGACATCGAGAAGCTCCAGACGCTCATCGACCGCCCGGAGGAGGACATCTGGGCGGCGCTGAGCCATCTGGTGTCGGGCAACCACCTGCACTCGACCGCCAAGGGCTTCACGCTCGGCCCGCACGACTGGGCGCCCTGACCGGCACCCCCTCTGGCCCCGGCGCGCGTCCGTACGGCACAATCAACCAAGCAAGCGTCAGGTTGGCTGAACGGAGGCCGGGGATGAAGCTCGTCGTCACCGAGGAGCAGGAGGAGCTGCGCGCCGCGCTGCGCCGGTTCTTCGCCGACAAGTCGCCGAGCGCCGAGGTCCGCCGCCTGATGCAGACTCCCGCGGGCCACGACCCGGCGATGTGGCGGCAGATGGCCGAGCAGCTCGGGCTGCAGGGCCTGGCCGTGCCCGAGGAGTACGACGGCGCCGGCTACGGCATGCGCGAGGTCGCGATCGTCCTGGAGGAGATGGGCCGCGCGCTCGTCTGCGCCCCGTACCTGTCCACCGTCCTCGCCTCCACCGCGATCCAGGCCGCCGGCGACGAGAAGGCCGCCCGCGAACTGCTCCCCGGCATCGCCGCGGGCGCCACGATCGCGACCCTGGCCTGGACGGAGGACGACCGCTGGGACCTGGACGCCGTCGCCATGGCCGCCCGCCCGGACGGGGGCGGGTGGGTCCTGGACGGCACGAAGACCTACGTGCTGGACGGCCACATCGCCGACCTGGCGCTGGTGGCCGCGCGCACCGCCACGGGGCTCTCCCTCTTCGCCGTGGCCGGCGACGCCGCCGGGCTCACCCGCACGCCGCTCCCCGTCATGGACCAGACGCGCAAGCTGGCCCGGCTGGACTTCGCCGCCGTCCCCGCGCGCCTCGTCGGCGCCGAGGGAGCGGCCGGGGCGCCCCTCGCCCGCACCCTCGACATCGCCGCGGTCGCCCTGGCCGCCGAGCAGCTCGGCGGCGCGCAGGTCTGCCTGGACATGACGGTCGAGTACGCGAAGGTGCGGCACCAGTTCGGCCGCCCGATCGGCAGCTTCCAGGCCATCAAGCACCGCTGCGCCGACATGTTCGTCCAGGTGGAGTCGGCGCGCTCGGCCGTCCTCCAGGCGGCCGCCACCGCCGACGAGAACCCCGGCGAGCTCCCGGTCGCCGCCGCCCTGGCCAAGGCGTTCTGCTCGGACGCCTACTTCCACACCGCGGGCGAGTGCATCCAGATCCACGGCGGCATCGGCTTCACCTGGGAGCACGACGCGCACCTCTACTTCAAGCGCGCCAAGTCGTCGCAGGAGCTCTTCGGCGCCCCCGCGCACCACCGCGCCCGCCTCGCTCCCCTGGTGGGCATCTGACACGATGCCCGCATGAGACGGGCGAGCGGGAGCTTCTTCGGGCTGGCGTACGGCGACGCGCTCGGCGCGCCGACCGAGTTCCTCACCATGAAGCAGATCGACAAGCGGTACGGCGCCGACGGCCCGGGCGACCTGCCCTCGCCCACCCTGGTCACCGACGACACCCAGATGGCCCTGGCGGTGGCGGACGGGCTCCTCGACGCCCTGGAGAACCCGCCGTTCACCCCCGACCTCATCACCCCGATCTGGCGGCGCCGCTTCGTCGACTGGCTGCACGACCCGGAGAACAACCGCGCCCCCGGCAACACCTGCCTGCGCGCCTGCCGCGGGCTGGACGCGGGCCTCCCGTGGGCCGAGGCGACCCAGCACGACTCCAAGGGATGCGGCGCCAACATGCGCGTCACCCCGATCGGCCTCGTCCCCGGCTTCTCCGACGAGACCCGGGGCGCCGCCGCGCAGCTCCAGGCCGCCCTCACCCACGGCCACCCCACCGGCCTGGCCGCCGCCGAGCTCACCGCGTTCGCCACCCGGTGGCTCGTCCAGGGCATGTCCCCGGCCGACCTGCCGGGCGCGCTCCGCGACCGCTGCCGCGCCGAGCGCACCACCTACCACGAACGCTGGCTCGGCGACCTGTGGCGGCACACCGCCGCCTCGCCCGCCGAGTTCATCGCCAAGGGCTGGGACGAGTGCCTCCAGGCCCTGGACCGGCTCGACGCCGCCCTCGCGCGCGGCTCCCGCGACACCGACCCGTGCGAGATCACCGGCGCGGGCTGGGTCGCCGAGGAGGCCCTCGCCACCGGCCTGCTGTGCTTCCTGCTCTTCCCCGGCGACCCGGTCGCGGCCATCCGGCGCGGCGCCGCCAGCTCCGGCGACTCCGACTCGATCGCCTGCCTGGCGGGCGCGTTCGCCGGGGCGCATCTCGGCATGGACGCCTGGCCCGCCGGCTGGGAGGAGCGCATCGAGTACCGCGACCGGCTCGCCCGCGCCGGCGCCGCCTGGGACTGAGGGTCATGCCGGGGCGGCGGACCAGCCGGTGTAGTGGTCGATGACGACGGCGACGACCGGGCCCTCGGGACGGCGTTCGCGGTACTGCGGGTAGCGGTCCGCCAGCAGGTCGAGCGGGCCGGCCATCCGCGCGGGATCGTCGACGATGTGGGCGTGGCCGTCGACCCGGACCCACCAGAGGCGGGACCAGTCGTCCTCGTAGTGGTCGGCCAGCAGGGTGACGTGCGGGTTGGCGCGGATGTTGGCCAGCCGCCTCAGGTCGCGGGTGGCCTTGGGCTTGTGGTCCACGGCCGTGTAGACGGTGCCGCGGTCGACGGTGAACGTGACCGGGACGAGGTGCGGCAGGCCGTTCTCGTCCACGGTCGCGAGCCGGACGACGGGCACCGTCATCAGGCGCCGCCGTGCGATGTCCTGCGGAAGGTCGGGCACAGCGGCAGCCTGTCACGGATCGGGGGTCAGGTGACGCGCAGGAACGGATCCGCCCAGGAGGTGTGGTCGAAGCTCGTCCCGGTGCCCGCCGCGTTGACCACCACGAGGCGCAGGAGGCGGGCGCCGGTGAGGTCGGCGTCGACCGTGACCGGGCCGCCGGCCGCGGTGAGGGTGCCGCTCTCGAAGACCTTGCGGTCGTCGGCCCAGACCTGCGCCACGGTGGCGCCCGCGGTGCTCTGGTTCGCGGAGAAGTCGTCGATGCCGACCACGGCGGTGAGGCGGGCGCCCCTGCCGCCCAGGTAGTAGACGATCTCGGAGGCGGCGTGCACGCCGAGGCCCTTCCCGTGGGTCGTGCCGCCGAAGCTGATCGGGGTCCCGTCGCCGCCGGGCTGCCTGCCGTTGCTGCGGTCGATCTCGACGGGCCCCCACCCGTTGGTGGCGCTGAGCCAGGGCAGGTCGCTCAGGTGGGCGTCGGCGGCGGGCGCGGCGGGCGGGGTGTACGAGCGCCGCCGCTCGAAGCGCAACGTCGTGGTCGTCGCCTCGGCGGCGAGCGGCCAGGTCTTCGCGGTCGTCGTGGCGGGAACGGTGACCTGCCAGGTGGCGGCGAACGACTCGCCGACGGCCAGCCGCGGCCTGGTGCGCGCCCCGGCGGGACGGGCGCGCCAGCCGCGCGGGAGCGACAACTCCAGCTTCGGCCGGTGCCAGGTGGACGCGGAGCCGTTGGTGAGCGTGAGGGTGACCTCGTACGTCTCGCCCGGCAGGGGGAGCTCGGGCGCGTCGAGGGTGAGCCCGAGGCCGCGGCGCTGGAAGCCGGGCACCCAGGCGTCCCGGATGAGCTGGACGAGGCGGGCGGTGACCGCGGGGTTGGCGGCGGCCACGTCGCGGGCCTCGCCGACGTCGGACTTCAGGTCGTACAGCTCGACCTTCCACTGGTCCTCGGACGAGGGCCGGTCGTGGCCGGGGGCGATCCGCACGGCCTTCCAGTCGCCCTGGCGGACCGCCTCGGCGACGCGGGTGACGCTGCCGCCGTCCGCGGCGTTGGCGCGCCGGGTCGAGCCGGGCTCGCGCCGGTACCAGTAGAGGTGGTCGGCCGCGGGCGCGACGGCGCCGCCGGAACGGCCGGTGAGCAGCGCGGCGGCGGAGACGCCGTCGATGTCGCCGGGGACGGGCGCCCCGGCCAGGTCGGCGAGGGTGGGCAGCAGGTCGGTCTGCTGGGTGGGCCGGGCGCTGGTGCCCGCGCCGATCCGGCCGGGCGACCAGGCGATGAGCGGCACCCGGACGCCGCCCTCGTACAGGTTGCGCTTGTAGCCGCGCAGCGGGCCGTTGGCGTCGAAGAGGTCGGGGTCGAAGCCGCCCTCCTCGTGCGGGCCGTTGTCGCTGGTGACGATCAGCACGGTGTCGCGGGCGACGCCGGCCTTGCGGAGCGTGTCGGCGAGCGTGCCGATGTAGGAGTCCAGGCGGGTGACCTGGGCGGCGTGGCCCTTGTCGGCGGCGGGCCAGGGCCGGTCGTCGTACTGCGCGGTGGACGGCGCGTCGCTGGGGGCGTGCGGCACGTTCGGGGTGAAGAAGAGCAGGAACGGCTCGTCCTTGTGCCGCTTGATGAAGTCGACCGAACGGTCCCGGAACAGGTCGGGCGCGAACGTGCCCTTCAGGTCGCCCGCGTTCTCGGGGAACTCGGCGCGGTCGCCGTTCTCCCAGAGGTAGGCGGGGTAGTAGTCGTGCGCGTGGCCGTGGGTGATGTAGCCGAAGAACTCGTCGAAGCCGCGCTCGTTCGGGTGGCTCGCCTGGCCGCCGCGCTCGGGCCCGAACCCCCACTTGCCGAAGAGGGCGGTGCGGTAGCCGCGGGCGCGCAGCAGCTCGGCGAACGTGGTGTCCTTGTCGTTCAGCGATCCCTGCGGGCCGCCTTCGGGGTTCTGCCGTACGGTCGCGTGCCCCGAGTGCAGGCCGGTCAGCAGCGAGCAGCGGGAGGGCGCGCAGACCGCCGCGCTGGAGTAGGCGTCGGTGAAGCGCAGGCCTTCGGCGGCCAGCCGGTCGAGGTGGGGCGTCTGGATGAGCTTCTGCCCGTACGCGCCGAGCTCTCCGTAGCCGAGGTCGTCGGCGAGCACGACGACGACGTTGGGGCGGCCTCCGGGGCCGTGGGAGGCGGCGGCGGGTGAGGCGGCGGCGGTGGGCAGGGCGGCGCCTCCGAGGGCGGCGGCGGACCCGGCGAGGAACTGGCGGCGGCTGGGCATGGCGTAGATCATGTACGGCGATCGCCCATAAAGTCAACTAAAGTGATAGGAATTGGGGATGACCTCCCTGAGCAGCCACGACCCCCCTTGCTGCGCCGCGAGCCGGGGCTCGGCTCCGCTCTCCCGCCCATCCCTCGTCCAGCATGGAACGCCCGGCGGTGAGGTGCGTCCCGGCGAAGGGCTCGGCGGCGAAGGGCTCGGCGGCAAGGGGCTCGTGCGGTTGCCCGGCGGGACGTTCCTCATGGGCAACGAGGACGAGGCCGCCAACCCGGGCGACGGCGAGGGGCCGGTCCGCGCCGTGACCGTGGAGCCGTTCGCGATCGAGGCGCACGCGGTGTCGAACGCGCGTTTCGCCACGTTCGTGAAGGCGACCGGCTACGTCACCGAGGCCGAGCGCCATGGGTGGTCGTTCGTCTTCGCCGGCTTCCTCACCCCCGAGCTGGTGCACGCGTCCGCGCCCGCCGGGGGCACGCCGTGGTGGCGCGGGATCGAGGGCGCGTCCTGGCGCGCGCCCGAGGGGCCTGGCAGCACGATCGGCGGCGGGCGGCAACGGCACCCGGTCGTTCACGTGACCTGGACGGACGCCGCCTCGTACGCGGAGTGGGCGGGCCGCCGCCTGCCCACCGAGGCCGAATGGGAGTACGCGGCGCGCGGCGGCCTGGACCAGGCCCGCTACCCCTGGGGCGACGAGCTCACCCCGCGCGGGCAGTGGCGGTGCAACATCTGGCAGGGCGAGTTCCCCGTCGTCAACACGGTGGACGACGGGCATCTGGGCACCGCGCCGGTCGACGCCTTCCGGCCGAACGCCTACGGCCTCTACAACACGGTCGGCAACGTATGGGAGTGGAGCGCCGACCGGTGGGACGAGGGCGGGTCCCGGGTGATGCGCGGCGGCTCCTATCTCTGCCACGACTCCTACTGCAACCGCTACCGGGTGGCGGCCCGCACCTCCAACACCCCGGACTCCTCCAGCGGCAACGTCGGCTTCCGCTGCGCCGCCGACGTGTGAGGGTGCCGGGGCGGTCAGTCCTTGAACTCGGGCGGCCGGTTGTCCTTGCGGGCCTGGACGGCCTCCTCGAAGTTGCGGGTGGTGAGGCGCACGTACAGCTGCGCCAGCCCCTCGTGGTCCATGTGCGCGTTGAGGCTGGCCGCGTCCAGGCTCGACCACAACATGCGCTTGGTGAGCTCCACGCCCGGACGGCTGAACGCGGCGATGCGCTCGGCCAGCTCGAAGCACTCCTCCAGCAGCTTGTCGCCGGGCACGGCGCGCGAGACCAGGCCGATGCGCTCGGCCTCCGGCGCGCCCACGTCCCGCCCGGACAGCATGATCTCGAACGCGCGGGACGAGCCGATCGCGCGCGGCAGCAGGTAGCTCAGCCCCAGCTCGCTCGCGGTCAGCCCGTTGTTGATCCCGGCCGCCCGGAAGTAGGCGCCCTCGGCGGCGATGCGGATGTCGGTCGCCAGGCCGAGGCACAGGCCGCCGCCGATGGCCGGCCCGTTGATCGCCCCGATGACCGGCTGGTGCATGCGCCGCATCGCCTTGATCACCTCGTCCAGCAACTCCATGGAGCGCAGCGCGATGGTCGAGACCGTCAGGCCGTCGATGCCGGGGATGCGGCCGGGCGACTCCAGGTCGGCGCCGGAGCAGAAGCCGCGCCCGGCGCCGGTGACCACGACGACCCGGGTGTCGTTGTCGGTGCTGACCTCGTCCAGCGCCTCCTTGAACGGGACCATCACGTCGAACGCCATCGCGTTCATGCGTTCGGGCCGGTTGAGGGTGATCAGCGTGACGTGCGGGCGCGGCTTCTCGATCAGCACGAACGACATGGGGGCATCGTTTCCTCTCGTTAACCTAGCAAGCGCTAGGTTACAGGCCCCTCCCGCGGCGGGAGGACCGGCGGGGCCAGCCCGCGCTCGATGACCTTGACGAGCTCCTCCTCGGTCAGGATCCGCGGCTCGCCGACCATCTTCGCCCGCACGTAGACGCCGCAGAGCCACTCCAGGAGCCGGGCGTTCTCGTAGGCGTCGTCCAGGTCCCGGCCGATCGCCACTCCCCCGTGGTTGGCCATCAGGGCCGCCCGCCTGCCGCCCTCCAGCGCCGCCCGCACGCTGGCGGCCAGCTCGGGCGTGCCGTACGTCGCGTACTCGGCGACCCGGATCACGCCGCCCAGCAGCAGCGTGTTGTAGTGGATCGGCGGGAGCTCGGTCATCGTCGTCGCCACGACCGTGCCGTAGGTGGAGTGGGTGTGCACGATCGCCGCCGCGTCCGTGCAGCCGTAGATCGCCAGGTGCATCGGGGTCTCGGACGACGGCGCCCGCTCCCCCTCCACCAGATGGCCCGCCACGTCCACGACCGGGCAGTCCTCAGCGGACATCCGGTCCAGCATCACACCCCCCGGAGTGACCGCGACCAGATCACCGTGACGTACGCTGATGTTGCCGGACGCCCCGCTCACCAGCCCGCTCGCGGCCATCCGGCGCCCGATCCCGCAAAGCTCGCGCCGCTGTTCCGCCAGCCGCATTGCGAATCCCCCTCACATTCGACGCTCTTCAGGCCGTACGCTACGGCCTTGACGATCACTAGGGAGGACCGTAATGACCGTGGTCACCCTCGGCGTGCACATCGTGGACGTCCTCGCCCGCCCGGTCGAGGCCATCCCGCCGGGACAGGACACCGTCGTGGTGGAGCAGATCCGCCTGACGGCGGCGGGTTCGGCCGCCGGCACGGCCGTGGCGCTGGCCCGCCTGGGCAACGACGTGACCTCCGTGGGCGCCATCGGCGACGACGAGCTGGGCGACCTGCTGGTGGCGGTGATGACCCGGCACGGCGTGGACGTCAGCGGCCTGGTGCGCCGCACCGCCGACCAGACCAGCGCCACCATCCTGCCGATCCGCCCGGACGGCGGCCGGCCGTCGTTCCACGTGCCCGGCGCGAACCTGACGCTCACCGCGGGCTCGGTCGAGCCCGGCCTGCTGGCCGCCGCCGACGTCGTCCACCTCGGCGGCACCGACGTCACGTTCGGCCTCAACGACCCGGCGTTCTTCGAGGCGCTGGCGGCCGCCAGGTCCGGCGGGACCGTGGTGACCATGGACCTGCTGTCGAACATGACCGACCTGGTCACCGGCGCCCGCGCGTTCCTCCCGTACGTCGACCACTTCCTGCCCAACGAGGAGCAGGCGCTCGCGATGACCGGCACCGACGACATCGTCCGGGCGGCGCGCAAGCTGCTCGCCGAGGGCCCGCGCGCGGTGATCGTCACGCTGGGCGAGCACGGCAGCCTCGTCGCCTCCGCCGACGGCATCGAACGGCTCCCGGCGCTCAAGGTGGACGTGGTCGACACGACCGGCTGCGGCGACGCGTACTGCGCCGGGTTCATCACCGGCCTCCAGCACGGCCGGGACCTGATGGAGGCGGCGCGCTGGGGCACCGCGACGGCCGCGACCGTCGCGCAGGGTCTGGGCTCGGACGCCTGCCTCACCGACCTGGACGCCGTGCTGGCCCTGCTCTGACCCGGGATCCCGGGCCGGTCCGATCCTCCGGTCCCGCCCGGTCCCGTCAGGGCCGGGCCGGGCCGGGCTCAGATCTTCTGCTGCTGGTCCTTCCAGTACGGGTCGCGCAGCAGGCGCTTGTAGAGCTTGCCGGTGGGCGTGCGCGGCATCTCGTCCACGAAGTCGACCGTGCGCGGCGCCTTGTAACCGGCCAGCGAGGCGCGGCAGTGCGCGATCAGCTCGGTGGCCAGCCCCTCCGACGGGGTGATCGCCTCGTCCAGCTCGACCGCGGCCTTGACCTGCTCGCCGAACTCCTCGTCCGGCACCCCGAACACCGCGACGTCGCGCACCGCCGGGTGGGTGATCAGCACGCCCTCGATCTCGGCCGGGTAGATGTTCACCCCGCCACTGATGATCATGTCGATGGCGCGGTCGGCGAGGAAGAGGTAGCCGTCCTCGTCGAAGTAGCCGATGTCGCCGGTGGTGAAGAGCCCGCCGGGCCGGTGCACCGACCGGGTCTTGCTCTCGTCGCCCCAGTACTCCACGTCGTCGCCGCTGGTGTAGCGGAACCAGATCTGGCCGCGCTCGCCCGCCTTGGCCGGCTCGCCGTCCTCGCGCAGGACGTGCA
The DNA here is from genome assembly GCF_040643285.1 of Spirillospora sp. NPDC047279. Taxonomy (NCBI): domain Bacteria; kingdom Bacillati; phylum Actinomycetota; class Actinomycetes; order Streptosporangiales; family Thermomonosporaceae; genus Spirillospora; species Spirillospora sp. NPDC047279. The sequence continues at coordinate 155,500 of NZ_JBEYUA010000020.1, forward strand.
CCTCGGTGGTGGGGAGCGGGCGGCCCACGCTGCCCGGCCGCTCCAGCCACTCGGACGCGGTGATGACCGTGTTGACCGAGGCCTCGGTGGAGCCGTAGTACTCGTGCACGATCGGGCCGAACCAGTCGATCATCTGCCGCTTCACGGCGGGCGAGCAGGGCGCGGCGCCGTGCCAGACCACCTTCAGGCTGCCGCCGTCGAAGCCGTCGCGCACCCGCTCGTCCAGCCGCAGCAGCCGGACGAACTGGGTGGGCACCAGGTGGATCTGGTCGATCTCGTGCTGGTCGATCAGCCGCAGCGTCTCGGCGGCGTCGAACGAGCGCCGCATCACCAGCGGCCTGCCGACCATGAGGAAGACGAACGACCACAACCACTGGGCCGAGTGGTAGACCGGGCCGACCAGCAGGCCCCGGCCGCCCTCGGGGATGAGCAGGATCTCGGCGAACACGTCGCCGACGAGCTTGGCTGTCTCGATCGGCGCGCCCGCGGCCAGGAGCTTGCGGTTGACGCCCTTGGGACGGCCGGTGGTGCCGGAGGTGTAGATCATCGGCACGCCCATGGTCTGGTCGCCCGGCTCGCCGTCGGGACCGCCCGCCACGAAGTCCTCGTACGCGGTGAAGCCCTCGATCGCGCCGCCGATCGCCACCGTGGCGGACAGGCCGAGCCCCTCGGCCGCCGCCGCGGCCACCTCGCCGAACTCGGCCTCGGAGAACAGCGCGCTGACCCCGGCGTCCTCCAGCACGTAGCGAAGCTCCTCGGCCGTCCAGTGCCAGTTGACCAGGACGTAGCGCAGGCCGATGTGCCCGGCGGCGCACATGAGCTCGAAGTGCTCGCGGCGGTTGCCCGAGTGGAGGGCGATCGCGTCGCCGACGCCCAGGCCGAGCCCGCGCAGGGCGCCCGCGAGCCGGTCGGTCGTGGCGTTCAGCTCCCCCCAGGAGGTCGTGCCGCGCTCGTCGGTGATCGCGGGCTCGTCCGGGTGGGCTTCGGCGAACGGACGCAGCAGCTCGGCCACGGTGACCTCCAGGAACCGGCACAGATCTTAGATCTGGACTCTAAGTCGAGAGCCGGGCCCAAGAACAGTTCGAAGCCGCGAGGAGTTACCACACAACCGAAATGGCCCCCGGTGCGACCGCGCCGCCGCACCCGGGGCCATGTCCGCCAAAGTAGACGCCTGGGACGTCCCGTCGGTTTCGTCCTCGTTACGAACTCTGTGTCGCGCGTCCCACGCCCAGCACCGCCTCGGCCGCGCCGACGAGCTGCGCCAGCCGGAACACCTCGGTCCGGTGGAACGGCGGCGCGCCCGTCCGGGCCACCAGCAGCACCAGGTCGCCGCCGGCGTCGGCCGCACGCTTGATGTCGGTGATCGCGACCAGCGCGTACTGGGTACCGTCGGGCGCGGTGAAGGACCGCGGCCGGACCGGCTCCAGCTCCGGCAGCTCCACGCCTGCGGCGTCGCCGCCCAGGCTGACGTGCGCCAGCACCGCGCCGTCCGGGCGGATCTCGGCCAGCCCGGCCCAGTCGGCGCTGAGGATCGCGGGGACCGCGTCGGCCAGGGTCACCGCGCCGCGGTCGGGATCGGCGGCGAGCTGGCCGATCAGCGCGGCGTCCGGGAAGGCGCCCTGCGGCTCGGCGGTCGGCCAGATCCCCACGATCTCGACGCCCGGAATCGAGGCCAGGCCGTCGCAGAGCCGCTCGATGCCCGCCCCGGCGGGCCACGCCACCGTGAAGTCGTCCAGCGCCCGTCCGTTGTCGCGTTCCAGCACGGCCATCTGGACGACGTCGGCCCCGGCGGCGCCCAGCACGCGCGCCACCTTGCCCAGCGACCCCGGACGGTCCGGCAGCCGGACCCGAATCCGCAGCAACATCGCCACCTCCTGTTCCTCACCGATGCGCCTGTTCATCACCGATGCGTTCAGGTTGTTGGAGAGGGGTTTCCATCGTGTTACCCCGGCGTGTCAGGGCCGAGAAGTCGGGCACGAAACGGACGGAAAGGTCAGCGTGGAGTCCAGGGAAGGTCAAGGCCAGGACTATCCCGCCGCCCTCCTTGCCGTTAAGGTGACTGCACGTGTCGAGCGCCGGGGACGAATCTGTCAGTCAAGACGAGATCGCGGACGCCCTGGCCGGGCTGAGCGAGCGGCTCGAACGCCTCGAGCGCCTGGAGCGGGAGCTCGTCCGGGGGCACGAGCGCGCCGTGCACCGCGAGTCGGTGATCGACCGCCTGCACGAGGAGAACCAGCGGCTGCGCCGGGGCGAGCTCCAGGCCACGCTCGAGCCACTGCGCACCGCGCTCTACCGCCTGCATGACCTGGCCCGCAACGGCGCCGGCCGCTGGAGCGCGCCCGACCCGCCCAGGCCCGCGGACGCCGCCGCGCTGCTGACCGCCGTGGCCGACGAGGTCGCCGACGCGCTGGCCAGGACGGGCGTCGAACGTTTCACCGTCGAGCCGGGCGAGCCCTATGACGCGGCCCGGCACCGTCCGGTCGCCGTCGAGCCGGTCACCGACCCCGCGCTGGCCGGCACCGTCGTCGCCGTCCGCACCGACGGGTTCGAACACGACGGCCGGGTGGTGCGCAAGGCCGAGGTCTCCGTCGGCAAGGCATTGCCCGAGGAGCCCCCCGAGCAACCCCCGGGCGAACCCGTCGGCCAGGCCGCCAACGGCGCGGCGGGCCCTGAATCAGGCGTCGAATCCGCCAAGTCCGGCACCGCGCCTTCGACGACCGGATCCGGCACTACCGAACCGCTGCGCGAAGCCGAGGCTGAGCGAGACGATGAACGCGGGCCAAGCGAACACGGACTCAGGTGAGAGGGACATGACCGTCTACGGGATCGACCTGGGAACCACCTACTCCTGCATTGCCTCGATCGACGATGTGGGGCGGCCTGCGGTCCTGCGCAACCTCGAGGGCACCGACACCACCCCGTCCGTCGTCTACTTCGAGAGCGGCGACAACGTGGTCGTCGGCGCGACCGCCAAGGACACCGCGGTGCTGGCGCCCGACGAGGTGGTCAGCCTGATCAAGCGCGACATGGGCCGCGACGTGACCCGGCAGATCCACGGCTTCGACTACACGCCCGAGGAGCTCTCGGCGTTCATCCTGCTCAAGCTGGCGACCGACGCGCGCACCACCACCGGCGAGGAGGCCCGCGACGTCGTCGTGACCGTGCCCGCCTACTTCGGCGCGGCCGAGCGCGACGCCACCCGCAAGGCGGGGCAGATCGCCGGGCTCAACGTCATCGACATCCTGTCCGAGCCGATCGCCGCCGCGATCACCTACGGCGTGCTCAACCCCGAGCAGGACCGCACGATCCTGGTGTACGACCTGGGCGGCGGCACGTTCGACACCACGGTCATCACGCTGCGGTCCGGCCACATCGAGGTGGTCTGCACCGACGGCGACCACGAGCTGGGCGGCGCCGACTGGGACTCGCGCCTGGTGGAGTACCTGGCCGAGCGGTTCCGCGCCGAGCACCCCGAGGCCGGCGACCCGCTCGACGACAAGGCGACCGAGCAGCAGCTGCGCCGCGACGCCGAGGACGCCAAGAAGGCTCTCACCACCCGCACCGCGCACACCGTCCGGGTGATGCACGACGGCCGCGCCGCCGCCATCGAGATCACCCGGGAGAAGCTGGAGGAGCTGACCAAGGACCTCCTCGACCGCACGATAGAGATCACCGGCCGGACGCTGGCGACCGCCGCCGACAAGGGCGTGCACGACTACGACGACCTGGTGCTGGTGGGCGGCTCCACCAAGATGCCGGTGGTGGCGGCGCGGCTGGAGACCGAGGTCGGGCTGGCCCCGCGGCTCCAGGACCCGGACCTGGCGGTGGCCAAGGGCGCCGCGCTCTACGCGTTCGAGGAGACCTACCGGCGGCTGCTGGCGGCGGGTGAGCAGGACCGCGCCGAGGAGATGGCGGGCCGGGCCGGGCTGTCGGCCGAGCAGCAGCGGCAGATCGCCGGGCGGCAGATCAAGACGGTCGCCTCGCACGCGTTCGGCATCGTCGTGGTCGACCGGGAGACCTCCGCCGAGAACGTCGCGCACCTGGTGCACGCCAACGACGAGCTGCCGGCCGCCGAGACCGAGGACTTCTTCACCGTCTTCGACGACCAGACCTCGGCCGACATCCGGGTCATGGAGCAGGCGGGCAGCGTCGAGTCGCCCGAGCTGATCGACAACACCGAGATCGCCACCGGCGCGGTCGCGATCCCGCCGGGCAAGAAGGCGGGCTGGCCGATCGAGGTGACGTTCTCGCTCGACTCCTCCGGGCTGCTGCACGTCACCGCCGTCGAGAAGGAGACCGGCGAACGGCTGGAGCTCAAGATCGACGTGGGCGGGATGTCGGAGGAGGAGGTCGAGAAGTCCCGCAGCGCGCTCTCCCGGGTGAAGGTCAGCTGAGGTCCCTGGGGATCCGGTGACCTTCACGGACGACGACTACAAGCGGGACGTCCTCGAACCCGCGCGGGCGGCGGGCGACCAGCCGCCCGAGGATCTGCGGGTCCGGTACGCGCTCGCCGAGCCGTTGTCGCCGGACGGCGTCACCGCGCGCGTCAAGGCCGTCCGGCAGTGCTGGCGGCGGGCGCGCGGGCAGCTGAAGTACCGCAAGCTCATCGACCGGCTCGAGGCCGAGCACCGCGAGCTGGCGCCGATCTTCACCGCCGCCGAGCGCGGCGACCTGCGCCCGCTGACCGAGCGGCTGCGCGGCGGCCGGGAGCGCACCCGGCAGCGGTCGGCGCAGGCACGGGCCCGGCTGGCCGACGCGGGCGGCATGTTGCGGATGGTGACGCCCGCCGAGGTGGAGGACATCGCGCGGGCGGGCGGCGTGACGAGCGCGGAGCTGGAGTCGCTGGCCGCCGCCGACCGGATCGAGATCCGCGAGCCCGACCTGCTGCCGGCCGCGGCGCCGTACGCGGCGTACCGCAAGGTGCGCGAGTCGCTGGACGTGCTCGGCTGCCGTCACCTGCCCGACTTCATGTTCGGCGCGCGGATCGCCGGGCCGATGCGGGTGCTGGGCGGGTTCGCCGCGCCGGTCGTCGAGGGCGGCGGGCCGCTGCGGCTGGACGCGGCGGCGGTCGCCGCGGTCGCGGGCCAGTGGGCGCGGCGCAGCCGTGACACCAGCCTGACGCACGCCGACACCGTCCTCGCCGCGCTCCGGTCCGGCCCCGCGCCCGCCCCCGCCGCCTCGTCCCGCCCCCCCGAGGGCGCCGGCGTCGACCTGGCCGAGCTGGTCCTCTTCGACCTGGCCGAACGGCTGCGGGAACGGCGGCGGCAGCGCGCCTCCGAGCGGGCGCTGCTGCGGCACGCGCTCGAAGACCTGGGCATCGACCCCGACGACGCGCGGCGGCTGGTGTTCGCCGTGCTGCGCGAGGACACGCCGGGCGGCGGGCTGGCCGGGCGGCTGCGCACCCTGCTCGACTCCGGCGAGGTGTACGCGGCGGCCGAGCTGGCCGACGCCGCCACCGAGGCGGAGGCCGAGGACGACGAGGCCGCCCTGCTCGCCGCCGAGGCGCGGCACCGGGTCGACACCGCCGTCCGGCTGCGCGAGCAGGCGGTGGCGGAGCCCGACCCCGACACCGCCTGGCGGCTGCTGGCCGACGCGCTCCAGCTCGTCGGCGACCTGCCGGGCGCGGCCGGGCACCAGCGGCGGCTGCCGCCCCGGCCGGTGCCGTCGCTGAGCGCCGACGTCGACGACGCGACGCGGGTCCGGCTGTCGTGGCCGGCGTCGCCGTCCACCGCCGGCGACGTGATCTACCACGTGGTGCGGCGCCGTGACCGGCCGCCGCGCAACGCCGCCGACGGCGAGGCGCTGCCGGGGCCGCGCGACGACCGTCCGCCCGTCAACGTTCTCCTCTACTACGGCGTGGTCGCGGTGCGCGGCGAGGCCGCGGCGCCGCCCGCCGTGGCCGGGCCGGTCGTGGTGCGGCCCGAGCCCCGGGAGGTCGAGCTGATCCCCGGCGACGGCGTCGTCACCGGCCGGTGGCGCTGCCCGCCGGAGGCCGCGCGGGCGCTGGTCGTGCGCGAGGGCAAGGTCCTCGCGGCCGGGCGCGAGGGTTTCCAGGAGCGGGTGCCCAACGGCGTCACCCACCATTACCGCGTCTGCGCCGTCTACCTCGACGGTGAGGGCCGCGAGGTGGTGACGGACGGCGTGCGGGCGTCGGTGACGCCGAGCGCGCCGCCCGAGCCGGTCTACGAGCTGACCGCCGAGCCCGACCCGTCCGATCCGGGGCTGCTCGTGGTGCGGTTCGAGCCGCCCGGCCACGGGACGGCGGAGCTGGTCCTGACGTCCGCGCCGCCGCCGTGGCCGCGCAGCGCGCTCATCCCGGTCGACGAGGTGCGGCAGGTGAGCCGCCGGGTGTCGGCGACGCCGGTGCGGGGCGGCCTGGCGGTGCGGCCGGGCGCCGGCGGCTGGCTGCTCGCGGTGAGCGTCGCGGAGGGCACGGCGGCGATCGGCGCCTACCACCGGCACGTCAACCTGCCGCCGCCGCGGCGGCTGGTCGCCGAACGGCGCGGCGCGTTCGTGCACGTCGGGTTCGACTGGCCGGACGACGTCACCGAGGTCGAGCTGACCTGCCGGATCGGGTCCGGCTCCGTCACCGCCGCCTCCGCCGTCACCACCGCCGTCACCACCGCCGTCACCACCGCCTCGGCCCACCCCGGCCCCACGGTCACGATCGTCACCCGCGCGGCGTACGACACCCAGGGCGGGATCAGGTTGCCGGTGCCGGAGAACGAGCCGGTCGAACTGCACGTGGCGGCGTCCGGCACGGTCGGCGGCGCGCGCGTCACCGGCCCCGCGGTGACGGCCGAGGTCGGCGCGCGCACGGTGGTCGGCTACGACGTCGAACGCGGCGGCCCGCCGTGGCGCCGGTCCCTGACGATCCGGCTGACGGCGCCCCGGCCGCTGCGCGTCGCGCGGCTGGTGCTCGTGCTGCGCCCCGGCCGGGTCATGCCGCACCGCGCGGGCGACGGCGAGACCGTCGCCGAATGGGACCAGGTGCCCGTTCCCGGGGAGTTGTCCCTTCCCCTCCCGGCCACGTCCGGGCCATATTGGCTGCGGTGCTTCGCCGACGACGACGTCGTCGAGCTCAGCGACCCCCCGGTCCGCCGCCTCCAGGTCACGAGGTGAGGATGCTCGACAAGGCCCGCTTCCCCGGCTCGCACGGCCGGGACGGCGTCACGTGCCCGTACTGCTTCGCGGTGGTGCCGCCGCAGAAGGTGGCCTTCCGCTGCCGCGGGCGGGCCGGGCAGCGCGCGGGCTGCGAGCCGGTGCTCGACGAGCGGCTGGCCGCCTACACCGGGTCGACGGCGAGCGCGTCGCTGCCGCCGGTCTTCGCCGCGTCCGGCCGCCGGAGCCGGGCCACCTGCCCCGACTGCGGCCAGGACACCGGCAGCCGGGTCTGTCCCGAGTGTCACAATCCCCTGCCGTCGGCGTACTGCGACTCCCCCGGCCGGATCGTCGCGCTGGTCGGCGCCAAGAACGCGGGCAAGAGCACCTACATCGCGGTGTTGCTGCACGAGCTGATGAACCGGGTCGGCACCGAGCTCGACGCCTCGCTGGTGGCGTGCGACGACCGCACGATCGAACGCTACAAACGCGACTTCGCCCGGCCGCTGCTCGAGGAGCGGCGGCTGCTGCCGACCACCGCGAGCGCCGCCACCGGCCCGCGCGAGCCGCTGGTCTACCTGCTCACCCGCAGCCGCGCGGGCGGACGGTTCGCGCGTTCGCGCACGAGGAACGAGTCGCTGGCGCTGGTGCTCTTCGACACCGCGGGCGAGGACCTGCGCAGCCGCGAGGTCCGCGACCTGCACCTGCGCTACCTGGAGGCGGCGGACGCGATCATCTTCCTGGTCGATCCGCTGGAGCTGCCGGGCGCGCGGGCCGAGGTCGCCGACGAGCCGCGGGACGCGCCGTCCGACGATCCCGACAGCGAGCCGATCAACATCATCGCGCGGGTGACCGAGGCGCTGCGCGACCGCAACGGCACCAGGCCCGGCGACCGGCTGCGCGTCCCCGTCGCGGTCGCGCTCACCAAGATCGACGCGCTGCGCCCCGGTCTGCTGCGGCAGTCGGCGCTGCACCGTTCGCGCGGCGGCGCGGGCGTGCTCGACCTGGACGACAGGGAGGCGGTCGACGAGCAGGTCCGGGCGATGCTGCACGACTGGCAGGCCGGGCGGCTCGACCTCTACCTGCGGCAGCAGTACGCCGAGTACGCGCTGTTCGGGCTGTCGGCCCTGGGCGGCGTCCCGCGCGACGGCAAGGTCGGCGCGGGCGGCGTGCGCCCCTACCGCGCCGAGGATCCGCTGCTGTGGCTGCTCTACCGGTTCGGGATGCTGGACGGCGTACGTCCGGGCGGGAAGTGAGCTCTCGTGGCCTGGCAGCTGCACTACACCTCGGCGCGCCGGGGCCCGACGGGGCGGGCCGGGTTCCAGTTCGTCGCCGAGACGCCCGGGTTGCCGGACGGCGCGCGCGCCGCCGTCACGCCGCATCTGTCGTACCGGCCGCCGCCGGGCGCGCCGCTCGACCCGGACGAGGGTGAGCTCGGCGGGTTCCCCGAGGCGTTCCTGTACGACCGGGCGGGCGGGCTTGCCCTGCTGCTGTGGTGCCGCTACCTCGGGCAGGACTACTCGGGCCGTTCCGGCAACTTCTTCGCGCACGCGGTGGTGGCCGAGCCGGACGAGCTGGAAGGGCTGCGGCCCGCCGAGTTGTGGCGTGCCCCGCTGTGGTCGCGGCGGCCCGACGACAGGGGCGAGCTCCCTGATCTGGACGAGCTGGTGCCGGGCGCGGAGTTCGAGCCCGAGGTGCTCGCCGGCTGGCTGGCGGCGGGCGGCGAGGACGCCTACGACCTGCTGGCCCGGCTGATCGACGCGATGGTCACGGTGCTGGGCCGCGGTCACGGCCGGGTCGTGCTCGTCGCCGACGACGTCGAGCGGATCGCCCGCTGGATCGCGGTGGTGTCGTACTCGCTGCCGGTCGCGGCGGCGGCGCGGATGTCGTTCGTCACCTACAGCGCCGACCCGGGCGGCGCGGCGCAGCGCCTGGTCGGCACCACGCCCGACGTGTGGGCGAGCGCCCAGCACCACACCGCGGCGCTGCTGTCGGTCGACCTGCGATCGGCGGGGGCCGCCGCCGGGGAGGCGGGCCGCGCCGTCGGCGAGGCGGGCGGGCCGGAGGCGCCGCGGCGGTTCGCGCGGACGGTCGCGGACTGCTGGCGCGGCCCCGACTTCGCCGGCCTGGACGCCCTGGGCGAGCTGGCGCTGCTGGAGCCCGACCCCCTCGACCCCGGCGTCCTCGACCGGGCGGCGGGCCTGCTGACGATGTGCCGGGGCGGCGTGGCCGTCCCGCCCGCCGAGGAGGAGGCCGTCGCGGCGATGCTGACCCGCCACGGCCGTGCCGTCCCCGAGTGGGTGTGGCGTGACCTCATCCGCGGCGGAGCCGCTCCGGAGGGCGTGGGGGATCGCCCCCCTGCGGGCGGCACCGTGCGCGGGGTGCCGTCGATGGCGTTCGGGCTCGCGCTGGCGATCCACGACTGGGCCCTGTCCGCGGGCGCGGCCGACGTCGCCGCGCAGTGCGCGCTGCGCGCCACCGTGCTGGCCCTGTCGGACGCGTCCGTCCGCGACCGGCTGCCGGAGGCGCCGCTGCCGCCCGGGTCGCGGGCCGAGCTGGCCGGGGCGGTGCGCCTGGCGCTGGCGGCGGCCCCCGACCTGACCGAGGCGGCCCGGGTGATGGCGGTCGCGTCGCGGGCCGGGGCGCCGGTCGACGCGACCGAGGTGACGGCGGTCGCGGCCGGGCTGGCCGAGGCGGGCGCCGCCGACCTGCCGACCGCCCTGTCGGCCTGCCCCGCCGACGCGTACGGGGCGCTGCTCGACGGCGCCCTGGCCGGGCTGGAGTCGGCGGACGAGACGACGCGGCGGGCGGTGCTCACCAACACCGCGTGCGACCTGCTGTACGAACGTGAGCCGGGCAGGCTCGCGGCGGCGCCCGCGGTGGCGTGCGCCGTCCTGGCGTCGGTCGGCCACCGGCGGCGGGACCGGCGGCTCGCGGTCACCGGCGAGCTGCTGCGGATCGGGCGCGGCATCACCGACCTCGACCCGCCGCTGAGCCGCGTATGGGCCCGTCCGCCGACGGTCGCGGAGTGCCTCGAACTGCTGGAGGCGTACCCCGAGGCCGTGCTGGGCCGGTCGGCGCTGAGCCCGCTGCCCTCCCGCGCGTTCGCCCGGGTGGCGCGTACGGACGACGGCGCGGCCCTGGCGGAGGCGGCGACGCTGCGGCTGGCCGTGCGCGCCGGGGCGCTGCTGCCGGGCACCGGCGCCGAACGCGACGGCGCGGCGGTGCGGGCGTTCGCCGAGGCGGTGACCGCGGACCGGCCGGAGGCGTCGGCCGCCGCCCTCGGCGCCCTGAGCGCGGCGGGCGCGTCGCCGCGGCTGTCCGAGGCGGCCTTCGACGGCGCGGCGCGGCGGCTGGCACGGCGCGCCCCGCGGTTCCGCGCGGAGCTGCTCGCCGCGGTCTCCGAGAGTGTGCGCGCGAGGCTCGCCGACGCGTGGCTGCCCGTGAAGGGCCGCCGGGCGCGCGGCGAACGCACCGCGGAGAACGCGCGCCGCGACGAGCTGGTGGAGGTCGTCCTGAGGTCGCGCGCGCTCGGCGTCACCGAGCCGGCCCTGGAGGCCTGGGCGCGTGCCGCGGTCTCGAAGTTCTTCTCCGTCCGCCAGCTCGAGGCGCGCTTCTCCGGCGACGCCGGGCTGAGCGCCGCGCTCCGCGACCTGCGGCGGGGTGAGTGACGTGCAGATGATCCTCGTCCTGCTGGCCGCGGCCCTCTGGGTCGCGGTCATGTACGCCGGCTTCGTCTTCGTCTTCCCCTACCTCTTCCCCGCGACGCTGATCGTCGCGACGGTCGGCGCGCTCGGCCTCTACTACTGGCACGCCTGCCGCACGCTCGCGCCGACCTCGCTGAAGGGGCCCTCTCCGGTGCCCGCACCGGAGGTGTCCTACCGCCACTACCTGCTGGGACAGGTGTGGCGCGACTGGTGGGTGATCGCCCGCACCGTGGTGCCGCTGATCTGGAACGCCGCCGTCGGCACCGTGGTCACGCTCACCCGGACGTTCCTGCTCGGCGGGCTCTGGGGCTTCTTCACGTTCCCGATCTGGCTGGCGGTGTGCGCGGGCATCCTGGCGGCGGCGGTCCCGGCGGTGGTGCTGGCCGCCCTGCTGACGGTGCTGTACGCGGTGGTGGCGGCGGTCGGGCTCGCGGCCTGGCTGGTGTGCGTGCTCGTCCTGGCCCTGGTCGAACGGGGCTTCATGGCCTACGGCAGGATCCTGCAGACCTGCCCCCACCCGTTCTGCTACGAGCGGGTCGGGCTGCCGGTGTATGCGTGCCCCAACCCCGACTGCGACGCCCGGCATCCGCGGCTGGCGCCGGGCCGGGCGGGCGCGTTCCGGCACGTGTGCCGGTGCGGGACGCGGCTGCCGACGACGGTGCCGCTGGGCCGGTTCCGGCTCGCCGCGTACTGCCCGCACTGCGAGGGCCGGCTGCCGGAACGGATCGGGCGGGTCAGGGTCGAGCCGCTGCCGTTCGTCGGCGGCCCGGCGGCCGGCAAGACCACGTTCATGTTCCTGGGCATCCGCGCGCTGCACGCCCGCGCGCGGGCCGTCCAGGGGCGGCTGGCGTTCGTCGAGCAGCGGCACGCGCAGGCGTACGCGGGCGCCATCCGCGAGTTCCAGCGCGGCGGCCGGCTCGCCAAGACGGGTCCCGAGCTGCCGCTGGCCACGATGGTCGACGTGGAGATGCCGGGCCGCGCGCGCCGGATCCTCTACCTGTTCGACCCGGCGGGCGAGCACTACACCGGCGCCACCGAGGTGGAGTCGCTGCGCTACCTCGACCACGGCGAGGCGCTGCTGTTCATCGTCGACCCGTTCGCGCTCCCCCAGGTCCGCCGGTCGCTGACGGCCGAGGAGCGCGGCCTGGTCGACCGTTCGGCGGCGTCCTCCGAGGAGGACCCGGCCGACACGTTGCAGCGGCTGCTGAACGAGCTGCGGTCCCGGCCCGACCGGGGCCGGCAGCGGCGGGTCGCGGTCGTCGTCACCAAGACCGACCTCCTGGAGCGCACCGAGATCGGGAGCCCGCTGCGCGGCGGCACCGACCTGCGCGGCTGGCTCGGCGGCGTCGGGCTCGGCAACACGGTGCGCACGCTCGACCAGGTCGCGGGCCAGGTGCGGTACCTCGGCTCGGGGCTGGCGACCGACCCCGCCGACGTCGCCGGCCTGCTCGGCTGGGTCTCCGGGCTGCCCGCGAACGGGTCGTCCGGCACCCCCCTGCCCGACGCGACCGAGGTCCCGGGGACCGCGCCGCTGCGGTCGCCGTGGCCGGTCAAGGGCCGGGGCGCGGCCCGGGTGCCGCTCGGCTACCAACTGGGACGCTGGGCGGTGCTCGCCTGCCTCTCGGTGCTGACCGTCGCCGCCCTGACCGCCTCGGTCGTCGTCACCGCGGCACGGCTGCCCTTCTGACCGCGCCGCCGGCGTTCTGATCACGTTGCGCGGGCCCGCCCGGCGCCGCGGGTTCGATGCCCAATCGCGTGATGACCGAACTCCGCCGCGTGAGCGGGCGTCCCACCGACCAAGAGGGGGTTGGACCCCACCTGAAGATGGGGGCAGGTATGCCCGAGCAGAGCGCACCGGAGCTGTCGGGGCCGGCGGCGGAGGCGGCGGACTCCGGAACGGAGATGTCGGGACGGGCGATGGCCGTCCTCGGGGGCATCATGAGCGTGGCCGTGGTGAGCGTCTTCGGCCTGACCCTGCTCGTCGGCGGCGCCACGCCGGATCCGGGCACGTCGCCGGCGGGCGAGGCGTCCCCCGTCCAGCAGGAGGTGCCCGCGACGCCCGCGCCGACCGGCACCGGGGCCACCGCGAACGCCGCGGCCCCGCCCGTCGCCATCCCGGCCGTCACCGGCCTCGGCACCTCGTCCGCCGTCGAGAACCTGGCGACCCGCAAGATCCCGCTGGGCGCGGTGATCAGGGTGCCGTCGTCGCAGGACGCCGGCCGCGTCGTGCGCAGCTATCCCCCGGCGGGCACCACGCTGCGGGCGGGCGCGCCGGTGACCCTGTACGTGTCGGCGGGCCAGGGCGGCACCATCACCGGCCGCGAGGTCGCCGTTCCCTACCTGGTGGGGCTGAGCGAGCAGCAGGCCCGCAGCACCGCCGCGATGCTGGGCTTCCAGGTCACCGTGGGCAGCCAGGGCACACTGGTGGCGAGCCAGCAGCCCCGGCCCGGCGCCGTCTACCTGCGCGGCTCCACGATCACCCTGGCCCTCCGCTGACGTGACCGGACGAGGCGCGCCGGCTGATGTGACCGACCCCACTTCCTGACGCGGCAGATAACTGACAGTCACACCGTTACATCTCCTGTACTCGGATTTCAGCCGCTACGGAGAGGGTGACGAGATGGCGACGGTGGACGACGGCACGCTGGCCTTGGCCAAGGAGGCGCAGGACCTGCTGTTCAGGTCGGCGCGAACGGCCAACGCCTTCACCGGCGAGCCCGTCACCGACGACCAGGTCAGGGCGATCTACGACCTGGTCAAGTGGGGTCCCACCGCCATGAACAACCAGCCGATGCGGCTCGTTCTGGTGCGTTCGCCGGAGGCCCGCGAACGCCTGGTCGCCCACATGACCGACAACAACAAGGCCAAGACCGCCGCCGCGCCGCTCACCGCGATCGTCGCCGCCGACTCCGGCTTCCACGAGCACTTCCCCACCACGTTCCCGCACAAGCCGGACGCGCGCGAGGCGTTCGAGGACCACCCCGGCCGCCCGCAGATCGCGCGGTTCAACGCGAGCATCCAGCTCGGCTACCTCATCCTCGGCATCCGCGCCGCCGGGCTCGCGGCCGGGCCGATGGCCGGGTACGACGCCGACGGCGTCGCCCGGGAGTTCCTGAACGACGGCGAGCAGGCCGTGGCCGTGGTCAACATCGGGCGTCCCGACCCCGCGGGCACCTTCCCTCGCCTGCCCCGCCTGGACTACGACCAGGTCGTCACGACCGTGTGACCATCTCCCCAAGGCGCACCGCCGCGCGTTCCCCGTGCGCGGCGGTGCGCGTCCCCCTTCCGGAGACCACATGACCCAGGCAGCCACCGGCACCGGCGACACCGCCGGGACCACCGCGTCCGCCGCACCCGAGCGGCGGCTGCGGCTCATCGTCATCCTCGGCGCGCTGACCGCGATCGCGCCGCTGTCGATCGACATGTACCTGCCCGCGCTGCCCGACCTCACCGCCGACCTGTCGACCGGCGCGACGCGGGCGCAGCTGACGCTGACCGCGTGCGTGATCGGCCTGGCCGCCGGGCAGGTCGTCGCGGGCCCGCTGAGCGACCGCTGGGGCCGCCGGCGCCCGCTGCTCGTCGGCCTGCTCGCCTACTCGGCCGCGTCCCTGGCATGCATGCTGGCGCCGTCCGTCGAGACGTTCATCGGGTTCCGCCTGGTGCAGGGCGCCGCGGGCGCCGCCGGGATCGTCATCGCCCGCGCCGTGGTGCGCGACCTGTACGACGGGGTCGCCGCCGCCCGGTTCTTCTCGATGCTCATGCTGGTGAACGGCCTCGCGCCGATCCTCGCCCCCGTCGTGGGCGGCCAGCTGCTGCGGATCACGCCGTGGCCCGGCGTGTTCGCCGTCCTGTCCGCGATCGGCGTGGCGCTGTTCCTCGCCGCGCTGCTCGGCATGCGCGAGACGCTGCCGCCCGAGAACCGCGAGACGGGCGGGATCGGGGCCACGCTCGCCGCCTTCCGCGCCCTGCTCACCGACCGGCACTTCACCGGCTACGCCGCGGCGGGCGGGCTCGCCTTCGCCGCCATGTTCACCTACATCTCGGGCAGCCCGTTCGTCCTCCAGGACGGGTACGGCATGTCGCCGCAGGCGTTCAGCGCCGTCTTCGGAGTCAACGCGCTCGGCATCGTGCTCGCAGGGCAGGTCAACTGCCGCCTGGTGGGCCGGGTCCCGCTCGGCCGCCTGCTGGCCGCCGGCCTGGCCGTCGTCGCCGCCGGCGCGGTCGTCCTCCTGATCGCGGTCGTGGCGGGCGCGGGCCTGGCCGTCATCCTCCCCGCGCTGTTCCTGGTCGTGGCGGCGCAGGGGCTGGTCCTGCCCAACTCGACGGCCCTGGCGCTCACCGGCCGCCCGCCCAGGATCGCGGGCAGCGCGTCCGCCCTGCTGGGCCTCGGCCAGTTCGCGATCGGCGGCGCCGCGGCGCCGCTGGCCGGGGGCACCGCCGTCCCGATGGCCGTCACCATCGCCGTGTGCGCCCTCGCCGCCGTGCCCGCCGCCTGGGTTGCGTCAAAGAACTAACCCGCCGTACGGTCGAAGCGTGATCGTCAGAATCGGCTACAACACGCCCGCCGCCGTCCCGGACCCCGACGGCCTCACCGCGCTGGTCCTGGGCCTGGAGCGTGAGGGGTTCGACTCCCTCTGGGTCTCCGAACGCGCCACCGGCCCGTCCGCCGATCCCGTCGTCGCCCTCACCTACGCGGCGGCCCTGACCACGCGCATCAAGCTCGGCATGTCCGTCATGACGCTGCCCGGCCGGCGCCCCGCCCTCGTCGCCAAGGAACTCGCCTCCCTCGACCGCCTCGCCCGCGGCCGTCTCCTGCCCGCGTTCGGCCTGGGCCTGCGCAACGCCGGCGAGCAGCAGGCCTTCGGCGTCCGCCGCGAGGAACGCGCCGCCATCTTCGAGGAGGCCCTGCCCCTCCTGCGCCGCTTCTGGGCCGAGGACGAGGTCACCCATCAGGGCGCGCACTTCCAGTACGACGCGCTGCGCGTGCTGCCCAAGCCCGCCAAGCGCGGCTTCGACGTCTGGATGGGCGGCGCGGCCGACGTCGAACTCCGCCGCACCGGCCGCCTCTCCGACGGCTGGCTCGCCGCGTTCGTCACCCCCGCCGAAGGGGAACGCGGCCGCCTCCTCGTCCAGCAGGCCGCCGCCGAGGCCGGCCGCGAGGTCGAAGAGGAGCACTTCGGCGCCGTCGTCCCCTACCGCCGCGGCCCGCTGCCCCCGGAAGTGGAGTCCCGGCTGACCCGTTCCCGCGCCGTCCGCGGCCCGGCCCCGCTGGACGAGGTCGTCCCCGACCTGGACGGCCTGGAGTCCCACCTCAAACGCCTGGTCGAGGCGGGCCTCTCCAAGTTCGTCCTGGCGCCCCTGGCTCCCCCGGCCGACTGGGACACCGAACTGGCCGAGACCCGCGACGCCGTCCTCCACCTGCAAACCGTCCGCTGACCACTCCGGGCCTCGTCCCGGCGCGAACACGAGCCCGCCCTCCATTGAACGGCGGCGGGAATGGCTCAGGGCCGTCAGACCGGGTGGTCTGACGGCCCTGTTCGGCCCGTTCATGGGGTCAGGCCTTGTTGAAGGTGTTCTTGGCCCAGAGGTAGGAGACGGTGATGAGGCCGGCGCACCAGGCCAGGGCGATCGGGCCGCTGTTTCCGATGGGGGTGCCGAGCAGGAGGCCGCGGAGGGTTTCCATGATGGGGGTGAAGGGCTGGTATTCGGCGAACCAGCGCAGGGCGGTGGGCATGGAGTCGGTGGGGACGAAGCCACTGCCCAGGAAGGGCAGGAAGACCAGGGGCATGGGGGCGTTGGCCGCGGCTTCGGGGGTCGGGGACTTCAGGCCGAGGGCGACCGACAGCCAGGTGATGGCGAGGATGAAGAAGACCAGCAGGCCCGCGGCGGCGATCCATTCGATGAGGGTGGCGTTGGGGCGGAAGCCGATGGCGTAGGCGATGCCGACGAGCACGGCCGCGCCCAGGAGCTGCTGGACCAGGCTGGCGGCGACGTGGCCGGTGAGGACGCTGGCGCGGGAGATGTGCATGGTCTTGAAGCGGGCGATGATGCCTTCGGTCATGTCGGTGGCGACCATGACCGCGGTGCCGGTGGCGGCGGTGGCGGCGGCCATGAGCAGGATGCCGGGGACGACGTAGTTGACGTAGGCGTCGCGGCCGCCGCCCAGTCCGTTGCCCAGGGTGCCGCCGAAGACGTAGACGAACAGGAAGAGCAGGATCACCGGGGTGATGATCAGCTGGACGGTCATGGACGGGTAGCGGACCAGGCGCTTGAGCTGCCGCCGGATCATCGTCGAGGAGTCGCGGGCGGCGAGGGTGAGGGTGCTCATCAGAGGGACTCCACGTTCTGCTCGGTCCGGCCGTTCTGGTCGGCGGGCTGCTGGTCGGCGGGCTGCTGGTCGGCGGGCTGCTGGTCGGTGGTCTGGGTGGGGTTCTGGCCGGTGAGGGTGAGGAAGACGTCGTCGAGGTCGGGGGTGTGGACGGTCAGGTCGGCGGGTTCGATGCC